>CAJCCO010000029.1 GCA_903960915.1 uncultured beta proteobacterium
CCACCATTGCAGCCGTGCCAGCTTCTTGCATTTGCGCCATGGCCTTTGCAAAGTCCCCGTCAAGGCTTGCAGTGGGGGCATTGGTAGCCATTGCCTCGCCCACTTGTATGAGTCCCAAGCGCTTGATGGTGCGGTCAGAACCCACGAAGTCAGCAATGAAAGGTTGAGCAGGATGGGCTAGTACGTTGTCTGGTGAATCAAACTGTGCCAGCCGTCCGGTCTGAAAAATCGCAATCTTGTCACCCATCTTGACCGCCTCGTCGATGTCATGGCTAACAAATAAGATGGTCTTGCGCAGCTTCTCCTGCAGCTTGAGGAACTCATCCTGGATAGAGGAACGGTTGATCGGGTCAATCGCTCCGAAGGGTTCGTCCATCAACATCACCGGTGGATCGGCTGCCAGTGCACGGGCAACACCCACACGTTGCTGCTGGCCGCCAGACAGCTCCCTGGGATAGCGTTTTAGAAAGATGGCGGGATCAAGTGCGGTTAGCTCCAACAGTTCGGCTGCACGCCGACGCGCCTTATTTACATCCCAGCCGATAAGGCGCGGTACGACGCATATGTTTTCCTCAATCGTCATGTTGGGAAATAAGCCAATCTGCTGAATGACGTAGCCAATTTTTCGGCGCAGTTCCACCGTGGACAAGTCGGTCGTATCCTGGCCATCAATCAGTACCCGCCCAGAGGTGGGCGTAACGATCCGGTTGACCATTTTGAGTGTTGTGGTCTTGCCGCAACCCGAGGGCCCCAGCAGCACACAGATCTCGCCGGTGGGCACTTCCATGTCGATGTTTTCTGCCGCAATGACCTGACCCGTGGGCGTGTCGTACAACTTCGTAAGTTTTTCAAGCTTGATCATGGTGTCTCATTTACTATTTATTGCATGCGTGGCGGACGTGTTCGTAGGTCGAAAAAGTCAGTGCCTTATTCCTGCTGGCGTCAGTCGTCGCTGCAGCCATGAAAGAAAAAAGTCGGTAAATATGGCCAGTAGGCTGACAGCCAGCGCGCCGGCAATAAGTTGGCGGCTGTCGGTTTGAGAGATGCCGCGGCTAATGAACGTTCCGAGCCCTCCAGCGCCGATATAGGCTGCGACGGCCATGATGCCGATATTCATCACCACCGCAATTCGCACGCCGGCCATGATGACGGGAATGGCCAGTGGTATTTCGACGCTACGCAAGCGTTGTATGGGCGTCATTCCCATGCCTAGAGCGGCCTCGCGCAAGGCGGGATCGACGTTGTTGATGGCCGTATAGGTGTTGCGGATGATCGGCAGCTGTGAATACAACATGACCGCAATCACAGCAGGCAGGTAACCAATGCCTTGACCAATTTTCGAGAGGATCGGAATCATCATCCCGAACAGCGCTACCGAAGGGATGGTCATGATCATTGAAGCGATATACAGCACCAGCTTGGCCACCCGTTCGTTCTGGGTAATTGCAATCCCTATGGGTACGCCAGTAACGATGGCCACGCCCACAGCAATTGCTACCAGCGAGACGTGCTCCACTGTTCGCAGGCCCAGCAGACCCAAATTCTGATAAATAAACTGTATGGTTTCCATGGTATTTTTTGGTCTCGTCCCTGTTCAGCGCTGCGCTTGTCCGGTGCTAACCGGAGCCTGATAGATGCCAAGCATGTGGCATGTGACCGGGAACACGTCGGGCAGTTTTTCAAAGTTGCTCAGCGCTATCGCCAGCTCGTCAATACGCGCCTCACCAATCATTGAATCTGCACACTGGTGCAGCTTTGCGCTGAGTTCCTGTTCGCTCAGTGGGTTGGACGGACCACCAGGAACGTGACTAACTGTTATCTCAAATAGATCCCCATTTTTGAGCTTGATTCGTACATGGTCTGGCTCTTCGGGCGAGGAGTCAGGAACAACCGGGTTGGAGGGGTAACTGCGCAGCGTTATGTGTGACATCAGGTCACGCAAATCATTGCGTTCAATAGCTGCCTGGCTGAAGTCAGACTCCGTGACGTCGCCCGTGCACATGGCGGTGGCCAGGCAATACTGCATGCTAAAACGCGCCTCAGCTTCCGACTGAGGTTGCGGGTAGGTCAGCACCAGCTTGTTCCGATGGGTAATTTCTACCGCGATGTGACTTACTTGTGCGGCGTTTATCCCATGTTCTCGACGCAATTGCAGCAAGCCCGCAA
>CAJCCO010000030.1 GCA_903960915.1 uncultured beta proteobacterium
CGTGATTTCTCTGGCGACCCCCTTTTGGTGCGCTCAGGCGCCGGCATGGTGCCCACCGAGGCGGCCCTGCGCATGGTGGAGCCAGCTTCAAGCATCTTGCGTGCCGCTGAAATGCTGTTCTCCGATGCCCGCAGTTTCGAGCCCGCCACCGCCAACAACACATTTCGCGTGGCCGCCAGCGACTACCTCGACCCCCTTTTTTTGCCGCAACTGGTCGCCCAGATCAAGAGCAGCGCCCCCTTGTGCCAGATTGAAATTTTGCCGCTGAGCGCCGCCACCGACTACCGGGTGCAACTCGCCCAGGGCGAGGTGGATGTGGTGATTGGCAACTGGACCACCCCCCCTGATGACCTGCACTTGAGCCGCCTGTTTGACGACGAAGTGGTGTGCCTGGTGGCCAAAGACCACCCCGCCGTGCGCCGTGGCTGGGACGCTGGTGCCTGGCTTGATGCCGACCACGTGGCACCCAGCGCCACGCACCCCGGCGCCAAGGGCGTGATTGACAGTTACCTGGAGACGCAGGGCTTGCAACGGCGTATCACCACGCGCTGCCCGCACTTTGGTCAAATTCCGGCCATGGTGGCCTCAACCTTGCTTGTCCTCACAACAGGCCGACAGTACTGCGAACGCTTTGTCAGCACGCTGCCGGTCAAGGTGTTGCCCTGTCCGATTGAGTTTCCCCCCTTGATGTACTACCAACTTTGGCACAAACGCACCCACACCTCGGCAGCCAGCCGATGGCTGCGTGAGCGCGTCAAATCCGTGGCGGCTGCACTCCACACCACCCACCCTCATTTATCTGGACCGGCAACGGGACATTCATGAACATGCCAATGCCCAGGCTCCAATTGACCGGCATCACCAAAGCCTACCCGGGCGTGGTGGCCAATAGCCAGGTGTCCCTGACCGTGCTGCCCGGTGAAACCCATGCGGTGCTGGGTGAAAACGGCGCCGGCAAATCGACCCTGATGAAAATCATTTACGGCTCGGTCAAGCCCGACGAAGGCACCGTGCTGTTCAACGGCAAACCCGTGCATATTCGCAACCCGCAGGAGGCGCGTGCGCTGGGTATCAGCATGGTGTTCCAGCATTTCAGCCTGTTTGACACCATCACGGTGGCTGAAAATGTGTGGCTGGGGCTGGACAAAAGCCTGAGCCTGGCCGAGGTTACCCGCAGCATCACGGCCAAGGCGTCTGAATACGGGCTGGACATTGACCCCAGCCGCCCGGTGCACACCCTGAGCGTGGGCGAGATGCAGCGGGTGGAGATCATCCGCGCCTTGTTGACCAACCCCCAGCTGCTGATTCTGGATGAGCCGACCTCGGTGCTGACGCCGCAGGCGGTGGAAAAACTCTTTGTGGTGCTGAAAAAGCTGGCCTCTGAGGGCTGCAGTATTTTGTACATCAGCCACAAGCTCCATGAAATTCGTGAACTCTGCACCGCCTGTACCGTGCTGCGCGGCGGCAAGGTCACCGGGGTGTGCAACCCGTCCGAGGAGTCGAATGCCTCGCTTTCGCGCCTGATGATTGGCTCGGAGCCCCCGCAGCTGCAGCATCATGCGCGCCAGCCCGGTGCGGCCGTGCTGCGTGTGACCGATCTCAAGCTTGCGCGTGAAGACCAATTTGGCGTCGACCTTGACGCCATTTCTTTGGAGGTTCGCGCCGGTGAGGTGGTGGGCATTGCCGGGGTCTCGGGCAACGGCCAAAAAGAATTGCTCTATGCCTTGTCGGGTGAAAATGTGCGTGCCCAGCCGGGCGCCATCGCCATGGGCGGTACCGATGTGTCGGCCCTACACCCTGGCGCTAGGCGAAAACTGGGCCTGCATTTTGTGCCCGAAGAGCGTCTGGGGCGCGGCGCTGTGCCCACGCTGGGGCTGGCACATAACCTGTTGCTCACGCGCAATGAATCCATCACAGCCCCGGGCTTTGCGGGTGGCTGGATCAAGGTCAAGCAACTCGAGGCGCACGCTGCCGCCATCATCAAGCGTTTTAACGTCAAAGCCGGTGGCCCGCGTTCAGCAGCGCGCTCGCTCTCGGGCGGCAATTTGCAAAAATTCATTGTCGGACGCGAGATTGATGCCGCGCCCAAGCTCTTCATCGTGTCGCAACCCACCTGGGGTGTGGACGTCGGCGCGGCAGCGCAAATACGGGGCGAAATTCTGGCCCTGCGGGACGCCGGTTGTGCCGTGCTGGTGGTCAGCGAGGAACTGGATGAATTGTTTGAAGTCAGCGACCGCCTGCACGTCATGGCCCGCGGCCGCTTGTCGCCATCAGTGCCGGTGGCTGACGCCACGGTTGAAAAAATAGGGGAATGGATGAGCGGACTCTGGAACAGCAGCGAGGTGTCGCATGCTTAAGCTCGAAGCCCGGCCCCAACCCTCGGCCATTTGGAGCTATGCCTCCCCCCTGCTGGCTTTGTTAATTACCGTGCTGATTGGCGTAGCGCTGTTTGTGGCGCTAGGCAAAGACCCGGTGAGCGGTTTGCGCGTGTTTTTTTGGGACCCGCTGAAGAGCGCTTACGCCCTGGGCGAACTCGCCGTCAAGGCCACGCCCCTGTTGCTGATCGCGCTGGGACTGGCGGTGTGTTTTCGCTCCAACGTCTGGAACATTGGCGCCGAAGGCCAGTATGTGATGGGCGCCATGGCAGCCAGCGGCGTGGCTTTGTTGGCCGATGCCAGCACCGGCCGCTGGATTGTGCTGGCGGTGATGCTGGCGGGCGTGCTCGGCGGCATGGTGTGGGGTGGCCTGACCGCCTGGCTGCGTGACCGTTTCAATGCCAATGAAATTCTGGTCAGCCTGATGCTGGTCTACGTGGCCGTGCTGCTGCTCAATTTTGTGGTTTCGGGCCCTTGGAAAGACCCGCAGGGCTACAACTTTCCACAAACCAAAACCTTTGATCTGGCCACGCGCATACCGCGCTTGTTCAGTGGGTCACGCGTGAGCATTGGCGTGTTTTTGGCGCTGCTGGGCGTCATAGGTACCTGGATTTTTCTGTTTCGCACCCGGGCCGGTTTTGCCCAGCAGGTGGGGGGTCTGGCGCCGGCGGCGGCGCGTTATGCCGGCTTTTCTTCACGCCGAGCCTTGTGGGTGGCTCTGCTGGTGTCGGGCGGCATGGCCGGTCTGGCCGGTGGGTTAGAAGTAGCGGGCCCCATTGGCCAGCTCACCCCGTATGTGCCGGCGGGTTACGGTTTTGCCGCCATCATCGTGGCTTACGTGGGGCGCTTGCACCCGGTGGGCATGGTGTTTTCGGCTATTTTGATGAGCATGTTCTACATTGGCGGTGAGTTGGCGCAGTCCCGTCTGGGCCTGCCCAAATCGCTGACGGGTGTGTTTCAGGGCCTGCTGCTGTTTACCTTGCTGGCGTGCGACACGCTGGTGAACTACCGCTTGAAGTGGAAGAAATAATGGAATCCTACGCACTGCTGATTGCCGCCACGCTTAACGCGGGCACCGTGCTGGCCCTGGCCTCTTTGGGCATGCTGATCAATGAGAAAGCGGGCATCGTCAACCTGGGCGCCGAGGGCATGATGCTGTGCGCCGCCATTGCCGGTTTTGCCGCTGTGGTGGTGACCGGCAGCGACCTGGCGGGTTTTGTCGCGGGCATTGGCGCAGGCGCCTTGTTGGCCCTGATTTTTGGCGCGCTGGTGATCTGGCTCAACACCAACCAGTACGCCACTGGCCTAGCGGTCAGCCTCTTTGGCGCAGGCTTTTCAGCCTTTGCCGGCATCAAGTATGTGCAAGAAAAAATTCCTGAGCGCCCCAGTTTTGCTATTCCCGGCCTGGCCGATATTCCGTTGATAGGCCCGGCCTTATTTCGGCACCATCCGCTGGTGTACCTGACCATGCTGTTTGCCTTGGCGCTGATCTGGTTTTTGTACCGCACGCGGTCAGGCCTGGTGCTGCGCAGCGTGGGTGAAAGCCCGGAGTCTGCCCATGCCCTGGGTTACCCGGTGCGCCGCATCCGGCTGATGGCTGTGGTGGCCGGCGGTGCGCTGTGCGGGCTGTCGGGGGCCTATATTTCCATTGTGTACACGCCCTTGTGGGTGGAGGGCATGGTGGCGGGCAAGGGCTGGATTGCTCTGGCGCTGACCACGTTTGCCACCTGGCGTCCGGCGCGGGTGCTGCTGGGAGCGTACCTGTTTGGTGGCGTCACCATGTTGCAGTTTCACCTGCAAGGCAATGGGGTGGACGTGCCAAGCCAGTTCCTGGCCATGCTCCCTTATGTAGCCACCATCGTGGTTCTGGCGCTGATTTCCCGTAATCCGCAGTGGATCCGCATCAACATGCCGGCCTCCATTGGCAAGCCTTTCTATCCCGGAGCCTGAGCTGTTTTTTCCGGTTCATAATCTCCAAGTTTTCCAGACCTTTTTTCAACCCTGTCCCACCCCCATCCAAGAAGGAATTGACATGACCGACCTGCAAAAACGTTCACTGCTGAAAATAGCAGCACTTACCGCCGTGGCAGCCGCCGCGCTGGTGGGATGCGGCAAAAAAGAAGCAGCAGCGCCTGCAGCTGCAGCTTCTGCCGCAGCCCCCAAGGCTGAACCCCTGAAAATCGCGTTCGCTTACGTTGGCCCTGTGGGCGACGGTGGCTGGACCTTTGCGCACGACAACGCCCGCAAAGCCCTGGAAAAAGAGTTTGGCGACAAAATCAAAACCTCGTTTGTTGAGAACGTGCCTGAGTCTGCTGACGCAGAGCGCGTGATTCGCGACCTGGCAGGACAAGGCAACAAGCTGATTTTCGGCACCACCTTTGGTTACATGGAGCCCATGCTCAAAGTGGCAGCCGACACCAAAGATGTCAAGTTTGAACATGCCACTGGCTACAAACAAGCCGAGAACATGCGCACCTATGACAGCCGCACCTACGAAGGCGCGTACATGGCCGGTGTGATCGCTGGCAAGATGACCAAGTCCAACACCCTGGGCGTGGTGGCTTCGGTGCCAATTCCTGAAGTGGTTCGCAACATCAACGCCTTCACCCTGGGCGCGCAATCCAGCAACCCTAAGGTCAAGACCAAAGTGGTGTGGGTCAATGAGTGGTTCAACCCACCCAAAGAAACCGAAGCAGCGACTTCGCTGATCAACGGCGGCGCTGACGTGCTGTTCCAGAACACCGATTCTCCAGCCGTGCTGAAAACCGCTGAAGCCAAGGGCAAACGCGCTTTCGGTTGGGATTCCGACATGACCGCCTACGGCCCCAAAGCCCACTTGGCTTCCGCCGTGATCAACTGGGGTCCTTACTACATCAAGTCCACCAAGGAAGCCCTGGACGGCAAATGGACCGGCGGCACCGGTTCTTGGTGGGGCGTGAAAGAAGGCGCGATTGACATCGTGTCCATCGCCGCAGACGTGCCAGCTGAGACCAAAGCCAAAGTGGAAGAAGTGAAAAAAGGCCTGGCTGATGGCAGTTTTGTCATCTGGAAAGGTCCTATCACCGACAACACCGGCAAGGTGCAGGTCGCCAAAGATGCTGTGGCCGATGACAAGTTCCTCGGGGGCCTGAACTTCTACGTCAAAGGCGTAGAAGGCAAGGTGCCAGGCAACAAGTAATTGTTGCGCTGGTCAGAAAAGGCCGCCTTCGGGCGGCCTTTTTTTTGCACTGTTTCTTGGCAAAGTTAGGTCAGGCCAAGGGCGGGGTCGGCTTGCAACTTGCCGCTAAAATACCGGCCAAGGCCCGCTGCTCCGGCGGGCTTTGCCTTTTGTGTTTCGGAGCCATGTAGAGGACTACCATGTACAAAAACCTCGTAGCCACGTTGGTGGCCGCCTGTTTTATTTCGCCCGTTTTTCCCCAAACCAAAGCCCAAACTCCAGCCCAAACTCCAGCCCAGGCTACAGCGCCTACAGCCGCTACAGCGCCGCTAAAAATTGGCTTTTTGTATGTAGCGCCGCTTACCGATGCCGGTTGGGTGCGCCAGCATGAAGAAGGTCGTAAAGCCGTGCAGGCCGCCTTGGGTGACCAGGTTAAAACCACCTACGTTGAGAACGTGGCCGAGGGCGCAGACGCTGAACGCGTGATCCGCGACCTGGCCGCCACCGGCCATCAGCTCATCTTCACGCCCAGCTTTGGCTACATGGAGCCCACGCTCAAAGTGGCGCAGGAATTTCCGAACGTCAAATTCGAGTCTATTACCGGCTACAAGACCGCGCCCAATGTGGCCGTGGCCAATGCCCGCTATTACGAAGGCCGTTACTTGGCCGGCATTGCGGCGGGGCGCATGACCACGTCCAATGTGGCGGGCTATGTGGCGGGCTTTCCTATTCCAGAGGTGTTGCAGGGTATCAACGCGTTTGCGCTGGGCATGCGCTCCGTCAACCCGAAGGCCGGGGTCAAAGTGATTTGGCTCAACACCTGGTTCGACCCCGCACGTGAGCGCGACGCAGCTATGACGCTGTTCAACCAAGGGGCTGATGTGATGGCGTTTCACACCGGGTCTTCGGCTGTCATGGTGGCCGCGCAAGAGCGCGGCAAACTGGCCATTGCCTACCACTCTGACATGCGCAACATCGCCCCCGACGCGCAGGTTCTGGCGGTTACCCACCGGTGGGGGGCTTACTACACAGCGCGGGTCAAGGCGGTGCTCAAGGGCAACTGGAAAAGCGGCAAGGTCTGGGGTGGCGTGAAGGACGGCATGGTCAAGGTGGAGGGCTTTGGCAGCAAGGTGCCGCCGGCTGTGCAGCAAGAAGTTCTGGCCCGCCAGCTGGACATGGCCAAAGGCCGACTGCACCCGTTCAAAGCCCGCCAGCCTGTGTTGGACAACGTCGGCCAAGTGGTCATTGCCCAAGGGCAGACTCTGAGCGATATGGAAATTTTGCAGATGAACTTTCTGGTGCAGGGCGTGCAGGGCAAGTTGCCCTGAAGGTCTTGGCCGTTGTTTCTTCAACCCGCTGCAATATCTCTGAGGTCTAGCGATGGCTTTAACGGTGTCCACTTGCAAAGCGGGCGGCGATAGACACTATGCGCTGCGGCCTATGCCCGCCAGGGCATGCTGCGGTTAAGCTCTTTCCCCATGCAAGCCTACCGCGCCGCCATTCTCCGTTTTGACCCCAGTCTGGGGTCGCACCACGCCGCTGTTTATGAGCCTGACGGGCTGCTGCTGGTGGGGCCGGATGCCCAGGGCCGTCAGCGCGTGCAGGCCGTGGGTGCCTGGCATGACCTGGCGCCCTTGTACCCCGATGTGCCGGTGACCCACTTCAAGGACCGGTTGATCGCGCCCGGTTTTGTCGACCTGCATGTGCATTACCCGCAGACCGATGTGATTGGCTCGCCGGCCGAAGGCCTGTTGCCCTGGCTTGAAAACTACACCTTCCCTGAAGAAACGCGTTTCAAGGACCCGGCCTACAGCGCACAAGCAGCCGCCTTTTTTATTGATGAGTTGCTGCGCAACGGCGTCACCACGGCGCTGAGTTTTGCCACTTCCCACCCTGAGTCGGTCAACGCTTTGTTCCAGCAGGCACAAGCGCAGCAGATGCGCCTGATGACCGGCTTGTGCCTGATGGACCGCCACGCCCCCGCCGATTTGCTGAACCAGCCTTCGGCCCCGGGCCGCCAGGATGCCACCGAGCAAAGCCTGATTGATTCTGAAGCCCTGTTGCAGCAATGGCACGGTCAGGGTCGGTTGGGCTACGCCATTACGCCGCGCTTTGCCCCCACCAGTTCGGCGGCGCAACTGCGGGGCGCGGGCGAACTGGCCGCGCGTTACCCCGACGTTTGGATTCAGTCGCACGTGGCGGAGAACAAAGATGAAATCACCTGGGCGCGCGCCTTGTTTCCGGAGTCGAGCAGCTACCTGGCCACCTACGCCGACTTTGGCCTGATGCGCGAGCGGGCCATTTACGCCCACTGCATTCACTTTGACGACGCCGACCGGGCCTTGATGCGCCAGACCGGCGCCGCCGCCGCCGTCAGCCCCACCAGCAATCTGTTTCTGGGCAGCGGCTTTTTTGATTACGCGGGCGCCGACCGCGTGGGTTACCGCTACGGCCTGGCCAGCGACGTGGGGGGCGGCACCAGCTTCAGCCCGTTTCACACCATGCTGGGCGCCTATTACGTGGCTCGTGAAGGGCAAACCAAACACGGCTTGTCGCTCTCGCCGCAGCACCTGTGGTGGCAGCACACGGCGGGTGCAGCGCAGGCCTTGGGCCTGGAAGGCTGCGTGGGCAATCTGCAAGTGGGCTGCGAGGCAGACTTTGTGGTGCTCAACCCGCAGGCCACGCCCTTGTTGGCACGGCGCACCGCCCGCGCCAACAGCTTGGACGAACTGCTGTTTGCGCTGATCGTGCTGGGTGACGACCGCGTGGTGGAACGCACTGTCATTTCCCAGGCACTGGGGGTCAAGCCCGACTGATCGGCGGACGGGCCCTTGCTTACAATCCGGCCAACCCAGGAGTTTTTCACCATGAGTATCAAAAGCGACAAGTGGATTCGCAAGATGGCTGAGTCAACCGGAATGATTGAGCCGTTTGAGCCGGGCCAGATTCGCGAGCGCGACGGCCAAAAAATCATCTCTTACGGCACCAGCAGCTACGGCTACGACATTCGCTGCGCCCCAGAATTCAAGGTATTCACCAATATCCACAGCACCGTGGTGGACCCCAAAAACTTTGATGAAAAGAGCTTTGTCGACTTTTATGGCGACAGCTGCATCATTCCGCCCAACAGCTTTGCGCTGGCCCGTACCCTGGAGTACTTTCGCATTCCGCGCAATGTGCTCACTATCTGCCTGGGCAAAAGTACCTATGCCCGCTGCGGCATCATCGTCAACGTCACCCCTTTCGAGCCCGAGTGGGAGGGTTATGTAACCCTGGAGTTCTCCAACACCACGCCACTGCCGGCCCGCATTTACGCCGGCGAGGGCTGCGCCCAGGTGTTGTTCTTCGAAAGCGACAAGGACGACGTCTGCGAAACCAGCTACAAAGACCGGGGCGGCAAGTACCAGGGCCAGACCGGCGTCACCCTGCCCAAAGCCTGATTGGACAGCCGGCGGCCCCTTGCCGCCGCCACGGGCCTGTATCAGGGATAATAGGCATCTTTGCTCCATTTCCTGGGGCGCATCAGCTATCGGATTGATAGCACTTGATTTTGGCTATGAATGACCGATTTGACTTCTGATCTCTCCCTCGAATTGACCCCTGCCGCGACCGAAACTGTGGACGCACCCATGGCCTTTGCCCAGTTGCAACTGGCAGCGCCCCTGGCCCGCGCCGTGGCGGACATGGGTTACACCGCCATGACCCCGATTCAGGCCCAGGCCATTCCTATGGTGCTGCAAGGCCATGACGTCATGGGCGCAGCCCAGACCGGCACCGGCAAGACGGCGGCCTTTTCCCTTCCTTTGTTGCAGCGCATGCTCAAGCATGAAAACAGCTCCACCTCGCCTGCGCGCCATCCGGTGCGTGCGCTGGTGCTGCTGCCCACGCGCGAACTGGCCGACCAGGTGGCGCAGGCCATCAAGTCCTATGCCGTTCATACCCAGCTGCGATGCACGGTGGTGTTTGGCGGCATGGATATGAAGCCCCAAACCCTGGAACTGAAAAAAGGGGTGGAAATTCTGGTGGCCACGCCCGGACGTCTGCTGGACCATATTGAAGCCAAGAACGCCGTACTGAACCAGGTCGAATACGTGGTGCTGGACGAGGCCGACCGTATGCTCGACATCGGCTTTTTGCCTGACCTGCAACGCATCCTGAGCTACCTGCCCAAGCAGCGCACCACGCTGCTGTTCTCGGCCACCTTCTCCCCGGAGATCAAGCGTCTGGCCAGCAGCTACCTGCAAAACCCGGTCACGATTGAGGTGGCCCGCTCCAATGCCACGGCCTCCACCGTTGAGCAGCATTTTTACAGTGTGGGTGACGACGACAAGCGCCACGCGCTGCACCAAATTCTCAAGAGCCGCGACATGAAGCAGGCCTTTGTGTTCGTCAACAGCAAGCTCGGTTGCGCCCGCTTGGCGCGCTCTTTGGAGCGCGAAGGCCTCAAAACCGCTGCCCTGCATGGCGACAAAAGCCAGGACGAGCGCCTGAAGGCCCTCGACGCTTTCAAAA
>CAJCCO010000031.1 GCA_903960915.1 uncultured beta proteobacterium
GTTCTTGAATATGAAAAATGACGCTCTTGTTGGTGCGCGCACTGATGAGGAAACCGCTGAACTTGAAGGCCTGCCCCAAAGGCAGCCGACCGGCCTGTTCGGCCAAAGCACCAAAAGCCACAGCCTTGATGCTCAGTTTGACTTGCCGGGTGACTCCTGCTTCGGTGACTTCGGACTCATGGTCGAGAACAAAGTTAACAGCGGGAAGACCGGCTGGCGTATAGCGCAGAGGGCTGGCCTCCACAATACTCGCCGTCAGATCAACATGGTTCACTCAAATTTCAGTTCGTGCAAACAGCAAACGCGTACGAAAGGTGAAGCGCCTTAAGAGGCCGCGTATTCAGCCTGCGGAGATTTACGGGCTTCTTCCCGCTCGACGTTGCGCATCATGATGGAGGGGCCGGTTTCGGCCTTTTTCTTAGCCACCGTCATGTGACGCAACACCGCGTCATTGAACTTGAACGCGTGCTCAATCTCGTCCATCACAGCCTGGCTGGCTTCAATGTTGATGCACAGGTAATGGGCCTTGGCCAATTTCTGGATCAGATAAACCAGTTGGCGGCGACCCCAGTCTTCCACGCGATGAACCTTGCCACCGCCTGCGGTGATCATGGCTTTGTAGCGCTCCAGCATGGCCGGAACCTGCTCGCTTTGATCCGGATGGATCATCAAGATGATTTCATAGTGACGCATAAACTCTCCTTATGGTTGGTAAAAGCTGCCCCAGCGTCGTTAAGGGTGCAGCAAGGCGAAGCCCATGATTATAGCCCGCCTGCCCAGGGAGCGACAACCTGCCTTTTTTCGGGGCTGCGCGGCAGTGCGCCGGGGTAGCGCACATGGTTGACCAGGTCCATGACTTGGGTACCCGGACGCCGGGTGAGGAGGCTGACCACCAAAATGACGGCAAAACCGACCGGCACCCCGAACACCCCGGCGGAAATCGGCTGTATGCCCCACCACAGCTCAATTGGCCGGGTCACGCCAAAGAGGCTGCGCATCCAGGGCTGGGTCAGCACCATGTAGACCAGCGTGGTGCCCAAGCCAGCCACTATGCCCAGCGAAGCTGCAACGCCAGTTGCCCGCTTCCAGAAAATACCCAGGGTCAATGCCGGAAAAAAAGCAGCCGCAGCAAACGAAAAGGCCGCTGACACCAGAAACAGGATGTCGGCCGGCTTGCGGGAAGCCACATAAGCAGCGCTCAGCGCCACCACCAGCAGCAGCACTTTGGACAAAGTCACACGCCTGGCGGTCGAGGCGTTTGGATCGATCATCTTGTAATAAACATCGTGGCTGAGGGCGCTGGAAATCGTCAACAACAAGCCGTCGGCGGTGGACAGCGCCGCGGCCAGCCCACCGGCAGCCACCAGGCCCGAGACGACATAGGGCAAACCACCGATGGCCGGGGCCGCCAGCATGATGATGTCGCCGCCAATTGACAGCTCATTGAGCTGCAAAATGCCGTCCCGGTTGACGTCCACGGCCGACAGCAAGGACGGGTCGACTTTGTTCCAGGCCGTGATCCAGTCGGGCAACTGGCTAAATGGGGTTCCGACCACCAGGGTGAAAACTTCGTACTTGACCAACACTGCCAGCGCCGGGGCCGTGATGTAGACCAGCACGATGAACAACAGCGACCAGGTCACAGATTGCCGTACCTCCTTGACGCTGGGAACGGTGTAATAGCGAATCAAAATATGCGGCAGTGCGGCCGTTCCGACCATCAGACAGAAAACCAGTGCCAGAAAATTGCGCCTGGAAATTTCAAACTCATGGCGCGCATGCTCATCGCCCGCCGGGTCACCGGCAAACTGCTGTGCATGCGGCGGCATGCCATTGA
>CAJCCO010000032.1 GCA_903960915.1 uncultured beta proteobacterium
CATGGGTATTTAATTAACGACGAACAAGGAGTAATCACATGCCTCGCGTCAAACGTGGTGTAACGGCTCGCGCCCGCCATAAAAAAGTTTTAGCCCTTGCAAAAGGTTTCCGCGGTCGCCGCGGTAATGTTTTCCGTGTCGCCAAAGAAGCGGTGATGAAGGCTGGGCAATATGCCTACCGTGATCGCCGTACCAAAAA
Source organism: uncultured beta proteobacterium (assembly GCA_903960915.1). GTDB lineage: Bacteria > Pseudomonadota > Gammaproteobacteria > Burkholderiales > Burkholderiaceae_C > Rhodoferax. The sequence goes on from CAJCCO010000032.1 coordinate 200, forward strand.
GCGTGTCTTCCGTCAGTTGTGGATTGCTCGTATCAATGCGGCTGCTCGTCAGTGCGGCATGACCTACAGCCAATTCGCCAACGGTCTGAAGAAAGCCGGTATCGAGGTTGATCGTAAGATCTTGTCCGATATCGCGATTCACGACATGGCTGCCTTTGCTGGCATCGTGGAACAAGTCAAGGCCAAGCTGGCCGCTTGAGTTTGCACTGGCTGGCTATTTTCTAAATAGCATGCCATGCACCAGAGACTAGGGCTAGAGCTTGAAAAAGCACTAGCCCTTTTTCAATGACAAGAGAATATATGAACGAGTTGAACGACGTCGTTGGCCAAGCCCAGACTGCTTTTGAGCAGGCCGCCACTCCCGCTGATTTAGAAAATGCCAAGGCTTTGTTTCTTGGTAAATCTGGCCGCATCACCGAGATGATGAAAGGCATGGCGAGCTTGGCTGTTGAAGATAAAAAGTCACGTGGCGCCGCCATCAACCTAGCCAAACAGGCCATTGAGACCGCGTTGTCCAACCGGCGGCAAGCCTTGGCTGATGCTGAGTTGCAGGTGCAACTTCAAGCCGAAGCGCTGGACGTGAGCCTGCCGGGCCGTCAGCGTGGGCAGGGCGGTTTGCACCCTGTCTCTATTACCTTGGAGCGCATTGAGGCCTTATTCGGCTCTATGGGTTTTGACGTGGCCCAAGGCCCTGAGATTGAGTCGGACTGGTTCAACTTCACCGCGCTCAACACGCCAGAAGACCATCCCGCGCGTTCCATGCACGATACGTTTTACGTTGAAGGCGGCTCTGCCACAGCGCCTAATCTGCTGCGCACCCATACCAGCCCCATGCAGATTCGCTACGCCGTGCAGCATGTCAAAAAACACCGCGCCATGATTGACGCCGGGCACAGCATGCCTGAGATTCGTGTCATCGCGCCTGGCCGCACCTACCGCGTTGACAGCGACGCCACCCATTCCCCCATGTTCCACCAGTGCGAGGGCCTTTGGGTGGGCGAGAACGTCAGTTTCAAAGACTTGAAGTACGTTTTTACCGACTTTTGCCGTACCTTCTTTGAGTCGGACGATCTGGTGCTGCGTTTTCGCCCCAGCTTTTTCCCGTTCACTGAACCGAGTGCGGAGATTGACATTCAGTTCCAGACCGGACCGCTTGCTGGCCGCTGGCTTGAGGTCGCCGGCTCGGGTCAAGTGCACCCAAATGTCGTGCGCAACATGGGACTCGATCCTGAAAAATACATAGGCTTTGCATTTGGCATGGGGCCCGACCGACTCACCATGCTGCGCTATGGCGTCAATGACCTGCGCTTGTTTTTTGATGGCGACATACGCTTCCTGTCGCAATTCCAATAACAGACTGATTAAAGCTCCAACATGCAATTCCCTGAATCCTGGTTGCGCGAATTCTGCAACCCACCTTTGACGACCGCACAACTGGCTGACACGCTGACCATGGCCGGTCTTGAAGTTGAAGAACTCAAGCCCGTGGCGCCACCTTTCACCCACATCGTTGTGGGTGAAATCAAAGAAGCCGTGCAACACCCCAACGCCGACCGCCTGCGTGTTTGCAAGGTGGATGTGGGGCAGGCCGACTTGCTCGACATCGTGTGTGGCGCACCCAATGCCCGTGTCGGCATCAAGGTGCCTTGCGCACTGGTGGGGGCCGAGTTGCCCCCTGGTGAGGATGGAAAACCGTTTCTCATCAAGGTCGGCAAACTGCGTGGGGTTGAGAGCCAGGGCATGCTGTGCTCAGCCCGCGAACTCAAGCTCTCGGAAGACCATGGTGGACTGCTGGAACTTGCCGCTGATGCACCGCTGGGACAAAACATTCGCGAGCACCTGAACCTGGACGACACCTTGTTCACTCTCAAGCTCACGCCCAACCTGGCGCATTGCCTGAGCGTCTACGGCGTGGCGCGTGAAGTGTCCGCTTTGACGGGCGCACCGCTGAAGGCCCCGGTGTTTTCTGCTGTGCCGGTTGCGGGCCTCGAAAAACTGGCCGTCAAGATCAGCGCGCCCGATTTATGCGGCCGTTTTTCTGGCCGCATCGTGCGCCACCTCAACACCCAAGCCCATACCCCCGCCTGGATGGTGGAGCGCCTGGCCCGTTGCGGCCAGCGCAGCGTATCGGCCTTGGTCGATATTTCCAATTACGTCATGTTTGAGCTGGGTCGCCCCTCGCACATTTTTGACCTGGACAAAATCAAGGGTGGACTCGATGTTCGGTGGGGCCGTCCTGGTGAACAACTCAAATTGCTCAATGGCAGCACCGTAACGGTCGATGAAAAAGTGGGCGTCATCGCCGACGATCACCAAGTCGAGTCGCTGGCCGGCATCATGGGCGGTGACGCCACGGCCGTCTCGGACGACACACAACACATTTACGTGGAAGCCGCCTTCTGGTGGCCCAAGTCGATTGCCGGGCGCTCACGCCGCTTCAACTTCTCCACCGATGCCGGCCATCGCTTTGAGCGTGGCGTGGACCCGAGCCAGACCCTTGAGCATCTGGAACGCATCACACAACTTATTCTCGACATCTGTGGCACGGCGCAAACTGTCTGCGGCCCCTTGGATGATCAGCAGCCCAACATGCCGGTGTCGGCGCCAGTGACACTGCGCGTGGCCCGAGCCTGCAAGATCATCGGCATGCCGCTCACGCAGGACCAATGTGCCGACGCACTGGTCCGCCTGGGTTTGCCCGTGGTTCAAAGCGAAGGTGTGCTCACGGTTACGCCACCGACCTACCGCTTTGACCTTCAGATTGAAGAAGACCTGATCGAAGAAATCGCCCGCATGGTGGGCTACGACAACCTGCCCGCCACACCGCCGCTGGCCCCCATTACCGCCAAAATTCGGCCTGAGGCACAGCGCAGTGCCTTTGCCGTACGCCGTGCAGTAGCCGCACTGGGTTACCAGGAAACCATCAATTTCAGCTTCGTCGAAGAGCGCTGGGAGCACGAACTCGCCGGCAACCCCAAGCCCATCCAGCTACTGAACCCGATTGCCAGCCAGATGAACGTCATGCGTTCCTCCTTGTTGGGCTCCCTGCTGCAAGTCCTGAAGTTCAACCTTGACCGCAAAGCGGCCCGAGTGCGTGTATTTGAACTCGGACGCGTATTCCTGCGCGACGCTTCGGTCAAAAACACCGACAGTACCGTGGAAGGCTTTCACCAGCCCATGCGCTTGGCCGGCATGGTATGCGGCAGTGCAAACGACCTGCAGTGGGGCCGCAAAGAGCAGGGCGCTGACTTCTTTGACATCAAAGGCGACGTGCAAGCCCTGTTGGCCCCGCAAAAACCTGTGTTTGAAGCGGCTGAACATCCTGCCATGCACCCCGGGCGTTGTGCCCGCGTGGTGTTGGATGGTGTCGCTATCGGCTTTGTTGGCGAACTGCACCCCAAGTGGCGCCAGGCCTACGACCTGGTGCACGCGCCCTTGATGTTTGAACTCGAACTGGATGCCGTGCTGCAACGTGATGTCCCGGTGTTCAAGGCCGTGCCCAAGCACCAGGCCGTAGAGCGCGACATTGCCGTGCTGGTGCAAGAGCGAGTCACGTACGACGCCTTGATGGCCGCCGTCTGGGCCGCACCCACCGAAGGTTTGCTGCGCAACGCCACCCTGTTTGACATTTACCGCCCCAAGTCCGTGGCAGGTACAGAAGCAGCGCAGCCTGAAAAGAGCATGGCCATTCGCCTCACACTCAATTCAGAAGAAGCCACGCTGACAGAAGAACAGATAGAGCGCTCCGTCCAGTCGGTGCTCAACTCCTTGGTCACCACCCTGGGTGCCCGGCAACGTGCCTGATACTTAAACGCTAACCAGAACAAGAGCACACCTTATGGAAATTTCTGTTGAAAGCCTGGAAACCCCGGCGTTGACCAAAGCGCAACTGGCCGAAATGCTGTTTGACCAGATTGGCCTCAACAAGCGTGAGTCAAAAGACATGATTGACGCTTTTTTTGATTTGGTGTCAGACAGCTTGGTCGAAGGCGATGACGTCAAAATTTCAGGCTTTGGAAATTTTCAAATTCGCACCAAAGCCCCCCGGCCAGGACGCAACCCCCGCACGGGAGAGTCCATTCCCATCGAAGCGCGCCGTGTGGTCACCTTCCATGCCAGCCACAAACTCAAAGAACAAATCCAGGGTGACACCAGCCCAACAACAGCCTCCTAAGGGTTGTGGCAACCGGTTGCGTTGAAATATGGCGATCAGCGTCAATTGCTGATTTACTCTGGCGCAGACTTAGAGTAACCTCGCACCTCTTGTGCCCATGATATTGATTTAAATGGAGAAATCCCTCCCCCCCATTCCTGCCAAACGCTATTTCACCATTGGTGAAGTTGGGGATTTGTGCGGCGTAAAGCCGCACGTTCTGCGGTATTGGGAGCAAGAATTTACCCAGCTGCGCCCCATGAAGCGGCGCGGTAACCGTCGCTACTACCAGCACCACGAAGTACTGATGATCCGGCGAATTCGCGATCTCTTGTACGACCAGGGATTTACCATCAGCGGTGCGCGCAACAAAATGCAGGAGCTGGTGCAATCCGAGCGCGACAAAAAACGCAACGGTGAAGTCATGCTTGACGGCCTTGATGAACTAGAGGTTCTGGAACATGAAGACGCGCCAGACGATGCATTCGACGCCACGCCAAACGACGTGCCCGCACACCTGAAATTTGTGCACCGTGAGCTCTGCGAAATTCGTGAACTTCTCTCGCTGCATGCCTGAAGCAGCAGAGTTCTACCGGTTATAATTTGAGCCTGATCGGTGTGTGGCGCAGCCTGGTAGCGCACTTGCATGGGGTGCAAGGGGTCGAAGGTTCGAATCCTTTCACACCGACCATATGAATCAAGGACTTAGCTTCGAAAGGGGCTAAGTCCTTTCTTCTTGGTGGCTCCCAAATCGTCCATTGTCCCAACCGTTGTCCCAACCGTGTTGACGCCGATCCAATATTGAACCCCACTGGGTTAAATTTCTATCGGCGACGACACACGCACACAACCAACATGCGACAAAACAACGTAATTGTGGATAACGTGCGCGCTATGTCGCGTTGTTCTGCTAATCGAGCATGGCGGCCACCCGCGCCCGCACTTCTTCCACCAAATCGTCCGGCGCTTGCTCAATCAGGGTCAAACCGCGCTGTGATGGGTCAATCATCCTGAACTGGTGAACCAGCACCACGCCCTGCGTCTGCGTGCCGGTGCCCATCAAACTGACTGATAAACCGGCCTTGCGTGCGCCCATGCCGCCCTGCGTGATGGGGCAAACGCCAATCATGCCCAGTCGGTTCAAGTCGGCGTGCGTGACCACAATGCCGGGCCTGCGGCCTTGTTGCTCTTGGCCCAGCGTGGGGTCGAAACTGGCGACCACAATGTCGCCGCGCTGCCAAACCTTGCGGCTCAAAGGGGAACCTCTTGGCCGACGGCGGGCATATTGTCCCAAGCCTTGTCGATCACCAGCGGCTCGTCGCCCTGCATGGCCAGAAGCTCTTGTAAGCTGTACTTGCGACGGCTGATCGGCGAAATGATCAAGCGCCCGGCTTCTAATTCGAAACTGACCTTGTCGCCAGGGTGTAAGCCGGTGGACTTGGCCAGCGACTGCGGAATGGTCACGGCAATGGAGCCACCAGCGGCGCGGAGTGTAGATGTGTGCATGGTTTGTCCTGTTAATGTCCAATGGAGCCCAAGGATGTAGCACTTAGTTTAACTGGAATGGCCAAAATTTGCATCAGGCCGCCCGCAGCGTCACCACATTGGCCGGTTTGTTGGTCAGTAAGTCCAGCCGTTCACCCCACAGCGGCCACGCATCGCGCATGGGGCCTTCGTAGGTGCCGCGCTGGTAAATGCGCTTCATCTTGTTTTCTTCGGGGTGTTTCAGACATGTCTCGATTACATCGGGCAGCGCGCCCAGTTCGGCCATGCTACTCGGCCCCGTTCGGCGCAGGTCGTGCGGTCGACATTGGCCACCGCCAAGTTTCAGCGCGTCAATCTGTTTGGTTCGGCCCGCAATCTGCCCGCCCGGGTCACTCTGGCGGTCGGCCACCTGCTTGCACCTCGGCGCAATAGGATGCGTTTTAATTGACCGTAACTGTCATGTCAAAAGGACCGTTGCCCAATTTGCTTATGGGAGATGGGGTGAGATTGCTTTGCGTGGCAACTTGGGCGCCTCTGGTATTGTTGTAACCCAACACAAAACTTGTGGAGGCATCTGTCACGACAACGCCTGGGCTTGGCAGAGTCATGAAGGCGGCAATCCGTTTAACGCTACCAATGGTGTTGACGGTTTGTGTTGTTACCAACTTTCCATCCGTACCAATCAGATAGGCATCAAGAGTTGGTCCCCCACCTGCAGTTCTGGGCAGGTTGATAAAGGCGTTGGTGAAGCCTGTGCCACCAATTTGAGATTCATCCATCACAGAGTTAAACAAACTACTCGTTGCAGCAACATCTGTAGTTGCGGGGGCGCTGTTTCCACAAACAGTTGCCTGCGGCAGCGAGCCCTGTGTGTTCATTGCAAAAATGTATGTTGTTGCAAGATTTGACCAGCAGTAAACGCCACTGGTTACCCCATGCGAATCTCCCCTGGTGGACACGTTCTCCTACAGCAGCGGTCTGACAGCGCGCGAAGCCCGGCTATGGGCTTGCAGGTCAAGATGTTTACCTGCGAACTATTTTTCGAGCGCCACAGCCTGCACCCGCGTTAGGGCTAGGGGATGGATTCAACCGGTTGAAAAATTCAGGTGGTTTATTCGCTGCGATGCCTGGGGTCCGATAATCGGTCTTCCGAGCCCCCCTTACTTCTTCCCATGACATGTATTGCCCTCTCCCTGACGCAGGGACTTGAACTTGAGCACTGAACAACTGGCTGCCACCGCGCTGGCTGCGTTTGACCAGATGGTGAACGCCAGCCCCGGTTTTCGCTCGCGACCCGGGCAGCGTGATATGGCCGAGCGCATTGCGCAGACCATGGCGGGCGTGTCGCTGGGCGAGCACCCCAAGCCCGAGCGGGCCATTGCTGTAATTCAGGCGGGTACCGGGGTGGGCAAGTCGGCTGCTTACGCCTCCACCATGGTGGCGATGGCGCTGGCGCTCAAAACCCGGGTCATTATTTCTACCGCCACGGTGGCGCTGCAAGAGCAGTTGATGACCAAGGACTTGCCCGCGCTGGCCGCTGTGCTGGAGACCCCCTTTGTGTTTGCGCTGGCCAAAGGCCGTGGCCGCTATGTCTGCAAGTTCAAGCTCGATCGCCTGGTGGGGCTGGACGCCGATGCAGCCCAAAGCGCCGGTGAAGACCTGTTTGGGCCAGACGAAGACACGCCGCCCCCTCGCGCCGCTTACACCAGCCAATTGCAGGGCGAAGACCCGCAGGAGCGGCGCTTCAAACTCTATGAAACCTTGGCCGTGGGACTGACGGCCAACCAATGGGACGGCGACCGCGACAGCCTGCCCGAGCAGCCCGACCCGCGCGACTGGTCTACCGTGGCAGCCGAGCGCCATACCTGCACCGCGCGGCATTGCCCGCGCTACCGCGATTGCAGTTATTACAACGCCCGCACCAAGCTGGCCGAGGCCCATGTAATTGTGGCCAACCACGACTTGGTGCTGGCCTCTCTGGGCATGAAAACCCTGCCCGACCTGGACAACTGCCTGGTGGTGTTTGACGAAGGCCACCATCTGCCGGCCGTTGCGCTGGACCAGTTTTCGAGTGCCATGGATTTGTCCAACCTGCGCTGGCTTGACAAACTGCCCAAGGCTTTGCACGAGGTCAGTGAAAAAATTCAGATGACGCTGGAACAAGACGTCACCACCCTGGCGCAACAGCTCAAGGGCGCCTTGATGGACCTGGGCCGTTTGCTCATGGACTATCTCAAAAGCAGCGGCGCTGGTTTTGAGGGGGTGCACCGCTTCAGCGCGGGCGTGTTGCCGGCGCAGCTGTTGGAGCCCATGGCCTTGATTCAGGGCCATTCGGGCGGCTTGTCCAAAGCCCTGGAGGCGCTGGGGGCCGAGCTGAAGCTGCGCTCCAAAGAAGACCCGGCGCAAGCCCTGCCCAACTCGCTGATGTACGCCCGCCTGGGCCAGTTGGCGCCACGCTTGACCCATGTGGTGAGTACCAGCACGCTGATGCTGGAGCATGGGCCGCAGCCGCTGGCCAAGTGGCTCAAGGCCGACAGCAGCTCCGGCCTGGTGGTGCTCACTGCGCATGCCTGCCCGATCGTGCCGGGCGACTTGTTGCGCCAGTATTTGTGGAGTCAGGTGCGCGGCGCCGTCGTCACCTCGGCCTCGCTCACCAGTTGCGGCAGCTTTGACTACTACTTGCAGGAAGCCGGCTTGAACCATCTGCCGCACGTGAGTACGCTTGAAGTGGCCAGCCCCTTTAACTACCGCACCCAGGGCGAGCTGATTGTGGTGGAAACCCAGACCGACCCGAAGAACGCCGAGGCTTTTACCCAGGAAATGGTGCAAGAGCTGATGGCTGATTTGCAGTTGGTGACGCGGGGCGCGCTGGCCTTGTTCACCTCGCGCGTGCAAATGCGCGCGGCGGTGGATGCCTTGCCGCCACGGCTCCTGGAGGTGGTGCTGGTGCAAGGGCAAATGTCGCGCGCCCGGCTTTTGGGGGCGCACCAGGCACGGGTTGAGGCCGGGCAGCCCTCGGTCATCTTTGGGCTGCAGTCTTTTGGTGAAGGGCTGGACTTGCCGGGCCGGTTGTGCGAAACCGTGTTTATTGCCAAGCTGCCTTTCAGCCCGCCGTCTGATCCGGTGGAAGAAGCCCGTGCCGAATGGCTGAAGACCGTAGGGCGCGACCCGTTCTCCGAGCTGGTGGTGCCGGCCACTGGTATCAAGTTGCTGCAATGGACCGGGCGCGCCATTCGCACCGAAGAAGACCACGCCACCGTTATTTGCTACGACCGGCGCTTGCTGCGCCAAAGTTATGGCCGGCGCATGTTGCAGGGATTGCCTCCCTACGCGGTGCTGCGCCGCGTGGCGGGTGTGGTGCAGGCGTTGTAAGCTAAAGGCCTGTCAAAAAATGTTTTTCAGGGCTTAGGAACTCTTTATGCGTTTTATTTTTCGTCTGTTGTTGGCGGTGCTGGGGCTGGTCTTTCTGGCCAGCTTGCTGGCGGCGGCGGTGCTCTTGTTGCTGGTCTGGTTGCTCAAGGCGGCTTGGGCGCGCCTGACGGGGCGGCCGGTGCAGCCCTGGGTGTTTCAGTTTAAAAGGCACGCGGCCTGGCGCGGTTTTGAGGGCTTCAACGGTTTTCCGGGCTTCCCGGGTTCCCCAGGTTCTAGTGACGGGACCTTGTCAGGCACCAAGCCCAGGCCTGCAGACGACAACGTGATTGACGTCACGCCCAAAGAAATCAAGTAGCGCCAGTGCCCTAGGCGCGGCCCCAGTTGACGGCCCCGAGCTGCAACAGCGAGGTACCCGCTGCCCACGGCGCCACCAGGTGTTTGAGGGCCAGCCGGTAGGTGTCCAGGTCAAAGGCGAGCAAGTGCCTTGTTGTCAGGGCTTCCTCCAGTTCGGCCTCGTCGTGCACCGTGGCCAGATGACACCACTGGTCGAACACATGAATATCCGTGCGGCCGGTCTGTGCGTTGTGCTCGCGCAGCCCCACGGCCCCCTTGTGCGGCCACACCTGCAGGCGCTGCCCTTGCAGCGCCAGTTGCACGCGCAGGCGGTGCCGCTCAGGCGTCTCAAGGCCGCAGCAGGCTCCCTGGCATTTGCCCAGTTGGTGGGCAAAGCAGGCGCCTTTGCCTGATTCCAGCCCCAGCAGGTGCGGGCACAGCAGGTGCGTCTCGGCCAAGGTGCGCAACTGATCCAGCGCCTGGCGTTTGGAGCGAAAAACGCCATACAGGCTGCCAAATTCAGTGGGGTTTAAATCTTCGCCACGCACCAGGGTCAGCAGCGGGCGCGCTTGCGGGTTCTCGTCCAGCCGCCAGGCACACAGGTTGCGCTCGCGGCGTAACTGGCGGTTGTAGACCGGTTGTTTACTCTTCACCATCCGCGCCTCCAGCAGCAGGGCGCTGATGTCGCCGGCCGTCTCATGCCATTGCACACGCCTGATTTCTTGCGCAATGCGCATTTCGCGCGCCTCGCGCCCGGCGGCTTGAAAGTGCGACATCACGCGGCTGCGCATCTTGATGCTCTTGCCGATGTACAGGGGCAGCGCCCCTTCGCCGTAAAACTCGTAAACCCCGGGCGAGTCGGGTATATCGCGCATGGCGGTTTCCAGTTGCGGCGGCAGGGCGGCGCTGCCTTGTAGCAAGGCTTGGGCCTGGGCGCGCACGGTGTCTTGGCCGAGTTCCTGGCTGGCCAGGAGCAGCCAGTCCAGCACCACCTGCACATCGCCCATGGCGCGGTGTCTGGCCTGCGTGCTCAGGCCGTGGCGCTGCATGATGGCGTCAAGCCCATGGCTGCGGTGTTGCGGGTAGAGTTTGCGCGAGAGGCGCACGGTGCACACGGTTTTCACACGCAACACGGTGTCGAGCCGCGCAAATTCTTGCAGCAAAAAACCGTGGTCAAAGCGCACGTTGTGGGCCACCAGCACCGCGCCGGTCAGCAGTTCCAGCAGTTGGCCGGCAACCGCCTCAAAGCGAGGTGCATCGGCCACCATGGCGTTGCTGATGCCGGTCAGGCCTTCAATGAAACCCGAGATGCGCACCCCCGGGTTCACCAGGCTGCTCCAGCGCGCCACCTCCACGCCGTTGTCCATGCGCACGGCAGCAATTTCGGTGATGCGGTCGTGCACCGGGTTGCCACCGGTGGTTTCCAGGTCAAGCAAGACGTAACTGGGGAGCATGTCGGTTCAGAGAAGGCTCAGCAAAAAATCAGGGCCAGCCAGGCCGGGTCATCTACAAAATTGAGCAGCACGTAGCTACCAGAACGGTACAACCAGTACGTCATTCGCTCCAGCCACTCAGACGATATCAATGGCATGGAAGGCAAATTGGCCTTGTCGGCGGTCAGAGAAAAAGCGCTCCAGGGTTTCGCGCACGGTTTTGAAAGCAATCTCTTCCCAGGGGATGTCGGCCTCGGCAAACAAGCGGGCCTCCAGGGTTTCATGCCCGGGGTCAAACACGTCGCTGAGCAGGCGGGCGCGGTAAAACATATGAACCTGGCCCACGCGCGCCACGTTCACCAGCGAGAACAAACCTTCCATCTCGAACTGGGCGCCGGCTTCCTCCACGGTTTCACGGGCGGCGCCTTCGGCCACCGTTTCGTTGAGCTCCATGAAACCCGCCGGCAGCGTCCACTTGCCCCAGCGCGGTTCAATGTTGCGCTTGCACAGCAGCACCTTGTCTTGCCAGTACGGCACCGTGCCCACCACATTGAGCGGGTTTTCATAGTGCACGACATGGCAGGCCTGGCAGATGGCGCGTTCCTTGGTGTCGCCGTCATCGGGCAGGCGGTAGGTCACGGTCGTGCCGCAGTCTTTGCAGTGTTTGATGGGCTTGCGCAGCATGGGCAGTGTGGGTGGTGGGGTTTGACGGGGATTAAGCGGGAAGGGTGGGAGCCTAGGCGGTGGGGTTCAAGCCACTTGGAGTGAGATGCTTTGCAAACCCGACACGCCACCGTGCAGTGTGTCGCCTGGCACCACAGCGGCCACACCTTCAGGCGTTCCGGTGTAAATCAGGTCGCCGGGCTGGAGCGCCCAGGCGGTGGACACATGCGCAATGATCTCAGCAATATTCCAGATCAGCTTGGACACTTGGCTGCGCTGGCGGTCTGTGCCGTTGACCTGTACAAAGATTTCAGCTTGCGTGATGTCTCCGGCCTGTGCCACCGGGGTTATGGGGCCAATGGGGGCAGAGGCGTCAAAGGCCTTGCCAATGCACCAGGGGCGGCTCTGCTTTTTCATGTCGTTTTGCAGGTCGCGCCGGGTCATGTCCAGGCCTACGGCGTAACCGTAAATATGCGCCATGGCATCGGCTACCTGGATATTTTTGCCCCCTTTGCCAATGGCTACCACCAGTTCAATTTCGTGGTGAAAGTTGTGGGTCAAGCTGGGGTAGGGCAGGGTGCCTGTTTCGCCCGCGTTCACCACCACCAGGGCATCGGTCGGCTTGATGAAGAAAAACGGAGACTCCCGGCCGGTGAAGCCCATTTCTTTGGCGTGGTCTTCGTAGTTGCGTCCTACGCAGTAAATGCGGTGCACAGGAAAACGCTCGGTGTGGCCCAGCACGGGCACGGACACGACAGGGGGGGGTGTGAAGAGGTAGTTCATGGCGCAGCGCTCAGACCGATTCAGACTTGGCCACCAGCTCAAAGTGCTCCACCACCGGGGCGCCCGCAAAGAACGGCCCGACGATGGCGCGCCACTGCGTGAACGCCTCGGACTGGCGAAAGCCCACGGTGTGGTCTTCCAGCGTGTCCCAGAAAATTTGCAGAATGTAGCGCTCAGGGCTTTCCATGCCCCGGTTCACCTTGAAGCCTTGAAAACCATGGGCCTTGTGGATAACCGTGACAAGCCCACGCTGAATAGCTTCTTCAAAAGCAGCGTTTTGACCGGGATGGATGCGAATGTCGGCAAGTTCAAGAATCATGGCAGGGGCTTTTCTCTGTTGGGGGTTGAGGGGGCTGGGTTGGGGTAGTGTCGAGTGGCGATCAATTCAGTAGGGGTCCTGAACCGGGCGTGTTTCTTCTTCGCCATTGGCGTGGCGGGCAAATCGCAGCGCTTGGCCACCATGCACGGGTGCGGTGTCTGGCCAGGGCCAGCCGCCAAATTCGGTGCGGCGGTAATCGGCAAAGGCCTGGTGAATTTCTTCCTGGGTGTTCATCACAAACGGGCCGTACTGGGCCACGGGCTCGGCAATAGGGCGGCCCTGCAGCAGCAAAAATTCGCTTTCCTGGGGGCCATTTAGCAACTCGGCCGCCACGGGGCCGGCCAGTTCAATAGCGGCAGGCTGGTTCAGCGTTTGCCCGCTCACGGTCACTTGGGCGCCCTTGAAAAAGTAGAGCATGCGGCGGGTGCCGGCATGGGCGGCTGGCAGCGTCCAGCGGGCGCCGGGGGCCATTTTCAGGGTCCAGATGGCCAGGTCTGAACCGTCTTGGGACGCCCAAGAGTCAGGCGGTGGGGCCAGCGGCTCGGCCACCCCACTCAAATGCCCCGCCATGCAGGACACCCAGGTCTGGAGCCCGGCGCTGTCGGTAAACACCTGGCGCGCCACGTCTTCAGACCAGTGCATGGTGAAGTGCGGCGCCACCATCTTGTTTTTGGCCGGCAGGTTGAGCCAGATTTGAAACAGCTCGAGCGGGTTGGCTTGGTCTTGGCGCAGCAGCGGGAACATTTCTGAGTGCACGATGCCGCGCCCGGCGGTGAGCCACTGCACATCGCCACCGCCAAAGCGGGCGGTGGCGCCCAATGAGTCGGAGTGGTCAATCAGGCCTTTGCGCACGATGGTGACGGTCTCAAAGCCACGGTGCGGGTGCGACGGAAAGCCCGGTACCCGTTGACCGTGGTACATGCGCCAGCCGTCTTTGGGTTCAAAGTCATTGCCCAGCGAGCGACCGGCCAGCGATGCGTTTGGCCCGAAGTCGGCGTTGCCGCGCGGGTAGGCATCGTCGTGGTAAACGCAAAACAAAAAAGGATCAAGGGTGACCCACGGAAACCCCAGGGGCTGTACGTTAACGATGGGGCTGGGGCTTGAATCGGGCATCGTGGTTCCTGAGGCAGACGGCTAAGGTTAGTTTAGGCAAGGTAACGTAGTAAACGTGGGTATCTTGGTGGGGCAGGACGTAATTTGGAGCAGCTACTGCCGCATGAACGGTGGATTATCCGGTTTATGCTCAAGCCATGAAGCTGCACAACTATTTTCGATCCTCGGCCTCGTTTCGGGTGCGCATTGCCCTGGCGCTGAAAGGCCTGTCTTATGCGTATGTGCCGGTGCATCTGCCGCGTGGCGACCACCAGCAGTCGGCCTTTGCCAACCTGGTAGGCGACCCGCTGGTGCCACTGCTAGAAGTGGACGGCCTGCGCCTGACCCAGTCCATGGCCATCATCGAGTACCTGGATGAAACCCGCCCCTCACCGCCGCTGCTCCCGCCCGACGCCGCCGGCCGCGCCCGGGTGCGTGCGCTGGCGCTGTCGGTGGCCTGCGAGATTCATCCGCTGAACAACCTGCGCGTGCTCAAGTACCTGAGCAAAGAACTCCAGGTGAACGAAGCCGCCAAAAATACCTGGTACCGCCACTGGGTGCGTCAGGGCCTGGAGGGCTTTGAGCGGCAACTCGCGCAGGCGCCCGCCACCCCTTTTTGCCATGGCCACACGCCCACCCTGGCCGACTGCCTGCTGGTGCCGCAAATCTTCAACGGCCAGCGATTTGACGTCAATTTTGACGGCTTGCCACGCACCATGGCGGTGTTTGAGGCCTGCATGGCCTTGCCCGCTTTTCAGCAAGCCCAGCCCAGCCAGTGCCCCGACTTTGAAGCCTGAGGCCATGCACAACCCCGACTGGTTAGAGCCAATTTGGCCTGCCCCGCCCCACGTCAAGGCGGTGTGCACCACCCGCGCTGGCGGGCAATCACAGCCCCCTTATGACGCACTCAATCTGGGCGACCACGTGGGCGACCGTCTGCAAGATGTCACTGCCAACCGTGCCGTTTTCCAGCAGGCCCTGGGTGTGCAGCCGGTATTTTTGTCGCAAGTGCATGGCTTGCAGGTGCTGGCCCTGGACTTCCAAACCCCCCACGGCAGCGAGGCCGACGCCTGCCTGACGGCGCTGCCCGGGCTGGCCTGCACCATCATGGTGGCAGACTGTCTGCCGGTGCTGTTTACCAATCGGCAGGGCAGCTTGGTGGCCGCCGCGCACGCCGGTTGGCGTGGCTTGGCCGGGCAGGGGGGCTACGGCGTGTTGGAAGCTGTTCATGAACGCTTTGCAGCGCTGGCCCCGCTGCAGCCTGGGCGGCCGGAGTCCGAGCTCATAGCCTGGCTGGGGCCGTGTATTGGCCCGCAAGCCTTTGAAGTGGGTGACGAAGTGCGCACCGCCTTTGGGGGTGCTGGTTCGGCCATGGCCGCTTGTTTCAAGCCGCATGGCCCAGGCAAATGGTTGGCTAATTTGTCCGAATTGGCCAGGTTGCGGTTGGCGGCGCTGGGGGTGACACAGGTTTTTGGCAATGACGGCAGCCCCGACTGGTGCACCGTCAGCCAGCCCTTACGGTTTTTCTCGCACCGGCGCGACCGTGTCAGTGGCCGCTTGGCTGCCAGCATCTGGCTCAGCTAAAGCTTGGGACTTGTCTTGGGCTTGATCATGCGCTTGCGCTTGGGCCTTCAAGGCATTGGCCGTCTCCAACTCGGCGGCTTCCCTGGACTTGATGGCGCGCCGGCGCCCGGGCGCACCCATCAGGTACATCACCAACAGCACCGGCCCCAGACCGTAAAGCACAAAAGTCACCAGGGCGCCCAACAGGGTGCCGTTTGGATGGTTGGCCTCGGCCACGGCCATCATCAGGGCGACGTAAAGCCACGCCATGGGAACGATATACATAGTTAAGCTAATTTCTAAAAGATTGGAATCGTGTCAGGATTTCGAAGGGAAAAACAAAGATACTCGGATTCACAACGTCGGCCTTACCAAAAAGAGACTCCAGCATGACACAAAACCCCCCCGAATTTTGGGCGCAAGCGGCCCAGCAATTTCAAAAAACGCTCTCCGAAAGCTGGGGTAAAACCTTCGAGGCCTTTCAAAACATGGATTTGGGTGGCGTCGCCCCCACCTTGGCCGCACCCAGCCCGCAGCCTTCCATCAACTTCGCGCCTGAAAAATTGCAGGCGCTCCAGCAAAAATACCTGCAAGAAGCCGCCACCCTGTGGACCCAGGGTTTGAACGGGGAAGCCCAGCCTAAAGACAAACGCTTTGCGGCCACCGCCTGGGGCGAAAACCCGCTGGCGGCGTTTTCGGCCTCGGCCTACCTGCTCAACGCCCGCACCCTGATGGGCCTGGCCGACGCGGTGGAGTCCGACGACAAAACCCGTGCCCGCATTCGCTTTGCCGTGGAGCAGTGGATGGCTGCCGCCGCCCCCAGCAATTTCCTGGCTTTCAATGCCGACGCGCAAAAGAAAGCCCTGGAGACCCAGGGCGAAAGCATTGCCAAAGGCATGCAGAACATGCTGCACGACCTGCAACAGGGCCATGTCTCCATGACCGATGAGAGCCTGTTTGAGGTCGGCAAAAACGTGGCCACCACCGAAGGCGCTGTGGTGTTTGAGAACGAGTTGTTTCAACTGATTGAATACAAGCCGCTGACGGCCAAGGTGTACGAGAAGCCATTTTTGCTGGTGCCCCCGTGCATCAACAAGTTCTACATTCTGGATTTGCAGCCTGAGAACTCCCTGATTCGCTACGCCGTGTCCCAAGGCCACCGCACTTTTGTGGTGAGTTGGCGTAATCCGGACGCCTCGCTGGCGCAAAAAACCTGGGACGACTACGTGCAGGACGCGGCCATCAAGGCCATTGCCGTCACCCAAGAAATTGCCGGTGCCAAAACCATCAACGCCCTGGGCTTTTGCGTGGGCGGCACTATTCTTGGCACGGCTCTGGCGGTACTCGCGGCGCGTGGCGAAAAGCCCGTGGCCAGCGCTACTTTTCTGACCGCGCTGCTCGACTTCACCGACACCGGCATTCTGGATGTCTTCATTGACGAGGCCTTCGTCAAATACCGTGAACAGGAAATGGGCAAGGGCGGACTGCTTAAAGGCCAGGACTTGTCCAGCACCTTCAGCTTTTTGCGCCCCAACGACCTGGTCTGGAACTATGTGGTGGGCAACTACCTCAAGGGCGAAACGCCACCGCCGTTTGACCTGTTGTACTGGAACAGCGACTCTACCAACCTGCCCGGCCCGTTTTACGCCTGGTACCTGCGCAACACCTACTTGGAGAACAAGCTGGTCAAACCCGGCCAAGCGGTGGTGTGCGGTGAAAAAATCGACCTGCGCAAGTTAGACCTGCCGGTGTATATCTACGGTTCGCGGGAAGACCATATCGTGCCCATTGGTGGCGCCTACGCCTCCACCCAGGTGCTGCCCGGCAAGAAGCGTTTTGTCATGGGGGCCTCGGGCCACATTGCCGGCGTGATCAACCCGCCTGCCGCCAAGAAACGCAGCCACTGGCTGCGTGAGGACGGCAAGTTTCCCAAGTCACAAGCCGAATGGCAAGCCGGTGCCACCGAGCACGCGGGTAGCTGGTGGACCGACTGGTCCCAATGGCTGGCCAGCCAGGCCGGCAAACAAATACCCGCCCCCAAGGCCTATGGAAAGGGCAAGTACAAGGCCCTGGAAGCCGCGCCGGGCCGCTACGTCAAAGCCAAGGCCTGATCTTGATTTGATTTGCTGCCTTCCGGCCCCCCGTGGCCGCTGGTTTGCAGCCCCCACTTTTCACATTTGATAACTCTGGAGACAAAAAAATGGAAGACATCGTCATCGTTTCAGCGGCACGTACAGCCGTAGGTAAGTTTGGGGGCAGCCTCGCCAAAGTTCCAGCCCCAGAATTGGGTGCTGCCGTCATCAAGGCCTTGCTGGAGCGAAGCGGCCTGGGTGCCGACCAGGTGGGTGAAGTCATCCTGGGCCAGGTGCTGGCTGCAGGCTCGGGCCAAAATCCCGCCCGCCAATCGCTCATCAAGAGCGGTCTGGCCAAAGAAACACCGGCGCTCACCATCAACGCCGTGTGCGGCTCCGGTCTCAAAGCGGTCATGCTGGCGGCACAAGCCGTGGCCTATGGCGACAGCGAGATCGTGATTGCGGGCGGCCAGGAAAACATGAGCGCTTCGCCTCACGTGTTGCTGGGCTCACGCGACGGCCAGCGCATGGGCAACTGGAACATGGTGGACTCCATGATCGTGGACGGCTTGTGGGATGTGTACAACCAGTACCACATGGGCATTACCGCTGAAAACGTGGCCAAGGCCCATGGCATCAGCCGCGACATGCAAGACGCGCTGGCCCTGGCCAGCCAGCAAAAAGCCGCTGCAGCGCAAGACGCTGGCAAGTTCAAGGACGAGATCGTGCCTTTCAGCATGGTCCAGAAAAAGGGCGACCCGATCGTGTTCGCCGCTGATGAGTTCATCAACCGCAAATCCAGCGCCGAAGTGCTGGCAGGTCTGCGCCCCGCCTTTGACAAGGCCGGTGGCGTGACGGCCGGCAATGCCTCGGGTATCAACGACGGTGCGGCCGCCGTGATGGTGATGACAGCCAAGAAAGCCGCCGCGCTGGGGCTGACCCCCATGGGCCGCATTGCCAGCTTTGCCACCAGTGGCCTGGACCCCGCCATGATGGGCATGGGCCCCGTGCCGGCCTCGCAGAAAGCCCTGGCCCGCGCGGGCTGGAAAGCCGCCGACCTGGACTTGCTGGAAATCAACGAAGCCTTTGCGGCGCAAGCCTGCGCCGTGAACAACGCCATGGGCTGGGACACCTCCAAAGTCAACGTGAACGGTGGCGCCATTGCCATCGGCCACCCCATTGGCGCGTCCGGCTGCCGTATTTTGGTCACGCTGTTGCATGAAATGCAGCGCCGTAATGCCAAAAAAGGCATCGCCAGCCTGTGTATTGGTGGCGGTATGGGGGTTGCCCTAACCATTGAGCGCTGATTTGGCGTTCACAATGACAAGCAATAACTGATTTCAACAACGAGAAAGAGGACATCATCATGAGTCAAAAAGTAGCGTACGTCACCGGTGGCATGGGCGGCATTGGTACCGCCATCTGCCAGCGCCTGCACACCGAAGGTTTCAAGGTCATCGCCGGCTGTGGCCCCACGCGCGACCACGCCAAGTGGATTGGTGAACAAGCCGCCCTGGGCTACACCTTCTATGCCTCCGCAGGCAATGTGGGCGACTGGGACTCGACGGTGGAAGCCTTCACCAAAACCAAGGCCGAGCACGGCACGGTTGACCTGCTGGTGAACAACGCCGGTATCACCCGCGACCGCATGTTCCTGAAAATGTCACGCGAAGACTGGGACTCGGTGATCGAGACCAACCTCAACTCCATGTTCAACGTCACCAAACAGGTGGTGGGTGACATGGTTGAAAAAGGCTGGGGCCGCATCATCAACATCTCGTCGGTCAACGGTGAAAAAGGCCAGGCTGGTCAGACCAACTACTCAGCCGCCAAAGCCGGTATGCACGGCTTCACCATGGCTTTGGCCCAAGAGCTGGCCAACAAAGGCGTGACCGTGAACACCGTCAGCCCGGGCTATATTGGCACCGACATGGTGAACGCCATTCGTGAAGACGTGCTGGCCAAGATCGTGGCCACCATTCCGGTCAAACGTCTGGGCAAGCCCAGCGAGATCGCCTCCGTCATTGCCTGGTTGGCGTCAGAAGAAGGTGGTTACTCCACCGGTGCTGACTTCTCCGTCAACGGTGGTTTGCACATGGGTTGAGGTTCTCCCTCGGTCCGCTTTCAGACCTTCCAAAAACCCGCCACACCCTGGCGGGTTTTTTTATGCGGCGTCCGGCGAGTACGCACCCCTGCAAGGGCCAGGCCGAAGCGTCTGATCCCCTCTAGAATCAGCGCTTTCCATAGCGCCAGCGCAAACCCCAACCCCCATGAAAACCTACGACCTTTACGCCATTGGCAACGCCCTGGTAGACGCCGAGTACGAAGTCACCGACAGCCATTTGCAAACCATGGGGGTAGACAAGCGCCACATGACGCTGATTGATCACGTGCGCAAGGCCGAATTGTTGGGCCATGTGGACACACTGCATGTGCGTCGCAGCGGTGGCGGCTCCGCGGGCAATACGGTGGTGGCGCTGTCCCAATTGGGCGGACGGGCGTTTTACTCCTGCCGCGTGGCTGATGACGAGCTGGGCCATTTTTACAAGCAGGATCTGCTGGACAACGGGGTAGACACCAACCTGAGCCACGCGCCTTTGCACGCTGGCCAGACCGGCAGTTGCATGGTGATGGTGACGCCGGACGCCGAGCGCAGCATGAGCACTTTTCTGGGCGCCACGGCTGATCTGGACCATACCGCCTTGCATGCGCAGGATATTGCGCGGGCCAAGGTCTATTACATGGAAGGCTACCTGGCCGCCTCGCCCAGCGGCTTGCAGGCTGCGCTGCAAGGGCGCCAGATGGCCAAAGACGCGGGTGTGGCGCTGGCCACCACGCTGAGCGATGTGAGCATGATCAACTTTTGTCGCCCGGGGCTAGATGCCATCGTCGGTCAAGACCTGGACTATTTGTTTTGCAACGAAGAAGAGGCCCAGGTGTGGTGTGGTTCGCAAGACTTTGCTGTGATCTGCCAGCAAATGAGCCAGCTGGCCCAGACCGTCTGCCTCACGCGCGGCCCCTTGGGTTGCGTGGTGCTCAACGGCGCACAACAAACGGCTGTACCCGCCGCCCGGGTGCAAGCGCTGGACACCAACGGCGCGGGTGACATGTTTGCTGGGGCTTTTTTGTACGCGGTGACCCAGGGCCACAGCCATGCTGAGTCGGCCTGGCTGGCCAATCAGGCGGCGGCGCAAGTCGTCAGCCAGTACGGCAACCGGCTCACGCGGGCCGACATGGGCGCCCTCAAAACTCGCTTTGGCGCGTTTGTGGCGGCCTGAGGCTGACGTACCAGGGCATGGCCAGTTGGAGCCCGGCGGCCAGCCGGTGCGAGGGCGCATAGCCCAGCAGTTGGCGCGCTTTGCCAATGTCTGCAAGGCTGTGGCGCACATCGCCGGCGCGGGCTTCGCGGTGAAGGGCGGGCTGCTCCTGCAGACTTGGAAACGCGCTGCCCAGTAGCTGGCGAATTTGCGCATACAGCGCATTGAGCGTGGTGCGCTCCCCCACGGCAATGTTGTAGACCTGGTTCACGGCCTCGTCTGCGCTGACGGTGGCGGCGCGCAGATTGGCTTGCACCACGTTGTCTACAAAGCAAAAATCACGGCTGGTTTCGCCATCGCCAAAAATCCACACCGGGCGCCCGGACAGCAAGCTGTTGATCCACTGCGGAATGACCGCCGCATAGGCGCCCAGCGGGTCTTGCCGTGGGCCAAACACATTGAAATAGCGCAGCCCGATGCTGGGCAGGCCGTAGGCGCGGCCAAACACTTCGGCGTACAGCTCGTTGACGTATTTGGTGACGGCATAGGGTGACAGGGGTTTGCCAATCTGGTCTTCCACCTTGGGCAGGCCCGGGTGGTTGCCGTAGGTGCTGCTGCTGGCGGCATAGACAAAGCGCTTAACCCGGGCATTGCGCGCCGCCACCAGCAGGTTCAAAAAGCCGCTGATGTTGACGGCGTTGGTCGTAACCGGGTCTTCCAGGCTGCGCGGCACGCTGCCCAGGGCGGCCTGGTGCAGCACAAAGTCCACGCCCCGGCAGGCAGTCTCGCAGTCGTCTTCGTCGCGTATATCGCCCTCAATGAAGCGAAAGCGCGCCCACTGCGCCGGGCTCACCAAGGCTTGCACCTCGTCCAGATTGCGGGGGTGGCCGGTAGAAAAGTTGTCCAGTCCCACCACCGCTTGGTCCAGCTGGAGCAGGGCTTCGAGCAAGTTGCTGCCAATGAAGCCCGCCACACCGGTGATGAGCCAGGTGTGGGGCGCTTGGCGCAGTTGGTGCTGGAGGTCGGGAGGAAGGGTCATGGCAGGGGCTCAAAGCCACTGTAGCCAAGACCCCGTCACGCGGCTTGCGGGAAATCAAGCCAGCAAATGTGGGCTGTCAAACTGTCTGAATGTCAGGCTCAATATCAGACGAAACATCAGACCATTTGGGCTTCGATCTGGCTGCTCAGCGTCAGCCACTGCTCTTCAAGTGACTGCAACTCGTCGTTGACTAACTTCAGGCGTTTGCCCAGTTCGGCAATCTCTGACGGGTGGGCGGACTGGCCCAAATGCCCCTCCAGCGAGGACCCTTCGCCGTTGAGCACCGCCATGCGGGCCTCAACCTCGTCGAGCTGGCGCTTGAGGGTGCTGGCCGAGCCGGTTTTGGGCTTGGCCACCGGGACCGCCTGGGCCTTGCGCTCGGCCTTGGCGGCCGCGCTGCTGGCTTCTTTTATGGCTTCGCGCTGGCGTTTGGCTTCATCCAGCAGGTAGCGCTGGTAGTCGTCCAGGTCGCCGTCAAACGGTTCCACGCCGCCGCGCGACACCATCCAGAATTCGTCGCAGACGGCGCGCAACAGGGCGCGGTCGTGGCTGACCAGCATCACCGTGCCTTCAAACTCGTTGAGGGCCATGGCCAAGGCTTCACGGGTGGCCAGGTCCAGGTGGTTGGTGGGCTCATCAAGCAGCAGCAGGTTGGGGCGCTGCCACACGATCATGCACAGCACCAGGCGCGCTTTTTCGCCGCCGCTCATGCTGCCCACGGCCTGCTTGACCATGTCGCCGCTGAAGTTGAACTGGCCCAAAAAGCTGCGCAGGTCTTGTTCGCGCGTGGCTTGGCCAGCAATCTTGCCTTCGATGGTGAGCTTTTTAACCAGGTCAATCATGTGCTGCAGCGGCGTGTCGACCGGGCGCAGCACATCAAGCTCTTGCTGGGCAAAGTAGCCAATGTTCAGGCCTTTGCCCTCGGTCACCTCGCCGCCAATGGCCGCCAGGTCACGTGCCACAGTTTTCACCAGAGTCGACTTGCCCTGGCCGTTGGCGCCCAGAATACCGATGCGCTGCCCTGCCAGCACCGACTTGCTGACGTTTTGCACAATCACGGTAGGGGGCGTGCCCGCCGGTGCGCCTTCGGGTGCGGGGTAGCCAAAGCTCACGCCGCTCATGGACAGCATGGGGTTGGGCAAGTTGACCGGCTCCTTGAACTCGAAAGTGAAGTCGGCTTCGGCCAACAGCGGGGCGACTTTCTCCATGCGGTCCAGCGCTTTGACGCGGCTTTGTGCCTGCTTGGCCTTGCTGGCCTGGGCCTTGAAGCGGGCAATGAACTTTTGCAAGTGGGCAATTTTGTCCTGCTGCTTGGAAAAAGCGTTTTGCTGCAGCGTCATTTGCTCGGCGCGCATGTCTTCAAATTTGCTGTAGTTGCCGCCGTAGCGCAAGAGCTTGGCCGACTCGATGTGCAGGGTGACGTTGGTCACGGCGTCCAGAAACTCGCGGTCGTGGCTGATCACGATCATGGTGCCTTCGTATTTCTTCAGCCAGGCCTCCAGCCAGACCAGCGCGTCCAGGTCCAAGTGGTTGGTGGGCTCATCGAGCAGCAGCAGATCAGACGGGCACATCAGCGCGCGGGCGAGCTGCAGGCGCATGCGCCAACCGCCGGAGAAGCTGTTGACCGGGTTGGTGAGTTCGGTGGTTTTGAAACCCAGGCCCAGAATCAGGGCCTGCGCGCGGGCCGGGGCATCGTGCGCACCGGCGTCTTGCAGCGCCATGTAGGCGTTGGCCATGCGCTCGTAGTCTTCGGTGGCCTCGGAGGCGGTCACTTCCAGTTGTGCGGCCAGCAGGGTCACATCGCCCTCGACCACAAAGTCGGTGGCTGATTGGTCGGTCTCGGGCATGTCCTGCGCCACTTGGCCCATGCGCCACTGCGTGGGAATGTAGTACTCGCCCGCGTCTTCATGCAGCGAACCGTTGAGCAACGCAAACAGTGACGATTTGCCCGCACCATTGCGCCCCACCAGGCCCACTTTTTCGCCGGGGTTGAGGGTGACGGAAGCGTTATCGAGCAACACCTTGGCGCTGCGGCGCAGGGTGACGTTTTTAAGAGTAATCACAGAGGTCTAACAAGTTGAAATAAAGGGTGGCAGCAAGAGGTGGCAGCTTGGACGGGACCGAACCCGCCCTGACCAGTTCAGTGACAGGTTCAGTGGCCGGTGACAAGTGCCTTGTGGGTTTTCATGAGCGCCTCGCGGGTCAGCACCAGCACCTGCTCTTCGCCGGCGCTGGTTTCCAGCCAGATGGCTTGCAGCCCGGGAAAGGCCGCTTCAAAGTGCTCGCGCTCGTTGCCGATTTCCAGCACCAGCACGCCGTGCATGCTCAGGCGCGCCGGGGCGTCGTGCAGCAGGCCGCGAATAAAGTCCATGCCGTCGCTGCCTCCGGCCAGCGCCAACGCCGGTTCGGCCTGGTACTCGGCAGGCAGGGCAGCCATGCTCTGGCTGTTGACGTAAGGCGGGTTGCACAGCATCAGGTCGTACGGACCCCGGAGCTTGTGCAGGCCGTCTTCGCAGTGCAGGGTGATGCGCTGCTGCAAACCATGGTTGTCGACGTTGATGCGGGCCACGGCCAGCGCGTCGGCGCTGATGTCGGAGGCATCCACCACCACATCGGGGTAGACCATGGCGGCCAGCACGGCCAGGCTGCCGTTGCCGGTACACAGGTCCAGCACGCGCTCGGTGGCGGTGCTCAGCCAGTAGTCAATGCTGCCGTTCACCAGCAACTCGGCAATAAAAGAGCGCGGCACGATGGCGCGCTCGTCGACATAAAACGCCACGCCCTGCAGCCAGGCTTCTCGGGTGAGGTAGGCGGCCGGTTGGCGCTGGCTGATGCGGGTGTGCACCAGCGCCTCGCACTTGGCTTGCTGCGCAGGGCTCACGTCCTGCTCGGCCACGCTGTGTGGCCCGTCCAGCGCGCAGTCCAGTGGCAGGCCCAACTGCCACAACACCAGCCAGGCGGCTTCGTCAAAAGCGTTGGCGGTACCGTGGCCAAAGGCGACCCCGGCTTGCGTGAGCCGTTGGGCGCTGGCTTCTATCTGCTCCAGAACCGTCATGCGCTTAAGCGCGCGTGCAGTAGATGCAGTACGCGGCAGTAAATGTTCTTGAGGGGCTCGATGTCGGCCACGGGAATGTTTTCGTTGATCTTGTGAATGGTGGCGTTGGTGGGCCCCAGTTCAATCACCTGCGGGCAGTAGGGGGCAATAAAGCGGCCGTCACTGGTGCCACCGGTGGTTGATAAAGCGGTGTCCATGCCGGTTTCGGTTTTGATGGCCGCCACCACGGCATCTACCAGGGTGCCTGGTGTGGTCAGAAAAGGCCGGCCACCCAGCGTCCAGACCAGATCAAAGTCCAGGCCATGTTGGTTCAGCACAGCTTCAAGCCGTTGTTGCAGGCTCTCGGGGCTTGATTCGGTGCAGAAGCGGAAGTTGAAGTCCACCACCAGGGCGCCAGGAATGACGTTGCTCGCGCCCGTGCCCCCGTGGATGTTGCTGACCTGCCAGCTGGTGGGCTGGAAGAAGGCGTTGCCGGCGTCCCAGGCCATGGCGGTCAGCTCGGCCAATGCCGGCGCAAACAGGTGAATCGGGTTTTTGGCCAGGTGCGGGTAGGCAATATGGCCTTGCACGCCCTTCACCGTGAGCTTGCCGCCCATGGTGCCGCGTCGCCCGTTTTTAATCATGTCGCCGGTGCGCTCCACCGAGGTGGGCTCGCCCACAATGCAGTAGTCCAGGCGCTCGCCACGGGCTTGCAGGGCCTGGCAAACGATGACGGTACCGTCCAACGCCGGGCCTTCTTCGTCGCTGGTCAGCAGCAGGGCGATCTCCAGCGGGGAGTCGGGCTGGGCGGCCACAAACTCCTCAGCGGCCACCACAAAAGCGGCGATGGAGGTTTTCATGTCGCTGGCGCCGCGCCCAAACAAGCGGCCGTCCCGGTGCGAGGGGGTGAACGGGTGGCTGTGCCACTGGTCCAGCGGACCGGTGGGCACCACATCGGTGTGGCCCGCAAACACCAGCAATTGGGTCTTGCCCTGGGCTTTAGCCGCTGCGGAAGCTGGCCGCTTGGCCCACAGGTTGGTAACGCGGAAGTGCTCCGGCCCACTGACGATGGTTTCGCACACAAAGCCCAAGGGCGCCAAGCGCGCCGCCACGATGTCCTGGCAACCCGCGTCGTCAGGCGTGACGGAAGCGCGGGTAATCAGTTGTTCGGCCAGTTGCAGGGTGCGGGACATAGGGGGCGTTTCTTGTGATCGGTCGGTCAGTGGGGGGCTGGCTATCAGTCGCGCAGCAAGTCGTTGAGCGAGGTTTTGGCGCGGGTTTGCGCATCCACGCGTTTGACGATGATGGCCGCGTACAGGCTGTATTTGCCGTCGTTTTTGGGCAGGCTGCCGCTGATGACGACCGAACCGCTGGGAATGCGGCCATAGGTCACGGTGTCGGTGGCACGGTCGTAAATGGGGGTGCTTTGGCCCAGGTAAACGCCCATGGAAATGACCGAGTTTTCTTCCACGATCACGCCTTCCACCACTTCGGAGCGGGCGCCAATAAAGCAGTTGTCTTCAATGATGGTGGGACCGGCTTGCATGGGCTCCAGCACGCCGCCAATGCCCACGCCGCCGCTCAGGTGCACATGTTTGCCAATCTGGGCGCACGAGCCCACGGTGGCCCAGGTGTCGACCATGGTGCCTTCGTCCACGTAGGCGCCAATGTTCACATAAGAGGGCATCAGAATCACGCCCTTGGCCAGGTAGCTGCCGCGCCGCGCCACCGCAGGGGGCACCACGCGCACGCCGCTGGCTTTCATCTCTTCTTCAGAGAGGTGGGCAAATTTGGTGGGCACCTTGTCGTAAAAGCCCAGGTCACCGGCTTTCACAATTTCGTTGTCTTTCAGGCGAAACGACAGCAGCACGGCTTTTTTGATCCACTGGTGGGTGGTCCACTGGCCCACGCCGTCGCGGGTGGCCACGCGCAGCTTGCCGGAATTGAGCTGGCTGATGACGTGTTCAACCGCTTCAGAGACTTCTTTGGACGCGGATTTGACGGAGATGTTGGCGCGGTCTTCCCAGGCAGCGTCAAGAATGTTTTGGAGTTGTTGTGTCATGGCAATGAGGAGCAGTTATGGGCAATGTTGGAGGGGGTTGAACTAAGGAGACTTGAGGCAATTAATTTCTGGATTTCACAAATTGGACGATTCGGCGGGCGGCTTCGGCGCATTCAGCGGTCTGGGCCACCAGCGCCATGCGAATGCGGCCCTGGCCGGGGTTGCCGCCCTGGGCGTCGCGCGCCAGGTAGGAGCCGGGCAAAACCGTCACATTGTAAAGAGCGAGCAGATCGCGGGCAAAGTCGGTGTCTTGGCCCTTGACCTTGGCCCATAAATAAAAGCCGGCGTCGGGCAGGGCCACCTCCAGCACGTCGGCCAGGATGGGCGTGACCTCGGCAAACTTGAGCCGGTACTGGGCGCGGTTGTCCAGCACATGGGCTTCGTCGTCCCAGGCGGCTGCGCTGGCGGCTTGCACCACCGGGCTCATGGCACTGCCGTGGTAGGTGCGGTACAGCAAAAATTGCTTGATCAGCGCCGCATCGCCCGCCACAAAGCCGCTGCGCATGCCCGGCACATTGCTGCGCTTGGACAGGCTGGTGAAGGAGATGAGGTTCTTGAAGTCGGCCCGGCCCAATTCGGCGGCGGCTTGCATGCCGCCCAGCGGGGGCTCGTCACGGAAGTAAATTTCGCTGTAGCACTCGTCGGAGGCAATCACAAAGCCAAAGCGGTCGCTCAGCTCAAACAGCTTTTTCCATTCACCCAGGGGCATGACGGCACCGGTGGGGTTGCCCGGCGAGCAGACAAACAGCAGTTGGGTGCGCGCCCAGACGGCTTCGGGCACCGAGTCCCAGTCTTGCGCAAAGTTGCGGGCGGGGTCGCTGTTGACAAACCAGGTGTCGGCCCCGGCCAGCAAGGCGGCGCCTTCGTAGATTTGATAAAACGGATTCGGGCAGACCACCATCGGCGTGCCATGGGCGGTTGACGTGGGGTCAATCAGGGTTTGGGTGAGGGCAAACAGGGCTTCGCGGGAGCCGTTCACCGGCAGCATCTGCGTGGCCGGGTTCACGTCCAGCGCGTAGCGGCGTTTCATCCAGCGCGTAAACGCGTCCCGCAGGGCCGGTTCACCCGCTGTGGCCGGGTAGCCCGACAGGCCGCTGGGCGTGCTGGTGATGGACGCGACCATGGCCTGCTGAATAAAAGCCGGCGTGGCGTGCTTGGGCTCTCCCATCCCGAGGCTGATGGCCGAATACGCTGGGTTGGGTGTGACGCCCGCAAACAACTGGCGCAGTCGCTCAAACGGGTAAGGCTGGAGTTTGGAGAGCAAAGGATTCATGGGGGCCGATTATCCCTTGTACGCAGCGCCGGGGTGGCGCCGTGCCCTAGTCCCTTGATACTGCCTTGATACTGCCTTCTTGCGGCCTGGCCGGCTTAGGTGCCAGCCACCTTGATCCCTTTGAATTCACCCGTGGCAATGCGCTCTTTCCAGACGGCTGGGCCGGTGATGTGGGCGCTGGTGCCGCCTGAGTCAACCGCTACAGTCACCGGCATATCGACCACGTCAAACTCGTAAATGGCCTCCATGCCCAGGTCGGCAAAACCCACCACGGTAGCGTGTTTGATGGCTTTGCTGACGAGGTAGGCGGCGCCGCCCACGGCCATCAGGTAAGCGCTCTTGTGTTTTTTGATGGCTTCAATAGCCACCGGGCCGCGTTCGGCTTTGCCGATCATCGAGATCAGGCCGGTCTGACTCAGCATCATTTCGGTGAAATCGTCCATGCGGGTGGCGGTGGTGGGACCGGCGGGACCCACAGCTTCGCCTTTGACCGGGTCGACCGGGCCGACGTAGTAAATGACACGGTTGGTGAAGTCGACGGGCAGCTTTTCGCCCTTGGCCAGCATGTCCTTGATGCGCTTGTGGGCAGCGTCGCGCCCGGTGAGCATCTTGCCGTTCAAGAGCAGGGTGTCGCCCGGTTTCCAGCTGGCGACTTCTTCCTTGGTGAGTGTGTTCAGGTCCACCTTGCGGCTCTTGACGTAATCAGGCGTCCACTGCACATCGGGCCACAAGTCCAGCGAGGGCGGGGTCAGGTAGACCGGGCCGCTGCCATCCATCACAAAGTGGGCGTGGCGGGTGGCGGCACAGTTGGGAATCATGGCCACGGGTTTGCTGGCCGCGTGGGTGGGGTACATCTTGATCTTGATGTCCAGCACGGTGGTCAAGCCGCCCAAGCCTTGGGCGCCAATGCCCAAAGCGTTGACTTTCTCAAACAGTTCCAGGCGCAGCGCCTCGGTCTTGGTGAGTGCGGCGCCGCTGGATGATTTGGCCTGCAGTTCGTACATGTCCAGGTCGTCCATCAGGCTTTCTTTGGCCATCAGTACCGCTTTTTCAGCCGTGCCGCCAATGCCGATGCCCAGCATGCCGGGGGGGCACCAGCCCGCACCCATGGTGGGCACGGTTTTGAGCACCCAGTCCACCACCGAGTCGCCGGGGTTGAGCATCACCATCTTGCTTTTGTTCTCGGAGCCGCCGCCTTTGGCCGCCACCGTGATTTCAAGGGTGTTGCCGGGCACGATCTCGCTGAAGATAACGGCGGGCGTGTTGTCTTTGGTGTTCTTGCGGTCAAACTGCGGGTCGGCCACCACGGAGGCGCGCAAGGTGTTGTCGGGGTGGTTGTAGGCCTGGCGCACGCCTTGGTTGATGGCGTCGTCCAGGCTGCCGGTAAAGCCTTCCCAGCGCACGTCCATGCCCACTTTCAAAAACACGTTGACGATGCCGGTGTCCTGGCAAATGGGGCGGTGGCCGGTGGCGCTCATTTTGCTGTTGGTCAAAATTTGCGCAATGGCGTCTTTGGCGGCCGCGCTTTGCTCGCGCTCGTAGGCCCGTGCCAGGTGGGCAATGTAGTCGGTGGGGTGGTAGTAGCTGATGTACTGCAGGGCGGCGGCAACGGACTCGATCAGGTCGGCCTGGCGAATTGTGGTGGTTGTGGCTGTGTGGGTCATGGTGAAACTGAGGCTCGGTTTTTCAGGGTTGAACAGGGCGCAAAAAGCATGCAACAGGGCGCAAGACGACGCGCAAGACGACGTGCATACCGACGTGCAAAACGGGGCGAGTTTATCGGGCCAGCCCTTCAGCGCGCTGACGCAGCGTCAGTGCACATCGTTTTGGGTTTGCACCATCAGGCGGTCGGTGTAGGCAATGGCCAAGGCGGACAGCAGGAAAGTCACGTGAATCACGGTTTGGGCGATCAGCACCTTGTCGTCGTAGTTGGCCGCGTTGATGAAGGTCTTGAGCAGGTGGATGGAGCTGATGCCAATGATGGCCATGCCCAGTTTGACCTTCAGCACCGAGGCATTGACGTGGCTGAGCCACTCGGGCTGGTCGCGCTGGCCTTCAAGCTCCATGCGGCTGACAAAGGTTTCGTAGCCGCCCACAATGACCATGATCAACAGGTTGGAGATCATGACCACGTCAATCAGCGCCAGCACCACCAGCATGATGATGGTTTCATTCAGGTGGGTAGGCGCCAGGTCGGCCTTGTAGCCAATGCTGCTCACCAGCGCCTGCAGCGCCGTCTGGCTGCCGAAAGCGGCCTCCACCAGGTGGACCAGCTCAAGCCAGAAGTGAAACACATACACCGCCTGCGCCGCAATCAGGCCCAGGTACAGGGGCAGTTGCAGCCAGCGACTGGCAAAGATGAAGGCGGGCAGGGGACGAAGTTTGCGCGGCGTGACAGCAGTTTGGGGCGTTGAAGGCATGGTTTTTTAGTGCTCTGGTGGGGTGAAGGTTCTTGTCGCCGCTTATTGTAAAGAGGGTGCATTTGCGATGACGCCTTCGGCCATGCTGCCTCCAGGCCCACCGTACGGGCATGGCGTAAGTTTCAGGCCAGTCAGTGGCTTGTAAGTGCCAGCGCCGACATTTCTGCGATCCGTTCAAAATAGTGTTGATTAAGAAGTGTTGATTAATTAGAGGAGACTTGTTCATGAGTGCACCGTCGTCTGCGATCCAGTCCGTGTTGGTTGAAAATCGCGTTTTCCCGCCCAGTGAAGCCACTGTCAAGGCGGCCCGTATCTCCGGTATGGAGGGCTACAACGCCTTGTGCGCTGAAGCTGAGAAAGATTTTGAGGGCTTCTGGGCCCGCCTGGCGCGTGAAAACGTGGTCTGGAGCAAGCCCTTCACCCAGACGCTGGACGAGTCCAACGCCCCGTTTTACAAATGGTTTGACGACGGCGAACTCAACGCCTCGGCCAACTGCCTGGACAAACACATGGGCACGGCCAACGAGAACAAAACGGCGGTCATTTTTGAGGCCGACGATGGCGCCGTCACCAAAACCACCTACAAAGAACTGCTGGCCAAGGTCAGCCAGTTTGCCAACGCTTTGAAGGCGAATGGCATTCAAAAAGGCGACCGCGTGCTGGTGTACATGCCCATGACGCTTGAAGGCGTGATTGCCATGCAGGCCTGCGCCCGCATTGGCGCCACCCACAGCGTGGTGTTTGGTGGCTTCTCGGCCAAGGCGCTGCAAGAGCGCATCATTGACGCTGGCGCCGTGGCCGTGGTGACAGCCAACTACCAGATGCGCGGTGGCAAAGAGCTGCCCCTCAAATCCATTGTGGACGAGGGTCTGGGGCTTGGTGGCTGCGAGTCCATCAAAAACGTGTTCGTGTTTGAGCGCACTGCTACCGCCTGCAACATGGTGGCTGGCCGCGACAAAACCTTTGCCCAGGCCCTGGCCGGTCAAAGCACCGAATGCGCCCCGGTGCCCGTGGGCGCCGAGCACCCCTTGTTCATTCTCTTCACGTCGGGCTCTACCGGTAAACCCAAGGGCGTGCAGCATGCCACGGGCGGTTTCATGTTGTGGTCCAAGTTGACCATGGACTGGACCTTCGACTTGAAGCCTGACGATGTGTTCTGGTGTACCGCTGATATTGGCTGGATTACCGGCCACGCCTATGTGGCCTACGGCCCGCTGGCTGCAGGCGCTACCCAAATCATTTTTGAAGGCATCCCCACCTTCCCCAATGCCGGTCGTTTCTGGCAGATGATTGAGCGCCACAAGTGCAGCATTTTCTACACTGCACCCACCGCCATTCGCTCGCTCATCAAGGCTGCCGAGAGTGATGAAAAAGTGCACCCTGACCGCTCTAACCTGAGCAGCCTGCGCATCCTCGGTTCGGTGGGCGAACCCATCAACCCCGAGGCCTGGATGTGGTACTACAAAAACATTGGTGGCGAGCGTTGCCCCATTGTGGACACCTTCTGGCAGACCGAAACCGGTGGCCACATGATCACGCCCTTGCCCGGTGCCACGCCGCTGGTGCCTGGTAGCTGCACCTTGCCGCTGCCCGGCATCATGGCCGCCATCGTTGATGAAGCGGGCAATGACGTGCCCAACGGCTCAGGCGGCATGTTGGTGGTCAAGCGCCCCTGGCCTTCCATGATTCGCACCATCTGGAACGACCCCGACCGCTTCAAAAAGAGCTACTTCCCTGAAGAAATGGGCGGCACCTACTACCTCGCAGGCGATGGCGCGGTGCGCAGTGTTGACCGGGGCTACTTCCGCATTACCGGCCGTATTGACGACGTGCTGAACGTCTCGGGCCACCGCATGGGCACCATGGAAATTGAATCGGCTTTGGTGGCCAAGACCGACCTGGTGGCTGAAGCCGCCGTGGTGGGCCGCCCGGATGATTTGACCGGCGAGGCCATTTGCGCCTTTGTGGTGCTCAAGCGCCCCATGCCCACGGGCGATGAAGCCAAAGCCATTGCCAAGGAATTGCGCGACTGGGTGGCCAAAGAAATTGGCCCCATCGCCAAGCCCAAAGACATCCGCTTTGGTGAAAATTTGCCCAAAACCCGCTCCGGCAAAATCATGCGCCGCTTGCTGCGTTCGCTGGCCAAAGGCGAGTCCATCACGCAAGACACCTCGACGCTGGAAAACCCGGCCATCCTGGACCAGTTGGGCCAGGCCTATTGAGGTTCAATGGACCCTAGGCTGAGGCAATAGCCTCAGCCCCCATAAAAAAAGCCCGCTCTATGAAGCGGGCTTTTTTGTGGCCGGGCCAAAACCCGGACTAGGCAATTTACTTGAGGCTCAAAACCCATGCAGCCAGTTTTTTAGATTCGGCTTCATTGACCTGGGCGTTAGCGGGCATGGGCACGGCACCCCACACGCCAGAACCGCCTTTGATAATTTTGACGGCCAGTTTGTCGGCAGCGTCTTTTTGACCCGCATATTTTTTGGCGACATCTTTGTAAGAGGGGCCCACCAGTTTTTTGTCTACGGCATGGCAAGCCATGCAATTTTTGGCCGTGGCCAGGGCCTGATCGGCAAAGGCAGGGGCCGTCACGCAGGCAGCGAGTGTCAAAGCAAACAATATACGTTTCATCATTTTTCCTTTAATTTACAACTCTTATTTAACGCCAGTGTAGCCAAGGCAGTTGACAAGGGACGGGCGCTTTTTTAATCCCGTACAAGTTGCTCCACTTGTCGCTGCTTTATTGAAAGCGGCCTTTAATAGTTGTCCAGTACCGCACCTTTGCTGGCCGTGGAGGCGTTGAAGGCAAACTTGGCTTGCACGCCACGGGTGTAACGTGGGGCGGGGGCGGTCCAGGCGGCGCGGCGTTTGGCAATTTCTTCATCGCTGACATTGAGTTGCAGCAACAACTGGTGCGCGTCAATGGTGATGGAGTCACCTTCATGAATGAAGGCAATGGTGCCGCCCACGGCCGCCTCAGGCGCCACGTGGCCTACCACCATGCCCCAGGTACCGCCGGAGAAGCGGCCGTCGGTGATCAGACCCACGGACTCGCCCAGGCCTTGGCCCACCAGCGCACCCGTGGGGGCCAGCATTTCGGGCATGCCCGGGCCGCCTTTGGGGCCGAGGTAGCGCAGCACCATCACGTCGCCGGCCACAATTTTGTTGGCCAGAATGGCGGCCAGGGCCGACTGCTCGTCGTCAAACACGCGGGCTGGGCCGGTCATGACCGGGTTTTTCAGGCCTGTAATTTTGGCGACGCAGCCCTCGGGGCTGAGATTGCCCTTGAGAATGGCCAGGTGTCCCTGGGCGTACATCGGGTTGCTCATGGGACGAATCACGTCTTGGTCGGCGCGCGGTGTATCGGGCACGTCTTTGAGGGTCTCGGCAATGGTCTTGCCGGTGATGGTCAGGCAGTCGCCGTGCAGCAAGCCTGCGTTCAGCAGCATTTTCATCACTTGCGGAATGCCGCCGGCGCGGTGCAGGTCGACCGCCAGGTACTGGCCGCTGGGCTTCAGATCGCACAGCACCGGGGTTTTGACGCGCACGCTTTCAAAGTCTTCAATCGACCATTCCACATCTGCCGCATGGGCAATGGCCAGAAAGTGCAGCACAGCATTGGTGGAACCGCCGGTGGCCATGATGACAGCCACGGCGTTTTCAATCGACTTGCGGGTCACGATGTCGCGCGGCTTGATGTCTTGCCGAATCGCTTCGACCAAAACCTTGGCCGATTCCCTGGCCGAGTTCACCTTTTCGTCATGCGGATTGGCCATGGTGGACGAGTAGGGCAGGGAGATGCCCAAGGCCTCAAAGGACGAACTCATGGTGTTGGCGGTGTACATGCCACCGCAGGAGCCGGTGCCGGGAATGGCGCGGCGTTCAATTTGCAGCAGGTCTTCGTCGCTCAGGCGGCCTGCGGCGTTTTCGCCTACGGCTTCAAATACGCTCACAATGTTGAGGTCTTTGCCCTTGTAATGGCCCGGCAAAATGGTGCCGCCGTAGACGTAAATGGCGGGCACATTGGCGCGCAGCATGCCCATCAGGCCGCCGGGCATGTTTTTGTCACAGCCGCCCACTACCAGCACGCCATCCATCCACTGGCCTTGTACGGAAGTCTCGATGCAGTCCGAGATCACTTCGCGGCTCACCAGCGAGTACTTCATGCCCTCGGTACCCATGGCCATGCCGTCTGAAATGGTGGGCGTACCAAACACCTGGGCGTTGCCGCCGGCCTCTTCAATGCCGTCAATGGCCGCATCGGTCAGCTTTTGCAGACCCGAGTTGCAAGGGGTGATGGTGCTGTGCCCGTTGGCCACGCCAATCATGGGTTTCTTGAAATCGGCCTCTTCATAGCCCATGGCGTAGTACATGGAGCGGTTGGGCGCGCGCGATTTGCCCTCGGTGATGTTTTTGGAGCGCGGGTTCATGATGACGGGTTTGGTGTCCATGGGGTGTCTCTGGTGAAAAGTGGATTTCTTCGCTTATTTTAGAGACTTGGCGTGGCCTCCAGACGGGTTGCTGACGCGTAGGGACTTGCGGGCACAATCCGTTCCATGTTGTTACACCCTCAAATCAATCCAGTCGCCCTGCAAATCGGGCCCTTGGCAGTCCACTGGTATGGGCTCACGTACCTGGCCGCGTTTGGCCTGTTCATGCTGTTGGGCTTGCGTCGTTTGCGTCACGCGCCTTTTGCATCAGTCACCGGGCCAGGCGCCTGGAAACGTCAGGATGTGGAAGACATTCTGTTCATAGGCGTGATGGGCGTGGTGTTGGGCGGGCGCATCGGCTACTGCCTGTTTTACAAGCCGCTTTATTACCTGGCGCATCCGCTGGAGGTGTTGGCTGTGTGGCAAGGGGGCATGAGTTTTCATGGTGGCATGTTGGGTGTGGTGGTGGCCATGATCTGGTTTGCCCGCTCCCGCCACAAGCCCTGGCTTCAAGTGGCCGATTTTGTGGCGCCCTGCGTACCCACCGGCCTGGCGGCAGGGCGAATCGGCAACTTCATCAACGGCGAGTTGTGGGGCCGTCTGAGCAGCCCGGACCTGCCCTGGGGCATGGTGTTTCGCGGTGCCGGCGATCTGCCGCGCCACCCGTCGCAGCTCTACCAGTTTTTGCTTGAAGGCCTGTTGTTGTTTGTGCTGTTGTGGTTTTACGCCCGCAAAGCGAGAAAAGAGGGCCAGGTGGCGGCGCTGTTTCTGGTGGGCTATGGCGTGTTCAGGTTTGTGGCGGAATTTTTCCGCGAGCCCGATGCCCACCTGGGGATCTTGTCCTTGGGCATGAGCATGGGCCAGTGGCTGTGTGTGCCCATGGTGCTCGGTGGCCTTGGGTTGTGCCGCTGGGCGGCGCGAAAAAAGGCTTGAGGCTGCCAATAGCCTGAGGACTGAGGCGACCCACGTGGCGCCCGGGCTTGGGTTAGAGTGCGAGGCGTTAACAGGTATTCACAATTACAGGAGACAAGCATGACGTTCAACATCGCCCTACACGGTACCCGCCGTGACATATTGCGTGCCGCCACTGCAACCGCAACCGCCAGCGCCCTGGCGCTGCCGCTGGCCGCGCTGGCCCAATCCACCTGGCCGTCCAAGCCGGTCACGCTGGTGGTGCCGTTTCCACCAGGGGGCGGAACGGATACGTTCGCCCGCCCGCTGTCCGCCCAATTTGCCAAACAAACGAGCAAGCAACTCATCATCGACAACCGGGGTGGGGCCGGGGGCACGGTGGGCGCAGGTATTGCCGCTAAGGCTGCGCCAGACGGCTACACGTTGTTCATGGGTGCGGTGCACCATGCCATTGCCCCATCTATGTACGCCAAGCTGGATTACGACATTGAAAAAGACTTTGTACCGCTGGCTTTGATAGCCAGCGTGCCGCAGGTGCTGGTGGTCAACCCCAAGCTGGTGCCGGGTGATTTCAAGGCGTTTTTGGCGCAGGTGCGCAAAAACCCGGGGCGCCTGAACTACGGTTCAGCCGGTGGCGGCACCTCGCACCACCTGGCTGGTGAGTTGTTCAAGCAGCAAACACAAACCTTTATCACCCATATTCCATACCGTGGCGCCGGCCCTGCCTTGCAGGATTTGATTGCCGGCAACGTGGACATGATGTTTGACGGCCTGGCCTCATCGGCCAGCCACATCAAGGGCGGACGCATCAAGGCGCTGATGGTCTCCGGCAACAAGCGCAATCCCGCTTTTCCTGACGTGCCCTGTGCCGCCGAATTGGGCTTGCCAGACTACACCGTCGCCACCTGGTACGGCCTGTGGGCACCCAAAGGAACGCCTGCCGATGTTCAGGCCCGCATCGTCGAAGAAATGCGCCGTGCGGCCGCCACTGATGAACTCAAAGCCGTATGGGCCAGCAACGGTGCTGAGTTTGGCGCCCTGACCCCGGTGCAGTTTGGCAACTTTGTCAGCGCTGAGATCAAGCGCTGGACGACCGTGGTCAAGGCCTCGGGCGCCAAGCTGGATTGATGGCCTGAGTCCTGCCATGTCGGGTCAAATTTTGGTGCTGCAGGCGCAGGGCGTGGCGCAGGTCACGCTCAGCAACCCTGCACGCTTTAACGCCATGACGCGGGCCATGTGGCAGTCTTTGCGCACGGTGTTTGAAGACCTGCAGCAGCAACCCGGCGTGCGCTGTGTGCTGGTACAAGGCGACGGCGAGCACTTTTGTGCGGGCGGCGATATTTCTGAATACCCCGACTTTCGGTTTGACCCGGAGCAGCTGCGCCATTTTCATGAACAGGAAGTCTGGGGCGCTTTGCAAGCCATGCTGAACTGCGATGTGCCGATGGTGGCGCAGATCCGTGGCAACTGCATGGGCGCCGGCGTCGAAATTGCCAGTTGTTGCGACATTCGCTTGGCCGCTGACAGTGCCCGTTTTGGCGCTCCCATCGCTAAATTAGGTTTTCCGATGGCCCCGCGCGAGTCAGCGTTGGTGGCGCGTGAACTGGGCCTGGGTGTGGCCCGGCGCATGCTGCTTGAGGCGGCCGTTTTCAACGCCGAAGACATGCAGCGCTGTGGCTTTTTAAGCCAGGTGCTGCCGCTTGATCTATTGCTGGCGCAGGCGCAAATTCGCGCGCAGCACATCGCCGCATTGGCGCCGCATGCGGCCCGCCTCAACAAACAAACCCTGCGCGCTTTGCTTAGCAGCCCAGAGGCTGGCGCCTTGGTTGCCTTGCTTGCGTCTCAGGCTTACGACTATGCAGACAGTGCTGAGCACCGCGAAGGCATTACCGCGTTTCTTGAAAAACGCCCCCCAGTGTTTTAAGCCCGCCCGCACCTTATGGCACTTCTGAAATTGGCTTTGATTAACTTTGCTTCATCCCGACCTTGAAATGAACCAACCCTCACGCACCCCAGGCAGCAACCACAACCTTTACAGCGCGCTGCGCGCCGCCTTCCCTCAGGCGCTGGACAGCGTTGCGGTTGAAACCGACAACGGCTTGTTCTACACCTGGCGCGACCTGGACCGCGCCAGCGCCATGGTGGCCAATTTGCTGGCCTCACTGGAACTGCCCACCGGCTCGCGCATTGCGGTGCAGGTAGAAAAATCGGTGGAAGCCCTGGTGCTTTACCTGGCTACCCTGCGCGCCGGTTTTGTGTTTTTGCCACTCAACACGGCCTACCAAAGTGCAGAAATCGAGTACTTCATAGGCAACGCCGAGCCCGCCGTGGTGGTGTGCACCGGCAAAAATTTTGGCTGGGTTAGCAAGATCGCCTTCAAGGCCGGCACGCCCTATGTGTTCACGCTCAACGACGACCGCACCGGCTCCCTGCTGGAGCGTGCCGCGCATTGTTCTGACGTGCATGCTGTGGTACCAAAAGTCGCCGATGACCTGGCGGCCATTTTGTACACCAGCGGTACCACCGGCCGCTCCAAGGGGGCCATGCTGACCCACGGCAATTTGCTCAGCAACGCAAAGGTTCTCAAAAGCTACTGGGGTTGGCGCAGTGCCGCACAGGGCGGCGACGTGCTGATTCATGCCTTGCCCATCTTTCATGTGCACGGCCTGTTTGTGGCCATACATGGCGCGCTGCTCAACGGCAGCAAGATGATCTGGTTGTCCAAATTCGACCCCAAGCTGGTGCTGCAAAAAATGCCGCAAGCCACCGTTTTTATGGGCGTGCCCACGCTGTATGTGCGTCTGCTGGCCGAGCCGGGTTTGAACGCCGACGTCACCCGCAATATGCGTCTCTTCATTGCAGGCTCAGCCCCCTTGCTGATTGAAACGTTTACCGAATGGCAGACCCGTACCGGCCACACCATTTTGGAGCGCTATGGCATGAGTGAGACCACCATGCTCACCTCCAACCCGTATGACACCGCGCAAGGCGAACGGCGTGGCGGCACCGTGGGTTTCCCCTTGCCTGGCGTCAGTTTGCGGGTGATGGACGAGGCCGGCACGCCGGTCGTGCCCGGTGAGATTGGCGGCATTGAAGTCAAAGGCCCGAATGTGTTCAAGGGCTACTGGCGTATGCCTGAAAAAACGGCCGAAGAATTCACGGCTGACGGTTATTTCAAGACCGGCGATGTAGGCCGCATTGACGCGCGCGGTTACGTGACGATTGTGGGCCGCAGCAAAGACCTCATCATCAGCGGCGGCTACAACGTGTACCCGGCCGAGATTGAAGGCTATATCAATGAACTTGCGGGTGTGATGGAAAGCGCTGTGGTGGGTATCCCACATGCCGACTTTGGCGAGGTGGGGGTGGCTGTGGTGATTGCCAAACCCGGCGCCACCGTGGTGCCCACGCAGATTTTGGCCAGCCTCAAAGCCAAATTGGCCAACTTCAAAATACCCAAGCAGTGCTTTGTGGTGACCGAGTTGCCGCGTAACACCATGGGCAAGGTGCAAAAAAACCTGTTGCGCGCCCAGTACGGCGGCTCCTGAGCACCCTCTGGCTGGCTCAGGACCGCCGTTGCATTTAGCGCAGCACCAATACCGGCACGTGCGAGTGGGTCAGGACCAACTGGGTTTCGCTGCCCAGCAGCAGGCGTTTGATGCCGCGGCGGCCGTGAGAGGCCATCACGATCAAATCGCACTTGTTCTTTTTGGCGCAGGCAATGATGGCATCAGACACCAGGTCTGATTTGACGGTGACGCCCTTGGCTTTGACCCCTTTGGCCTCTGCCACTTTTTGTACCGCGTCCACAATGGCTTGGGCGCTGTCCGCCCACTGCTTCTCCACCCGGCTCATTTCGGCCGCCTGCAAGGCGATGCCGCCTTCAAAATAACTTTGCGGGTAGCGGGGAACTACTTTCAACACCACCAGGGACGCCCCCGCCAGAGCGGCCAGCTCAATCGCGCTGGTCACGGCTTTTTTGGACAGCGTGGATCCGTCGGTGGCGACAAGAATTTTTTGATACATCGAATGCTCCGTTTGGTTGAAGCCTAGAGGCTACGCCCTTGGAATAATGGAGACTTGATATTCGTCAAGCAATCTGGCCTCTCCACCGGTTAACCTACGCGCCCATGTCTATTGCAAGCACCAGCCTCCCGGTTGCCCCCGATCAAACCAAGGACGAGGTCTTGCAACTTCTGGACGACCCACAGGAGTGGTCGGCCTTTAGCCGCCCAGATGGCAATCAAGCCAACTGCTGGGAATCCCGGCTTTTGATAGAAGGCATGCACTGCGCGGCCTGCGCCATCACGGTAGAAGAAGCGTTGCAACGCGTGCCGGGCGTGCTCAAAGCCGAGGTGAGCGCGGGCAGCCACCGCGCCCGTGTGGTCTGGCAGGCCGATGCGGTGCGGCCCTCCGACTGGATGCAGGCGGTGCTGGCCAGCGGCTACCGCGCCGTGCCTGCCAACGATGCCTTTGCCCGTGATCGACGCCAGCTTGAAAGCCGCAAAGCGTTGTGGCGCATGTTGGTAGCGGGCCTGTGCATGATGCAAGTCATGATGTACGCCTGGCCGGCTTACATAGCGCAGCCCGGCGACCTCACCCCGGAGATGGAGCAGTTGCTGCGCTGGGCGTCTTGGGTGCTGACCCTGCCGGTCATCCTGTTTTCCTGTGGCCCCTTTTTCTCCAGTGCTTGGCAAGACCTGCTGCACCGGCGTGTCAGCATGGACCTGCCAGTGGCCTTGGGCATGGCCATTACTTTCGTGGTGAGCACAGCGGGAACCTTTGAGCCCAACAGTGTCTGGGGCCGCGAGGTGTACTTCGATTCGCTCACCATGTTTGTATTCTTTCTGCTGGCTGGCCGTTGGCTGGAGCTGCGCCTGCGCAGCCGCACGGCCGGCGCCCTAGAAGCCTTGATGAACCGGCTACCTGACAGTGTGGCGCGGCGCAAGGTTGATGGTTCCTGGGAGCGTGTGGCAGTGCGCCGCTTGTTGCCGGGCGATGTGCTGCGCCTGGTGCCGGGTGAGTGCTTTCCGGCCGATGGCACGCTGATGAAGGGCAGCACGCTGGTGGATGAAGCCTTGCTCACCGGTGAATCGAACCCCTTGCTGCGGGGCCAGGGCGACACCGTGATTGCCGGCAGCTACAACCTCAGTGCGGTGGTGGAGCTGCGGGTAGACCAGGTGGGCGAGAACACCCGCTTTGCCAGCATCGTGGCCTTGATGGAAAGTGCCTCCGGTAGCAAGCCGCAGCTGGCGCGTCTGGCCGACCGCATTGCCAAGCCTTTTTTGCTGGCTGTGCTGCTGGCGGCAGGTCTGTCGGCGGCTTTCTGGTGGAGCCGTGACCCAGCCCAGGCGCTGATGGTGGCCGTTGCCGTGCTGGTGGTTACTTGCCCGTGCGCTTTGTCGCTGGCCACGCCTGCGGCCATGCTGGCTGCTGCCGGCGCGCTTGCCCGCAACGGCGTGCTGGTGCGCCAGCTCAATGCCTTGGAGGCGCTGGCGGCGGTCGACACGGTTATTTTTGACAAAACCGGCACCCTCACGCGTGATGCCCTGGTGCTGGTCAGCACCCGCGTACGCGAAGGTGTCACGCCAGAACAGGCGCTGGCCATGGCGGCAGCGCTGGCTCGGCAGTCGCTGCATCCGGTGTCCAAAGCGTTGGCCTTGGCAGCCAGCCAAGCGCCGATGGCCCAAGCGTGGCTGGCTGACCAGGTTACTGAAATACCCGGCCAGGGCCTGTCAGGCCAAGTTTTCCCGCAGGCGCCATCGCATGCCGTGGGGCAGGGCGGGGCCGCCCCTCTGCCTGAAACGCTGCGCCTGGGCTCTGCGTCGTTTTGCGCTTTGGCACCCCAGGTGGCCGACAGGGTTCAAGCCCACATGTGTGATGCGCAGGGCTGGCTCGCCACCTTTGACTTGCAGGAAGACCTGCGCCCCGATGCGCTGGCCACCCTGAACGCTTTGCAGCAGGCGGGGGTCGTCCTGCACATCGTCTCGGGCGATCAGCCGCAAGCTGTGGCTCGGGTGGCGCAAGGCCTGGGTTTGCGCAACTACCAGGCTGCCTGCTCGCCGCAGGACAAGTTGGACGCCTTGCAGCGCCTGCAGCAAGCCGGACACCAGGTGGCCGTGGTGGGCGATGGCTTGAACGACGGCCCTTTGCTGGCCGGCGCACAAGTCTCTTTTGCGCTGGGCCAAGCGGTGCCCCTGGCGCAGTCGAAAGCCGATTTTGTGGTGCTGGGCGACCAGCTCATGGGGGTGGCCAGCAGCTTGTTGCTGGCCAGACGCACTTTGCGCGTGGTGCGGCAAAACTTGGCCTGGGCCGCAGCCTACAACGCGGTGTGCGTGCCTTTGGCGGTGGTGGGCTGGCTGCCGGCTTGGCTGGCCGGGCTGGGCATGGCCAGCAGCTCTTTGCTGGTGGTGCTCAATGCGCTGCGCCTGTCAAGAAGCCGAAAGCTGGTTTCACCACAATAACCCCCCTGGAGGCCCTTTTTGGACATTCTGTATTTGTTGATTCCTCTGTCTGTCATTCTGGTGTTTTTCATCATCGGCGGGCTTTGGTGGGCGATTTACCGCGGCCAGTTTGATGATGTGGAGAGTGAAGGCGAAAGAATTCTTAAGGAGCCTTAAGAATTGTTAAGCACGGTTGACCTGTGTCAAACCGTCTCAGGGTTTTCCACAAGACACTTCTTCCAAACATATTGAGAAGAGGTGAACATGGTATTTCCCAATACAACAGCGACGACCTACAACGACAACGTCGTTAGGCAGTTTGCCATCATGACCGTGGTCTGGGGCGTGGTGGGCATGCTGGTCGGCGTGATCATTGCCGCCCAATTGGCCTGGCCTGAGCTGAACCTGGGCATTCCCTGGCTAAGTTACGGGCGCTTGCGGCCTTTGCACACCAACGCGGTCATTTTTGCGTTTGGTGGTTGCGGACTGTTCGCCTCGGCCTATTACGTGGTGCAGCGCACCTGCCATGTGCGCCTGTTTGGCGACAAACTGGCCTCCTTTACCTTTTGGGGCTGGCAACTGGTTATTTTGGCTGCGGCCATTTCTTTGCCAATGGGCTACACCCAAGGCAAGGAATACGCTGAGCTGGAGTGGCCCATAGACATTTTGATCACGCTGGTCTGGGTGTCATTTGCCATTGTCTTCTTTGGCACCATTGGCACCCGCAAGGTGCGCCACATTTACGTAGCCAACTGGTTCTTCGGAGCGTTCATCATTGCCGTGGCGCTGTTGCACCTGGTTAACAGTGCTGCCATTCCCGCCGGTTACATGAAGTCTTACTCGGCTTACGCCGGCGTGCAAGACGCTATGGTGCAGTGGTGGTACGGCCACAATGCCGTGGGCTTCTTCTTGACGGCGGGCTTTTTGGGCATGATGTATTACTTCATTCCCAAGCAGGCTGAGCGGCCGGTGTACAGCTACCGTTTGTCCATTGTTCACTTTTGGGCGCTGATCTTCACTTACATGTGGGCCGGCCCGCACCACCTGCACTACACCGCCTTGCCAGACTGGACCCAGTCCGTGGGCATGGTGTTCTCTCTGATTCTTCTGGCCCCTAGCTGGGGCGGCATGATCAACGGCATCATGACCTTGTCGGGCGCCTGGCACAAGCTGCGCGATGACCCCATCCTGCGTTTCCTGATCGTGTCCTTGTCTTTCTACGGCATGTCCACGTTTGAAGGCCCCATGATGTCTATCAAGACCGTCAATGCCTTGTCACATTACACCGACTGGACCGTGGGCCACGTGCATTCCGGCGCATTGGGTTGGGTGGGCCTGGTCACCATGGGTTCCATGTACTACCTGATTCCGCGCCTGTTTGGCCAGAAGCAGATGTTCAGCGTCAAGGCCATTGAGGTGCACTTCTGGACTGCCACCATTGGCATCGTGATTTACATCGCTGCCATGTGGATTGCCGGTGTCATGCAGGGCCTGATGTGGCGCTCCATCAACCCCGATGGAACCCTCACCTACACCTTTGTCGAGTCGGTCAAAGCCACCTACCCGTTCTATGTCCTGCGTTTGTTGGGCGGTCTGTTGTACTTGGGCGGCATGCTGGTCATGCTCTGGAACGTGGTTAAAACGGCCACCCAGGGACGCTCGGTTCAAGTGACTATTCCTGCAGCCGCTG
This sequence comes from uncultured beta proteobacterium, assembly GCA_903960915.1. GTDB lineage: Bacteria > Pseudomonadota > Gammaproteobacteria > Burkholderiales > Burkholderiaceae_C > Rhodoferax. The sequence goes on from CAJCCO010000032.1 coordinate 44,031, forward strand.
TCCACGCCTGAGAAAGAAAAATACCATGGCAAACCCAAAATCTAGCGGCGGCCTGTCGCACGAAAAAATTGAAACCAACAATTTTTTGATGATTGTCCTGATCTTGCTGGTCCTGCTGGTGGGCGGACTGGTTGAAATTGTTCCCCTGTTCTTCCAGAAGTCCACCACCGAACCGGTCAAAGGCCTGCAGCCCTACACCGCGCTGCAATTGGCTGGGCGCGACATTTACACCCGTGAAGGTTGCTACAACTGCCATTCGCAAATGATTCGTCCGTTCCGTGCCGAAACGCTGCGCTATGGCCACTACTCGGTGGCGGGTGAATTTGTGTATGACCACCCCTTCCAATGGGGCAGCAAACGCACCGGTCCAGACCTGCACCGCGTGGGCGGCAAATACAGCGACCAATGGCACCGCGACCACCTGAACAACCCGCGTGACCTGGTGCCCGAGTCCAACATGCCGGCCTACCCGTGGTTACTCAAAGACGCGGTAGATGCCCAAAGCATGCCCGCCCACATGAAGGCCCTGCGCAACGTAGGCGTGCCTTACACAGACGCGCAGATTGCGGCTTCCACGCAAGAACTCAAAGGCAAGCTGGAGATTGACGCCGTGATTGCTTATCTGCAAGTGCTCGGAACATCGGTCAAATAATCTCAGGGGTCTGACATGGACATCGACATCAACACACTGCGCTCCCTGGCCACCGTGGTCAGCTTCATCACCTTCATCGGCATTGTGGTCTGGGCCTACGCCCGGCGCAACGCCAAGGATTTTGAAGAGGCGGCCCAGCTGCCGTTTGAGCAAGATTGACGCACCGCATTCAAAGGAAAAATAATGAGCGACTTCACTAGCAATTTTTGGTCGATGTTTGTCGCCGGAGTCACAGGCGTCAGCATTTTGGCCTGCCTGCTGCTGCTCTGGTTCAGCGGCAAGGCCCAGGTCATGACCTCGCACGACAACACCACTGGCCACGTCTGGGACGGCGACCTGCGCGAGATGAACAACCCCTTGCCCCGCTGGTGGGCTTGGTTGTTTGTGCTCACCATCCTCTTCGCCTTTGTGTACCTGGCGTTGTACCCTGGCCTGGGTAACTACGGCGGCAAATTGGGCTGGACCTCGACGGGCCAGCATCTGGCCGAGCTGGACAAAGGCAACCAGGAGGTCGCGCCGCTCTACGCCAAATTCACGGCCATGAAACCAGAAGACGTGTCCAAAGACCCGCAGGCCGTGGCCATTGGTGAGCGCTTGTTCATGAACAACTGCGCCCAGTGCCATGGCTCCGATGCACGTGGCAACAAAGGCATTCCCAACCTCACCGATGCTGATTGGTTGCATGGTGGCGCACCGGCCATCATCCAGGAAACCTTGGTCAAAGGCCGTATGGGCAACATGCCCCCCATGGCTGCGGCGGTTGGTACCCCAGACGATGTCAAGAACGTGGCGCAATACGTGTTGAGCTTGTCGGGCAGTCCGCATGACTCTTTGCAAGCGGCCCTGGGTAAGTCCAAGTTTGCGGCTTGCGCGGCCTGCCATGGCATGGACGGCAAAGGCAACCCAGCACTTGGTGCGCCTAACCTGACCGACGACATCTGGTTGCACGGCTATGGCGAGGCTGCCATTGTGGCCATGGTCAACAACGGCAAAGTCAACCAAATGCCGGCGCAGGCTGACAAGCTGACCGAAGCACAAATTCATGTGCTGGCCTCTTATGTTTGGGGTTTGTCCAACAACGGTAAAAAAGCCGCGCCTTAATTGGTAACTGTGATCTGTATCTGTGATCTGTATTTGTGATCGGTAACGTGCCTTTGCCCCTTCAACCGAAGTACAACATTGACTTCTCCTGACCCTAAGCCCCGCAAGATCATCCCCATCGTGGCGCAAGCTGGCTACGCGCCACCTGCGCCAGTCGATGCTACGGATGAGGTGATGATCTCGCTTTACGCCGCGCACGAGAAAATTTATCCGCGCAGCGTGTCGGGGTTTTTCTCGCGTTGGCGCTGGGCCATGGTGGTGCTGACCCAACTGGTGTTTTATGGTCTGCCCTGGCTGGAGTGGGGGCAGCGCCAGGCGGTGCTGTTTGACCTGGCCTCCCGGCGGTTTTACATAGTTGGTTTGGTGCTCTACCCGCAAGACTTCATTTACTTGACGGGCTTGCTGGTTATCTCTGCGCTGTCGCTTTTTTTGTTCACGGCCGTAGCCGGGCGCCTGTGGTGTGGCTACGCCTGCCCACAAACCGTGTACACCGAAATATTTCTCTGGATAGAGAAGCAGGTGGAGGGCGACCGCTCTGCCCGTATGCGGCGTGACGCCAAGCCCTTTTCTCTGGATACCCTGGGCCGAAAAACCCTCAAACATGTTCTGTGGCTGCTGCTGGCCTTGTGGACCGGTTTTACCTTTGTGGGCTACTTCACGCCCATCAAGGATTTGAGCCTTGAGTTTCTGCAATTGAGCATGAGTTCCTGGGAAGTGTTCTGGACCTTCTTCTATGGCTTTGCCACCTATGGCAATGCTGGCTTCATGCGTGAGCAGGTGTGCAAGCACATGTGTCCTTATGCGCGCTTTCAGAGCGCCATGTTCGACAAAGACACCCTGATCGTCACCTACGACACCGAACGCGGCGAGCCCCGTGGCGCCCGCTCGCGCAAGGCAGACCCGCTCAGTCTCAACCTGGGCGCGTGTGTGGACTGCAGCCTGTGCGTGCAGGTCTGCCCCACGGGCATTGACATACGCAAAGGCCTGCAATACGAATGCATTGGCTGCGGTGCTTGTGCCGATGTGTGCGACACCGTCATGGACAAGATGGGCTATGCCCCTGGCTTGGTGAAGTACACCACGCAAAACGCCATGAAGAACAAATGGACGCAGGCGCAAACCTGGCGCCATGTGTTCCGGCCCCGGGTGCTGGTGTACAGCGCCATACTGGGCTCTATCGTGGTGGCCATGTTGGTGAGTTTGTCTTTGCGAACACCGTTCAAGGTAGACGTGGTGCGCGACCGCGGCGTGATGGCGCGTATCGTGGGTGCTGGAAATATTGAAAACGTTTACCGCCTGCAAGTCATGAACGCCACGGAGTCTACCCAGCGCTACAAAATTTCAGTCACGGGTCTGCCGGGTTTAAGCGTCAGTTCTGAGTCTGAGGTACTGGTTGAGTCCACCCAGGCGCGCTGGGTTGCCGTGCGGGTACAGTTGCCTTACCAAGGTGCACCTGCTGGTTCACACCCCATTCATTTTGAAATTCAATCGCTCAATTCGCCAGGGCACCTGACCGAAAAATCGGTCTTCCTGGTGCCTCGCTAAGTATGAAAGTAATTCCTATGACACCCAACAATTCTGGCGCAGCCGCACCGTGGTGGAAATTTGGCCATGTCTGGCTGGTTGTGGCCGGTCCAGCGCTGGTGGTGGTGGCCAGTTTCATCACCTTGTACCTGGCCATTACCCGGCCCGACCCAGTGCTGGCCGAAGACTACTACCGCCAGGGCATCAACATCAACCAGACCCAGGGCAAGGAGACGCTGGCGGGTAGCCAGGCGCCCGCCATGCAGGGGCGCAACCACGCCGCCACCGGTGTGGTGCCCAAGCCCTGATGCTGCCCCATTGCCTGACCTGACCTGACCTGACCTGACCTAAGGGGATGAACGCCATGTTGTCACGCAGAATCATGTGGATTGTTTGGCCCGCCTTTTTGGTGGCCTGCCTGCTGGAGGCCCTGGTGTTTGCGATGGTGGACCCGCATGACCTGCACTGGTTCGGCCAGCCCGTGGCCTTGTCGCGCCAGGGCGTTTACACCGTCTCGTTTTTTGTGTTCTGGGGTATCAGCCTGCTGGGCAGTGGCTTGACCACGCTGCTGGCTATGTCGCCCTTTGAAGTGAACCGTTGCCCGCTGGAGGCAGACGACAGACCTGACGGTTGTCCCAAGCAGGGCGCCTGTTAGGCTGGGTCAGTTACAGACCTGGGGGTTGACGATCTCCTTGAGCGCGTCAATTTTCAAAATGCGCACATGGCGCTGTTTCACTTCAACAATGCCCTCGTCGGCAAACTTTGAAAACGTGCGGCTTACCGTCTCGAGCTTGAGGCCCAGGTAGCTGCCAATCTCCTCGCGTGTCATGCGCAACACCAGCTCAGACTGCGAGAACCCGCGTGCAAACAAACGCTGCACCAGGTTCAACAAAAAGGCGGCTAGCCGCTCTTCAGCCCGCATGCTGCCCAGCAGCAGCATCACACCGTGCTCACGCACAATTTCACGGCTCATGATTTTGTGCACATGGCGCTGCAGGGCGGTGATTTCGCGCGACAGTTCTTCAAGCCGATCAAAAGGCATCACGCACACCTCGGCATCTTCAAGGGCTACGGCGTTGCAGGTGTGTTGGTCGTTCACAATGCCGTCCAGCCCAATGACCTCGCCAGCCATTTGAAAGCCAGTGACTTGGTCACGGCCGTCTTCGGTGTCGACACAGGTTTTAAAAAATCCGGTTCTTATGGCGTACAGGTTGGTGAACTTCTCGCCATTTCTAAACAACATGGCACCCCGTTTAACCTTGCGACGAACGGCCACCACTTCATCAATTCGGTCCAGCTCTTGCTGGCTTAAATCGATGGGCATGCACAGTTCTCGCAAGTTGCAATTGGAGCAGGCTACTTTGATGGATTGAGGGTTCATACGTTTGATTTTGGCACCATTTAGGGTTAAAAAATGATGTGCATCAATCTAATCTAGGCTCTTTACCTCTGAATTTGACGCGCATCAATAAGTCATCGGTTGCTTGCAGGCATATTGAGCAAGCTTGTCTAGGACCCCCCATGAAACCCGTTGCCGCTGCGCCCCTCTCCGAAGATCTGATTCGCCGCTTTGATGTGGCCGGCCCACGCTACACCTCTTACCCCACGGCCGATCGCTTTGTCGAGGCCTTCACGGCCGAAGACTACGCCCAAGCCTTGCAGCTGCGCCACCACGGGGCCGCTGCCATGGCCAAGCCCTTGTCGCTTTACTTGCACATTCCGTTTTGCGAGTCGCTGTGCTACTACTGCGCCTGCAACAAAATCATCACCAAACACCACGACCGCGCCCGGCCTTACCTGCAGTACCTCAGCCGCGAGGTAGACCTGCACACCGCCTTGCTGGGGCTTGGCCAGGCCGTGTCGCAAATCCATCTGGGTGGTGGTTCGCCCACGTTCTTGAATGACGAAGAGTTGACCGAACTCATGGCCATGCTGCGACGTAATTTCACACTCGCCCCCGATGGCGAGTACTCGATCGAGGTGGACCCCCGCACCATTGACGTGTCACGCCTGGACACCCTGGCCCAGCTGGGTTTTAACCGCCTGAGTTTTGGCGTACAAGACTTTGACACCGCCGTGCAACAAGCGGTGCACCGCGTGCAGCCTACCGAACAGGTATTTAGTTTGGTGGAGGCGGCGCGTCTGCGGGGTTTTGAGTCCATCAACATCGACCTCATTTACGGCTTGCCCTTGCAAACCGGCCCCTCGTTTGAGCGCACGCTGGAGACTGTTGTGGCCTTGCGGCCGGACCGAATTGCCTTGTACGCCTATGCGCATTTGCCTGAACGCTTTAAGCCGCAGCGCCGCATCGTGTCGGCAGATCTGCCCGGCGCTGGCGTCAAGGTGCACATGCTGTCGCGCGCCATTGCCGTGCTGATGGAGGCAGGCTACGACTACATTGGCATGGACCACTTTGCCCTGCACAGCGACGCGCTCTCGGTGGCCAAACGCCAGGGCCGCTTGCACCGCAACTTTCAGGGTTACAGCACCCAGTCTGATTGCGATTTGATTGCGCTAGGCGTCTCATCTATTGGTCGCATTGGCGCCACCTACAGCCAGAACGCCAAGACCCTGGAAGAGTATTACGACCGGCTGGACCACGGGCAGTTTCCCGTGGTGCGCGGCCTGGCGCTGACGCGCGATGACTTGCTGAGACGCACGGTCATCATGGCCTTGATGTGCCAGGGCCAGGTTCTCTTTGAGCCCGTTGAGCTCGCCTACTTGATCGACTTTAAACGCTACTTTTCGACAGAGATGGAAGCCATCGCCAAGCTGGGTGAACAAGGGCTGCTTACGTTGGATGACAATGGCATTTTTGTCAGCGAGATGGGTTGGTTTTTTGTACGCGCTGTAGCCATGGTGTTTGACCGCCACCTGCAAACCGACCGAACCCGGGCCCGCTTTTCCAGAATTATCTGATGCGGTTTTTCTTCTTCACATGCAAACCTCGCTGGCTTTAACGGGGCTGCTCATGGGGCTGGCCGGCGGTCCACACTGTGTGGCCATGTGTGGCGCGGCCTGTGCAGGCCTGGGCCAGGCCGCCGGGGCGCGCAAGAACGCGGCGCTATGGAGCTTTCAAGCCGGCCGTGTGCTTGGTTACGCTACTCTGGGCGCACTGGCCGCTTTCAGCATGCAAGGCCTGGGCTGGTTGACCGTGCAGTCGGCCGCTTTGCGCCCGGTCTGGACGCTGTTTCATGTGGCCACCCTGGCGCTGGGTTTGCTGCTTTTGTGGCGTGCGCAGCAGCCTGTTTGGCTGGAGCAAAGCGGCAAAAAAATATGGACTGCTGCCCGCAGCCTGGCCGCTGGGCGGGGCAGGGGAGCGCCCCTGGTGGTGGGCATGCTCTGGACCTTTTTACCCTGCGGCCTGTTGTACTCGGCCTTGCTGGTCGCCACCTTGACCGGCAGCGCTGTACAGGGCGCCATGGTCATGGCCTGTTTTGCCCTGGGTACCAGCGTCTCCATGATGGCCGGCCCCTGGCTCTGGCTGCGTCTGCGTGGTCAGCGCAACAGCGCTTGGGGCGACTGGGGCGTGCGCCTAGCCGGCTTGGCGCTAGCCGCCAGCTCGGCCTGGGCCTTATGGATGGGCTTTTTCCATGACACCGCCCCGTGGTGCGTTACCCCTTGAGGGGGTTCAGCGCGGCTTGACGCGGTCGCCGTCTTTTAGTTCTGTTTCGGGGTAAACAATTACCCGGGTGCCGGGTGCCAGGCCTGGTTTGATCCAGGCTTCTATGCCGTTGCGGGCCACCACATCCACCTCGCGCAGATGGGCTTTGCCGCCTTCCACCACAAACAAGGCCGAGCGGCTGCCTTGGGGAAACAGCGCGCTGACTGGCACCTTGATGGCCTGCGCCTCGGTTTGCACCAACACGCGCACGTCGAGTTTGAAGCCGTCGCCCAGGGTTTTCCACTGCTCGGCGGGCGATACCAAATCAACCACTGCGTTGACGCGTTGCTCCTCCACCCCCAGCGCTGATATTTTGGTAAAGGCCGCCGGCTCTACCAAACGCACCTGGCCTTGCAGCACCGCAGGCCCTCCCCAGTTGGAGAGTTGCACCGGCGTGCCGGGTTTGATTTGCGCGGCCTCCTCGGTCAGCAGGTCCAGCACCACCTCTAGCGCGCCGGGGTCGCCAATCTCCATGAGCGGTGTACCTGCCATCACCAAGCCCTCGCTTTGCTGGTGAATTTTCAGCACCTTGCCGGCAACAGGCGCCTTGATCTCGAAGGCGGTCTGCGTGCCATCTGCCGGCGTGTTGGTAAATTGCCCCAAGGCGGCGCGTGCTTGCTCCAGCGCAAAGCGTGCGGCCAACTCTTCTTGGCGGGCACTTTCCAGTTCTTTGTCACGCAAGCGCAGGTTGAGTCGGCCAGTTTCGTTTTGCGTGCTTGAAATAAAGCCTTGTAGCGCCAGGGACTCGCTGCGTAGCAGGTCGGCGCGGGCTTGCTCCAGGGCGGCTTGCGCGCGTTCGCGGTTGGCTTGCGCTTTAGCCAGGCTGGCCTGCATGGCTCCGCTGTGTGCGAGTTGCTCAGCGCGTGTGCGGGCGTCTAGCATGGCCGGGCTGGCGGGCCACAGCAGGGCCAAGGTCATGTGGCGGGCTACGGTGTCGCCCTGTTTAAGGGCGGTGCGTGCCACGCGGCCGGTGATGGGGGCGGTAATCACATAGCGGTCGCGCAAGCGGGTTTTGCCGTCCTCTTGCACCGCGCGCTCAAACCGGCCTTGCGTCACCGTGGCTATCTCCACCTCGCGCGGACTGGGCATGAAAGCCCAGCCCAGCAGCGCCACCAACGCCAACACCGAGAGGACGATCAGCCCTTGTTTTCGAGACATTTTTTTCATGATTAATTCAAAGGTTTATTCACGAGTTTTGAGAACGCCCACCAGGTCCAGCGTGTCAATGCGGCGTCTCACAATCAGTGCACTGATCCCGCCGGCCACCACCACGCTCAAGGCGGCAAAGGCGTAGGTGGCGGGTTGAATCACCAGGGGAAAGTAAAACTCGTCGGTCTTGATCAGGTTCACGATGGTGAACGCCAGGCCATAGCCCAAGACCAGCCCTAAGGGCGTGGCCAGCGCAATCTCAAGGGCCAGTTCGCCCAGTAAAAAAGCCGACACCTCGCCGCGCGTGAAACCCAGCACGCGCAGACTGGCCAGCTCCCAGGCGCGCTCGGCCAGCGCTATGCGCGCGTTGTTGTACACCACGCCAATGGCAATGATGGTGGCAAACACCGTCAATATGCCGCTGAACACCAGCACGTTGCGCCCGGTCACCTCGTCAATGTTGCGCTTCATCACAGACTTGCTCACCGCCAGCGCCACCCGCGGCAAATTTTTCAGTTGCTTGAGCAACCCCTCCTCAAAGCCGCGGTCTACCGCCACCGTCACTTGGTTGATGTGGTCGCCCTCTTGCAAGAGACGGTTCAGGGTGTGGCGCTCCAGGTAGGCGTTCATACCCATCAACTCCTTCACCGTGGCACTCACCCGCAAGGTGTGCACATCTCGCCGGCCTTCCATCAGCTCTACCTGCACGTTGTCGCCCACCTGCACGTTCAACTTCTTTGCCAGGCGGTCGGTCAGAAGCAGTCCGTCTGCGGGTACTTGAAACACCTCAAACGGCAAACCCACAATGCGTTGCAGCTCGGGGTGCGTGCGCTTGCCTTGCAAGGTGCCGCGCCAGGTGTGGTTGGCATTCACCAGCCTAACGGCCACCGTGCGGGCGCCCTCTACCGCGTTGACATGTGGCAAGCGCGCTACCTCGTGCAGCACGCGCGCCGGTGTTGCCTCTACCAAGCCCAGGGTCACCTCGCCACGCAGCACCCGGTTGAACTGCGTGCCCATCAGCACGTCGATCGAGTCGCCCCAAAACGCACCGGTAATCACAATCGCCATGGCCACGGCAATGCCCACCACGGTGAGACTGGTGCGCAAGGGGCGCCGCTCCATGGTGCGCAAGACCATGCGCACTGCCGGAGAAAACCAATGGCGCAGGCCCAGCCTTTCCACCAGCATGGGTTTGTAAACCCCGGGGGCAGGCGGGCGCATGGCCTCTGCCGGGGCCAAGCTCACGGTAGCCCGAATGGCATTCAATGTGGCCAGCATGGCCGCGCCCGAGGCCACGCCCACCGCCGCCAGCATCAACTCGGGTTTCACGCGGTAATGCAGTTGAGGGAAACGAAACACATCGGCATACAGGCTCATGAACCAGTGGCCAATGCCCGCGCCCAGCGCAATGCCCAGCACCACACCTACCACCACAATCACCAACACCAGCTTGAGGTAGTGCAGGCCAATGGCCCAGTTGTCGTAACCCAGCGCCTTGAGGGCCGCCACCTGCTCGCGCTGCGTGGCAATTTGGCGGCCAAGCACTACGTTGAGTAAAAAGGCGGCTACCGCCAAAAAAATACTCGGTAGCAAGGTGCCCAGGACGCGCTGCTCTTTGATCTCGGAGTTGAGAATCAGGTGTGACAACTGCAAGTCGCGGCCATGCGCGCGCACCCCGCCATAGGGCGCCAGCAGGCGGTCGAGTTGGTCAATCACCGGCCCCTCGGTGGCGCCGGGTGCCAGCCGAACCGCCACGGTGTTGAAGGCGCCTTCCATGTTGTAGGCCGCGCCCAGCACGCGCCGGTCCATCCAGAACACCCCAAAGCCCCGTTGGTCGGGCGAGCCACCCAAGCCCGCAAAAATGAACTCGGGCGAGAGCGCAATGCCCACAACGGTCAGTTGCTCCTGCTTGCCGTTCATCAAGGCGCTGATGCGGTCGCCGGCCTTGAGCTGGCGGGCCAGCGCAAAGCCCTCAGACACCAGCACCTCAATGGGCCCGGTGCCCTGGGCTTGCACCATGCGCCCGCTGCGCAACTGCACCTTGTTCAGGCGCTGCGGCGCACGTGCATCCAGCCCTACCAGCCGCCCCACAATCGGATCAGCTACCTCGGGCAGCGACATGGGCACCAGCTCTGTGAGCGAGGTCTCCACGTGCGCGGCCCCGTTCATGGCCGCCAATTGGCTCTCTAACGAATGGGGTGCCCGTTTGAGGGTGGCAAACACGTGGGCAAAGCGCGCGTCGGCGTAATACAAATCGCGCGACCAAGACAGCGCGTCGTAAGCGCTAAAGCAGGTGACAAAGCCGGCCACGCCACTGGCCACCACCAGCGCAATGGTGAGCGCCTGGCTCCACATCAGGCGCAAATCGCGCAAAAGCTTGCGGTCTAAAGCCTTCATGGTTTCATGCCTTCATGCCTTCATGTCTTTATCGTTTCACCACGACAAGTCAGACGGCTTGAGCTTGTGCGTATTGCGTTCTTCGCGCTGAATTCGCCCGCCGCCCAGGTACAGCACCCGGTCGGCCATGCCGGCAATGGCGGCGTTGTGGGTGATCACCACCGCCGTGGTGCCCAGCTCGCGGTTAATGCGCTCAATCACATCCAGCACCAACTTGCCGGTTTGGTAATCGAGCGCGCCGGTGGGTTCGTCGCACAACAGCACCTGCGGGCGCTTCACAATGGCGCGCGCTATGGCCACGCGCTGCTGCTCACCGCCCGAGAGTTGTGACGGAAAGTGGTCCAACCGCTCGCCCAGGCCCACCAGTCCCAGCGCCTCGGTGGCGGGCATGGGGTGCTGCACGATGTCGGTTACCAGCTGCACGTTTTCCAGCACCGTCAGGCTGGGAATGAGGTTGTAGAACTGGAACACAAACCCCACGTGGTCGCGCCGGTACTGCGTCAACTGCGCGTCGCTGGCGCTGCTGAGCTCATGGTCCTCAAAGCGGGCGCTGCCCCCGCTGGGCCGGTCCAGCCCGCCCAAAATATTCAAGAGTGTCGATTTGCCGCTTCCGGATGGCCCCAGCAGCACAATGAACTCGCCGCTGTAAATCGTCAAGTCCACGTCCATCAAAGCCTGCACGCGCACCTGCCCCATTTGGTAGACCTTGCTTAAATGCTGCGCCGTGAAGACTGCTTGGGGGGCCGCAGGCGCCAAAGCTGTGATGGCCGCGGTAGACGAGGGGGGGGGAATTGAGGCAGGCAAGTGTTGAACCTTAAGCCACTGGCGCGTAGGTGCTTCACTATCGCTATAAATCACAAGGCCAGGGTTGAACTACATCAACAAAGGTGAGGTGTTCGCCCTGGCAGAGATAATCCGGGTCATGTCAAGCCCCTCAATCGTCCCACCTGTCCCATCGGATCGCTGGAAGTTGTCCGTAGCCCCCATGATGGATTGGACCGACCGCCATTGTCGCTACCTGCACCGGCTGCTCTCGCAACACGCTTTGCTTTACACCGAGATGGTCACCACGGGCGCTTTGTTGCATGGTGACGTGCCGCGTCATTTGCGCTTTAACGCCGAAGAACACCCGCTGGCCTTGCAACTTGGCGGCAGTGAGCCGGCTGACCTGGCACATTGCGCCCAGCTGGGTGAGCAGTGGGGCTATGACGAGATCAACCTCAACTGCGGTTGCCCCAGCGAGCGGGTGCAGCGTGGTGCTTTTGGCGCCTGCCTGATGAACGAGGCCGCGCTGGTGGCCGATTGCGTCAAAGCCATGGTTGACAAGGTGGCGCTGCCGGTGACTGTCAAACACCGCATTGGTCTGGACAAAGATGAAAGCTACGACCTGGTGCGTGACTTTGTGGGCACCGTGGCCAGTGCCGGCTGCAATACCTTCATCGTGCATGCGCGCAACGCCTGGCTGAAGGGCCTGAGCCCGAAAGAAAACCGCGAAGTGCCGCCCCTGCGCTATGACGTGGTGCACCGGCTCAAACATGACTTTCCCCACTTGACCATCGTCATCAACGGCGGCATCACCACCACCGCCCAGCTGCAGGCCGAGTTGCAGCAGGTGGACGGCGTGATGGTGGGGCGCGAGGCTTACCACAACCCCTGGTGGCTCAGCGAGTGGGATGCGCTGTACCCGCAGCTGCCGCAGCGCTCAGCTGCCCTGAGCCGTGAGGGGGTAGAGCAGCAGATGGTGGCCTACATGGAGCGCGAGGCCGCCCAGCACGGCACGCCTTGGTACGCCATAGCGCGCCACATGCTGGGCCTGCGCCATGGCCAACCGGGTGCCCGCAAATGGCGCCAAACCTGGAGCGACCACCGGCTTAAAACCCTGCCCGCCCGAGAGGTGATGGCGCGTGCGTCAGCATTAACAGTAGGAGCGCCAGTTGACAGCCTCTGACAAGCAAGAACGCCTGGCCGCCCGGCTGTTGTGGCTTATTCCGGTGATGTGGTCGGTTAACTACCTGGTGGCGCGCAAGGCGCCGGGCATTGTGGAGCCGCATATGCTGGCGTTGGGGCGCTGGGGGCTGGCCGGTGGCATTCTGGCTTTTCTGGCCCGCAAGGAACTTTGGCAGGCACGCCAGGCTATTGTCGATGTTTGGCATGAGTACCTGGCGCTGGGCGTCTTGGGCATGCTGGTGTGTGGCGCCTGGGTTTACTTAGGCGCCAAAACCACGGGCGCCATGAACATTGCTCTTATATATGCCGCCTCGCCGGTGCTGATTGCCGTGGGGGCTGTGCTGTTTTTGGGTGAGCGCCTGTCCCGCGTGCAGGTGCTGGGCGTGGCCATGGCGTTGGTGGGGGTGCTTACGGTTATTACCCAGGGCCAGTTGTTGGCCATTGCCCAAGTGAACTGGGTAGCGGGCGACGGCTGGATTGTGCTGGCCATGGTGTCCTGGGCCTTGTACGCGCTGCTGCAAAAAAAATGGCCCACCCCCTTTAGCGCCACCGCCCGGTTGGCCACCATTTGTGCCGGCGGCGTGGTGGCTATTTTCCCTTTTGCCGTCTGGGAAATTTACCAACCCAGCACACCGCCGTGGTCGGTGGACGCCACCGCGCTGGTGTTGGCCGCCGCCCTGATTCCCGGGCTGGGTGCTTACTGGCTGTATGGCTGGACGCAAAGAATACTCGGCGCCAGCCGGGTGGCCGTGACCCTTTATCTCTCGCCGCTGGTGGCCACTTTACTGGCCTGGGGCGTGCTGCATGAGCCGCTGGGCCTGCACCATGCAACCGGGTTGGCGCTGGTGCTGCCGGGGGTTTATTTGGCCAGCCGCAAGGCGCCAACCCCCTAAGCGCAAGGGTTCTGCCGCCCAAATGGGGCGAGTTATCATTAAGTCACTCCAAGAAGGGGCCGATTGTTGGCCCTGAAGTCCTACTTTCAACCGTCTCTCCAGTCCCAGCCCGCCGTGCGCCTTAATTCCATCAAGCTTTCCGGCTTCAAGTCCTTTGCCGAACCCACCAATTTCATGCTGCCTGGGCAATTGGTGGGCGTGGTGGGGCCCAATGGCTGTGGCAAGTCCAACATCATGGACGCCGTGCGTTGGGTGTTGGGCGAGAGCAAGGCCTCGGAGTTGCGTGGCGAGTCCATGCAAGACGTCATTTTTAATGGCACCACCACCCGTAAACCGTCCAGCCGCGCCAGCGTGGAGCTGGTGTTTGACAACGCCGACCACCGCGCCGGCGGTCAGTGGGGCCAGTTTGGCGAAATTGCTGTCAAGCGCGTGCTCACCCGCGACGGCAACAGCAGCTACTTCATCAACAACCAGCCAGTGCGCCGGCGCGACGTGCAAGACGTGTTTCTGGGCACCGGCCTGGGGCCACGCGCCTACGCCATCATTGGCCAGGGCACCATCAGCCGCATCATCGAGTCCAAACCCGAAGAGCTGCGCCTGTTTCTGGAAGAGGCCGCTGGCGTCTCTAAATACAAAGAGCGCCGCCGCGAGACTGAAAACCGCCTAAGCGACACGCGCGAGAACCTGACCCGGGTAGAAGACATTCTGCGCGAGCTCAATGCCAACCTGGACAAGCTGGAAAAGCAGGCTGAGGTGGCCAAGAAGTACAACACCCTCAATGCCGATGTCACGCTTAAGCAGCACCAACTCTGGTTTTTAAGGCGCAGTGAGTCTGAGGCCGACCAGGCCAAGGTCAATGCCGATGCCCAGGGCGCTGTCAATGCGCTGGAGAGCCGCATGGCTGATTTGCGCGCCATTGAGTCCGAGCTGGAAACCGTGCGCCAGGCCCATTACGCGGCGGGCGACCAGGTCAACCAGGCGCAGGGCCAGCTGTACGAGGCCAGCACCGAAGTAGGGCGCCTGGAAGCTGAGATTCGCTTTGTGGTGGAGGGCCGCCAGCGCGTGGAGCAGCGCTTGCTGACGCTGAAAGAACAAATGGCCCAGTGGGCCACGCGCCGCGACGACGCCCAGCAGGAGATTGAAAACCTGCTGGAGCTGGCCCTGATGGGCGAAGAAAAAACCGAGCTGCTGGCCGCCCAGGTTGAAGACCAAGCCCAGCAGTTGCCTGACCTGGAAGAGGCCCTGCGCCTGGCGCAAAAAAACGCCAACGAGCAGCGCGCCAGCGTGGCCCAGGTGCAGCAGCAAATTCAGGTGCTGGCCGCTGAGCAGCGCAATATTGAAGAGCAGTCGCGCCAACTCGGCACCCGCCAAGAGCGCCTGAGCACCGACCGCAACGCGCTGGAAACCCCGGATGAAACCCGCCTGATCAACCTGCAAGCCCAGCTAGAGCAGGCGCAAGAAGCCGCTAGCGTGAACGATGCGCGCCTGCAAGAACTGCAGGACAGCGTGCCGCAACTCGACGACACCCGGCGCACGCAGCAACAGGCCGTCAACACCGAATCAGCCAAGCTGGCCGACTTGTCCGCCCGCTTGGAAGCCCTGAAGGCCTTGCAAGAAAAAGTCAAGACCGATGGCAAGCTGCAGCCTTGGCTGGCACGCCACGGGCTGGACCATTTGCAAGGCTTGTGGAGCCGTATTCATATTGAGCAGGGCTGGGAAAACGCTCTGGAAGGCGCTTTGCGCGAGCGCCTGGGCGCGCTGGAGGTGTCGCGTCTGGACCTGGTGCGCGCTTTTGGCAACGACGCGCCGCCGGCCAAGCTGTCGTTTTACAGCCCACCGCTGGCCGCAGCGCCTGACAAAGAGTCTGTTTTGCCGCGTCTGTCTGACCTGCTGCGTGTGAACGATGCCGGCCAGCGCGCCGTCATGACCGACTGGCTGCAAGGCTGCCTGACCGCAGCCAGCATTGAAGAAGCATTGGCCCAGCGCGACAAGTTGCAGCCGGGCCAGACTATTTACGTCAAATCCGGCCATGCGGTGAGCCAGTACAGCGTGAGCTTTTACGCCCAGGACTCCGAGCAGGCCGGTTTGCTGGCCCGTGCGCAGGAAATTGAAAACCTGGAAAAGCAGCTGCGAGCCCAGGTCTTCATCAATGACGAAACCCTTACCGCCCTGGTGCGCGCTGAGGCCGCTTATGCCGATGCCTCTCAGCGCCTGGGCATGGCACGGCGCGAGGCGGCCGAGAGCCAGAACCGCGCCCATGAGTTGCAGGTTGAAACCTTGCGTTTGAGCCAGCAGGCCGAGCAGGCCCGCGCCCGCAGTGCCCAGTTAGAAGGTGACCTGGCCGAGGTGGAGGCCCAGTTGGAAGACCTGCAGGAGCGCCGCGTGACCGCTGAAGGTCGCTTTGAAGAACTCGACATGCAACTGGCCGACACCCAGGAGCGCCACGCCCAACTTGACGAGCGCGTGATTGAGGCCGAGCGCAAGCTCACCGAATGCCGTGAGCAACAACGCAGCCTGGAGCGGCAGGCGCAAGAGGCCACCTTCACCCTGCGCAGCCTGGACGCGCGCAAGGCCGAGCTGTCGCGCGCCATTGACACCGCTACGCAGCAGTCCAGCGCCATTGAGGCCGAGGCCCAGCGGGCCCACGAAGAGCTGGCCCGCCTGAGCGACGCGGCAGCGCAAGGCGGCTTGCAAAGCGCGCTGGCCGTCAAGCTGGAGCGTGAGCAGCGCTTGAGCGCCCAACGCAGTGAATACGACGACCTGACCGCCAAACTGCGCGCCAGCGACGAGCGCCGTTTACAGCTGGAGCGCGAGCTCGACCCGCTGCGCCAGCGCATCACCGAATTCCAGTTGAAAGAACAGGCCGCCCGCATTGGCTTTGAGCAGTACACCCAGATGCTGACAGACGCCCAGGCCGATCTGGCGCTGATGGCCCAGTCGATTACCGACGGCAACGTGCGCCTCTCTGGTCTGCAAAGCGAGATTGACCGCTTGAACCGCGACATAGCGGCCTTGGGCGCCGTCAACCTGGCCGCCCTGGATGAACTGGCTGTTGCCAGCGAGCGCAAGAACTTTCTCGATGCCCAGTCGGCTGACTTGAACGAGGCCATGAGCACGCTGGAAGACGCCATCAAGAAAATTGACGGCGAAACCCGCGAGCTGCTCTCTGGCACCTTCAACATCGTCAACGAGCACTTTGGCAAGATGTTCCCCGAGCTGTTTGGCGGTGGCAATGCGCGCTTGGTCATCACCGGTGAAGAAATTTTGGACTCCGGCGTGCAGGTGATTGCCCAGCCGCCGGGCAAGAAAAACCAGACCATTCACCTGCTGTCGGGCGGTGAAAAAGCCTTGACCGCGATTGCCCTGGTGTTTGCGATTTTTCAACTCAATCCGGCGCCGTTTTGCTTGCT
Organism: uncultured beta proteobacterium; assembly: GCA_903960915.1. Classification (GTDB taxonomy): domain Bacteria; phylum Pseudomonadota; class Gammaproteobacteria; order Burkholderiales; family Burkholderiaceae_C; genus Rhodoferax. Next base: position 60,768 of record CAJCCO010000032.1, read on the forward strand.
CGACGAGGTGGACGCGCCGCTGGACGACGCCAACACCGAGCGCTATGCCAAGCTGGTTTCCAGCATGAGCAAAGGCACCCAGTTTCTCTTTATCAGTCACAACAAGATCGCCATGGAAATGGCCGAGCAGTTGATTGGCGTCACCATGCAGGAGCAGGGCGTGTCGCGCATTGTGGCGGTGGACATGGACGCTGCCGTGTCGATGATTGCGGCCTGAATAGTATGAGTAATTTGCAAATTGGACTGGCTTTGGTGGGGGTGTTGGTGCTGCTGATCATGATGCTGCACGGTGCCTGGTCGTCGCGCAAAAATGCGCCGCGCCAAGCCTCGCCCGAAGAACCCAGCGCTGACGCAGCGCCCACAGACGGCCAGGAGCCGTCCCTCGATGCCGAGGCTTTTGACATGGCCAATCTGCCCCTGCCCATGCTGGAGAAGCGCCCCGCCATGGACAGCCTGATTGACGTGATTGCCCCCATCGTGCTGGACGGCCCGGTCTCTGGCGACGCCGCGCTGGCCGCTATGCCCAGCACCCGGCGCGCAGGCAGCAAGCTGTTCTCTCTTGAAGGCTATAACGAAGCGGATCAGGCCTGGGAAACCCCCTTGCCCGGCCACCGCTACAGCGCGTTCCAGGCCGGCGTGCAACTGGCCAATCGCTTAGGCGCGCTCAATGAAATCGAGTATTCAGAATATGTCATGAAGACCCACGCGTTTTGCGACGCGGTCAACGGCACGCCAGACTTTCCCGAGATGCTTGAAGAGGTGGCCCGCGCCCGCGAGCTGGACCAGTTTGCCAGCGACCACGACGCCCAACTCGGCTTTGTGCTGCGCGCGCGCGATGTGGCCTGGAGCCCCGGTTACGTGCAGCAAAATGCGGCGCGGCTGGGGTTTGTGGCCGGTGCCATTCCCGGGCGCATGGTGGTGCCCGCCAGCCAGCCCGGCTTGCCCCCGGTGCTGGTGTTGAGCTTTGACACCCAGGCGGCGATGGCCGAAGACCCGGCCCAGTCGGCCATTCACGAGGTGGCCATCAGCCTGGATGTGCCGCAGATTGACCGCCACGACCAACCCTTTGCGCGCATGCGTGAAGTGGCGCAGATTCTGGCCACCCAGATGGACGGCGTGGTGACCGACGACAACGGCGTGTTGCTACCCGTGGATGCGCTCGATGTCATTGCCACTGAGATTGAGCACCTTTACGACACCCTGGACCAGCGCGATTTGTCGGCGGGCTCGGCGCTGGCACGTCGCTTGTTCTCCTAAGCCGTCGCTGGTTTTCTTAAACCTCGCTTTTTCACTGCCGTGCCCATGAACACGCCGGACCTGTTTGCCGAGCCACCTTCGCTCCCCCGTTCACCAGACCTTGAACGCATGGCGCAATTGCGCCAGACACTGCACGAACATGGGCACCGCTATTACGTGTTGGACGAGCCCAACATTCCAGACGCCGAATACGACCGCCTGTTTCAAGAGTTGCAGGCCCTGGAAGCCTTGCACCCCGAAATGGTCACCGCCGACTCACCGACCCAGCGCGTGGGCGGGCGCTTGCTGGCCGAGTTTGCCAGCGTGCGCCACGCCGTGCCCATGCTCAGCATTCGCACCGAGACCGACACCGAAGACACCGGCGCCCAGGCCTTTGACGTGCGCATTCGCAAAGAGTTGTCGCTGGGTGAGACCGATCCGCCGGTGGCGTATGTGGCCGAGCTGAAGTTTGACGGCCTGGCCATGAGCCTGCGCTACGAGCACGGCGTGCTGGTGCAAGCCGCCACCCGGGGTGACGGCGAAACCGGCGAGGACGTGACGCAAAACATCCGCACCATTGGACAAATACCGCTCACGCTGCTCCGCTCGGCAAATGCGCAGGTCGATGCTGATGCTGCCCCGTCTGGTGCTGCTGCCGCTGTCACCGTTGGGTTTGACGTACCCGCCGTGCTGGAAGTGCGCGGCGAGGTCTACATGGCCCGCGCCGACTTTGAAGCCCTGAACGAACGCCAGCGCGTGCGCATTGCCCAGGGCGTGAAGGGCGCTAAAACATTTGTCAACCCGCGCAACGCGGCCGCCGGGGCGGTGCGCCAGCTCGACCCGGCCATTGCGGCGGAGCGGCCCCTGAGCTTTTTTGCCTACGGCCTGGGCGAAGTCACCCTCCAAGCCCAAGGCGGCCCGGCCTTTGCAACCCACTACGAACTTTTAATGGCGCTCAAGCACTGGGGCTTTCCGGTGGCGGCACAAACCGCCGTGGTGCAGGGGGCGACCGGGCTGGTGGACTTTCACCAGCGCATGGGCCAGGCGCGCGACGCGCTGCCCTACGACATAGATGGCGTGGTTTACAAAGTCAACCGCCTGGATTGGCAGCGCCAGCTAGGCTTCGTCAGCCGCGAGCCGCGCTGGGCGGTGGCACACAAATACCCGGCGCAAGAACAACTCACCACCGTGCTGGCTATCGACGTGCAAGTGGGCCGCACCGGCAAACTCACCCCCGTAGCCAAACTCGCCCCCGTTTTTGTAGGCGGCGTCACCGTCACCAACGCCACCCTGCACAACGAAGACGAAGCCCGCCGCAAAGACGTCCGCGTAGGCGACACCGTCATCGTCCGCCGCGCCGGCGACGTCATCCCAGAAATAGTAGCCGTAGTCCTCCCCGCCCCCCCCCCTCCCGTTCGTCCTGAGGTATCGAAGGATCGTCCTGAGTTATCGAAGGACCCCCGCGCCCCCGTCTTCACCATGCCCCGCACCTGCCCCGTCTGCGGCAGCGCCGCCGTGCGCGAGGAAGGGGAGGCCGACTACCGCTGCACCGGTGGTCTGTTTTGCAGCGCCCAGCGCAAACAAGCCATCCTGCACTTTGCCCAGCGCCGCGCGGTTGAAGTAGAGGGTTTGGGCGAGAAGTTGGTCGATCAGTTGGTGGACGCCAACGTCATTCGCACCCTGCCAGACCTGTACCGCCTGGGCCTGGGCGCCTTGGCCAGCCTGGCACGCATGGCCGACAAGTCGGCGCAGAACATCGTGGAGGCGCTGGAGAAATCCAAGCACACCACGCTGGCGCGGTTTCTGTTCGGCCTGGGTATTCGCCACGTGGGCGAGGCCACGGCCAAAGAACTGGCGCGTCACTTTGGCCAGCTCGACAACATCATGGACGCCAGCGAAGAGCAGTTGCTGCAAGTCAACGACGTGGGCCCCACCGTGGCGCAAAGCATTCGCACCTTTTTTGACCAAGCGCACAACCGCGAGGTGGTAGAGCAACTGCGTGCCTGCGGCGTCACCTGGCCCGAAGGCCCACCCGCACCCGTGACGACCCAGCCATTGAGCGGTAAAACCTTTGTCATCACCGGCACCTTGCCCACGCTGAGCCGGGACCAAGCCAAAGACCTGATAGAAGCCGCTGGCGGCAAGGTGGCCGGCTCGGTCAGCAAGAAAACCAGCTTTGTCGTGGCCGGCGCCGAGGCCGGCAGCAAGCTCGACAAAGCGCAAGAACTTGGCGTGCCCGTGCTTGACGAGGCGGCCCTACAGGAGATGCTCCATGACGGTACGTGAGATATTGAAAATGGGCGACCCACGCTTGTTGCGGGTGGCCCAGCCGGTCAGCGTTTTTGACGCTGACGAACTGCACCTCTTGATTACCGACCTGCTCGACACCATGCAGGCCGCCAACGGCGCGGGTCTGGCAGCGCCGCAGATTGGGGTGGACTTGCAGGTGGTGATTTTTGGCAGCGGCCAGGTCATCCCGCGCTACCCGGATGCGCCCCCGGTGCCGCGCACGGTGCTGGTGAACCCGGTCATCACGCCCCTGCCAGCGTTGGACGGCGAGGCGCCTGACATTCTGGAAGTGGAAGACTGGGAAGGCTGTTTGTCGGTACCGGGTTTGCGCGCGGTAGTGCCGCGTTTTGCCCGCATTCGATACACCGGGTTTGACCAGTACGGCGACGCCATTGACCGCACGGTAGAAGGTTTTCACGCCCGCGTGGTGCAGCACGAGTGCGACCACCTGATTGGCACGCTGTACCCCATGCGGGTGCGCGATTTTTCGCGCTTTGGTTTTACCGAGGTGTTTTTCCCGGGGCTAGACGCCGCCTACCCAACGACGCCGCAAGACGACTAAGTGACCAAGCTACCACGCCACTAAGCCACCAAGAGATTAAGCCAGCGCTTCCAGCAACTCGGTTTCAATCTCAATTTGCGCCCGGTTGTGTTGCAATTCGGCGCCCTGAATCAGGAAGGTGTCGTCCACGCGCTCGCCCAGGGTGGCAATTTTGGCCAGTTGAAGGTTGATCTTGTGGCGGGCTAGCACGCGCGCCACGCTGTAAAGCAGGCCCACACGGTCGCTGGCAGAAATGTTGAGCAGCCAGCGCTGGCCTTTTTCATCGGGCCGCAGCGTGACACGCGGCGCAATGGGGAAGCTCTTGACGCGACGCGACACGCGGCCCCGGCTCGGTGGCGGCAAGGCACCTTCTTGGGTAATGGCGCGCAGCAGTTCAGCCTCCACCATGTTGGTGAGTTCTTGGTAATGCTCGGGCAGGCTGGAGGCAATGACCTGAAAGCTGTCCAGCGCGTAGCCGTTGAGCGCCGTGTGCACGCGCGCATCGAGAATGCTGAATCCGCTTTGGTCAAAGTAGCCGCAAATGCGGGCAAACAAGTCGGGTCGGTCTGGCGTGTACACCAGCACCTGCAAGCCTTCGCCCAGGGGCGACTGGCGCACCCGCACGATGGACTTGCCCGAGCCTACATGGCGCGACAGCTGGCGGGTTTGCCAGGCAATGTCGGGCGCATCGTGGCGCATGAAATAACCCACGTCCAGCGTGTCCCACAGGGCTTTATGGGCCTCAAAGGGCAGGGCGTGCAGGGCCAGCAAAATGAGGGCTTCGCGCTTGCGGGCTTCCACCTCGGCGTCGGGGTCGGGTGCGCGTCCGCCCAGGCTGCGCAGGGTCAGGCGGTACAGGTCTTCTAGCAGCTTGCCTTTCCAGGCGTTCCACACTTTGGGGCTGGTGCCGCGAATGTCGGCCACTGTCAGCAGGTACAAAGCGGTCAGGCGGCGCTCGGTGCCTACGCGCTTGGCAAAGGCGTTGATCACGTCGGGGTCGCTCAGGTCTGACTTTTGCGCAATGTGGCTCATGCTCAAGTGCTCGCGCACCATGAACTCAATCAATTCGGCGTCGTCGCGCTCTATGGCGTGTTGCTTGCAAAAGCGCCGTACTTCGGCACCGCCCAGGTCCGAGTGGTCGCCGCCTCGGCCCTTGGCAATGTCATGAAACAGCGCGGCCACGTAGAGCAGCCAGGGCTTGTCCAGGCCAGAAGCCAGTTGCGAGCAAAACGGGTACTCATGCGCGTGCTCGGCAATAAAGAAGCGCCGCACATTGCGCAGCACCATCAGAATGTGCTGGTCTACCGTGTAGACGTGAAACAGGTCGTGCTGCATCTGCCCCACGATTTTTCGAAACACCCACAGGTAGCGCCCCAGCACCGAGGTCTCGTTCATCAGCCGCATGGCGTGGGTGATGCCGCTGGGCTGCAGCAAAATTTGCTTGAAGGTGGCGTGGTTCACCGGGTCACTGCGAAACTTGCCGTCCATCAGGGCGCGTGCGTTGTAGAGCGCGCGCAGGGTGCGGGCCGACAAGCCCTTCAAACCCACGGTGGTCTGGTAGAGCAGAAAAGTTTCCAAAATAGCGTGCGGCTCGCGCTGGTACAGGTCGTCACTGGCCACTTCAATCATGCCGGCCTTGTCCATGAAGCGGGCGTTGATAGGCTGCGGTGCATGCGTGCTGGGGTTCAGGCGCTCTTCAATGTTGAGCAGCAAAATCTGGTTGAGCTGGGTGACGGCCTTAGCGGCCCAGTAGTAGCGGCGCATCAGCGCTTCACTGGGGCGAATCACGGGACGCGTGGCGGTGCGTTTGTCGGCCTGGGCCAGCGTGCTGGCGGGCGCCTCTGCGGTGTAGCCAAAGGACTCGGCCACGGCGGTTTGCAGGTCAAACACCAGACGGTCTTCGCGTCGGCCCGAGATCAGGTGCAGGCGCGCCCGAATCAGGCGCAGCAGCGCTTCGTTGCGCTTGATTTGGGTGACCTCAAAGGCGGTGGCCAGACCGTTGTGGGCCAGCGCGTTCCAGTCTTGCCCAAAGCCGGCGGCTTTGGCGACCCACAAAATAACCTGCAAGTCACGCAGGCCACCGGGCGACTCTTTGCAGTTGGGCTCCAAAGAGTAGGGCGTGTTCTCAAACTTGTTGTGGCGCTGGCGCATCTCCAGCGTCTTGGCAACAAAAAAAGCCTTGGGGTCGAGGGCGGCAAAAAACCGGCTTTGAAAATCAGCAAACAGGGCGCTGCTGCCGGTGATGAGGCGTGCCTCCAGCAGCGAGGTTTGTACCGTCACGTCGCGGGCCGATTCGTTCAGACAGTCCACCACGGTACGCACGCTGGAGCCAATCTCCAAACCGGCGTCCCAGCAGCTGCCGATGAAGCTTTCAATGCGGTGTTTCAGCGCGGGGTCGTCATCAGGCGAGAGGTGATCGGGCAGCAGCACCAGCACATCCACGTCCGAGCTGGGGAACAACTCGCCACGACCAAAACCACCCACCGCCACCAGGGCAAAGGGTTGCTCAATTCCCGCGTGCTGCCACAGGGTCTGCAGCGTGCTGTCGGCCAGGTCTGAAAGTTGGCCTAGCGTGCGGCGAATGCCCCGGGTCGAGGTGCCGCTGGTGGCCAGGGCGGCAAACAGCTCGCTCTTACGGGCACGGTAAGCCAGGCGCAGCGCGGGCAGGTCCATTTGCAAGGTCTTGTGCGAGGTGTGGTCGAGGTGTGGTCGAGGTGTGGTCGAGGGCTCAGGAGGAAACGGCGGCCACAGCGGGTGCGCTCGCGTTGGCTTGCGCCGGCACAAAAGCTGGAATGGCGGGGCTGCCGGCGGAAACGGTCAGCACCTCGTAGCCGGTTTCGGTGACGAGCACCGTGTGTTCCCACTGGGCAGACAGGGAGCGGTCTTTGGTGACGATGGTCCAGCCGTCGCCCATTTCCTTGATTTCGCGACGCCCCAGGTTGAGCATGGGCTCAATGGTGATGGTCATGCCGGCCTTGATTTGATCGAGGGTGCCGGGGCGGCCGTAGTGCAGGATTTGCGGTTCTTCATGAAACTTTTGCCCAATGCCGTGGCCGCAAAACTCGCGCACCACGCTCAGGCCGTGGCCTTCGGCAAAGGTTTGAATAGCGTGGCCAATGTCGCCCAGGTAAGCGCCATGTTTGACCTTGACGATGCCGTGCCACATGGCTTCGTAGGTCAGGGCGCACAGGCGCTTGGCTGCAACCGAGCCTTCGCCCACGATGAACATGCGGCTGGAGTCGCCATGCCAGCCGTCTTTGATGACGGTCACGTCCACGTTGACGATGTCGCCTTTTTTCAGCGGCTTGTCATTGGGAATGCCGTGGCACACCTGGTGGTTGATGGAGGTGCAGATCGCCTTGGGGTAGGGGTTATGGCCCGAGGGTGCGTAATTCAGGGGCGCCGATATGGCGTGCTGTACCTGTGTGGTGTAGGCATCGGCCAGCTTGTCGATCTCGTTGGTGGTGATGCCGGGTTTGACGAAGGGCGCCAGATAGTCCAGCAGCTCCGAGGCCAGGCGGCCCGCCACGCGCATGCCCGCAATGCCTTGGGCGTCTTTGTAGGTGATAGTCATGCGGTGAATTATCCCATTGGAGGCCTGCTTGCGTGGGCTGGGCAGCATACGGGCAGTTAAAATCCGGGGTCTTCAGAAAATGGCCCAGTCAGCGCCCTTTTTTGAAGCTTGTTTGTCAACCCCGTCAGCTACCCAATCCAGGCCCTACCGTGACCCTGCATATCTCCCAATTCGAGGGCGGCAGCGCTCTGAGCAGTTTCCGCATTCAGCAACTTTTGCCCGCTCTGCAAGCCATTCACGAAAAAATCAGCGGTGTGGCCGCCCGTTTTGTGCACCTGGTGACCTCGGACGCCGCGCCCAATGCCGCGCTGAACACCCAATTAGCCGCCTTATTGACCTATGGCGAGCCCTATACCGGCCCGATGGACGGGGCGCTGATTGTGGTGAGCCCGCGTTTTGGCACGGTGTCACCCTGGGCCTCCAAGGCCACCGACATTGCCCACAACTGCGGCTTGGCGGTGCGCCGGGTGGAGCGCTTGATTGAATACCGCCTCACGCTGAAATCGGGTTTGCTGGGCAAAGCCAGCCTGTCCGAGGCGCAATTGGCGCAAGTGGCCGCCTTGCTGCACGACCGCATGACCGAAAGCGCCATGCTCGACCGAACCGCCGCCTACGGCTTGTTTACCGAATTGCAACCCGCGCCCATGGCGCACGTGGACGTGCTGGGTGGGGGGCAAGCCGCGTTGCAAACCGCCAATACCCAGTTTGGTTTGGCGCTGGCCGCCGATGAAATTGACTACCTGGTGCAGGCCTTCACCCAGTTGCAACGCAACCCGACCGATGTCGAGCTGATGATGTTTGCCCAGGCCAACAGTGAGCACTGCCGCCACAAGATCTTCAACGCCGAGTTCACCATTGACGGCGTGGCCCAAGCCCAAAGTATGTTCGGCATGATTCGCCACACGCACCAAACCAACCCGCAACACATGCTGGTGGCGTACTCAGACAATGCCTCGGTGATGGAGGGCGTGCCAGTGGAGCGTTTTGTGGCCCGGGCCGCCGCCAGCAACGCCACTTCAGGCGCTGGGCGGTATGACAAAGAGCCGGCCCTGCACCACATTCTCATGAAGGTGGAAACCCACAACCACCCGACCGCCATTTCACCTTTTCCAGGAGCCTCCACCGGGGCAGGAGGCGAGATTCGCGATGAGGGCGCCACCGGTCGTGGCTCCAAGCCCAAGGCCGGGTTGACGGGATTCACCGTCTCCAAAATTAATTGGAATCTGACCCCGAATAGTTTGGACTACGGCAAGCCTGAGCACATTGCCAGTCCCTTGCAGATCATGCTGGAGGGGCCGTTGGGGGGGGCGGCGTTTAACAACGAGTTTGGGCGGCCCAATTTGCTGGGCTACTTTCGCGAGTACGAGCAAAGCTTGCACTATGAAGTCACCAACAGCCAGGGCATGACCTCGCAGCAGCATGAGCAGCGCGGCTACCACAAGCCCATCATGATTGCCGGCGGCCTGGGGGTGATTGACGCCACGCAGACCCACAAGATTGAATTTCCGGCTGGGAGCTTGCTGATTCAACTCGGTGGCCCCGGCATGCGTATTGGCATGGGCGGCAGCGCTGCCAGCTCCATGGCAACGGGGGCCAATGCGGCAGAGCTGGACTTTGATTCGGTGCAGCGCGGCAACCCCGAGATCGAACGTCGGGCGCAGGAGGTCATTAACCAGTGCTGGATGCTGGGCACCAGCGGTGGCGCAGCAGGCACAGGCAATCCCATTTTGGCGATTCACGATGTGGGCGCGGGCGGCTTGTCCAACGCCTTTCCCGAGTTGACCAACGACGCCGGGCGGGGCGCACGCTTTGACCTGCGCGCCGTGCCGCTGGAAGAATCTGGCATGGCGCCCAAAGAGATCTGGTGCAACGAAAGCCAGGAGCGTTACGTGCTGGCTATTGCGCCTGAATCGCTGGCGCTGTTTACCGCCTTGTGCGAACGCGAGCGTTGCCCGTTTGCCGTGGTGGGCGTGGCCACGCAGGCGCGTCAACTGGTGCTGGCCGATGCCGGGCAGGAGTCGCCGGTGGACATGCCCATGAACGTGCTGCTGGGCAAGCCACCCAAAATGCACCGCGACGTGCAATCGGTGGCGCGCAGTTTCAAGGCGCTGGACCTGAACGACGTGGACCTGCAAAAAGCCTGCATTGATGTGCTGGCCAGTCCCACCGTGGCGTCTAAACGCTTTCTCATCACCATTGGCGACCGCACCGTGGGCGGCCTTACGCACCGCGACCAGATGGTGGGCCCGTGGCAAGTGCCGGTGGCCGACTGCGCCGTGACGCTGGCGGACTTCAAGGGCTTTGCCGGCGAGGCCATGAGCCTGGGCGAACGCACGCCGCTGGCAAGCGCCAACGCGCCCGCCTCGGGCCGCATGGCGGTGGCTGAAGCCATTACCAATTTACTGGCCGCACCGATTGAGTTGTCCCGCGTCAAGCTCTCGGCCAACTGGATGGCCGCGTGTGGTGAACCCGGCGAAGACGCTGCGCTGTACGCCACGGTCAAGGCGGTGGCGCTGGAACTGTGCCCGGCACTGGGTATTTCCATTCCTGTGGGCAAAGATTCTTTGTCCATGCGCACGCAGTGGCGCGATGCGCAGGGCGCCAAAAAAGTGACTTCGCCGGTGTCGCTGATCGTTACCGCATTTGCCACGCTGGCCGATGTGCGCGGCACGCTCACCCCCCAGCTCGATGCGTTTGAAGACAGCACGCTGGTGCTGATTGACCTGGGCCGCGGCAAAAACCGCATGGGCGGCAGCATGCTGGCGCAAACCCTGGGCCAGATGGGCGATGAAATGCCCGACCTGGACCAACCGCAAGACCTGGTGAACCTGGTCAACGCCGTCAACGCTTTGCGTGCGCAAGGCCATATCCTGGCCTACCACGACCGCAGCGATGGCGGTCTGTTTGCCGCCGCCTGCGAAATGGCGTTTGCCGGCCAGGTGGGCCTGGCGCTGAATGTGGATTTGTTGGTGACTGAGGGCGACGGCATCAGCGACAGCCGCGCCGATGTAGGCGACAGCAAAAACTGGGCGGGCCAGGTGGGTGCTCGGCGTGACGAGCTCACCCTCAAAGCTTTGTTCAATGAAGAGTTGGGGGTGTTGCTGCAAGTGCGTACCGCCCAGCGCAGCGACGTGATGCAAACCCTGCGCGCCCACGGTTTGAGCCAGCACAGCCACTTTGTCGGCAAAACCCGCCCGGCCGATTCGACCATTGCCATGGGCGTTGGCGAGGTGCAAGTCTGGCGTGATGCCAAGGCCGTCTTCAAAGCCTCTTTGCATGACTTGCACCAGGTGTGGGACAGCACCAGTTGGAAAATCTGCCAGCAGCGTGACAACCCGGCTTGCGCCGACGCCGAACACGCCGCCGTGGGCGACCCGCTGAACCCCGGTTTGCACGTGCACCTGGCCAGTGCACCCACTGGCGCGTCTGTGGTTGCCAGTAAGAACACGCCGGTTAGCCCGGCCTTGCTACTGAGCCGCCCCAAGGTGGCCGTGTTGCGCGAGCAGGGCGTTAACTCCCACGTGGAGATGGCCTACGCTTTCACGCAAGCAGGTTTTGAGGCCTTTGATGTGCACATGACCGACCTGCAAACCGGTCGTGCCCAATTGGCAGACTTTCAAGGCGTGGTGGCCTGTGGCGGGTTCAGCTACGGCGACACCCTGGGGGCCGGCATTGGCTGGGCCCGTTCCATCACCTTCAACCCGGTGTTGGCCGACCAGTTCAAGGCCTTTTTTGGCCGCCAAGACACCTTCGGCCTGGGCGTGTGCAATGGCTGCCAGATGTTTGCTGAGCTGGCCGACATCATTCCTGGCGCGCAAGACTGGCCGCGTTTCACCACCAACCAAAGCGAGCGCTTTGAAGCGCGTCTCTCCATGGTTGAGGTGCTGGCGTCTCCCAGCCTGTTCCTGCAAGGCATGGCCGGCCACCGCTTGCCCATTGCCGTGGCGCACGGGGAAGGCTTTGCCAATTTCAAGCAGCGGGGCAACGCAGCGCAGGTGATTGCAGCCATGCGCTTTACCGACAACCATGGCATAGCCACCGAGGCCTACCCCTTCAACCCCAATGGCAGCCCGGGCGGCTTGACCGCTGTGACCACCGCAGACGGCCGCTTTACTGCCATGATGCCGCACCCTGAGCGGGTGTTTCGCAACATCCAGATGAGCTGGACCAACGGCGACCCAAGCGCAGCCAGCCCTTGGCTGCAACTGTGGGAAAACGCCCGCAAGTGGGTGGCGTGAACGGTTCAGGGAACGACGGCGGCTTCTAGCCCATTGGCAAAGTGGCGCTGCATTTGAGCCACGGCCTGGGCTGCATCGCGAGCGAGCAGGGCGTCCATCAGTTGCTGATGTTCGCCCAAAGACTCGGCAATGCGCCCGCTTTTAAACAGCGAGTTGTGTCGGTTGAGCTTCATGACCTTGCGCAGGTCGGCCACCATTTGGTCGCGCCAACGGTTGTTGGCAATCGCCAGCAGGTGCATGTGAAAGCGCTCGTTGATGGCAAAAAACTGCTCCCTGTCACCCACTGCAGCCGCCAGTTCCTGGTGCAGGGCTTGCAGTTCTTGCAGTTGTTCGGGGCTGGCTTGGCTGGCTACCACGCCGGCAGCGTCTGACTCCAGCAGCGAGAGCAGGTGGTAGACATCGTGCTGGTCTTTCTCACTCACTTCAGTCACGTAAGCGCCGCGCCTAACCTTCATGGTGACCAGTCCTTCAGCGGCCAGCACCTTGAGGGCTTCCCGCATGGGGGTACGGCTGATGCCGTAGGTTTCGGCAATTTTCAGCTCATCGATCCAGCTGCCGGGCTCCAGTTCACGCGAAAAGATGCGCTGGCGCAGCAATTCGGCCACTTCTTCGTAAAGTGCGCGGGGGGCTAAAGAAAGTGCGGCCATGGGTGGAATTGTAAGCTTGAACCAATATTTTGCATCAATAATTATAAATAACGGTAAACTACAAGGGTTTACCCAAGGCTGGTTTGTGAAAGCGCAAAGGCGCTTTGAGTACGGGCCGCCGAAGGCCGCCATTTGAAAATATTCGATCCGCATCAACCGAGGCATTGACCGTCATGACCCCAAAATCCCCCGAATTCAAGTCCGCCAGTCTCGAAGATTGGGCCAAATCGGCGGCCAAGTCGGCACCCGGTGGCCAGGTTGATGCCCTCAACTGGCTCACACCTGACGGCATCACCGTCAAACCCCTGTACACCGCCGCCGATACGCAAGACCTGGCCTACGCCAACACTTTGCCCGGTTTTGAGCCCTACCTGCGCGGCCCGCAAGCCACCATGTACGCGGTGCGCCCCTGGACTATTCGGCAGTACGCCGGTTTCTCAACCGCTGAAGAATCCAACGCCTTTTACCGCAAGGCGCTGGCCGCTGGCGGGCAGGGCGTGTCGGTCGCCTTTGACCTGGCCACGCACCGCGGCTACGACTCCGACCACCCGCGTGTAACCGGCGACGTAGGCAAAGCCGGGGTAGCCATTGACTCGGTGGAAGACATGAAGATCTTGTTCAACGAGATCCCCCTGGACAAAGTCTCGGTCTCCATGACCATGAACGGCGCGGTGCTGCCCGTGTTGGCGGGCTACGTGGTGGCCGCCGAAGAGCAGGGCGTGAGCCAAGACCAGCTGAGCGGCACCATTCAGAACGACATTCTGAAAGAGTTCATGGTGCGCAACACCTACATTTACCCGCCTGAGCCCAGCATGCGCATCATTGGCGACATCATCGAGTACACGGCCAAGAACATGCCTAAGTTCAACTCGATCAGCATCAGCGGCTACCACATGCAGGAAGCCGGTGCCAACCAGGCGCTGGAGTTGGCTTTCACGCTGGCTGACGGCAAGGAATATGTCAAAACCGCCATGGCCAAGGGCATGGACGTGGACGAGTTCGCCGGCCGTCTGAGTTTCTTCTGGGCCATTGGCATGAACTTCTACCTGGAAGTGGCCAAGATGCGCGCGGCGCGTCTGCTGTGGTGCCGCATCATGAAAGGCTTTGAGGCCAAGAACCCCAAATCGCTCATGCTGCGCACGCATTGCCAAACCTCTGGCTGGTCACTGACCGAGCAAGACCCCTACAACAACGTGGTGCGCACCACCATTGAGGCCATGGCGGCCGTGTTTGGCGGCACGCAAAGCCTGCACACCAACAGTTTTGACGAAGCCATTGCCTTGCCGACCGAGTTCTCCTCGCGCATTGCCCGCAACACGCAGCTCATCATTCAAGAAGAAACCCACATCACCCATGTGATCGACCCCTGGGCCGGCAGCTACATGATGGAAAAGCTCACGCAAGACATGGCCGATGCAGCCTGGACCCTCATCGAAGAAGTCGAAGCCATGGGCGGCATGACCAAAGCGGTGGACAGCGGCTGGGCCAAACTCAAGATCGAAGCCGCAGCGGCCGAGAAGCAAGCCCGCATTGACAGTGGCAAAGACGTGATCGTGGGCGTGAACAAATACAAGCTCAAGACCGAAGACGCCATTGAGTCCCGCGATATTGACAATGTGGCCGTGCGTGACGGCCAGATTGCGCGCCTGCAAACCATCAAGGCGCAGCGCGACAACGTGGCGGTGCAGCAGGCGCTGGATGCGTTGACCACCGCGGCCCAAAACAACAGCGGCAACCTGCTGGACCTGACAGTCAAAGCCATGCGCCTGCGCGCCACGGTAGGCGAGGTGAGTGATGCGCTGGAAAAAATATTCGGCCGCCACCGCGCCGATACCAACAAGGTGTCGGGCGTGTACGCTGCGGCTTACGACACCGACAGCACCCACGGGGACACCATGGACTACTGGAACCACCTGAAAGCCGACATTGCCGCCTTTGCCGAACAACAAGGCCGCCGTCCACGCGTCATGATCAGCAAGCTGGGCCAGGACGGGCACGACCGCGGCGCCAAAGTGGTGGCCACCGCCTTTGCCGATCTGGGCTTTGACGTGGACATGGGGCCGCTGTTCCAGACCCCCGAAGAGTGCGCCCGTCAGGCGATTGAAAACGACGTGCATGCCGTAGGCGTCTCCACGCTGGCCGCCGGCCACAAGACGCTGGTGCCCGCCATCATTGCCGAGCTCAAAAAGCAAGGCGCCGACGACATCATCGTCTTCGTGGGTGGTGTGATTCCGCGCCAGGATTACGACTTTTTGTACGCCGCCGGTGTCAAAGGTATCTACGGCCCCGGCACCCCGATCCCAGTCAGCGCCCGCGATGTGCTGGACCAGATCAAGAAGGCTTTGGGTTGAGCTGGGCTGAGCTGAGGGCTGCACCCGTCCCAAGCTTGACTCGACCCACCCCCTGTTCTTGCAACTGCCACTGAAGACCCCCTCGTGAAGCCCTTCTACGTTTACCTGCTGCAATGCGCCGACGGCTCCTATTACACGGGGCAGACGGACGATTTGGACGCGCGCCTTCAGCAACACGAAGCCGGCCAGATCGGCTACACCGCAACCCGCAAGCCGGTGGCCCTGATGTGGCAAGGTGAGTTTGAAACGCGTGAAGGTGCGATCGCGTTTGAACAACGAATCAAGGGTTGGTCCAGAGCCAAGAAAGAAGCGCTGATGGCGGGCGACTGGTCAGCGATACAAAAACTAGCCTGGGGAACCCGCAACCCTTTCCCCCCCCACTTGGCCCCTCCAATACCTCAGACCGACCCTTCGATACCTCAGGACAAACGGGGAGGGGTATTGCAGGGCATACCAGGCGAGGCTAGTGGTCACCACTTAACCGTTCGTCCTGAGGTATCGAAGGATTTTCCCCTCGACGCCCGGAACGAAACGCCCTTGCCATTGGCCGACCCTTCGATACCTCAGGATGAACGGGGTGTGGGTGGCCCTTCGATACCTCAGGACGAACGGGGTGTGGGTGGCCCTTCGATACCTCAGGACGAACGGGGGGGGGATTTGCAGGGCGTACCAGGCGAGGCTAGTGGTCACCACTTAACCGTTCGTCCTGAGGTATCGAAGGATTTCCCCACCGACGCCCGGAACGCAACGCCCTTGCCATTGGCCGACCCTTCGATACCTCAGGGCGAACGGGGTGTGGGTGGCTCTTCGATACCTCAGGATGAACGGGTTGTGGGCGACCCATCGATACCTCAGGGTGAACGGGGTGTGGGTGGCCCTTCGATACCTCAGGGCGAACGGGGAGGGGTATCGAGCGGTCTGCTTCTAGCCATCCTTCAGGGGGCTGCAGGCGTTCAGCGGCGGGCTATTTCTAAGGCTATTACCTTGCTGGAAAGCACCCGCGCTGACCATAGGGCGCAAGCTGATACGTTGCTCACCGCCATGCTGCCGCACACCGGAAAATCGTTTCGCCTGGGAATTAGCGGGGTGCCGGGGGTTGGCAAATCTACCTTTATTGAGGTGCTGGGGCTCTACCTGATTGAGCAGGGTCACCGCGTGGCGGTGTTGACCATTGACCCTTCCAGCACGGTGTCAGGCGGTTCCATATTGGGTGACAAAACCCGCATGGAACGGCTTTCAGTGCATGAGCGTGCTTATATTCGCCCCAGCCCTTCCAGCGGCACGTTAGGCGGCGTGGCTGAGAAGACCCGTGAAGCCATGCTGGTGTGCGAGGCTGCTGGCTATGACGTGGTGATTGTGGAAACGGTGGGGGTGGGCCAAAGCGAGACGGCGGTGGCCAACATGACCGATATGTTTGTGCTGATGCAGCTGCCCAATGCGGGTGACGATTTGCAGGCTATCAAAAAAGGCGTGATGGAACTGGCCGACCTGGTGGTCATCAACAAGGCCGATATTGACGCTTTGGCTGCTACCCGGGCGCAGGCTCAAATCAGTGCCAGCCTGCGTTTGCTGGGTTTGCACGGCAACCCGAATGACCCCCACAGCGACTTGTTTTGGCAGCCGCAGGTGATTCAGCTCAGCGCCTTGCTGGGCCAGGGTGTCGACAAATTCTGGGCGGCAGTGACGCATTACAAAACCTTGCAAACCCACAACGGCGCACTCGCAAATCGCCGCCAGCAGCAGGCGCTGGCCTGGATGTGGGAGCGCATAGACACCGGGCTCAAGCAGGCGTTTCGACAGCAAGCGCAGGTCAAGGCGCTGCTTCCCCAACTGACGCAAGACGTGCTGGCAGGCCGCGTGGCCGCCTCCACGGCGGCCAGGGCCTTGTTGCAGGCAGCGCAAATGAACGCCACCGTGGCGGCTGCGCCGGTTACCGCCCAAGCGAACACTTCCCCCCAAGCTCAGACCGGCTCAGGGTCTGAAAGTATTTGATTTTTTTGAGAGAGAACACCATGCACGACATTCTTGAACAGTTAGAAGCCAAGCGCCAACTCGCGCGCATGGGCGGTGGCCAAAAGCGTATTGATGCCCAGCACAAAAAAGGCAAGCTCACAGCGCGCGAACGGCTGGAGCTGTTGCTTGACGAAGGCACGTTTGAAGAGTGGGACATGTTTGTCGAACACCGCTGCGTGGACTTTGGCATGGAAGAAAACAAGATTCCCGGTGACGGCGTGGTCACCGGCTACGGCATGATCAATGGCCGTTTGGTGTTTGTCTTCAGCCAGGACTTCACCGTGTTTGGCGGGGCCTTGTCAGAAGCCCATGCCGAAAAAATATGCAAGGTGATGGACCAGGCCATGAAGGTGGGTGCCCCGGTGATTGGCCTGAACGATTCAGGCGGCGCGCGCATTCAGGAAGGTGTGGCTTCCCTGGGCGGCTATGCCGATGTGTTCCAGCGCAACGTCATGGCCAGCGGTGTGGTGCCGCAGATCACCATGATCATGGGACCCAGCGCCGGTGGCGCGGTGTACTCGCCCGCCATGACGGACTTCATCTTCATGGTGAAAGACAGTTCCTACATGTTTGTGACCGGCCCCGAAGTGGTTAAAACCGTGACGCACGAAGAAGTGACGGCCGAAGAACTAGGCGGCGCTGTCACCCACACCACCAAAAGCGGCGTGGCTGACCTGGCCTTTGAGAACGATGTGGAGGCGCTCCTGATGCTGCGCCGCCTGTACAACTACCTGCCGCTGAACAACCGTGAAAAAGCGCCCGTGCGCAAAAGCGGCGACCCGGCTGACCGCATAGACTTTTCGCTGGACACGCTGGTGCCCGACAACGCCAACAAGCCTTACGACATGAAGGAGCTGATTGTCAAAACCGTGGACGACGGCGACTTCTTTGAGCTGCAACCCGAGTACGCGAAAAACATCATCATCGGCTTTGCCCGCATGGAAGGGCAGACCGTGGGCATTGTGGCCAATCAACCGTTGGTGCTGGCCGGTTGCCTGGACATCAAGAGCTCGGTCAAGGCGGCGCGCTTTGTGCGTTTTTGCGATTGCTTCAACATTCCCGTGGTTACCTTTGTGGACGTACCCGGCTTCATGCCCGGTACCTCGCAGGAATACGGCGGCATCATCAAGCATGGCGCCAAACTGCTCTACGCCTATGCCGAGTGCACGGTGCCAAAAATCACCGTCATCACCCGCAAGGCCTACGGTGGCGCGTATGACGTGATGGCCTCCAAGCACCTGCGGGGCGACGTCAACTTTGCCTGGCCCAACGCCGAGATTGCGGTGATGGGTGCCAAGGGCGCGGTGGAAATCATCTTCCGTGAAGACAAGGGCAATCCAGAAAAACTGGCTGCCAAAGAAGCCGAGTACAAAGCCCGTTTTGCCAACCCATTTGTGGCCGGTGCACGCGGCTTTATTGATGACGTGATCTTGCCGCATGAAACCCGCAAGCGCATCTGCCGTTCGCTGGTGATGCTGCGTGACAAGAAGCTTGAAAATCCGTGGCGCAAGCACGGCAACATTCCTTTGTGATTCATGGGTTTAGGAAATAAAAAATGTTTACAAAAATACTGATTGCCAACCGTGGCGAAATTGCTTGCCGCGTGATCAAGACGGCGCAAAAAATGGGCATCAAAACCGTGGCGGTGTACTCCGATGCCGACCGGGATGCCCGCCATGTGATGCTGGCTGACGAGGCCGTTCACATTGGCCCGGCGCCCAGCCGTGAAAGCTATTTGCTGGCCGAAAAAATCATTGCCGCCTGCAAGCAAACCGGGGCGCAAGCGGTGCATCCGGGCTACGGCTTCTTGAGCGAGAACGCCGAGTTTGCCAAGCGCGTGGAAGAAGAGGGCATTGTCTTCATCGGTCCCAAGCACCACTCCATTGCCGCCATGGGCGACAAGATTGAGTCCAAGAAACTCGCCGGCGCGGCCGGCGTCAACTGCATTCCCGGTGTCAACGACGCGATTGAAACGCCAGAAAAAGCCGTCGAGATTGCCAAGGGCATTGGCTACCCGGTGATGATCAAGGCCAGTGCTGGCGGCGGTGGCAAGGGCCTGCGCGTGGCCTTCAACGACAAGGAAGCGTTTGAGGGTTTCACCTCTTGCCGCAATGAAGCGCGCAACAGCTTTGGCGATGACCGTGTGTTCATCGAAAAATTTGTAGAAGAGCCGCGCCACATCGAGATTCAGCTCATGGGCGACAGCCACGGCAACGTGCTCTACCTCAATGAGCGCGAGTGTTCCATTCAGCGCCGCCACCAAAAGGTGATTGAAGAGGCGCCCAGCCCCTTCATCAGCGAGGCCACCCGCAAAGCCATGGGCGAGCAGGCGGTGCTACTGGCCAAGGCTGTTAACTACCAGAGTGCGGGCACGGTGGAATTTGTGGTGGGCAAAGACCAGAGCTTTTACTTTCTGGAAATGAACACCCGCCTGCAAGTGGAGCACCCGGTGACGGAATGCATCACCGGGCTGGACCTGGTGGAGCTGATGATTCGGGTGGCGGCTGGCGAAAAACTGCCTTTGACGCAAGCCGAGGTGAAGCGCGATGGCTGGGCTATGGAATGCCGCATCAACGCCGAAGATCCTTTTCGGGGCTTCTTGCCCTCCACCGGTCGCCTGGTGCGCTTTCAGCCGCCCCGGGAGACCATGTTTGCCAGCGATACCCACCAATGGCAGGGCGTGCGCGTGGACACCGGCGTGCAGGACGGCGGCGAGATTCCGATGTACTACGACTCGATGATTGCCAAGCTCATCGTGCATGGCAAAGACCGGCTGGAGGCGATTGCCAAGATGCGCGAAGCGTTGAACGGTTTTGTGATTCGAGGCATCAGCAGCAATATCCCGTTCCAGGCCGCTTTGTTGGCGCACCCCAAGTTTGTAGCGGGTGACTTCAATACCGGTTTTATCGCCGAGAACTACGCCCAGGGCTTTCGCGCCGAGGACGTGCCGCACGATGACGCTGACTTGCTGCTTGCCTTGGCCGCCTTTGTGAATCGTAAATACCGCAACCGCGCCACGGCCATCAGCGGCCAGCTTGAAGGCCATGAAGTGGCGGTGGGTGAAGAATTTGCGGTGGTGACCTTGGGCCAGCAAGGCGCCAGCACCACGACCGCCGTGACGGTGACCGACTTTGAAGGCAAAACCGGCTCCAGTGTGGTGCAGGTGGGAGACAAGCGCTACCAGCTGTGCAGCAATTACCGCCTGGGTGATGTGCGCATCAGTGGCAGCTGCAATGGCCAGCCTTTCACGGCGCAGGTAGAGCGCGGCAGCCTGGCGCTGAAAAACCCGCTGGCCTTGCGCATCTCGCATAACGGCACGCAGATTGACGCGCTGGTGCTCTCGCCTCGCGCCGCAGAACTCTATACCTTGATGCCCTACAAGGCACCGCCTGACATGAGCCGCTTCGTGCTCTCGCCTATGCCGGGCTTGCTGGTGGAGGTGTCGGTACAGCCTGGCCAAAAAGTGCAAGCGGGTGAGCGTGTGGCCGTGATTGAGGCCATGAAGATGGAGAACGTGTTGTTTGCCGTGGCCGATGGCGTGGTGGGCAAGGTGCTGGCCTCCAAGGGTGAAAGCCTGACGGTGGACCAGCCTATTGTTGAATTTTCCTGACCAGGAGCACCCATGTCACAGCCCCTTTCAACGGCTCAGAACAGGCCTTTTCAGGTACTGGGCATCCAGCAAATCGCTATTGGCGGTACCGACAAATCTCGCCTACAAAAGCTGTGGGTGGATATGTTGGGCTTGGAGGTGACCGGCACCTTCAAAAGCGAACGCGAGAACGTGGACGAAGATATTTTGGCTATGGGCCACGGCGCTTTCAAAGTCGAGGTCGATTTGATGCAGCCGCTGGACATTGACAAAAAACCGGCCGTTCACACCACGCCCTTGAACCACGTGGGCCTGTGGATTGACGACCTGGCCCTGGCGGTGAGTTGGCTCACGGCCCAAGGCGTTCGTTTTGCCCCGGGCGGCATTCGCCAGGGTGCGGCGGGATATGACATTTGTTTTTTGCACCCCAAAGCCAACGACGAATTTCCGATAGCGGGGGAGGGCGTGTTGATTGAACTGGTGCAGGCCCCGCCGGATGTCATTGCGGCACTGAGGCGGGACTGAGCCGGTTGTGGCCGGGTTGCCGCGGGTCTCAGCTAGCGCTGTCTGCAGCGTCAAGTTTGGCGCGCTTGGCCCGTGAACGGGCCAGGGCGGCTTCAATCACAGCGCGCTTCTGGTCTAACAGGACGGGGTCGGTGAGTTGGGAGTGGGCGGAAAGGTCCGCCAGCTTGGTGCGGGCTTTTTCTTCCAGTCGCAGGGTGTTCTCGGCCACTTCACGGCCTCGACGCTGGCTCCCCAAGGTGTAGCGTTGTTGTGCCTGCTCAGCCAGTGCGGGGGACCAGGCGTTCCAGCCAGTCGCTTCACCGGAAACATTTTCAAGCGCAATACAGTCGACCGGGCAGACCGGCAGGCACAGCTCGCAACCCGTGCAGTAGGCTTCTATCACGGTGTGCATGCGCTTGTTGCTGCCCACAATCGCGTCTGTGGGGCAGGCCTTGATGCACAAGGTGCAGCCAATGCACCAGTCTTCGTCAATAAAGACCACGTTGCGGTGGCTCTCGGTACCGTGCGTTGGGTTCAGGGGCAGCAAGGGGTGGCCGCTGATGGCCGCTAAACGTTCAATGCCTTGTGCGCCGCCCGGCGGGCACTGGTTGATGCTGGCCGAACCCTCGGCTATGGCGTGCGCATAAGCCGCGCAGTCTGGGTAGCCGCAACGGGTGCACTGCGTCTGCGGCAGAGCTGCCAGCAGACGCTGTGCCAGGGCCTCAATGGCCGCTATGACGGCCGCCATTACTTTTGTGAAGCAGCTTTCTTGGCAACTGGTTTGACGGCAGTTGCGGTGACTGGTTTAGCCACTGTTTTAGCGGCTTTCTTAATCACTTTGGAGGTCACTTTTGAGGTCACTTTGGGGGTCACTGTTTTGACCACTTGTTTGACGACAACCGGGGTGTTTTTTGCTTTGACGCGTGGCGCTTTGGCCGCTGCAGCAGGCTTGGCCACGGCAACTTGGGCATCTGCTTTGGGCTGGTGCTTAAGAATGAAGGCTTTGACTTGTGGGTAGACCACGTCGCGCCAGCGGCGTCCCGAGAAAATACCGTAATGGCCTGCGCCTGGCACTTCCAGGTGTTTTTGCTCGGTGGCCACGACGCCGCTGCAAATGCTGTGGACCGCTTCGGTTTGACCGGAGCCGGAGATGTCGTCCAACTCGCCTTCCACCGAGAACAGGGCTGTGGTGCTGATGTCTTGGGGGCGCACACGCTCCAACTTGCCGTCCAAATTGCGCACATCCCAGGTGCCGTTGACCAGGCAGAAGTCCTGGAACACGACCCGAATGGTTTCGAGGTAGTAGTCGGCGTCCATATCGAGCACGGCGTTGTACTCGTCATAGAACTTGCGGTGCGCCTCGGTGCTGGCGTCGTCGCCTTTAATCAGGTCTTTGAAGTAGTCGTAATGGCTCTTGGCGTGGTTGCTAGGGTTCATGGCCACAAAGCCGGAATGCTGCAAAAAGCCAGGGTAAACGCGACGCCCGGCACCCGCAAAATTGGTGGGCACTCGGTAAATCACATTGTTTTCAAACCACTCAAAGCTCTTGTTCATGGCCAGGTTGTTGACCGCGGTGGGCGACTTGCGCGCATCAATGGGGCCGCCCATCATGGTCATGCTCAACGGGGTGGTCTCACCCCGGCTGGCCATGAGAGAGACCGCCGCCAGCACGGGTACGGTGGGCTGGCACACACTCATGACGTGGCAATTGCCGTAAATGCCTTGCAGGTGGCGAATGAATTCCTGCACGTAGTTGACGTAGTCGTCGAGGTGGAATTCACCTTCAGACAGCGGTATCAGGCGGGCGTTTTTCCAGTCGGTGATGTAGACCTTGTGGTCTTTGAGCATGGTTTTAACGGTGTCGCGCAGCAAGGTGGCGTAGTGGCCGGACAAGGGCGCCACAATCAGCACGGCGGGCTGGGATTTGAGTTTTTCCAGGGTTGACGGGTCGTCGCTGAAACGCTTGAAACGGCGCAGCTCACAAAACGGCTTGTTGACTTCAATGCGCTCGTGAATGGCAATGTCCACGCCGTCCACATCAATGGTGCGCAGGCCAAACTCTGGCTTTTCGTAGTCTTTTCCCAGACGGTGCATCAGGTCGTAGCCGGCGGAAATACGCTGTGCAAACGGGTTTTGCCCCAGCATAGACAACGGGTTGCCGTAGACTTTGGCAGCCGATTGAGCCAAGTCGGCGAAAGGCTCCATGAGTGAGCGTTGTGTTTCGTAGAGTTGGTAAAGCACGGTGTGTTCTTTCTGGAAATGTTGCAGTGCAATATAACAGTTCTTAACCCGTTATAGTTTAGGTTTTAACACCAAATTCAATGCGCTAAACGTGGCGACTTGCAAGTATGGTGTCAGAATTTTCACCAACGTCTGAACGAAAGCTCGAATGTCCAACCCTGCTAGCCCTGAACTGGCTTTCACCACCCTGAAACCCAGCCCCAGAATGCCCGTGCTGTTTATGGGACACGGCAGCCCCATGAACGCGATAGAAGACAACGCTTACCACCGCAGCTGGCAGGCTTTGGGGGCGGAATTTGGCCACAAGTGGCCCAAGCCACAACTGATTGTTTGTGTATCAGCGCATTGGCTCACAGACGGTTGGCACCTGACCGCCATGGCCAAGCCCAAAACTATTCACGACTTTGGCGGCTTCCCCAAGGCTTTGTTTGACCAGCAATACCCGGCCCCCGGGGCGCCGGCGGCGGCGCGGGAAATCAGCCAATGGATACGCCAGCCCAATACCGGCGAGCCTTTGGGCCTAGACCTGGACAACTGGGGGCTGGACCACGGCGCCTGGTCGGTGCTTAAACCCATGTTTCCCCGGGCCGATATACCGGTGATTCAGCTCAGCATGGACTACAGCCGTCCAGCCAGCGAGCATTTGGCAGTGGGCCAACAACTCAAGGCCTTGCGCCACTGGGGCGTTTTGATTGTTTGCAGTGGCAACGTGGTGCACAACCTGCGCTCCTTGCAGCCTGACGCGGCACCCCACCAGGCCTTCGAATGGGCCTTGGCATTTGACCAGGCGATTACGCGCCAGCTG
Source organism: uncultured beta proteobacterium (assembly GCA_903960915.1). Classification (GTDB taxonomy): domain Bacteria; phylum Pseudomonadota; class Gammaproteobacteria; order Burkholderiales; family Burkholderiaceae_C; genus Rhodoferax. Next base: position 84,796 of record CAJCCO010000032.1, read on the forward strand.
GAAAGCGGTCAACCGCAAGAGGTGCAAAACTTCAAGAATCTGGGCGAAGTTGCCCAGCAGTCGCACCCTTCGGTTGAGCACTTTTTACCCATGCTGTACGCCGCAGGGGCTGTGGATGCAGACGAAAAGCCCGTGTTTTTCAACACCGATTACGCCATGGCATCCATCGCCATGCGCTCAGTCGTCTGGGGTTAATCCAACCCCCATTCAGGGCGCGCCGCTGGCCTTGAGCACGCCGCGTACCACGTTGCGGCTATGGGCACCAAAATTGTTCAGCAACTCGGCCACAGCGCCGTCTAATTGGGCGCGCTTTTTGGGTTCAAGGCTGCTCATACTGGCCAACAAATCAATCTCGGCCTCTTTCACGCCAAAGTCAAAGCCTGGATCTGAAACATAGCTCGGCGGCATGGAGCCCACCAGAATATCTGTCAGCTTGCCGGCATAGTCATTCGACTGACGGCTCACCACATCGCGGCTGTAGTGCTCGGTCCAGGCCGGGTAGCTGGCGTCTTTGTCCATCGCCCGCAGCTGTTTGTCCATGGCCGTTTCCTGGCGGGTACGCGCTGCATTGAAGATCACCTGGTTTTGGTATTTTTCCAGCGCCAGGTGGCGGTTGGAGAGCAGCACAATCATGTTGTCCTTCATCTTGGGCATGCCGGCGATGGCCAGCAGGTTGATGCCAATCAGCTTGGCCGAGGAGTCGCCCGGCGACAGGGTGGAGTGGTAGGGCTGGGTCAAGTCCTGCACGTAGTGCAGCGCCAGACCGGTGAAACGCCAACCCCAATAGGGGTGACCGGTTTTGAAGGCCAGGGTGGCCAGGCTGGTGAACTGGTGCACGCGCAGCAGGGGAAACGTCCTCTTGATAAAGGGCGCGGCGAGGTAGACCACCTTGGCCTCATGGTAGAAGCCCATGTGAAACGGCGCTTGGGTCGAGTAGTACAAAGCTGGGTTGCCAAAAGGCAGTTCACTGAAACCAAAGACCTTGCCCCAGTCGGACGGGCTGTCTTGCCATAGATTGATGTCCAGCCCGTAGTCAGGCTCGTCAGTGGCCAGGCCAGTACGTTGAGCGGCGCCACCAGTTCGCCGGGCTTGAGGGCCGTAAATCGGTAGCTGGAGTTAGGCTGCTCGGGCAGGGTATTGACCGCTGCGTGGGGCAGGGGGGTGGCGGTGCTGGCAGGCGGGCTCCAGGGGTCGGGTTGCACATACAGCGCCAGTTTGCTGTTGGGCGCGACGCGCAAGGCCATTAAAAAGGCCAAGCGGCGGGCGTCGTCGGTACGGGCGGGATTGGCTTGGAAGGCCAGAATCTCGGGCCTGGGCGGATAAACGGCAAGGTTGGCTTTAGCCCACTCTTCCTGGCTGGCCAACAAGGCAGCAATTGCTTTTTCTTCGGCCTTCAAAAACGCTTCCAGCGGCTCGGCCTTGACCGGCGCAGCCTGGGCAATTTCGGGCATTTTTTCAAAACTGCGGTAAGAGGAAAAACTGTGGTTGCTCCAGGCTTGGACGGGGGTTTGCACCATCGTCAACAAGCTGCAAAGTGCCAAGGCCCAATTTTTTCTCATGTCAATGTCTCCAGTTGCCACCCCGGCGAAGCGCCGGGCGGTGCGGTTATTGGCCCGCATAGAATGAATCGATGGATCATAGCGAATGCTCAATGGCTAGAAAACGGGTTAAAAAAATGGCGGATAAATACCGGCGATGACGTATTTTTTGCGCTTGCTTTTACTGCTGCTGGCTGTGCCAGGCGCTTGGGCCTGCGCCATTTGTGCGCCCGCCGATGGGCAGAACAGCCTGCTGTTGCGTTTGCTGGCGGCCGATACGGTGGTGCTGGCAGCGCCTGATTCAGATGGCGCAGGCTACAAGCCCAAGGCGCTGATCAAGGGCACGCTGCCTGCAGGGCCAATCGGTCTCCTTACTACCCCGGACCTCACCAGTGGCAAACCAGCCACATCCGCCACCCCAGCCAACCCTGCCGACACGCAGGTGCTGTTGTGGCGCGCCAGCGCCCCCCGTTGGACCGATGCGGGGCCCTTGTCCCTTGAACGGGCGGACTGGTTGCGTCAATTGCTCAAGCTACCGCGTCCGGCTAACCCTGCCAGCCCGACTGACCCAGCCTGGTCTGTGCGTGCGCCCTTTTTGGTGGCAGACCTTGAAAGCCCCCAGCCCTGGGTCGCGCAGGCGGTTTATGAAGAGCTGGCTATTGCGCCCTACGCCGTGATGCGAACGCTGAAGCCGCGGCTTGATCCCTTGCCGTTGAAAAGGTGGATGACCAGCCCGGACTTGTTGGCGCGGCGGTCTTTGTACATCTTGTTGTTTGGCATAGCGGCCACACCGGCCAGCGCTTCGGAGCTGGCGCAGCAGTTGCTGGCGGTCTCGGCTTCTCGCCCCACCGCCGAGGTGTCGGCCTTGTTGGCGGCTTATCTGGAGATTCAGGGTGATGCCGGGGTGGACTGGGTGGAGCAGCACTTTTTGCAAAGCGCCACCCGCAGTGAAACCGAGCAACAGGCGGCCTTGCTGGCCTTGAGCGTGCATGGCAATGAGGCGCTGCGTTTGTCCAAAGAACGCGTGGTGCAGGCCTATGCGCGGTTTATTCAACACAACCCTTCACGGGCGGGTTTTGTGGCCTCTGACCTGGCCAACTGGGGGCGCTGGGAGTTTGGCGCCACCTACGTGGCCTTGTTGAAGTCGGGCCAGCCCCAGGTGTTTTCGTCCCGCTACGCCATGGTGTTCTTTTTGCTGCGCAGTCCCCAAGAAGAAACACGCAAGGCCTTGCAGGCGTTGCGGGTTGCTGGGGTGTTGTAAGTCAGTAGCGTTGGATTCAGGCTCCTGGCTTCTGGCTTATTGCTTTTGGCTTCAGTCTGACAAGCGCTTAGACCACCTTGGCAATGCAGGCGCAGACATAGTCAATGTTTTTGCTGTTGAGGGCGGCCACGCACATGCGACCGGTGTCGGTGCCGTACACGCCAAACTCGGTGCGTAGGCGCACCATTTGGTCTTTGCTCAGGCCGGAGTAGCTGAACATGCCAATCTGGCTGGTGATGAAGCTCATGTCCTGCTTGACGCCCGCCGCTTTCAGACCGTCCACCAGTTTTTGGCGCATGGCTTTGATGCGCACACGCATGTCGCCCAGTTCTTTTTCCCACAAAGCCCGCAACTCGGGGTTGCCTAGTACTGCGGCCACTACGGCACCGCCATGAATGGGTGGGTTGGAGTAGTTGGTGCGAATGACAATTTTGAGTTGACTGAGCACGCGACCGGCTTCTTCCTGGTTTTCGCAAAGCACGGAGAGGGCGCCAACGCGCTCGCCATACAGGCTGAAGCTTTTGCTGAACGAGGTGGAGACGAGGAAGTTCAGGCCGGCTTTGACAAACTTGCCAATCACCGCGCCGTCTTCAGCTATGCCGTAGCCAAAGCCTTGGTAGGCCATGTCGAGGAAGGCGGTCAGGTTCTTGGCTTTGACTGCGGCAATGACCTCGCTCCATTGGGCGGGGGTGATGTCGTAGCCGGTGGGGTTATGGCAGCAGGCGTGCAAAACAACAATGGTGCTGGGGGCGGCTGCGTTCAGGTCGGCCAGCATGCCGGCAAAATCGACACCGCGTTGGGCGGCGTCGTAGTAGCGGTAGCTCTCCACGGTGAAGCCGGCGTTGGTGAACAGGGCGCGGTGGTTTTCCCAGCTCGGGTCAGAAATCAGCACCTTGGCGTTGGGGTTGAGGCGTTTCAGGAAGTCGGCGCCAATTTTCAGGCCGCCGGTGCCACCAATGCCTTGAACCGTGGCCACGCGGCCAGACTGGACTGGCTCGCTGTCGGCACCAAACACCAGGCTTTTGACCGCAGCGTCATAGGCGGCAATGCCGTCAATGGGCAGGTAGCCGCGTGCCGTGGGCTTTTCCATCATGGTTTTTTCGGCTTTTTGCACGCATTCCAGCAGAGGCAGTTTGCCGTTGTCGTCAAAGTAGACGCCCACGCCCAGGTTGACTTTGGCGGGGTTGGTGTCGGCAGCAAATTGCTCGTTCAAGCCCAAAATGGGGTCGCGTGGGGCCATTTCCACGGCGGAAAAGAGTGACATGTAAGGGTCCTGTGAAAAGTTGTCTGAGGGTGAAACGTGAACAGCCCAAGGCTGCACGGTTGGCAGATATTTTACCGACCCTGTTTGCGGCCGAGCCAGGGCGACTTGCCACAGCGGGTTTTTTACCGAGCGACGCTCAATTGCCGGGTGAGGTCTGCCGCAGCGATGGGTTGGCAGGCGCTGGCATGTTGGCCGCTCCAGAGCGTCGAAAAGTCATCCCGGCCCAGGCTTTCTGCCTGCTGGCGCAAGGGTAGCAGCGCAGCGCTGGCCCAAGGGAAGTCAGGGGCCAAGCGGCTTAAAGGGCCCAGGTCGCGCATCAGGCGGTTGACCACGCCGCGTGCGGGCCGGCCAGACAACAGGTTGGTCAGTACGGTATGGCACGCCGCCGGGCTGGCCAAGGCCGCCCGGTGCAACGCACTGGTGCTGGCTTCTGGGCACAACAAATAAGCCGTTCCGACCTGCGCGGCCACCGCACCGAGTGCCAGCACAGCCGCCACCCCTTGCGCCGTGGCAATGCCACCGGCTGCGATGACCGGCAGCTTCACGGCTTGCACAACCTGCGGCACCAGCGCCAGGGTGCCCATTTGGGTGCTGAGGTCGTCAGTGAGAAACATGCCCCGGTGGCCGCCGGCTTCCAAGCCCTGGGCAATGATGGCATCAGCGCCATGCGCTTGTAGCCAGAGCGCTTCTTCCACCGTGGTGGCCGTTGACAAAATTTTGGCGCCCCAGGACTTCACCCTTGCCAGCAAGTCGGGCGCTGGCAAGCCAAAGTGAAAGCTGACCACAGCCGGCTGGAAGGCTTGCAGCACGTCCGCCATCTCAGTATTGAAGGGCGCTCGTCCCGCGCCCGCGCTGCTCTGCGGTGGGCTGACGCCGAGCTCCTGGTAATACGGCGCGAGGGCATTCAGCCAGGCGGCTTCACGCTGCGGGTCGGGTTCACTCAAGGGGTGGCAAAAGAAGTTGATGTTCACCGGCTTGTCGGTTTGCTGCTTGATCACGGTCAGCTCGGCGTGCAGGGCTTCCGGGCTGAGCATGGCGCAGGGCAGGGAACCTAGAGCGCCGGTCTGGCTGACGGCCAGCGCCAGGGCACTGCCTTGGACGCCGGCCATGGGGGCCTGGATGATGGGCAATGTGATGCCCAGCAAGTCATACAAGGTATGGGAGTTGGCGTGGGTCATGGTCTGGGCTGTGTGGGGCAGAGGTGAGGGCGGTGAGCTCGGTGAGGTCGGTGAGCTCGGTGAGGTCGGTGAGGTCGGTGAGGCAAAAGAATAGCCGATCCACAACGAGGCGTACTACCGTGATCCCGAGCAGGGCGGGCAGGGTTTCTGACGCAGGGGCAAGTAATTCGCTAATATGCTCGGTTGCTTTGCCTTTTTGAAATTTCCCAGACATGCCCGCTACGCCCCCGTTAACCCTTGCCCCGCTTGCACAAGCCGATGCTGCCCATCTGCCGCTCCCGGGCAAGTTTTTGCGCTTTCCCGATTCGCCCTTTGAGCTGTACCAGCCTTATCCGCCGGCTGGCGACCAGCCCGAGGCGATCGACAAATTGGTGGAAGGCGTGACGGATGGGGAGGTCTTTCAGACCTTGCTGGGAGTCACTGGCTCGGGAAAAACCTTCACCATGGCCAATGTGATTGCCCGCCTGGGGCGACCGGCCATTGTGTTTGCGCCCAATAAAACGCTGGCGGCGCAGCTCTACAGTGAGTTTCGCGAGTTTTTCCCGAAGAACGCGGTGGAATATTTTGTCAGCTACTACGACTACTACCAGCCTGAGGCCTATGTGCCCCAGCGCGACTTGTTCATTGAGAAAGACTCGGCCATCAACGAGCACATTGAACAGATGCGCCTGTCTTGCACCAAGAGCGTGTTGGAGCGGCGCGATGTGGTGATTGTGGCCACCGTCTCGGCCATTTACGGCATTGGCCAGCCTGAGGCTTACCACAAGATGGTGATGACGCTGCGGGCGGGCGACAAGATGGGTCAGCGCGACCTGATTGCTCAGTTGGTGCGCATGCAGTACCAGCGCAATGACATGGATTTCTCACGTGGCAAGTTCCGGGTGCGCGGCGACACCATTGACGTGTTCCCGGCCGAACACAGCGAGATGGCCATACGCATTGAGTTGTTTGACGATGAGATTGAGTCCCTGCAATTGTTTGACCCGCTGACCGGGCGCATCCGGCAAAAAATACCCCGTTTCACCGTGTACCCCAGCAGCCATTACGTCACCCCGCGCGAGCAGGTGCTGGCGGCGGTGGAGACCATCAAGGTTGAATTGTCGGACCGGCTGAAGGAGTTTGTCAGCCAGGGCAAGCTGGTGGAGGCGCAGCGCCTGGAGCAGCGCACCCGATTCGATTTGGAAATGCTCAGCGAAGTAGGGCATTGCAAGGGCATTGAGAACTACAGCCGCCACTTGAGCGGCGCCGCGCCGGGGGAGCCGCCAGCCACGTTGACTGATTACCTGCCCAAGGACGCGGTGATGTTTCTGGACGAATCGCACGTGCTGATTGGCCAGTTTGGCGGCATGTACAACGGCGACCGCTCGCGCAAGACCACGCTGGTTGAGTATGGCTTTCGGCTTCCTAGTGCGCTGGACAACCGCCCGCTCAAGTTTGAGGAATTTGAGACCAAGATGCGCCAGGCGATCTTTGTCTCAGCGACGCCCGGCAACTGGGAAAATGAGCACACGGGCCAAGTGGTGGAGCAGTTGGTGCGCCCCACCGGCCTGGTGGACCCCGAAGTGGAGGTGCGCCCGGCCACCCGGCAGGTGGACGATGTGTTGCAGGAAATTCGTATCCGCGTGGAAAAGCATGAGCGCGTGCTCATCACCACCCTGACCAAGCGCATGGCCGAGCAATTGACTGATTACTTGAGCGACAACGGTGTCAAGGTGCGCTACCTGCACAGCGATGTGGACACGGTTGAGCGGGTAGAAATTTTGCGCGATCTGCGGCTGGGCACCTTTGACGTGCTGGTGGGCATCAACCTGCTGCGTGAGGGGTTGGACATTCCTGAGGTGAGCCTGGTGGCCATTCTGGACGCCGACAAAGAGGGCTTTTTGCGCTCCGAGCGCTCCCTCATTCAGACCATTGGCCGGGCCGCGCGCAACCTGAACGGCCGCGCCATTCTGTACGCAGACCGGATTACCGAGTCGATGAAGAAAGCCATGGGCGAGACTGAACGGCGCCGCGCGCGTCAGGTACTGCATAACGAAGCCCACGGCATTACGCCGCGGAGCATTGTCAAACAGGTCAAAGACTTGATTGACGGCGTGTACAGCGAGAAGGCCGGCAAAGAAGCCGAGCGGCTGGAACGCGACGCCATGCAGCGCGCCCAGGTAGAGGACATGAGCGAGAAGGACATTTCTCGCGAAATCAAGCGTCTTGAAAAACTCATGATGGAACACGCCCGCAACCTGGAGTTCGAAAAAGCCGCCCGCGTGCGCGACCAACTGGGCATTCTGAAGGAGCAGGCTTTTGGAGCGCCTGGCTCGGACAACGTGGTGCTGATCGCTTGATCGAGGGTTAACCCTCGAATAATTACCAGTCAGTCTAGGTACCCGATCAAAACGCTAGGTTTCTTGCTATACTTGACCGCGTTAGTCAACCAAAAAGACTGAAGGAGCTTGCAATGCGTCTCACCACCAAAGGCCGTTTCGCGGTCACCGCGATGATCGATTTAGGGCTTCGCCAAAGTGGCGGCCCTGTCACCCTGGCTGCCATCAGCCAGCGCCAGCAAATTTCGCTGTCGTATTTGGAGCAGCTGTTCGGCAAATTGCGCCGCAACGACCTGGTGGAATCCACCCGCGGCCCCGGTGGCGGCTACACCTTGGCGCGCCTCCCGGCGGACATCACGGTCGCCGATATTATTGTCTCGGTGGACGAACCCATTGACGCCACGCAGTGCAGCGGCAAGGAAAATTGCCTGGGCGAAGGCACCCGCTGCATGACGCATGACCTCTGGGCCTCGCTCAATACCCGCATGGTGGAATTTTTAAGCTCCGTCACGCTGCAAAAACTGGTGGACGACCAACTGGCCAAGGGTTTGTTGGTTGAAGACAAGCCCACCCTCAAACGGGCAATTTCCAGCATGCCCGTTTCCAAGCCCATTCGCATCAATGCACCCAACTCGGTGTTTGCCCTGGGCAACGCGTTTTCCAAGAACTGAATCAAGTAGCGAGCCCACGATGGATACCACCCCTCATTTCCCGATTTACATGGACTACAGCGCCACCAACCCCTGCGACGAGCGGGTGGTGGACGCGATGATTCCCTGGTTGCGCCAGCACTTTGGCAACCCAGCTTCCCGCAGCCATGCCTGGGGCTGGGAGGCTGAAGCCGCCGTGGAGCAGGCGCGTGAACAGGTCGCCGCACTGATTGGCGCCGACCCCCGCGAAATCGTCTGGACCTCTGGTGCCACCGAGTCCAACAACCTGGCCATTAAGGGTGCAGCGGGTTTTTACAAGACCAAGGGCAAACACATCATCACGGTCAAAACAGAACACAAGGCGGTGCTCGACACCTGCCGCGAACTGGAGCGCCAGGGTTTTGAGGTGACCTATCTTGATGTGCAGGCCGATGGTCTGGTGGACCTGGAGGTATTCAAAGCCGCCATTCGCCCCGACACCATTTTGGCCAGCGTGATGTTTGTCAACAATGAAATCGGCGTGATTCAGGACATCACCGCGCTGGGCACTGTCTGCCGTGAAAAAGGCGTCATTTTCCATGTGGATGCAGCCCAGGCCACGGGCCGTGTGGACATCGACATGAGCCAGCTGCCAGTCGACTTGATGAGCCTGACCGCGCACAAAACCTATGGTCCCAAGGGCATTGGCGCTTTGTTTGTACGTCGTAAGCCCCGTATCCGCATTGAAGCCCAGATGCACGGAGGCGGCCATGAGCGTGGCATGCGCTCGGGCACTTTGCCAACGCACCAGATCGTGGGCATGGGCGAGGCCTACCGCATTGCCAAGGCCGAAATGGCCAGCGAAAACCTGCGCATTCGTGCCCTGCATGAACGCATGCTCGCGGGTCTGAAAGATGTGGAGCAGGTGTTTATCAACGGCAACGTCGACCAGCGCGTGCCCCACAACCTGAACATGAGCTTCAACTATGTGGAAGGTGAGTCCCTGATCATGGGTATCAAAGGACTGGCTGTTTCAAGTGGATCGGCCTGTACATCGGCCAGTCTGGAGCCCAGCTATGTGTTGCGCGCCCTGGGCCGCAGCGATGAGTTGGCCCACAGCAGCTTGCGCATGACGATTGGCCGCTGGACAACCGAAGCCGAGATCGATTACGCGATAGAGACGATCAAGGCCAACGTCGCCAAGTTGCGCGACCTGAGCCCGTTGTGGGACATGTACAAAGAAGGTATTGACATCAGCACCATCCAGTGGGCGGCGCACTGACGGGCTTTTCGCCCGACAGAATGCAAGGCACCCGGTGCAATTATTGAAAGGAAATTGAAATGGCTTATTCAGACAAGGTCGTAGACCACTACGAAAATCCCCGCAACGTGGGCTCTTTTGACAAGGGCGATGACAGCGTGGGCACCGGCATGGTGGGCGCGCCCGCTTGCGGCGACGTGATGAAACTGCAGATCAAGGTCAACCCGGTGACCGGCGTGATTGAAGATGCACGCTTCAAAACCTACGGCTGTGGCTCGGCCATTGCCTCTTCTTCTCTGGTGACTGAATGGGTCAAGGGCAAAACCCTGGACCAGGCAGCCGCGCTGAAAAACAGCGAAATCGCTGAAGAACTGGCGCTGCCTCCGGTCAAAATTCACTGCTCCATTTTGGCTGAAGACGCCATCAAGGCGGCGGTGGACGACTACCGCCAAAAGCACAGCACCCCAACGCAGACCCACTGACATGGCTGTCTCGCTCACCGAAGCTGCCGCCCGGCACGTTACCCGCTACCTGGCCAAACGGGGCAAGGGCGTGGGCGTGCGCCTGGGGGTCAAGACCACCGGTTGTTCCGGCCTGGCCTACAAGCTGGAATACGTGGACGATTTCGAACCTGAAGACATGGTGTTTGAAGGCCATGGGGTGAAGGTGTTGATTGACCCGAAAAGCTTTGCTTACCTTGACGGCACCGAGTTGGACTTTGTGCGTGAAGGCCTCAATGAAGGCTTCAAGTTCAACAACCCCAAAGAGCGTGACCGGTGCGGGTGCGGCGAGTCGTTCCGGGTGTGAATTTACAGTCCACAGATTTCGAACTGTTTGATCTTGCACCGCAATTTGCGCAAGATCGTGCGGCCATTGACGCCCGCTGGAAAGATCTGCAACGTGAAGCCCACCCCGACAAATTTGCAGCCCAGGGCGCGTCCGCGCAGCGTCTGGCCATGCAGTGGTCGGTGCGCATCAACGAGGCCTATCAGCGTCTTAAAGACCCCCTCAAACGGGCCGCTTACCTGTGCGAACTCCATGACGCGCCGGTGAACGCCGAGAACAATACCGCGATGCCAGCCGCATTTTTAATGCAGCAAATGGAATGGCGTGAGACCCTGGATGATGCCCGAAGCCCTGCGGATCTTGAGGCCCTGGAGACGCAAGTCTCTGCAGCCTGCCAGCAAACCTTGACGCACTGCGCGCAGTTGCTGGACGTAGCCCATGATTACCCCCAAGCGGTGCAGCAGGTGAGGGCGTTGATGTTTATTGAGCGCTTCTCCGCTGACGTGCAACAACGGCTGGACCGGCTGGACGCGTGAGCCACGGGCCTAAAAGTGCCGCAGGCTACAAGATGCCATCAACAACGTAATGACTTCAACATTGAGCAAGCCCTAAGAAAAGGGACAATTGCTAACTGCTTCTTCAAAAAAATCAACATGGCGCTTTTACAAATTTCTGAACCCGGCCAAACGCCCAACCCGCATGAGCGGCGCCTTGCCGTAGGCATCGACCTGGGCACCACCCATTCGCTGGTGGCGGCTGTGCGCCACGGGGTGGCCGAGTGCCTGCCCGATGCGCAGGGCCGGGTGATTCTGCCGTCGGTGGTGCGTTACTTGAGCAATGGCGGGCGTCAGATTGGTTTTGACGCCCAGTCCGCGTTGTCCATCGACCCCGAGAACACCATTGCCTCGGCCAAACGCTTTATGGGCCGCAGCCTGGCCGATGTGAAAGACCATGCCCGCTTGCCCTACCATTTTGTCGACCACTCGGGCATGCTTGGTGTGCAGACGGTGTTGGGTGAGAAGTCGCCGGTAGAAATAAGTGCTGAAATTTTGGCCACGTTGCGTTACCGCGCGGAAGACACGCTGGGTGACGACCTGTATGGGGCCGTGATCACCGTGCCGGCCTATTTTGACGATGCCCAGCGCCAGGCCACCAAGGATGCCGCGCAAATGGCCGGGCTCAATGTTCTGCGCCTCATCAACGAGCCTACAGCGGCTGCCATTGCCTACGGTTTGGACAACGCCAGCGAAGGCATTTACGCCATTTACGACCTGGGCGGTGGCACCTTTGATATCTCCATCCTGCGCTTAACCCGAGGGGTTTTTGAAGTGGTAGCCACCGGTGGCGACTCGGCCCTGGGTGGTGACGATTACGACCACGCACTGGCTGACTGGCTGTTGGCGCAGCGCAACCCTCCATTGCTGCATGCCGACCTAAGTGCTGCCGACCGTGCCGCGCTCAAAGTGGCCGCACGTGCCTGTAAAGAGGCCTTGTCATCCAGTGCTTCTGTGGCTTTCTCTGTGACCCTGGCCGGACTGCCCTTGGCCGTGAATGTCAGCACCCCTGATTTTGAAGCCGCCACGCACGCCTTGACAGCCCGCACGCTCACGGCGGTGCGCAAAGCTTTGCGTGATGCCAAGCTGACGGTCGACGAAGTGCAGGGCGTGGTCATGGTGGGTGGCTCCACCCGCATGCCGCATATCCAGCGTGCAGTCGCCCAGTACTTTGGCCGAGAGCCCTTGACCAACCTGAACCCCGACGAAGTCGTGGCCTTGGGTGCAGCGCTTCAGGCCAACCAATTGGCGGGTAACAATCGGTCGGGCGACTTGCTGCTGCTTGACGTGATTCCGCTTTCCCTGGGTGTGGAAACCATGGGTGGCTTGGTGGAGCGCATCGTCTCCCGTAACGAGACCATTCCCACGGCCAAGGCGCAAGATTTCACCACCTACCAAGACGGTCAAACCGCCTTGGCGCTGCATGTGGTGCAAGGTGAGCGCGACCTGGTGGCAGACTGCCGCAGCTTGGCGCGCTTTGAGCTTCGCGGCATTCCTCCCATGGCCGCTGGTGCTGCCCGTATTCGGGTCACCTTCACGATTGATGCCGACGGTTTGCTCAACGTCAGCGCCAAAGAAATGATCAGCGGCGTCGAGGCGCGCATTGATGTCAAGCCCACCTATGGCCTGGGCGACGACCAAATTACCCGCATGCTGCAAGACAGCTTCTCCACTGCCGAGGCCGATATCCAGGCCCGCGCCGTGATTGAAGCCCGCGTAGACGGCGACCGCATGCTGCTGGCCACCGGCAGTGCGTTGGCGGCCGATGGTGATTTGTTGTCAGCGGCTGAGCGTGCAGAGGTCGATGTCCTGATGGCCGCTGTTCAGCAGGCCCGTCACCTGGAAGATGCCGCCCAGATTGAAGCCGCCACCCAAGCATTGGCCAAAGGTACCGAAGCGTTTGCCGCCCAGCGCATGAACCGAGGCATTCAAAAAGCCTTGGCCGGTAAAAATATTGCCACGGTCTAAGCCTGAATATAAAAAGCACACCATGCCCATCATCAAAATACTGCCCCATCCTGAATACTGTCCGCAAGGGGCGCAAATTTCTGCGCCCGCCGGCACCTCAATTTGTGAGGCGATGTTGGACCACCACATCAACATCGAACACGCCTGCGACATGAGCTGCGCCTGCACCACCTGCCACGTCATCGTGCGCGAAGGCTATGCCTCCTTGAATGAACTCGATGAAAACGAAGAAGACCTGCTGGACCGCGCCTGGGGCCTGGAGCCTAATTCGCGCTTAAGCTGCCAGGCATTTCTGGCGCAGCAAGACGTGGTGGTGGAGATTCCCAAGTACTCCATCAACCACGCCAAGGAAAACCATTAAAGGGCCAAGCTATGCGCCAAATTTTTCTTGATACTGAAACCACGGGCCTGTCGGCTGACAACGGCGACCGTGTGATTGAAATCGGTTGCGTTGAGTTGTTCAACCGAAAACTCACCGGCAACAACAAACACTTTTACCTGAACCCCGGGCGGGAAAGTCATGAAGAAGCGCTGAAGGTGCACGGCATCACCAGCGAGTTCCTGAAGGACAAACCGCAGTTTCAAGCCGTGGCTGAAGAGCTGCTGGTCTACCTGCAAGACGCAGAAGTCATCATCCACAACGCAGCGTTTGACGTTGGCTTTCTGAACAAAGAACTGGCGCTTATTGGTCGCCCGGCGCTCACCACCTTCGTGGCCAGTGTGACCGACACCCTGGTCATGGCCAAGGAAATGTTCCCCGGCAAACGCAACTCCCTGGACGCCTTGTGTGCCCGCCTAGACGTAGACAACACTGGCCGTACCTTGCACGGCGCCTTGCTTGATGCGGAGTTGCTGGCCGACGTCTACATCAACCTGACGCGTGGGCAAGATGCCCTGCTCATGGATGCCGGTTCTGATGCCGACACCCAGATGCATGTGGTAGCCGTTGACCTGAACACATTTGAGTTGCCCATACTTCGCGCCAACGAACAAGAAACCCTGGCCCACGATGACGTACTCAAACAGATAGACAAAGCCAGCGGTGATAAAACTTTGTGGCGAAAACATGCTTTGGATATGGCATAATTCGCGTCTTCCTGATGCAGATTCAGGGCGGTTAGCTCAGGGGTAGAGCACTGCATTCACACTGCAGGGGTCGCAAGTTCGAAACTTGCACTGCCCACCAAAATCTTCAATGATTTCAAGCACTTAGCGGAGACGCTAAGTGCTTTTTTATTGCTGGTGTTTAGAATGTGTTTAGATCGTTGGAGAATTTAGGCGCATGACAGCAAATGACGCTCACCGAAAAGATGCTAGGAACGCAGGATGGGAATACTGGGTTAATGGTCCCAGTCACTATGCTGCTGCTTTTTGGAGCAAAGGTGCTCAGGAGTGATTGACGTAGGAACCCATAGCAAATTTAGGCGCAGGGTTTTACGTGAGAACGTATCCGTGCGCGAAGCAGCCCGACGGCTGCTTGTTTTCAGAAATACCGCAAAACGCTGGTTAGCCCAATCAGAAATGGTCGAGTCGAGTTACCCTAGGCGTGTAGCCACTGAGAGGCTGATTGATGCATACACGGAGCTCCTGCAACTTTGGACCAAGGCCGACAGCCGCCGCGGCAACCATAGTCATCGCCACACACACCTCCCACCAAAGCATACTCATCCACATTACCCGGATGTTCACCATCGGCATGTTCTGTGAGTTTCGGTAATACCATCCGCTTCTAGTCGATATCCAACGCAAGGAGACAGGCAATGCAGAACCCCAAGGAACACTGGGAGAAGGTCTATCAGACCAAGCAACCCGATGCGGTGAGCTGGTTTCAGGAGCACGCAACGCGGTCACTCGAACTCATCCGCTCGGTTGGATCCTCGTTGGACGCACAGGTGATTGATGTCGGCGGTGGCGCTTCAACACTGGTGGATGACCTGTTGAACAGCAGTTTCAAAAACGTATGGGTATTGGATCTGTCGGCCAGTGCCTTAGCGCATGCCCGCAAACGTCTGGGGGCAGCTGGAGATGGCGTGAAATGGATTGTGGGGGACATTTGTACAGTCAACCTGCCCGACCTGACGTATGGCATTTGGCATGACCGCGCCGTGTTCCACTTCTTGACTTACCCCGCTGACCGAGCTGCATATGTGCAGCAGGTCATGAAATCGGTAAAGCCGGGTGGACATGTGATTGTTGCGACTTTCGCGTCCGATGGTCCAGAGCAATGCAGTGGGTTGCCAGTCGCCCGGTATACCCCGGACCAGCTTCGTCAAGAGTTTGGGCCCTCGTTTAAGCTGCTTGAATATATGAGTGAAGAGCACAAAACCCCATGGCATTCAGTTCAGCATTTTGTCTATTGTCACTTCTTAAAGTTGGATTGAAGGCACTTTGTAAAGTGTTAGCGCCCCCCCCCGATAAAGTGGAAAAACTCCAAAAGGAATCACATCAATTGGCGCGCTAGGGACGTCGGGACCATGCGGTGCAATTTAATTAGTGTTCCCACGTTTATCACTCCGGCACGCGGCTGCTTAAAAAATAAACAGGATTGCGGTTAACGTGGCTCAGATTTCGTCGTGAATTTGCCTCAGATTGGTTCAGTTTGTCTGCGAAATTAACAAGCTGTGCTCAATTCCTGGAGGATGTCGAGGCAAGTCCCGCAATTTTTTGGGCTGCTAATTGCAATTTGGCCACATGGCTTGCGGCAATTTTCTCTGGTGTGAATAACCTATTAATCCACACAAGATTCACACAACCGAGCACTTTTCTATCTACCAAGATAGGGACGGCGATAGCCCCAAGACCGTCATCAAAGTCACTTTTAGGCCTGGAATAGTCACCACCCCAGGACGAATCCCTGACTGCATATCCGCGCAACCTCGTAGCTTCGAGCATTGCTTCCAGTGCTTCGGGTCTCTCCAGTAAATCGCGCCCCATGCCCGGATCTTTTTTGAGCTGGCTAAGAATGGATCCTTTCTCCTTTTCTGAGCACCATGCCAGATAAGCCCTGCCCGGTGCGGACATCAGCATGTTGATCCGATACCCGATTTCAAGCCTGTTCAGCGTGAAGTATGAGCGGTTACGACTGGTCTCGCACAACTGCATGAACGTCTTGCTGCGCACTGACACGTCAGACGGCCAGCGCACCGCCTCGCAAAGTTCATCAAGCACAGGGCCTGCGACAGAAGCCAGCCGTTCACCGGTAGGTGGCATCTGAGCGGAGCCATGTTTTTGATGACTCAGGCGGTAACAGCTGTCACTTTGACTGCGCCAAATAAAGCCTTTTTGCTCAAGTGTTCTCAGAAGTCGGGTTAAGGTGGGTTTGGGTAATAAAGTCTCACGGTGTAGGTCGGCTGCGGTGAGAGCGTTGCGACGTTCAATCACACGCAGTAAATCTAAACCACGTTCGAGACCCCGTACGGTGATGACTTTAGCTTGAGCCATGATGAATACCTTCGGCATGCATTGCAATGGACGCCTTGCATTGAAAAATCAAGACATAAAAATGTTTCATCAAGTGAAACATATCTAAATTCTACTTGCTTGCTAGCTCAACTTTTGCAAAAAATACCCTCGAAATATTTGCTGAAGGAGCTCTGATGAAAACAGCGTTTGTGGTGGGTACGGCCGATACCAAAGGTGAAGAGTTGCGCTATGTGAAAAACATCTTGGCAATGGCGGGGGTGAATGCTCTGGTGCTTGACCTTGGCCCTATCAGTCATGAAATCGATGTTGATGTGACCGCTGCAAAAATTGCCACTTACCATCCGCGTGGATCGGATGCTGTACTTAAAGAAACGGACCGGGGTCAAGCCGTCCACGCAATGTCAGTGGCTTTCGAGGCCTACGTGGAGGCGCATGTTCAGGACATTGATGCAATGATCGGCCTGGGGGGCTCTGGCAACACGGCCCTGGTAACACCAGGGATGCGCCGATTGCCCATTGGCGTACCCAAAGTCATGGTCTCGACAGTTGCCTCAGGAAACGTTGCCCCTTACGTTGGCCCGAACGATATCGCCATGATGTACTCCGTTGTCGATATTGCTGGACTTAATTCAATTTCCAGAAAAGTACTGGGCAATGCAGCCTGCTTTATTGCCGGCGCTCTCAAGTTTGAATTGCCGCCAGCTCCAAAACAGGAATTGCCAAATATTGGGTTGACGATGTTTGGCGTCACTACTCCCTGTGTCAACCTTGTTGTGGACCACTTGAAGTCACGCTTCGAGTGTTTTGTTTTTCATGCCACGGGAACGGGTGGGCAGACTATGGAAAAACTAACCGACAGTGGGCGCTTTGTAGGATTGATTGATTCGACCACAACAGAGGTGGCCGATTTGCTCATGGGGGGCGTCATGAGCGCAGGCGAGGATCGCTTAGGTGCAGTTGCGCGCACCCAAATACCTTACGTGGGGTCTTGCGGCGCGTTGGACATGGTGAATTTTGGGGCACTGGAGACCGTCCCCGAGCAGTACAAACATCGCAAGTTGCATGTGCACAATTCGCAAGTGACCTTGATGCGCACCTCACCTGAAGAAAATCAGCGTATGGGTGAATGGATCGGCAACAAGCTCAATGCCTGCTCTGGGCAAGTTCGGTTTTTGATTCCAGAAAAAGGTATCTCAATTATTGATGTTGAGGGCATGCCCTTTCACGACCCTGAAGCCGATCAGGCCCTTTTCAGCGCCCTGGAGCGAACTGTAAAGCAGACCGAAAAGCGCAAGCTCATCCGTTTACCTTATGCCATCAATGATGCCGAGTTTGCAGAAGCACTTTGCGCTAATTTCCTAGAAATTATTTGATACAAAGAAGCTATAAAAATGACTAGAACAGAGTTGATGGAGAAGTTTCAGGACATGGTTAAGTCCAAAACACCCATCGTGGGGGGCGGCGCAGGAACGGGCTTGTCTGCCAAATGCGAAGAGATTGGTGGGATTGACTTGATTGTTATCTACAACTCAGGGCGCTATCGTATGGCCGGACGAGGTTCACTGGCCGGGTTGTTGGCCTACGGCAATGCGAATGAGATTGTGGTGGAGATGGCAAAGGAGGTGCTGCCCATGGTCAAGCACACGCCTGTATTAGCGGGCGTTAATGGGACAGATCCCTTCATGCTGTTAGAGCCATTTCTTAATGAGCTTAAAAATTTGGGTTTTGCCGGGGTTCAGAACTTCCCGACCGTGGGGCTGATCGATGGTGTGTTTCGCCAAAACCTAGAAGAAACCGGCATGGGGTATGCCCATGAAGTCAATATGATTGCCAAGGCACACGAATTGGGCATGTTGACCACGCCTTATGTCTTTAGCAGCCAAGATGCCATTGCTATGACGCAAGCGGGTGCAGACATGATCGTCGCCCATATGGGCTTGACAACTGGCGGAAGCATCGGCGCAGAAACTGCAAAAACGCTCGACGATTGCGTGCACTTGATTGATGAATGGTCTGCCGCTGCGCGAGAGGTGCGACCGGACGTGATAGTTTTGTGCCATGGTGGACCGATCGCCAGTCCGGACGACGCCGATTACATCTTGCAGCATTGCCAACACTGTCATGGCTTTTATGGTGCGAGCAGCATGGAGCGACTGCCTACGGAAATTGCGTTGGTTGAGCAAACCAAAAAGTTTAAAAAGATCCGGTTCTAAGTATGGCTGACGTCAAGAATATTTTGTTCATCATGTGTGACCAGCTGCGATGGGATTACCTGTCTTGCTATGGCCACCCAACCTTAAAAACGCCCAACATTGATGCCCTGGCCCAACGAGGAGTTCGTTTTAATCGGGCCCATGTGCAATCTACCTCTTGTGGTCCATCCAGAATGTCCTATTACACGGGGCGCTATGTTCAAAGTCACCGCGCATTTGGAAATTTTGTGCCGTTGCCTTTGGATGAACGCACACTCGGTGACTATTTGCGTCCGATGGGAATGCGGGTCGCGGTCGACGGAAAGACCCATGCTGAAGCTGATATTGCGAGCATGAGACTGCGTGGGCTGGATCCCCAGTCGTTTTTGGGTGTGCTGTCGAGCGAGGCCGGGTTCGAGCCGTATGACCGCCATGATGGTGTTCTGGTGGATAGTGCACATGAGGATTTAGCGCGCAATTTGTACACCCGATACCTTAAGGATCAGGGCTACGGCGGCAACAATCCATGGCTTGCGTTTGCCAACTCGGGGGCCGATGCGCAGGGCCAGGTGTTATCAGGTTGGTCGTTGCGCCACGCTCAAAGCCCGGCAAGAGTGCCAGAAATGCATTCGGAAACCGCTTACACGACACGCCGGGCTGTTGAGTTCATGAAAGAGCAGGGAGGTGCACCATGGTGTCTACATCTTTCATATATCAAACCGCATTGGCCTTACGTTGCCCCTAGTCCGTACAACAGCATTTACAGTGCCTCCGATGTAGTCGATGCAGTCAGGCATCCCACTGAAAAAAATAACCCTCATCCGATTCTGGATTCTTACCACAGGCATGAGGCTTCCGTTAGTTTCTCCAACGATGAAATGCGGCGTACGGTCATACCGGTCTACATGGGTCTGATCAAACAAATTGATGATCAACTGGGCGAGCTGTTCGATTTCATGGAGACCCAAGGCCGCTGGGGAGACACCATGGTTGTTTTTTGCAGTGACCATGGCGACTACTTGGGGGATCATCATCTGGGTGAAAAAGAGCTGTTTCATGACACGGTCAGTAAGACGCCGATGATCATTTACGACCCCAGTGAGGCAGCTAATAAAACCCGTGGGACTGTCAATGACGAGCAGTTTGTGGAAGCCATTGATCTAGTGCCCACGTTTGTTGAGGCTGTCGGTGCCAAAGTGAATCCCGATCGACTCGAAGGGCTGTCGCTGCTGCCACTTTTACATGGCAAGACACCGACAAACTGGCGCGAATTTGTGATTAACGAATTTGACTATTCGTTTAGAACAAATACCCGTATTGAGTTGAAGCGGCCGATCAAAGCCTGTTCCATGATCACGTTACGCGACAAAAAATGGAAGTTCGTTCAATGCGAGGGATTTCGTCCCCTGCTGTTCAACCTACTTGATGACCCCCATGAGTTCAATGACCTCGGGGCAAGCCCGCAGCACCAGGAAGTAATTTCTCATTACTCCCTCAAGACGTTGAGTTGGATGTTAAGCCGCAAGCGCTACACGACGGCCAACGATGTTTATGTGCGTGACTGGCTCAAGGATGACCGTTTCAGTGGAATGCAGATAGGTGTGTGGTGAGTTCAATAAATTTTAGGAGACTGTATGAAATTCTCAATTGCCAAAATTCTGACCGGCACTCTGTTGGTCTTGTCTGCCTCCGTTACATGGGCGGCTTACCCGGAAAAACCTATTGAAATCATTGTTCCCTGGCCGCCAGGCACCGAGACCGATGTAGGGACACGCGCACTAGCAGGGGCGATGTCCAAGCGTTTAAATGTGCCGATACAAATAATCAACAAACCGGGCGCTGGCGGCGTGATCGGCATCACCGACTTTGTCAAGGCACGTCCAGACGGCTACACCCTTTCCCAAGGTAATGTCGGCCCCATGGTGAGTCAGATCGTTGCTGGCAACACAAGCTATGCGGCGGCAGATTTTGAACCGATTGGCATTTTTAACACCCAGCCATATTTGTTGGTGGCCAAGGGCGACGCCCCTTACAAAAACATGAAAGAACTGGCAGCCTATGCCAAGAGCAGTGGCAAGGAGGTCGCAATTGGAAACTTTGGACCCGCCACAGTGCCAACGTTGTCGATCAACCGAATGGCCATGGCCGATGGCTGGAAATTCAAAGGCGTTGTCTACCCTGCGACGAACTTCACACAGATTCAATCGGGCGATGTGGATTTGATTGTGGTGGCTTACCCCGTGGTTGCTGCCCAGCTCAAAAGTGGACAAGCCAAAGCGTTGATTGCCTTGTCTCCCAAACGCATTTCCACCTTGCCGAATGTGCCCACAGTGCGCGAATCCGGTTTCAACTTTGATGTCTCAATTTGGAGCGGCCTGTTTGCACCCAAGGGCATGCCCGCCGATATAAGCAAAAAGCTGTCCGATGTACTGAAGGACGCTTTGACAGATGCGGCGATCAAGGACTTCGAGGAGAAAACAGGTATTTTGCATGGCTTCATTGATGCAAAATCATCGCGGACACAGATGGATGCAGAGGCAGCGGGACTTCAGCCCGTTATGCAAAACCTCAATTTGATCAAGGCTAAATAATGACTCCCCGGCAAGCCGAGAGTTTGGTCTGCGGCCTGCTGGGTTTTACTGCTTTGGCCGTTGCGCTGGCCACCCCCCGCCTGATCGCGGGTCACAACCCAAGCCAGCCGTATTACTTGCAGTCGGCCTTTTTCCCCTGGCTTGCATTGACGCTGGTGGCCGTCTTCGGGTTGATCGGTGCGCTCCAGTCGCTTGCAGGTGTTGAACGAACCCAAACCGACGAGATCGATGCTGGCGAAAGCAGTATGGTGCTTGGTTTGTGGGGCATGTTGATTTTTGGTTTGAGCATTCTGGTGAGCTTGGCGCTGGGATATGCCGCTTCCATTTGGATCACTGCGGTGGCTTTTGGGTTGCTGGTGCGGATTCGACGTAAGACTTTGTTGGTGTTGGCTTGCCTGTTATCAATCACGCTTTACGGAATTTTTGTCTATGGTTTTCGGGTGTGGTTTCCGACGGCCTGGATTTTGGAATAAACGATGGACGAATTACTCGCTGTTCTGGGCGGCGTCTTCAGTTGGCCAGTGATGCTGGCTATTTTGATTGGCAGCGTGTTGGGGATCGTGGTGGGCGTTCTTCCCGGAATTGGTCCGGGTGTAGCTATTGCGGTTCTCTTGCCACTCACTTATGGGCTGAGCCCCTTGGCCGGTATCTCTGTTTTGTTGGGCATTTATTGCGGCGCTTTTTACGGCGGCGCCATCACTTCCATTTTGATTCGTACACCGGGCGAGGCCTCGTCCATCATGACCATGTTTGACGGCTATCCCATGGCCAGGCAGGGCGAGGCAGGTCGCGCTTTGAGCATCGCCTTCATGTCTTCATTTGTGGGTGGAATGTTCAGCGCAGTATCCATAGCACTGGCCGCGCCGATTATTGCCCAATTCACGGGGCGCTTTGGTGCGCCGGAATTCACGGCTACTGCGGCCTTGGCATTGATTTGCATTGCCAAGGCTTATAAAGGTCAGTTTGCCGTTTCCATGATGTCACTTGGGGTGGGACTTTTCATGGGAACTATCGGCATCGATCAAACCTCGAGCGAAAACCGCTTTACTTTTGGGCGTCCTGAATTGCTCACGGGAATACCCCTGGTTCCCGTCATCATTGGCTTGTTCGGCATTGCCCAGGGTGTGATCCTGCTGGCCACTAAGCCCAAGGATAAAAAGTTGGAAGTCCCGAACGCGGGACTCAGTTTGAAAGGTTTTTTCGAGCCCTTCAAGTACAAAAAAACATTGAGTAAATCGGTGTTGCTGGGGACGGCCATTGGCGTGCTGCCAGCGGTGGGTGCCGCTTTGTCGACTTCGCTTGCCTATTTTGAAGCGCGACGGACATCAGCTAACCCAGACTCTTTTGGCAAAGGGAATCCTGAAGGTATCGTTGCAGCAGAGGCCGCTAACAACTCCAACAGCGGGGGGGCCATGGGTACCGTGCTCACGTTGGGTATTCCTGGTGATGCGGTGACCGCCATCATCATGGGTGTTTTTATTGTGCATGGGGTTTATCCAGGTCCCCAGTTGTTTGTGGAGAAGCCCGAGCTGGCCTATGGCATCTTCGGTTCACTGGTTGTGATCAATATCGTGATTTTTGCTATTTTGCTTTTTACAACCCAATATATCGTCAAACTTGTCCGGGTTGAAGAGCGGGTATTGGGTCTGATCATCTTGTCCCTGTGCTTCATTGGCGCCTATTCATCAGCAACGTCTTATTACGGTGTTCTCATAGCGCTCATCTTTGGGGTCATAGGCTGGGGCTGTGCGTTTTTGCAAATACCGGTTATCCCTATGGCTTTAGGTTTGGTGATGGGTGATTTTTTTGAATCATCATTACGTCAGACCCTAAACATCAGTAGCGGCTCTTGGATGATATTTTGGAATCGACCCATTGCAGGTGCTATTGTTCTTATGACACTCTTGACGCTGCTGTGGCCCTACTTGGTGAAATTCAAAAAGTTCGCGATGCGGTAAATTGCTCGGTCATAAGACGAGAGGAGCCAGTGCCCGGTCCGTAGGACCTGCTCCCAATACCAGTAGCAATCTAAATTATAGAAGTCGAACCAAGAAGGTCAGCCGCCATATTCAGGTCGCTTGGGTGTGAACACGTCGAGGTTCAGCACCTCTTGGTCGCCCACTACTTCTCCCCAGTGCATGGTATCGGGCGGTACCACCAGCAAGCCACCGGCAGAGAGCAGGACTGTATCGCTACCGATATGGAAACGTATCTGGCCGGCCAGGATGTAGACGATCTGTTCGTTGGGGTGCTTATGCGGTTTGGGTTCATGGCCCGGCGCCAGTCGATGCAACGCAAGTGTTGCCCCATTGCCGGCAAATGACTTGCGGTCAACACCCGGACGCACTGGCGTCCATGGAATTGCGTTCCAATCAACATGGTGAATACTCATTTTTGTCTTCCTTGTTGCCTATTTATCATTGCCGGCTTTACCAAACAATCCTGTCGGTCGTATCGTGATGAAAACGAGCAATATCGATAAGGCTGCAATGTTTTTGAATCCCGATCCGAGTGTCACGATGGCGAGAGCCTGCGCCACGCCCAGGAGTATCCCGCCCACAAAGGCGCCACCCGGATTACCAAAACCGCCAACGATTGCGGCGATGAATCCACTGATGGCGAAGGACACCCCGATATTGAACGCTGTGAATTGCGTCGGCGTGATCAATACGCCGGCAATCGCACCGAGTCCTGCGGATAAAGCGAAGGCGTAGGCCAACATGCGTGAAACGGGAATCCCCTGAAGGGCCGCAGCATCCCGGTTGATAGAGCACGCACGCATGGCGCGGCCCACGCGGGTCCGGGCGAAAAACAGCGCCAACAGTCCTACCAGCATCATGGACGTGACGGCAATGACCATCAACTGATAGCTGACGGCCACCTTGCCAAGCATCAGGGGTGGCAGATCGATGAAATTGGGCAGTGTCTTGGGCTGGTCACCCGCCACCAACAGGGTCGCTCGCTCCAGCACGATTTGTACGGCCAGTGTTGCCAGAATCATGACAAACGGTGTTGCATTACGGTGCCACAACGGCCGTACGACGAAGCGCTCGACCAACACCCCTAGGCCAGCGACCAATGCTATGGCGATGAGGGCCGAAACAAAAAGAGGCAGTCCTGCACGCGTTAACAGCACATGAGTCACCATTCCACCGAGCATGACAAACGCGCCCTGCGCAAAGTTTACGATGCCGCTGGCGTTGTAGATGACACAGTAACCAATGCCGATCAGGCCAAAAACACAACCGATACCGATGCCTGAAACGAGAGTTTGGGCTAAGAAGACCGGATCAAACATAATCCACCCCACCAAGATAGGCATCAAGAACATCCGGATCCTTTTGCACTTCTGAAGGAGTCCCCTCGGCGATCTTTTTTCCGAAATCGATCACGATGACCTTACTGGCGATCTTCATGACCAGGCTCATGTCGTGTTCGATGATGAGGACTGTGATCTGGCGCTTGACGATCTCGCCTATGACCTTGGCCAGATGGTCCGTTTCTTCGCGGTTAAGCCCTGCGGCTGGCTCATCAAGCAGCAGCAACTTTGGCCGGGTGGCCAGTGCCCGGGCGACTTCGAGCAGGCGTTGTTGGCCATAGGTCAACTCTGTGGCCAAGACATCTGCGCGGCCACCAAGGCCCACAAACTCCAACAAGTTGTGGGCATCGGCGTCCACGGCCGCAGCCTGTGCGCGTGCGCTGCGCCCGCGAAGCAACGCCGACCAGACACCGCCAGTGCTTTGCAGGTGCGCACCAACACGTACATTGCCTAGAGCGGTGAGTTCCGGGAACAACTGCACCAACTGAAAGGTACGTACCAGTCCTCGCGCTGCGACCACGGCCACAGGCAGGTTGGTGATGGGTTGGCCCTCGAACAGCACCGTACCGCTTGTGGGCGGGAGGAACCCAGAAATCAGATTGAACAGTGTTGTCTTGCCCGCCCCGTTTGGCCCAATGATGGCGCTGATCTCGCCCTCTTCGATGGCGAAACTGACATCATTGACTGCAGTGAGGCCACCGAACTTCTTGGTGACATTGTCCAGCTGGAGTATCTTCATTTGCCGGCCTTCGGAAGTAGCCGTGCCAGCGATGCCGCCCCTTTGGGTGCAAAGATCAGAATGACGATTAGAGCCGCACCATAAGCAAGGTCCTGGTAGTCCTTGAAGGCACGAAAGGTTTCGGGCAGGAGGCTGATAATGAGCGCGCCAAAAACTGGCCCCGCGATGGAGCCAATGCCGCCAACGTACAACATCATGAAGCCGGCAATCACCATGTGCAGCCCGAATACCTCGGGACTTACAAAGCCGACGAAGTGCACCAGCAGCGACCCTGCGACCGCGGCGTACACCGCTGCAATCAGAAAAGCGGCCAACTTATAGTGCGACACGTCGATACCCAATGCCTTGGCTGCATCCTCGCTGCCCGCGATGGCGGTCAGAGCCATTCCAAAGCGTGATTCTTTCAAGCGGTAAGCTGCTATCAGCGCCACGCCTAAAACGGCGATCAGGAACAGCAGTTGATGGCGCGGGTCATCGAGTACCCATTGGCCAATGCCAAGGGGCGGTATGCCTGATATACCCATGTACCCCTGGGTGATTGACTGCCATTCGACAGCAATCTCATACACGATCATTCCCAGTGCAAGGGTGGCCATGGCCAGGTAGTGGCCCCGTAGGCGCAGCGCCGGATATCCGACCAGCAGCGCGACGAGCAGAGCGCCGCCCACGCCTAAAGGCAGGGCCGCAATGGGCTGCCAGCCGTAGGTCGAGGTCAGCACTGCGGAGGTGTAACCGCTCAGGGCTGCAAATGCGTTCTGTCCAAAGGACACTTGGCCGGCATAGCCCATGAAAAAATTTAGGCCAGTGACAAAGATGGCATAGATGGCCGCAAAGCCCAACACCGTAATCAGGTATCCGCCGGCGAAGTACGCATAGCCGAACAAGGCCAAGGCTAGGCTCATCAGAATGTAGCGAAGCGGGGATTTGGATTCAGTTGGTTGCAAGATAGTACCTCGCAAGGTCATGAGGAGATCGGATTTGATCGGGAGTCACTTCACTGACCACCCGTCCGACGGCGAGAAGGTAGGCGCGTGTTGCCAATTGAAGCGCCAGTGGCGCTTTTTGCTCCACCAGCAAAACGCTTAAGCCGGACTTGTTCAGTTCACCTAAGGTGACAAAAATTTCCTCTGCGAGTCGGGGTGCCAGACCCAACGATGGCTCGTCCAGCAAAAGTACCTTGGGTGCCGCCATCAGGCCACGGCCAATAGCGAGCATTTGTTGCTCGCCACCGGACAGGGAGCCGCCCAATTGCTTCTGGCGGTCCTTCAGGCGAGGAAACAAATCGAACACCTGCTCCATGCGCGCCCGCACCTGAGCCTTATCACGCTCCAAATAGGCGCCTAGATCGAGGTTTTCAAACACGGTCATTGGGCCAAAAATTCCCCGCCCTTCCGGTACCAGCACCACCCCACGCATCGTGCAGCCGCGCGGATCGGTATCGGGTAGCAATGAACCACCAAAGTGGACGGTTCCGGCCCCTTGCACCAGACCAACAATGCGTCGCAGCAAGGTCGATTTGCCAGCCCCATTAGGACCCAGCACCGCGACCAATTCCCCAGCGTTCACATGAAGATCGGTCGCATGCAGGGCCTCGACCGGACCGTAGCGGGCAGTTAGCCCGCTGGTCTGAAGGTTCAGCTGCGGGTGCATAGTTACTTGACGATTTTGACCTGCGAGCCGGACATCGTCGCCAGGAAAAGAGGATTATTGATGATCCCCTGGTGGTTGGTCGGGCTGAAGTCATAGACGCCCGAAGTACCCTGGAAACCAGTGATGGTCTCGATAGCATCACGGACTTTGGCTCCTTCAAAAGCATTAGCCCGGAGAATGGCAGCCTGGATCAGATAAACCGCATCCCAGCCTCGGCCAGCCCAGTTGGGGTCCCGGTCGCCGTACTTTGCCTTCCAGGGAAGCAGAAAGTCGGCAATGCTCTTTTTTAGCGGGCCCGATGGAAGCGCGTCCACGACCTGGGAGGGGGCTGCAACGAAAAAGAACTTGTCTCCCAACACATCCGCTACCGGCTTGAAGACAGTCAAGTCTTCAAGGCTAGTGAGCATCAGGGTCTGGAGGCCTAATTGCTTGATGTTCTTGGCAGCCGTCAACGTGGTACCGCCCAGACCGATCTTCAAGATGGCCCCGGCCCCGGCCGAATTCATCTTGCCGATCTGCACCGACAGGTCCGGATCGTCTGTCTTGTACTGCTCGATACCCACTACCTGGATGCCATAAGCGGCGGCAGATTTTTCAGCAACGCCTTTTTGCAGGTTGGCATAAGGAGACGGGTCATGCAGAATGCCGATCTTGCGGATTTGGGTGTTGTCGCGGAGATATTCAAGACGCCGTTCGACTTCGAAGCGGGCAGGGGGCAACGTACTGAAGGCCCACTTGAGTTCATCCTCTTTGTTCGGCAGGATCGAGCACAGAACCATTGGAATCTGGGCTCGAGCCACGGCTGCCGCTGCGGCGAAGTTACCGGCCGATACGCAACCGGACGCGAATACATCCACCTTGTCGCTGGTCATCATTTTTCGATAAACGATAACGGCTTCTTGGGGCTCAGAACGGTTGTCCTCGACGATCACCTCGATCTTGCGACCCTTGATACCCCCCTTGGCATTGATCGCGTCGGCGGCGAGTTTCACCCCATCGCTCCAAGATCGGTCCACCGTGGCTGCGTAACCCGTCAGGCCGGCAGAAATGCCAATCTTGTAGGTTTGCGCAACTGCCGCTGTTGCTGACATCAATAGTACGGCGCCGGCTACCAGTCCACCGAGTTTTGTTCCTAGTCTTCTGCTTTCCATGATTGTCTCCTTCGTGTTGCTGTGTTGATCACGCTTTTCCAAAACCACCGCCACCGGGTGTCTCCAGAACTACTTTCGCATTGGCCTGCAATGAAATTTTTCGAGCCTCCTTGAATGGTTTGTCGTCTACAGTGAAACTCCCCGCAGCCCCTGACAGACCACCATCAAGTCCATCGGGTCCTTGTTGCAGCCGGCTTGGCACTGCGTTGAGAAGCCAGGGGTAGGGCGTTCGCATGTGAAACCGGATGGTCTGGCCATCTCCACCGCGCTGCAGTCCGGCGCCGCCGGATCCGATGCGAAGTTCCTTCTGGTCAAAAACGATGGGAATGACGGCCTCCAGGATCTCGATTGGCACGGCGCCGACACCCGTCGGATAGGCGGTGGCATCAGGGCCAGGTTTGGTCTTACGAGCGCCCATCCCTCCCGAGTAGTTGAACATCGAGGAGGTAAATGCTGCGCCATCACTGCGCCGGCCCTGGATCTGGATGGTCCAGACTGCACCAGCACCCTCGGCGAGCACCCGGTCAGGAATGACCTGATGCAAGGCTTTCAAGATCGGCATTGGCACATACATGCCCACGACATGCCTGGCATTGACAGGCACAGGGTATTCACAATTAACGATCGATCCCTTAGGCGCCTTCACAAGAATGGGTGCGAGGCTGCCGTGGTTGTTGGGCAGTTCCGGGTTCAGGCAACTGCGAATTGCAAAGGTCGAGTAAGCGTGCGTGTAGTTCATCACCACGTTGATACCCGACGCACTGGCGCCGGAACTACCCTCAAAGTCAATCGTTACCTCACCTCGCTCTGTGTCAATCGTGACGGCAGTCTTGAGTGTGATGATCTCTCCCCCGGGGACGTCGAAGCTGCTTTCGCCGTGGTAGGTACCTGCCTTTAGCTTTCGGATTTCGGTTCGTGTCGATTCTTCTGACCGAAGGATGATCTCGTCGGATAACTGTTCGATATCGGCTAGGCCGTATCGCTGACACATAGCAACTAGGCGTTCTCCTCCGGATTTTCCGCTGGAGACCTGGGCTGCAAGATCACCAAAAACATGGTCGGGTGTGCGCACATTGCTGCGGATGATGTGATGCAGCGTTTGGTTGGGTTGACCTCGTTCGAAGAACTTCAGTGGCGGAATCCAGAGCCCTTCTTCATGAATATCACGGGCACCGGCACCGATGCCATACCCACCGATATCGGTATGGTGGATAGTCGAGCCGACATAGCCAATCAGTCGGCCGTCCTTGAAGATGGGCGATAGCAATGTGATGTCAAAGAAGTGCCCCGCTGACAACCAGGGGTCATTTGTGATGACGACATCACCTTCCTCGAGTTTGCCTTCGAACATAAGGTGCAGGTGGCCTCCGGCAGCCGCCAACGAATTGATGTGGCCCGGTGTTCCCGTGTTGGCCTGGGCCACCATTCGCCCACGCGCATCGAACAAGGCACTGGCCAAGTCGCCAGCTTCACGGACGATGGGACTGAATGCGATGCGCTGCAGGCTTTTTGCCTGCTCGCTCACGATGCTGATCAGGTTGGACCACAATATTTCCAGTTCTATTCCGTCCATGGTCATTCCTTCAGTGTCGCGACAATGCAGCCAAATTCATCCACCTTGGCAGTCCAGCCGGGCAGGATGATGATCGTGGTTTCACGCTCCTCAATGATCACTGGGCCATCGATGCGTTGATGGCTTGCCAGCGACATCCTGTCGTAGACCGGCACCATCTGGTCATCGTGCCATAGGTGGACCTTGCGCGATGCCTTGGGTTTTCCAGGCTGCGTGGGCGGTGCAAGCGCCACGTGAAACGGCACCAACGGACCGCGGGCCGTGAGGCGCCAGCTAACAACCTCGGTGGGAACGTGCGAAGGCTTGAACCCGTACTGAGTCTGGTACACAACATCGAATGCTGCCTGGATGGCAGCCACGTCGTGTGTGCTGCGCGGGTCAACTTCTAGGGTGACGCTGACTTCGTTTTGCTGTCCCAGATAGCGAATATCGGCGCCCAATATAAATGTGATGTCCTGGGGGTTGCAGCCTGCTGAAATCAGCGCGTTGCTCCCCTCTAAGCTCATTTCATCAAACAGGCGATCGGTCCGGTCCCAGTCGGTTGCATCGAGCAAACCCAGTGCGCTGCGCACAAGATCGAGCCGTACGGGTGTGACCAGGGTGCCAAAGGCCGACAGCACGCTGGCCTGCGGCGGGAAGATGACTGACTTGCTCTGTAAAAGTGCCCCCACCTCGCACGCATGGACAGGGCCGGCGCCGCCGAACGCCAGCAGGGATAGCCCGCGGTAGTCGATACCACGGTCGGTCGCGTGAGCGCGCGTGGCACCAGCCATGGCTTCTGCGACGATCCGGTAGATGCCGCGAGCGGCTGTGTTGGTTGTCGTCCCCAAACGTTGTGCAAGGACGGTGATCGCTTTCTCACTGGCGGCGCGATCGAGTTGCATGTCGCCACCGAGGAAGTTGTCAGCGTCTAGCAGGCCCAGCAGCAGGTCGGCATCTGTGACAGCTGCACCTTCACCACCGCGGCCATAACATGCTGGTCCTGGCATTGCGCCTGCACTTTTAGGCCCGACCTTGAGTAAACCCAGGCTATCGACATAGGCCAAGCTACCACCGCCTGCCCCGATCTCGATCATGTCTATTGATGGGATAGTGACCGGCATGCCGCTACCCTCCTTGAAGCGATAACGCCGGTCCACTTCGAAGAGGCCAGTGATGAGCGGTTCGAAATTCTCGATCAAGCAGGCTTTAGCGGTTGTCCCACCCATGTCGAAGGACATCAGTCGGTCAAGGCCAAGTACCTTGGCGTAGTGGCTGGCAGCCAGGGCACCCGCTGCTGGTCCACTCTCTATCATGCGCACCGGATTTCGCCCGGCTACGCCAGTTCCGATAATGCCACCGGAAGACAACATGATCAGCGGCTCGTTCGCGTAATTCTCCTGCTTTAGCCTTTTTGCAAGAGCGTTCAGGTAGGGCTGCGAGATCGGCATCGTGAAGGCGTTGATGGCCGTCGTAGATGCCCGCGGATACTCTCTAATCTGGGGTGCAATTTCGCAGGAGAGTGATACAAACAATTCGGGCATTTCCTCGCGCAGCATGTCACCGACCAGGCGCTCATTGTGCGGGTTTGCATAACTGTTCAGAAAGCAGACCGCCACCGCTTTTACGCCCTGGCGCTGCATCTCCGCAATGGCTGCTAGCACGTCCTGGCGGGATGGGGCCTCAAGCACAGTGCCGTCTGACAGAATGCGTTCTCCAATGCCGTAGGTAAGTTCGCGAGGTACCAGCGGGGGCTGGAATTCAATCTGTGGGTCAAACATGTCGTAGCGATGCTCGTTACGTATCGACAGCACGTCCCTGAAACCCGTCGTCACAAACATCGCGGTCTTCTGCCCCTTGCGTTCGATCAACGCGTTGGTGACAACGGTAGTCGCGTGGACTACCACGCCATCGATGTCAGCAGGCGTTAGCTTTGCCTTGGCGAGTACTGCGTTGACACCCGAAAAAAACCCCTCGAGTAGGTTGTCGGGGGTTGTCAATGTCTTGTCCACGACCAGTTCGCCACCAGAACCCCGCAGGACAATGTCGGTGAACGTGCCGCCGATATCCACAGCGAGTGAGTAGGTCAAATTTTTTCTCCTTTTGTCTGAGAAGTTGTATTCCCCAGAGCGCGTGAAATCTGCTGCGCAGCTCCGGTGACCAAGGCGATCAGGTCTGCGCGCGGGTTGGCTTCGATAATGTGGGTCGAACCAATGATGGCCACCGCCCCCGTGTAGGCATCGCGATGGTCGAAGATGGGCGCCGCCAGAGCATTCACACCCGGTACGATCTC
>CAJCCO010000033.1 GCA_903960915.1 uncultured beta proteobacterium
TGTACACCATGCTGGTGAGCGTGGTTGAAAAACCGTTGCTTGAAGTGGTGATGCAGCATGCCGACAACAACCAGTCCAAGGCCGCGCAGTGGCTGGGGTTGAACCGCAACACCTTGCGTAAAAAATTGCTGGAACACAAGCTGATTGACTAAGCGCGCAAAAATACTGCGCCAAGCCCAAGCCCCCATTTCCCCTGGCCCGAATTCACCGTTTACCTTTTTTCACTACCTCATGAACGCACTTATCTCCGTCTCCGACAAAACCGGCATTCTTGAGTTTGCCCAGGCCCTGCATGCGCTGGGTATCAAACTCATCTCCACGGGCGGCACCGCCAAACTGCTGGCCGACAACGGGCTGCCGGTGACCGAGGTGGCTGAGCTCACCGGTTTCCCCGAGATGCTGGATGGCCGCGTGAAAACCCTGCACCCCAAGGTGCACGGTGGCTTGCTGGCGCGGCGCGACCTGCCCGAGCACATGGCGGCGCTCAAAGCCCACGGCATTGACACCATCGACCTGCTGGTCGTCAACCTCTACCCGTTTGAGGCCACCATTGCCAAGCCCGGTTGCACGTTAGAAGACGCTATTGAAAACATCGACATTGGCGGCCCCGCCATGGTGCGCAGCGCCGCCAAGAACTGGAAAGACGTGGGCGTGCTGACCGATGCGTCGCAATACCCCTTGGTGCTGTCCGAGCTCAAAGCCAGCGGCCAACTCACACAGCCCACCAAGTTTGCTTTGTCCGTAGCGGCGTTCAACCGCATCAGCCAATACGACGGCGCTATCAGCGATTACCTGTCGTCCCTGAATTTTGAAGAAGGCAACAACACCCCGTCGCAACAGGTGTTTCCTTCTCAGTCCAACCCGCGCTTCATCAAGCTGCAAGACCTGCGTTACGGCGAAAACCCGCACCAGCAAGCTGCGTTTTACCGCGACCTGTACCCCGCGCCAGGTTCGCTGGTGACCGCCGTGCAATTGCAAGGCAAAGAGCTGAGCTACAACAACATTGCCGATGCCGATGCCGCCTGGGAATGTGTGAAGAGCTTCGATGAGACCGCGTGCGTCATCGTCAAGCACGCCAATCCTTGCGGCGTGGCGGTGGGCGACACCCCGCTGCAGGCCTACAGCAAAGCCTTCCAGACCGACCCCACCTCGGCCTTTGGCGGCATCATTGCTCTGAACCGCACGCTCGACGAAGCCGCTGCCCTGCAAATTTCTAAACAGTTTGTAGAAGTGCTGATGGCACCAGACTTCACCCCTGCCGCCTTGGAGGTGTTCAAAGCCAAGGCCAATGTGCGTATTTTGCAAATTGCGCTGCCACCAGGCGGCACCAGCGATTGGGAAAACGGCCGCAACGCCGTGGACGTGAAACGCATTGGCTCGGGCCTGCTGATGCAGACTGCCGACAACCACCAACTCACGCTGGCTGACCTCAAAGTGGTCACCGTCAAGCAACCTACACCACACCAATTGCAAGACCTGTTGTTTGCCTGGAAAGTGGCTCAGTTCGTCAAGAGCAATGCCATCGTGTTTTGCAAAGACGGCATGACCATGGGCGTGGGCGCAGGCCAGATGAGCCGCCTCGATTCAGCCCGCATTGCCAGCATCAAGGCCCAGCACGCCGGACTGTCGCTTGACGGCACGGTGGTGGCCAGTGATGCCTTCTTCCCGTTCCGTGATGGCTTGGACGTGGTGGTGGACGCAGGCGCCACCTGTGTCATTCAGCCCGGCGGCTCCATGCGCGACGACGAAGTAATAGCCGCCGCCAACGAACGCGGCGTGGCCATGGTCTACAGCGGCGTGCGCCACTTTCGGCATTGAGCCGCCAGCATCTCCGAAATGTTGAGAGGCCTAATTGACTTGGCCAGTGATACCCGTGCCCTAGCGCAAGGGAATGCGTAGATGAACTAACGTGCCTGGGTAGCTGTTGGACAAGGTGAGGTCGGCGTCTAAGGTTCGCGCACGTGACATCATATTTTTTTTACCACGGCCAGCAATAGACTGAGGGTCTAAACCCACGCCATCGTCTGCGATTTTCAGATTCAGCTGCGCTAAAACCGGGTCGTAGTTGCAATCAAACCAAATGTTCTTGGCCTTGGCGTGCTTGAGCACATTGTTGACGGCTTCTTGCGCAATTCGCAGGATTTGCAAGACTACTTTAGGAGACAGTTGAGGCGCATCGTTAACGTTCAGATTCCAGTGAAATTTCAGGGGGTTGCCCGCCAGCCTTTTTTGCGTCCGAAAGCGAAAATCAACCAGTGCATTGGGCAGGGAGTCGTCACTGTTTCCCAATGTATCTACAAGCAGATACAGATCCCCAATGCTCTCTTCAAGCAAGCGCCCCAAGTTTTCTTGTGACATCTTGTTTTGCTCTACCATCATTTTGGCAATGACCAACTGAGAACCAAAGCCGTCGTGCATGTCTTGCAACATGCGCTCCCGCTCTTGCGTTCTGGACCGCTCAATTTCTTTGCTGAGCAAAAGATCGTGCAGCACATTTAGCTCGTTAGTGCGCTCTGCAATCCGCGTTTCAAGTTCGGCACTCTGGTTTTGCGACCTAATCAAGGCGAAAGCCAACAGCACCAACAACATGCCGCCAAACATGAACAACACACCGCTGTACGAATAGGGAATGAAATACATGCCGACAAAAGCAGAATCTCCCGTGAACCGCAACCAGTCATAACTGCTGGCCAACGTGATCAAGCCCATCATCATGCTGGCAAAAAATTGTTTGACTTGGCGCGTCTTCCAGGTCCAGTAAAACATGAGCGCAGGCATGCACATAACGGATAGCAACAGCGGTATGTAAAGCACCGTCACCCACAAACGGTTGTTGCCCGACAAACCAATCAGGGCCACAGACAGCACGGTGTAAGCCAGAACACCCCACTGAATCCGGGGCGTAATCTTTTCAAAAAAGGAGGCGAACATCAAGATCAGCAAGTGCCCCGATGCAAACCGGC
This sequence comes from uncultured beta proteobacterium, assembly GCA_903960915.1. Taxonomy (GTDB): domain Bacteria; phylum Pseudomonadota; class Gammaproteobacteria; order Burkholderiales; family Burkholderiaceae_C; genus Rhodoferax. The sequence goes on from CAJCCO010000033.1 coordinate 2,964, forward strand.
TGGCAAACGCAATCCAGCTGAACAGATCCGAATCGATGGGTGGTCGGCTCATGAAGACGCTGGTGTTCGCCACGGCATTGACCATGCTTGTCAGGCCAAACCACAGATAAACCGAATCCTTGCGCAACACGACACCCACGACCAAAGCCATCACGCCCAGCAAACCCGACAACCAGGTCAGCCCAGTCACCAGGTCCACTTGCAGCCAGTAACGCCACTGGTAAAACTTGCTCTCCAGCACATTGATATCCCCCACCCGGACCGATGACAAGCCGTTGCTCTGGCGACCATTGGCGTAAATCTCGAACCGGAGCTCGTTTTGCCCAAGCTTCCAGAACGAGGTGGGTATGGTGTACAAGTAGGGGCGGTGCAAGCAACGCACTTCTTTCAGTGGGCCACGTTCACAGGCACCAAACAGTGCACCGTTCACATAAACATTGCCAGACAAAGCCGTTTTGGGCACATAAACACCTAGAGGTGTTTTAGGCAGCGTGGCCAGGTCCAGCAGCAGCGTGTAACTGACCAAACTGCCCTCTGGCGCAAAGTCTGCAGGCGCCAGCATGTGCGGCAAACTCACCGTTTTTTCGGGGCCAAGGCCCTTCATGCGGGCCTGTTTGAGCTCGGTATACGGTTGTGCCAACTGCGCCGCCTGCCCCCACCCCGTGACCAACAAGCCCAGCGCCAGCGCCACCCCAAAAAACAAGCGGCGCAAATCCATCAGAATTTCAACAATCCGGAGGATTGCGCCTTGGTAATGGCTTGGCGCTGGTTGGAAACCTCCAGCTTGCGGTACATGTTACGGATATGCGTTTGAACGGTTGATATTGAAATGTTCATGACATCAGCGCAAGTGGCATAACTACAACCTTTGGCAATGAAATTCAGCAGTTCCAACTCGCGCGGCGAAAGGTTCAAGTTGCTCGACAAGGCCATGGGGTTGGGCGCGCCGGCCAAGCGGAACAAATGCCGGGCCAATGCGGGGCTCACAGGATATTGGCCTTGCAAGACCAATTCAATCGAGTGCCCCAGCGCCACCTCGGTATCGCCTTTGAGTAAATAACCACTGGCTCCTGCGCGAATGGCCGACAAAAAAGTTTCTTCAGCCGTGAAAGCGGTTGTCACCAAAATTGGTAAATCGACAAACCGCTGGCGTGCCGCAGCGATCACCTCAATGCCCGTGATGTCGGGCAAACCAATGTCAACGAGTGCCAGATTGAATTGACAACTCGGATTCGCCAAGGCCTCCAAAGCACTTGCACCATCATGGAAAGCGTGAATTTTCCAGTAGCCCGTCATTTTGGCAAAGACACGCACAAACGTTTCCTGAAAAACCAGGTCGTCTTCAACAAGCAGAACATTCGCGTGGTCAATGTGAAGCATGGGCAATAAAAATAGTTTCAATCAATTGAATGAATAAATGCCATTGTTAATTATTTTTAACCCTTGGGCCATCACATCACAAAGTTAGTACAAATATCGAAGATTACATAAATTACATCAATCATTGCCAATAAAAAATAGACCCAATGAATTTAGTCAAAAAAGCTATTGTTAATTATTTTTAACCCTTGGGCCATCACATTTCAACGTGACCCTAAATATTAGCAATTACCTTTTTTATGCGATTTGCAATGCCGTCCCTGCCTCCTAAAGTGCGTGCGATCAGTAATGTGCACTTCAGGACTTCCCATGGCCAAAAATCTCTCACCAACACCAATACCGCTTGCTGACATCCATCAAGCGCCTGGGGTGGGCTTGAACAAGTCATCGGCACGAGCCATGCTCGACCCAACGGCTGACCGCATAGCAGTGACTACGCCCACTGACAAAGGGCAACAAGGCTTGAAGTCGGGCGCCGTGAATGCCCGGCAGGCTCGAAAAAAATCCGGTCTGCTGAATGACTCAGATGATTCCCTAGACGCCATTCAAGACAGCCCATCGCCCAACGCAGTGCTGGGTGCTGACAGGGTCGAGACCGAAGCTGACACAGAATCCATCGACGCATCAAGCTCGCTGGAGGCCAGTGGTGCCGAACTTTCGGGCTATGGTGCGCAACAGGCCACTGTCTTTGGTGAGTCGCTGGTCTTGGCGCAGGCAGTGGTTGACGCGCCCTCAGCGGCTACGCTGGCCGGCGCTACGGGCGAGGCGAGCGCCGCAGCGGCAGCCTCCGCATCGTCCATCGGTGCGGGCGGATTAATGGCGTTGGCGGGAATAGCCGTGGCATTCAGCCAACTTCGAGGCCAAGAAGACGTCGTCGCTGCGCCGACCATCAACACCGTAGCCGGCAACAACA
>CAJCCO010000034.1 GCA_903960915.1 uncultured beta proteobacterium
GCCGACATGGACTTGAAGCGCTACGGTATTGAGATTGCCACGGGCGGCAACATTCTGCCCGCCATGACGGCTTACAAGCAGTTCCCCGGCATGGAAGGCGCGGCGTATTACTACTTCGGCATGCCCAAGAACCCGATCAACGATGCGCTGGTGGCCAGCCATTACCAAAAGTTCAAGACTCCGCCAGACTTCTTCACCGCAGGCGGCTTCTCAGCCGCCATGGCGGTGGTGACGGCGCTCAAAAAATCCAATGGTGACACCTCGGCCAACACGCTGATCAAGACCATGGAAGGCATGAGCTTTGACACCCCCAAGGGCAAGATGACCTTCCGCAAGGAAGACCACCAGGCGATGCAGAGCATGTTCCACTTCAAGATCAAGGTCGACCCGGCTTTTGCCTGGGGCGTGCCTGAGCTGGTGCGTGAGATCAAGCCTGAAGAGATGAACATTCCAATTCTCAACAAGCGCTGAGACCCCGCCCGTGCTGGAGACAAAAGCGCTCACGGTCCGCTTTGGCGGACACGTGGCGGTCAATGCGGTCAGTTGTGCGTTTGCGCCGGGCACCCTGACCGCCATTGTTGGCCCCAACGGCGCGGGCAAAACCACCTACTTCAACCTGATCTCCGGGCAAATCAAGGCCAGCAGCGGCGATGTGCTGCTCAAGGGCCACAGCCTGGGCGGCATGAGCCCTTCGGCGCGCACGCGCGCCGGTATCGGGCGGGCTTTTCAGCTCACCAATTTGTTCCCTAATCTCACGGTGCTGGAGAACGTGCGCTTGGCCGTGCAGGCGGCGCAGCCGGGCCGCCATTGGCGCGGGCTCAATCTTTGGAGCATCTGGAGCGATCACCCAGCGCTCACCCGCAAGGCCCAGGAGGTGCTGGAAGCGGTCTCTCTCAGCCAGCGCCACAACACTGTAGTGGCCAGCTTGCCGCATGGCGACCAGCGCAAGCTGGAGGTGGCTTTGCTGATGGCGCTGGACCCAGACGTGTTTATGTTTGATGAACCCACCGCCGGCATGAGCGCCGACGAGGCGCCCGTGATTCTGAATTTGATTCGCCAGCTCAAGAACGACAAGCGCAAAACCATTTTGCTGGTGGAGCACAAGATGGACGTTGTGCGCGAACTGGCCGACCGCATCATCGTGCTGCACAACGGCGCGCTGGTCGCCGACGGCGAACCCGCCGACGTGATGGCCCTGCCCGTGGTGCAGGAGGCTTATCTGGGCGTCTCGGTCAGCCCAGCGCCTGAACCGGCGAAAGAACACGCATGAGCCAGCCCGCTAACCTTCCTTTGCTGTCATTGCAAGGGGTGCATACCCACATTGGGGCCTACCATATTCTTCACGGCGTCGACCTGCAGGTGCCCCAAGGCCAACTCACCATGCTGCTGGGGCGCAATGGCGCGGGCAAGACCACCACGCTGCGCACCATCATGGGTTTGTGGCCCGCCAGCCAGGGTCGGGTGAGCTTTTCTGGGCAAGACATCACGGCCAAACGCACGCCTGAGATTGCGGCCTTGAACATTGCCTACGTGCCTGAAAACATGGGCATTTTTTCTGATTTGACGGTCAAGGAAAACATGTTGCTGGCGGCACGCCAGGCGCAACGCGCCCAGCAGATGGATGCTGCGCGCTTGCAATGGATTTTTTCGTTGTTCCCGGCGGTTGAAAAATTCTGGAACCACCCGGCGGGCAAGCTCTCGGGCGGGCAAAAGCAGATGCTGGCCGTGGCGCGCGCCATCGTCGAGCCGCGCGAACTGCTCATTGTGGATGAGCCCAGCAAAGGCCTGGCCCCGGCCATCATCAACAACATGATTGACGCCTTTGCCCAGCTCAAGGCCACCGGCACCACCATTTTGCTGGTGGAGCAGAACCTGAGCTTTGCCAAACGCCTGGGCGACCAGGTGGCGGTTATGGACAACGGCCGCGTGGTGCATGCCGGCCCCATGCAGGCGCTGGCCGAAGACACGGCTTTGCAGCAATCCTTGCTGGGGCTGACCTTATGAAATCAATCGATCTGGACTGGAAGCCGCTGGCCCTGGTGCCCTTGCTGGCCTTGGGGGTGCTGCCGTTCATCGGCTCGCCCTCCACCTGGTTGACGCTGACCGTGGCGGGTCTGGCCATGGGCATGATCATTTTCATCATTGCCTCCGGGCTGACGCTGGTGTTTGGTCTGATGGATGTGCTGAACTTCGGCCACGGCGTCTTCATTGCGCTGGGCGCTTTTGTCGCCACGACCGTGCTGGGTCTGATGAGCAACTGGACCGCTTCGCCCGAGCTGTGGCGCAACCTGGTGGCCATCTTCCCAGCCATGCTGGTGGCCATGCTGGTGTCTGGCGCAATGGGGCTGGCGTTTGAGCGTTTCATCGTGCGCCCGGTCTATGGCCAGCACCTAAAGCAAATTTTGATCACCATGGGCGGCATGATCATTGGTGAGGAGCTCATCAAGGTGATCTGGGGGCCGCAGCAAATTGCCTTGCCCTTGCCCGAGGCCTTGCGCGGTGCCGTGCTGTTGGGAGAAGCCGCCATTGAAAAATACCGACTGCTTGCCGTGGTGGTGGGGCTGGCGGTGTTTGCTGTGCTGGCCTGGGTGCTGGGGCGCACCAAGATTGGATTACTGATTCGCGCGGGCGTGCAAAACCGGGAGATGGTGGAGTCGCTGGGCTACCGCATACAGCGCCTGTTTGTGGGCGTGTTTGTGGTGGGCAGCGCGCTGGCCGGGCTGGGCGGCGTGATGTGGGGCCTGTACCAGCAAAGTGTGACGCCGCAGATGGGCGCGCAGGTCAATGTGCTGATCTTCATCGTCATCATCATTGGTGGCCTGGGCTCTACCGGTGGCGCCCTGATTGGCGCCTTGCTGGTGGGTCTGATGGCCAACTACACCGGCTTTTTGCTGCCCAAGGTGGCACTGTTTTCAAACATTGCCTTGATGGTGGCCATTCTGCTTTGGCGCCCCCAGGGGGTGTACCCGGTGGCGAACCGCTGAGTCTGCTTTTTTCAGGTTCCTGACACTCTTTTTAAACAGGCCAAGCTATGTTGACCCGACTCTTGTCCAATGATTTCCCCCGCAGCAAGGTGCTGGCCGTGCTGCTGGTGTTGCTGCTCATAGCCCTGGCCGGAGCGCCGTTTATTTTTCCTGGCATCAAGGCGCTCAATGTGGCGGCCAAGGTGCTGGTGTTCATTGTGCTGGTGGCCAGTTTTGATTTGCTGCTGGGCTACACCGGCATCGTCAGCTTTGCGCACACCATGTTCTTTGGCATTGGCGCCTACGGCATAGCCATTGCCAGCACCCGGCTGGGCCCCACTTGGCAGGCGCTGGCCTTGGGCCTGGGCAGTGCGTTGGCGCTCTCGCTGGTGTTGGCCTTGCTCATTGGTTTGTTCTCCCTGCGGGTGCGCGCCATCTTCTTTGCCATGATCACGCTGGCCGTGTCATCGGCATTCTTGACGCTGGCCTCGCAACTCTCCGATTTCACCGGGGGCGAGGATGGACTAACCTTCAAGGTGCCCGAGGTGTTGTCGCCCAGTTTTGAATTCAGCGAGACACCATTTTTAGGCGCGAACCTAGACGGCCGCCTGCTGTGCTACTACTTGCTGTTTAGCGTGTCACTGCTGCTGTTGCTGACCTTGGTACGCATTGTCAACTCGCCGTTTGGCCGGGTGTTGCAGGCCATTCGCGAGAATGAGTTTCGCGCTGAAGCCATTGGCTACCGGGTGGTGGTGTACCGCACGCTCTCCAGCGTCTTGTCGGCCCTTTTTGCCTGCATGGCCGGCGCCATGCTGGCACTTTGGTTGCGCTACAACGGGCCCGACACCTCGCTGTCCTTCGAGGTGATGATGGACGTGCTGCTGATTGTGGTGATTGGCGGCATGGGCACCCTGTACGGCGCAGCCATAGGCTCGGCGCTGTTTTTGGTGGCGCAAAGTTATTTGCAGGACTTGCTGCGCCTGGGCAGCGAAGCCGCCTCGGCTTGGCCCTGGCTGTCGGCCTTGTTGTCGCCGGACCGCTGGCTCCTGTGGTTAGGGCTTTTGTTTGTGCTGTCCGTCTATTACTTTCCGACCGGCATTGTGGGGCGCTTGCGTGCCCGTGTTGCTTTGCGTGGCGGGAGCGCCGCATGAGCCTGCCCACGCCAGACGCCTCGCGTTTTGTCACCTGCCTAGGCCATGAGCTGCACTACACCGAATGGGGCAGTGGCCACGCGCAAACCGTGGTGGCCTGGCATGGGCTGGCGCGGACTGGGCGCGACATGGACGAGCTGGCGCAGCACCTGAGCCAGCGTTACCGCGTGATTTGCCCCGACATGATTGGCAGAGGTTTGAGTCAGTGGAGCACGCAGCCCGCGCAACACTATTGCCTGGCGTTTTATGCACAACTGGCACAGGACCTGTTTGACCAGTTGCACATTGAGCAGGCGCACTGGGTGGGCACGTCCATGGGCGGTTCTATTGGCACGGTGTGCGCGTCGGGCTTGTTGCTGCCGGGTATGAAAAACCGCCTACTAAGCCTCACCCTCAATGACAATGCGCCCGAACTGGCGCCCGCAGCCATTGAGCGCATACGCACCTACGCCGGTAACCCGCCGGCTTTTGCCACGGTGACTGAGCTGGAAGCATTTTTTCGCCAGGTTTACCAGCCTTATGGCTGGATGAGCGATGCGCAGTGGCGTCGCCTGACTGAAACCTCCACCCGGCGCCTGCCAGACGGTCGGGTCACGCCACACTACGACCCGGCCATGGTGCGGCAATTCGTGGCGCACCCCGAGGATTACCTGATCTGGCCGCACTACGATGCCATCACCGCGCCGGTGTTGTGCCTGCGCGGCGCGCAATCAGACCTGGTGTTGGCACCCACAGTGGCGGCCATGGCCTTGCGCGGCCCTGGAGCCCGGGGCTTGCTGCAGGTGCATGAGGTGGCCGACTGCGGCCATGCCCCGGCCTTGAATGTGGCGGGCCAACTGGATGTGGTGGCCCAGTTTCTGGCGCAGGTGGACGGCGCCCGCGACTGAATAAATCAGTAGTGCGGCGGCAACTCGTCGCGCGCATGGCTTAAGCCAGCGCTGGCGGCCTGGGTGCTTTGCAGCCGCAAATGGCTGACCTCGCGCACCAGGGCATCAAGCTGTTGTTGCTGGCGCACGATGACCTGGTTGAGCTGGTCGAGCAAGTCTTCGTTGAAGCTGGCCTTGATCTCTAGATCGGTCAGGCGTTGCTCTATTTTTTCAGCGTCTTTCATGGGGTGACTTCAGCTGCAGCGTCAGGCGCTTTGAGCTGGCTGCGCTGGCTGTGACGCCTGAGCCGTTTTTCGCTTGGACAGTATGCGGCCCACGTCACGCGGGTTCAGGCCGTACATGTCGGCAAATTCTTGCGGTGTTTTGCCACTGCTTTGAAAGGCGCTGTAAAGGGCTTCTTCCTTGGCCAGCAGCAAGTCGTACTGGGTCAGGGCTTCTTCGAGCAGTTCGTTGGCTTGCGCGTCGTTGGACTGCACCAGGGCCTGGTAATCAAGCCGGCTCACGCCCGAGGCTTCAAAGGCATGAATGATTTGGGTGCGCGCCTTGGGGCGCAAGTCTTCCGCACTGCGCGCCTGGCGGCGGCGAAACAACTCCAGAATGGCAAAGTAAACATGCTGAGCCGCCACCGGTTCTACGGCCACACCGTCTAGGCCGTAACGCGCCATGCCTGCGGCCACGCTTTGCAGGTAGCGGGTGGAGCGGGTGTGCACGGCCAGTGCGGTCTTGAGCGATTCACGCTCAAAGTCGGCCGGATGCTGAGCCAGAAGTTCCTGAAATACCCCCAGTTTGAGAGGCCGGAACTCGGCGCCAAAGAGTTGCGGGTACAGCTCAAACAGTTTTTCAAGAACCGGTTGGGCCGCGCCCTGGCGGTTGGGGCGGGCTGGGCGCTTGGGCGCCTGGTCAGCAGGCGTGTTGGGTTCAACGACGGGGGCGGCGGCTTCGGGGGGGGTGCTGGTCATGGTTGTATTTCTGAAATCAAGCCCGGATTGTCATCGAAACGAAGCCCTACACTTCGACCTCCTCATTGCCTGCTGTTACCAGCCCCCACCATGAAGTTCAAGCTTGCTAAAAATTCTCTCTTTGCCCTGCTGCTGCGCGCGCCGTGGTGGGTCAGTATGCTGCTGGTGGGCTTGGTGGTGATGGCCTCCTTTGCCTTGCTGCCGGTGGCCTATGTGGGCTATGGCGCCATGGGCGGGTTCCCGTTCCTGGTGATTGCGGTGGTGGTGGCTTGGCGCCAATGGCATGCGCCCAACCCTGCCCGGGTGAGTGAAACCTTGGCCCGCGTGACGACCATGCCTTGGCGTGACTTTGCTGCGGCAGTCGAGCAGGCCTATGTGGCGCAGGGCTATGCCGTCAAGCGACTGAACGGCACGGCTGCAGACTTTGAATTGGAGAAGGCAGGACAAGTCACGCTGCTGAGTTGCAAACGCTGGAAAGCGGCCAGCCTGGGCCTAGAGGTGCTGCGTGAGTTGGCGGTGGCCAATGGGGCACCAGCAGCGCTTGATGGACAAGCCGAAACTACAGAACAAGGCCCCGACCACCGGGTCTGCATCAGTCTGGGGCAGGTCTCCGACAAAGCCCGCGCTTTTGCCCAGGAGCAGGGCATCAGCCTGATGTCTGCCCAGGCGCTGGCGGTGCTGTTGATGCCGGGCAAGAACCGTTAGGCCTGAGGGCCGGGCTTCACTGAGGGGCGCCCAGCGCCAGCGCTTCGGCCTTTGAAATAGCCAGGGCTTGCACGTCAACTGGGGTCTGAGTGGGCCAGCCCGCCAGGTGCTGTTGCGCCACTTCGCCCAGTGCGGCCACAAACTCGGGGTCGTCGTTGAGGCAGGCAATGTAGTGGAAGGCTTCGCCGCCCGCGTGCAAAAACGCCTCGCGGGCTTCCATATTGATTTCTTCCAGGGTTTCCAGGCAGTCACTGCTAAAGCCGGGGCACATCACATCGACCCGTTTCACCCCGCTTTGCGCCAGCGCGATCAGGGTGGGTTCGGTGTAGGGCTCTAGCCATTTGGCCCGGCCCAGGCGGGACTGGAAGGTGACCTTGTACTCGGCTTTGCTCAGGCCGAGGGCCTCGGCCAGCAAGCGCGCAGTTTTAAAGCATTCGCAGTGGTAGGGGTCGCCCAGGTGCAAGGTGCGCTCGGGCACGCCGTGAAAACTCATCACCAGTTGGTCGGGCCGGCCGTGTTGCTGCCAGTGCCGCTGCACACTGTGCGCCAGCGCGGCAATGTAGTGCGGGTGGTCATGGTAGTGGTTCACAAAGCGCAGCTCGGGCAGACTGCGTACCTTGGCGGCCCAGGTGTAGACCGCATCAAACAGGCTGGCGGTGGTGGTGGCGGAATACTGGGGGTAGGCTGGCACGATCAGTACCCGGGTCACGCCCTGGGCTTTGAGCGCATCCAACTCGGTAGCCATGGCGTTGCTGCCATAGCGCATGGCGTAACGCACCAGCACCTGATGGCCCTGGGCTTGCAGCCACTCTTGCAGTTTGGCGGCTTGCCGCGAGGTCCAGATCTTCAGCGGCGAGCCCTCGGGCGTCCAGATGCTGGCGTACTTGGCAGCCGATTTGGCGGGTCGAAAGCGAAGAATGATGCCGTGCAATATCAACAGCCACAGCAGACGGGGAATTTCGACCACACGCTGGTCGCTCAAAAATTCGGCCAGAAAGCGCCGCACATCGGCGGTAGAGGGGGAATCGGGGGTGCCCAGGTTGCAGTACAGCACGGCGGTGCGAGGTGTTTGGCCATGCGTGAAGCTGGGCTCGGGTGAGAAAGGGGTCTTGATCATGGTCATGCGGTATTCTCTCCCACCTATGCTGGAAATATCAAAAATCAGGGCCATTACCCTGGACCTGGACGACACCTTATGGCCGATCTGGCCCACCATTGGCCGTGCCGAGCTGGCCCTGTCTGCCTGGCTGCAGCAGCACGCGCCCACGACCGCCTCGGTATTTTCCGACCCCAAGGCCCGGTTGGCGGTGCGCGAGGAGGTGCTGCGCCTGCAGCCCGGTATTGGCCATGATTTGAGTGCCGTGCGGCGCGAGGCCATTCGCCTTGCGCTGCACCAGTCCGATGAAGACACTCAATTGGCCGAGCCCGCGTTTCAGGTATTTTTTGCCGAACGCAACCGGGTGGACTTGTATGAGGATGCCCGTCCCGCGCTGGCATTTTTGAACGCCCGTTTTCCCATCGTGGCCTTGTCCAATGGCAATGCCGATGTGCACCGCGTGGGTCTGGGTGAGTTTTTTGCCGCCAGTGTGAGCGCGCAGCAGTTTGGCGTGCCCAAGCCCGACCCGCGTATTTTTCATGCGGCGGCAGCGGCGGTTGGGGTGGCGGCCCATGAAGTGCTGCACATTGGCGACGACGCCGCGCTGGATGTGCTGGGTGCCTTGCAGGCGGGCATGCAAACCGTGTGGGTGAACCGCGACAGCCATGACTGGGCCCATGACGCACAACCACACCTGACAGTGAGCACGCTGCACACCCTGTGCGAACATTTGCAGGGCACGCCGCTGCGCTAAACCCTGGCCCATAAGTGGCCCCCTCTGCCCCGCTAACTCAGCCCCCAGGGTGGCCTGATCAGCGTGCCGGCAGCAAGGTCAGCGTGCCGCGGCTGTTGGCCTTGATGTCGGCTTCGGTCTGGTGCTGCGGCACATAGCCGCCCGCCACAAAAGTGCGGGCCTGGTCTTGGTAGTGCGCATCAAACAGGACGCCACTTTGGCCCACAGGGTTAATGCCCAGGGAGCGGGTGGCGTCGGCAAAGTCAATCAGCCGTCGGGTAGACGGGCCATAGCTCACAGACCAGGGGGCGGCGCCCAGGGAGCCTGCCAGGTTATTGGGCATTTCGCGCCCGCCTGGAGCGGCGAAGGGGCCGATGTTGAACAAGGTGTCCAGGGGCTTTTGGGCCGCCAGCGGGTGCTTGTGGGTCAAGGTGTGGGCCTTGCCCCAGGCCCAGCCAGCCGGGTCTTGGCCCAGCGTGGTTTGCAGATGGGCCAGGCTTTCGCGCCAGGCCAACTTCAAAATATCCGCCCGGCTTTCAACGGTCGGGGTCTTGCGCTTGTCCCACCACGGCGAGTTGGCATCGGCGGCCAGGCGGGGCAGGGCCTCGTCTAGCGCGCGGGTGCCCAGCAGGTTGGCAAATTGCACGTCCCCCATTTCGTCGGACAGGGCTTGCACGGCCAGTTGGTAAAGCAACTGGGTAAATAGCGTGGGGGCCAGGTCTTGCACACGGTACTCGCCGTTCCAGTTGGCCAGCTGCGCCAGCAGGGCTTTTTCAGACGGGTCGGTGACCAGCGTGCGCAACTCTGGCAGCAGCGGCTTGAGCACACGGGCGGCGTAGCCAGTCTGCACACCGAGTTGCAGGGCCTGGCTGTTTTTTAAGGACCACTTGACGCTGGCGTCGCTGAGTTGCTGGTCCAGCACCCGGGCGCGGTCGGCCAGGTTGTAGTAGCCCGGCACGGGCGTGCCGTTGGTCGCCATGGGCTGGTGGTTGGCCGAGATGATGTAGCCGCGCGTCGGGTTCTCTTCGTGCGGGTTGTTGGCAAAGGGGTAGAAGCCAGTTTTCTCGCCCTCGCCGGTGCTGCCGTTGAGGATGAAGCTGGGGTTGACGTGGTCCGGCCGAATGGGCAAGCGGGCTGCGGCCCACCAGGCAATGTCGCCGCTGGCATTGGCCCACACCACGTTGAGTCCGGGTGCGTGAATCTTGCTGGCGGCGCGGCGCGCCTTGTCCAGCGTGTCGGCGCGGTTGAGTTCATAAAAGGCATCTAGCACCGGGTTTTCGGTTTCCAGAAAGGCCCACCACATGGCGACCGGCGCGCTGCCCAGACTGTCTTTGAAGGCGTCGGTGATGAGGGGGCCGTGCGGTGAACGGCGCAAGGTGAGTTCAATCGGGGCGGCGCCTTTGACCACAATGGTTTCCTTACGGCTTTGCAGGTCGACCCATTGGCCGCGGTGCCAGACTTGGTTGGCATTGGCGGGGTTGACTTTTTCGGCGATCAGGTCGAGGTCGTCATTCTGGAACATGGTGATGCTCCAGCCAAACTGGGGGTTGTTGCCGAGCAAGGCCATCGGGTTCAAGGCCTGCAAGTGGCCGTACAAGGAAAAGCCAGGCATGGACAGGTGGGCCTCGTACCAGGTGGACGGGGCCGAGTAACCAATGTGCGGATCGCCGGCCAACAGCGGTTTGCCACTGGCCGTGCGCTTGCCAGAAATTGCCCAGGCGTTGCTGCCCTCAAACTGGGGCAGCCCCTGGTCTTGCAGCGCTTGTTGGCTCAGGCTGGCAATCTTATTCAGGGCCGGTGAATCCTGTGCGGAAAGGGCAGCCAGGGCGGCGGGTTTGAGCACGCCATCGGTATGCCAGTCCAGGTCAAACACCTTCAGGTAGGCCGCGCCCAATTGATCCCGCACATGGCTCAGAACCGGCTCGGTGCGAAAGGCTGCGGCAAAGCTGTAGGCCAGGTAGCCCGAAACGGCGTAGGTGTCTTCGGGGGTGAAGGGCCGCTTGGGAATACCCAGCAGCGCAAACTCCATGGGCGCGGGGTGCGTGGCCTGAAACTGGTTGACGCCGTCCAGGTAGGCCAGCAAGGCTTTCACTGGGGCACTTTGTCGGTCCATGCGGGCGACTGTTTTTTGGGCGTGGTCGCGAATGCCCAGGGTACGAAATAACCGGTCCACGTCGGCCAGTTTGGGGCCCAGCACTTCGGCCAGTTCTCCTTGTGCCAAGCGGCGCACCATCTCCATTTGAAACAGCCGGTCTTGCGCGTGCACATAACCCAGTGCCCGGTACATATCGGTTTCGTTTTCAGCCTGTATGTGGGGCACACCGCGCTCGTCATAGCGCACGCTGACCGGGGCGGTGAGTTGCGTCAGGCTCAGGTTGCCGTCGCGTTGCGGTTGGCGGCTGTGAATGAACCAGGCCAGCGCCAGGGCGGCCAGTACCAGCAGGCTGGCCAGAGCCAGCAGCAGTCGTTTGTAAATGGGTTTCATGGCGGGTCTCCAGGGTGCGGCACGGGGTGCCGTCTTTGGGCTGCATCTTAACTTTGCCGAGCGCTGGCCCCTGGCAGTGGTTTCAGAGCAGTCGGGCGGCTTGCTGGCCGCTGCGCACGGCACCTTCCAGGGTGGCCGGGTAAGGGCCTTGGACGTAATCGCCACAAGCCAGTAGCCCGGGGGCAATCAATGTAGCGGGCCGCTGCAGCCCGGGGGTGCAGGCAAAAGTGGCACGTTTTTCCACCACGGTTTGTACGACCTGCATGGCTTGCACGGCTTGCCCAACTTGCCTAAGTTGCCTAACTTGCCTAAGTTGCAGTAGCGCGCCTGCCTTGTTTTCATTGACTGCGCCACCCGCTGTACCCAGCCCAAGCTGCTGGCGGGCCTGCGCCAGTACCTGGGTTTGTAGCTGGTCTTTGTCGCCCTGGCTGGCGCTGACCACAAAGGCGAGTAAGCCGGGCGGCCCCCCCAATTGGCCCCGGTCAAACACAAACTGAGCGGGCTGCTGGGCGGCACTGTCGCTGCGCAGCGTCAGCATGGGGTGGGGCAGGTGGGTGCCTGGCGCCCAGACGTAGACGGTGGTGATGGCTTCAAACTGCAGGCCTCGGGTGAGTTGGCACCACGGGTTGATTTGTTGTGCCACGGGTTCTGGCGCCGTCAGGCTGGTGTTGGTCAGAATGTGCAGCGCCTCTGAGGCGGAGGTGGCCAGTACGACGGCGTCAAACGCTTCGCCGTCAACCTGCCATTGCGTGCCCTGCGGCTGGACACTTTGCACCCGAGCACCCAGCCGAATTTGGCCACCCCGGGTTGCCAGCCAGCGTGCGGCTGCTTGGGGCATCAATTCACTGAGGTCTAGGCGCGGTAACAGCAGGTTTGAGCCGCCAGACACGCCAAACAGAGCGTCTTGCAGCACGCGCAAAAACACCGAGGCGCTCGCGCGGCTGGTGGGTGTGTTCAGGGCGGACACGCACAAGGGTTCAATCAAGGTTTGCATCACGCGCGGCGAGAGTGTTTGGCACAGTTGCGACACGGACAAGTGCTCGTCACAGCGGAAACCGCGCAACCGCCAATCTGCGGCGTGGCGCAGCAATGACCAGCGGTCGTGCCAGCGCCAGCCGCGGGCGCCGAGCAAGCCGGCCAGTGCGTCCAGCGGTGCGGGACCGGCGGGAAAGCACAAGCCTTGGCCGTCAGGAAAGCGCAGGGTCATGGGCATGCGCAGCAGGGCGCGTTCGGGGTCTACGCCGAGTTGGCGCATCAGGGCCAGGGTGTCTTGGTAGGCGCCAATCAGGATGTGCTGGCCGTTGTCCAGTTTGACCGGGGTGCCGTCTGGCAGGGTGCTGTTGAGCGCCCGCGCCCGGCCACCCAGGCTGCGTGAGGCTTCAAAAACCGTGGTGTGGTGCCCATCTTGCGTGGCTTGGACGGCCGCTGCCAGCCCCGCCCAACCGGCGCCAATGATGGCAATTTTCACAGCCTGCCCAGGGCCTGCACCTTCCAGGCGAGCCAGAGTTTTCGCAGCGGCGTGAGGCTGATGCGCTGGTGCAGCACCTGGAAGTTGTCCCGCTCAATTTCACTGAGCAAGTTGCGGTAAATGCTGGCCATCATCAGGCCTGGTTTTTGGGCACGGCGGTCGGCGGCAGGCAGGAGGGCGAGGGCCTCGTCGTACAGCGACTGGGCGCGGCGGGCCTGAAACTGCATCAGCGCCGTGAAGCGGGGCGAGTACTCGCGCTTCAAAATCTCATGCGCCTTGACTTCAAATTGCTGCAGCTCATTGACCGGCAGGTAAATACGGCCCCGCAGCGCGTCTTCGCCCACGTCGCGAATGATGTTGGTGAGTTGCAGCGCCTGCCCCAGTTTGTGGGCGTAGTCCAGGGTTTGGGGCTGGGTGTGGCCGAAGATGTTGGCCGCCACCTCGCCCACCACCCCGGCGACCAGGTGGCAGTAGCGCTGCAGGCCCGGGTAATCGAGGTAACGGGTTTGTGTGAGGTCCATTTGGCAGCCTTCAATGACGGCTTGCAAATGGCGTTGCTCCATATGAAAGTCGGCCACCAGAGGCATCAAGGCCTGCATGACCGGGTGGCTTGGCTTGCCGGCAAAGGACTGGGCCACTTCAGATTGCCACCAGGCCAGCTTGGCGCTGGCTACACCGGCGTCCACCATGTCGTCCACCACATCGTCGACCTCACGGCAGAAGGCATAAAAGGCCGTGATGGCCGCACGCCGGGATGGGGGCAAAAACAAGAAGGCGTAATAAAAGCTGCTGCCCGAGGCGGCGGCTTTTTTCTGGACATAGTCTTGGGGCGTCATAGGGGGCGTGTGGCGTAGGCGGCTAGTTTAAAGCGCCAGGCTGGCGCGAACGACCTAGGCGCTAATCGGCTGAGCTCACAGGCTTCGCACACGGGCTTAGCGCATATGCCAGGCGCGCCACACCATGGTGGGCAGGTCGGCCAGTCCGAGCTTGGGACGTTGGCGCCAGGTGGCAAATTGCAGGGCTTCTATTTTGTCGAGCAGGCGCAGCCCGCCTTGCACCACCAGGCGCAGCTCCCAACCGGCCCGTCCCGGCAGGCGGCAGGCCAGCGGGGCGCCTTGGCGCATCAGGTGGCGGGCCTCTTCAACATAGTGAGCGACCATGGCCGCGGCCTGGGGTGACGCGCTGTGGGCTTGCAAGTCGGCGTCTTGCAGCCCGAAGCGCAGCATGCGGGCTTGGGTCGGATACCAGCGCTGGCGCGGCAGGTCCACGCTCAGGTCTTGCCAGAAGTTGATCAGTTGCAGGGCGGTGCAGATCTGGTCACTTTGCGCAAGAGAATGGGCGTCCACCACGCCGTAGAGGTGCAGCAACAGGCGCCCCACCGGGTTGGCCGAGCGGCTGCAATAGTCCAAAAGCGCGTCTTCCGTGGCGAAACGCTGGCCGGCGGCGGTCATGCGCACGTCTTGCTCGAAGGCATCGAGCAACTGCTCCAGCAGGTGCGTGGGGAGCTTAAATTCACGCAAAACCGGCCCCAGGGGCTGGAACACACCCGGCCATTTGCCACTGGTGGGCTCTTGCCGGGCCGTGGCGCGCAAGTCGTCGCGAAAGCGCGCCAAGTCAGTCAGGCGGCTGGAGGCGCTGGCTTCCCCTTCATCGGCGAGGTCATCACCGGTGCGGGCAAACCAGTAAATGGCGGCTATGACCGGTCGCAAGCGCGGCGGGCACAGCCAGGAGGCGACCGGAAAGTTCTCGTAATGGTCGACCGCCCGGGCCTGTGCCGCTGGGGAATGGTTTTCTGGGGTCAATGGGTTCCCTGTTTGACAATTAAATGAAGTAAATTAAAATTAATAACCATGAGGTCATTAAACAAGATGACCGCCACAGCGTTTTATTCTGCGCTGCTCAAAAATTTTCCCAAGGGAGTTCTGTCTTACATGTTAGCCAAGCTATTTTCTGTCGTATTCGTCCCGCTGGGTTGCACCTTGTTGCTGGTCGGATGCTCTAAGCCCGTGCCGATGGAAGAGCCCGTGCGCTCGGTCAAGGTGCAGACCGTGGGTATGCAGTCTATGGAGTCGGGGCTGGAATTTGCCGGTGAAGTGCGGGCCCGCGTGGAGTCTCGTTTGGGCTTCAGGGTGGGTGGGAAGCTGACAGAGCGGCCGGTGGAAGTGGGGCAACGGGTCAAGGTGGGGCAGGTGCTCGCCCGTATTGACCCGCAGGATTACAAGCTGGCCCAGGACGCTGCACGCGCCCAATTGGCCAGTGCGGTCACCAACCGGGACTTGACGGCTGCTGAATTGAAGCGCTTCAAAGACTTGCGCGATCAAAATTTCATCAGTTCTGCCGAGCTGGAACGCCGTGAAGCGGCCTTCAGGGCCGCACAGGCCCAGTATCAGCAGGCGCAGGCCCAGTTGTCTGGCCAGGCCAACCAGCTTTCTTATGCCACGCTGGTGGCCGATGCCGCCGGTGTGGTGACCGCCGTTGAAGCCGAGGTGGGGCAGGTGGTGGCAGCCGGAACGCCGGTGGTGCGTCTGGCCCAGAATGGCAAACGCGATGTGGTGTTTTCGGTGCCCGAAGACAAGGTAGCCGCCATTCGCCTAGGCTCACTGGTCGATGTACGCGTTTGGGGCGCCGCCCAAACGGCGCTCAAAGGTGCGGTGCGCGAGGTGGCCGCGAGCGCCGACCCCGTGACCCGTACGTTTGCGGTGAAAGTGTCCATCGACAGCGCCAACGCGCCCCCCTTGGGTGCCACGGTAACGGTTTTGCCGCAGGTTTTTGACAACAGGGGGCAGCAGGTTATCAAGCTGTCGACCTCGGCTTTGCAGCAGGACGGCAATGGCACGGCGGTGTGGGTGCTGGATCCTGCGACCATGACGGTGCAGTTGCAGCGCGTGCAGGTGAGCACGGCTGACGGCAATAGCGCCGTGATTGCCGCAGGCCTGGTGCCCGGCCAACTGGTGGTGGTGGCGGGTGTGCATGTGCTGTCTCCCGGTCAAAAAGTGACGATTTACCAGGACAAGCTTGCCGTGTCTCAAGCCAATGCGCAAAAAGCGGTGAGTCAGTCTGCTTCTTCTCCTTCTCCTGCTGCAATGCCTCCGCCAGCCCCCAAGCTAGCGCCGGCAAGTGCCGCGAAGTGAGGCGGCTATGAACACGGAACAACCCTCAGCGCGTTTCAACCTGTCTAAATGGGCGCTGGAGCATGCGGCCCTCACCCGTTACCTGATGATTGTGCTGATGCTGCTGGGCATGGCGGCTTATTTCCAGTTGGGTCAGGACGAAGACCCGCCCTTTACCTTCAGGGTGATGGTGGTGCGCAGTTATTGGCCGGGCGCCACGGCGCAGCAAATGGCCGAGCAGGTGACCGACAAGATTGAGCGCTCATTGCAAGAGGTGCCGTTTGCCGACAAGATTCGCAGCTACTCCAAGCCGGGCGAGTCGCAGATCATTTTCCAGATCAAAGACACCTCCAAGGCATCTGACGTGGCCAATGTCTGGTACAGCGTGCGGAAAAAGGTGGGTGATATGCGTGGCACCCTGCCTGCCGGCGTGGTGGGCCCGTTTTTCAACGACGATTTTGGCGATGTCTACGGCGTGATTTACGCGCTGCAGGCCGATGGCTTCAGCTACGCTGAGGTCAATCGCATCGCCGAGGATGTGCGCCAGAAACTGCTGCGCGTGTCAGATGTGGCCAAGGTGGAGCTGTTTGGCGCGCAGGACGAAAAACTGTTTGTCGAAATTTCGCAAAAACGCCTGGCCCAGTTGGGCCTGGATATGAACCAGGTGTTGGCCCAACTCGGCCAGCAAAATGCGGTGGAGTCTGCAGGCGCTATTCACACGCCTGCCGACATCGTGCAGGTTCGGGTTGGCGGCCAGTTCAATGCGGTGGAGGACCTGCGCGCCATGCCAATTCGGGGCGCCTCGGGCAGCCAGTTGCGCCTGGGAGATATTGCGGACATCAAGCGCGGTTACTCAGACCCGCCTAGTGTGAAGGTGCACCACCAGGGCAAAGAAGTCATTGCGCTGGGGGTTTCCATGGTGAAAGGTGGGGACATCATCACCCTGGGCAAGGCGCTGAAAACGACATTCACAGGCATTGAAAAAAGCTTGCCCGCCGGGGTGCAACTGGTGCAGTTGCAGGACCAACCGCAGGCGGTGGCCAAATCGGTCAATGAGTTTGTGGGGGTGCTGATTGAGGCGGTGGCGATTGTGCTGGCGGTCAGCGTGATCGCCTTGGGCTTTCACCGCCGTCCCGGCGTGCACCCGCTGTGGCGGCGCTGGTATATCGACATTCGTCCGGGTCTGGTGGTAGGCATCACCATACCGTTGGTGTTGGCGGTCACCTTCCTGGCCATGGATTACTGGGGCATTGGTCTGCACAAGATTTCGCTGGGCTCGCTCATCATCGCGTTGGGCCTGCTGGTGGATGACGCCATCATTGCGGTTGAAATGATGGTGCGCAAGATGGAGGAGGGCTACGACAAGGTGCGTGCGGCCACCTTTGCGTACGAGCTGACGGCCATGCCCATGCTGACGGGAACGTTGATTACGGCGGCTGGCTTTTTGCCAATTGGCATTGCCAAGTCGATGACCGGCGAGTACACCTTTGCCATCTTCGCGGTCACCGTGATTGCCTTGGTGCTGAGTTGGTTCGTGTCGGTTTTCTTTGTGCCTTATCTGGGCACCTTGCTGCTCAAAACCAAACCCCAGTTGGCCGACCCAGAAACGGGGCAGACGGCGCAGCATGAACATTTCGACACGCCGTTTTACCGCTGGTTTCGTCGTGCCGTGAACTGGTGCGTACAACACCGCTGGATCACCATTGGCGTGACTTTGCTGACCTTTGCCCTGGGCATTGCAGGGATGGGCAAGGTGCAGCAGCAGTTCTTTCCAGACTCAAGCCGTCCAGAAATTCTGGTGGATATCTGGTATGCCGAGGGCACGTCCTTTGCGGCCAATGAGGCCACCACGCGGCGCGTGCAAGCACGTTTGATGCAGGAGGCGGGCGTCAATACAGTGAGCACCTGGATTGGTTCAGGTGTACCGCGTTTTTATTTGCCGCTGAACAATATTTTTGCGCAGACCAATGTGTCGCAGTTGATTCTGGTGGCCAAAGACCTGAAATTTCGCGAATCGTTGCGCGTCAAGCTGCCGGCGGTGTTGGCCGCGGAGTTTCCTGAGGTGCGTGGCCGTGTGACCCTGCTGCCCAATGGTCCACCGGTGGCGTATCCGGTGCAGTTTCGGGTGATGGGTGCGGACCCCATTGGCCTGCGAGCGCGTGCTGATGAAGTTAAAGCTGCCATGCGCGCTAACCCCAATACCCGGGGCGTTAACGACAACTGGAATGAGTCGGTGAAAGTCATGCGGCTTGAGGTGGATCAAGCCAAGGCGCGCGCGCTGGGCGTGAGCAGCCAGTCGATTGCCCAGGCTTCGCGCATTCTGCTCACGGGCGCGCCTGTGGGGCAGTTCCGGGAAGCCGATAAGCTGATTGATATTGTGCTGCGCCAACCCGAGGAGGAGCGCCACTCGATCACCGACATAGGCAATGCCTATTTGCCCACCTCCACCGGCCGCTCGGTACCTCTGTTGCAAATTGCCAAGCCCGTGTTCACCTGGGAGCCGGGCGTGATGTGGCGCGAAAACCGCGACTACGCCGTGACGGTGCAAGGCGATATTGTGGAAGGCCTGCAAGGCGCCACGGTGACCAAGGAATTGTTGCCCAGCCTCAAGGCGCTGGAGGCCAAGTGGCAGGCTGCAGGGCTGAGCGGCTACCGCATTGAGGTGGCCGGCGCAGTGGAGGAGAGCTCCAAAGGCTCAGCCTCCATTGCGGCAGGTGTGCCCATCATGCTGTTTTTGACCTTTACGCTGCTCATGCTGCAGTTGCATAGCTTCAGCCGCGCTTTGCTGGTGTTTTTGACCGGCCCCATGGGCATTGCTGGCGTGGCTGGGGCATTGTTGCTGCTGGACCGGCCGTTTGGCTTTGTGGCTTTGCTCGGGGTGATTGCCTTGATGGGCATGATTCAGCGCAATTCGGTGATTCTGATTGACCAGATTGAGCAAGACCGCGCCAATGGGGTGCCGGCTTGGGAGGCCATTGTGGAGTCCACCGTGCGCCGCTTGCGCCCCATTGTTCTGACTGCTGCTGCTGCAGTGCTGGCCATGATTCCGCTGTCCCGGTCCGTATTTTGGGGGCCTATGGCGGTGGCCATTATGGGCGGACTCATTGTGGCCACGGTGCTGACGCTGCTGGCATTGCCCGCCATGTATGCTGCCTGGTTCAGGGTCAAAAGGGAACCCGCTGTAGCAGGTTAAAATCTAAAGTTGACCTAATTCCCTGGGGTGGTCGTAGTGACCGCCCCTCTGTATTTGCGCGGGTGGCGAAATTGGTAGACGCACCAGGTTTAGGTCCTGACGTCCGCAAGGATGTGCGGGTTCGAGTCCCGCCCC
>CAJCCO010000035.1 GCA_903960915.1 uncultured beta proteobacterium
ATCTAGCCTGCATATGGCCTTTGTTGAGGCCCGCCAGCAGCGGCACGAATTTATTACCGTGGAGCACCTATTGCTCGCTTTGCTGGACAACCCCAGCGCGGCAGAGGTCTTGCGCGCCTGTTCGGCCAATGTCGATGAATTGCGCAAGTCGCTTACCCATTTCATTAAGGACAACACACCCCAAGTAGCCGGCGTAGACGAGGTCGACACTCAGCCGACCCTGGGCTTTCAGCGGGTAATCCAGCGGGCCATCATGCATGTGCAGTCCACCGGCAGCGGAAAAAAAGAGGTGATGGGCAGCAATGTGCTGGTGGCCATCTTCGGCGAAAAAGATTCTCACGCGGTCTATTACCTGCACCAGCAGGGTGTCACCCGCTTGGACGTGGTCAATTTCATTGCCCATGGCATCAAAAAGAGTGATCCGCCCGAAGCAGCAAAAGGCAGCGAGGCTGGGCCTGAGACCGAAGAAGCCTCCAGCGAGAAAAACGAAAAAGCGTCTCCGCTTGAGCAGTACACCCAGAATTTGAACCAACTGGCCAAAGACGGCAAGATCGACCCCCTGATCGGGCGCGAGTACGAAGTCGAGCGCGTGATCCAGATTTTGTGCCGCCGCCGCAAAAACAATCCCTTGCTCGTGGGCGAAGCTGGGGTGGGAAAAACTGCGATTGCCGAGGGTCTGGCTTGGCGAATTTCCCAAAAAGATGTGCCCGAAGTGTTGGCTGACGCGGTGGTGTACTCCCTAGATATGGGTGCATTGCTGGCAGGCACCAAATACCGGGGTGACTTTGAGCAGCGCCTCAAGGGCGTGCTCAAATCCCTTAAAGACCGCCCCAATGCGGTGCTTTTCATTGACGAAATTCACACCTTAATTGGTGCTGGTGCGGCTTCCGGTGGCACGCTGGATGCGTCAAATCTGCTCAAGCCCAGCTTGAGCTCGGGTCAGCTCAAGTGCATCGGCGCCACCACATTTACCGAATACCGCGGTATTTTCGAAAAAGATGCGGCCCTGTCGCGCCGCTTCCAAAAGGTGGATGTGGTCGAGCCCACAATTGAGCAGACGGTGGACATTCTCAAAGGCCTGAAGTCGCGCTTTGAAGAGCACCACAACGTGAAGTACGCCGTGGCCGCTTTGCAGGCTGCTGCCGAGTTGAGTGCCAAGTACATCAACGACCGTCATTTGCCTGACAAAGCCATTGATGTTATTGATGAAGCGGGCGCTGCCCAGCGCATTCTGGCGCCCTCCAAGCGCAAGAAGATCATCGGCAAGACCGAGGTGGAAGAGATCGTGGCCAAGATTGCCCGTATTCCCCCCGCCAATGTGTCCAATGATGACCGCGGCAAGCTCAAAACCCTCGAGCGAGATCTCAAGAACGTGGTGTTCGGTCAGGACAAAGCCATTGATATGCTGGCATCGGCCGTGAAGATGGCCCGCTCTGGTCTGGGCAAGGGCGACAAGCCGATTGGCTCCTTCCTGTTCAGTGGCCCCACCGGTGTGGGCAAGACCGAAGCGGCCAAGCAACTGGCCTACATCATGGGCATTGACTTGGTTCGCTTTGACATGAGCGAGTACATGGAGCGCCATGCCGTGAGCCGCCTGATTGGCGCGCCTCCCGGTTATGTGGGTTTTGACCAGGGTGGTTTGTTGACTGAAGCGGTCACCAAAAAGCCCCATTGCGTGCTGTTGCTCGACGAGATTGAAAAAGCCCACCCCGACATCTTCAATGTGCTGCTCCAGGTGATGGACCATGGCACCTTGACCGATAACAACGGGCGCAAGGCCGACTTCCGCAATGTCATCATCATCATGACAACCAATGCTGGTGCTGAAGCCATGAACAAGACCGTGATGGGCTTCACCAATGTGCGCGAAGCCGGCGACGAGATGGCCGACATCAAACGCCTGTTCACCCCAGAGTTCCGTAACCGGCTGGATGCCGTGGTGAGCTTCAAGGCCTTGGATGAAGTGGTCATCATGCGTGTGGTGGATAAATTCCTGCTGCAACTGGAGTCACAACTGGCCGACAAGAAAGTTGAAGTCACCTTCACCGACAAGCTGCGCAAGCACCTGGCCAAAAAAGGCTTCGACCCCTTGATGGGCGCACGCCCCATGCAGCGACTCATCCAAGACACGATTCGTCGTGCGCTGGCCGATGAGCTGCTGTTTGGCCGACTGATTGACGGTGGACGACTGACTGTGGATCTGGACGACACCGATGAAACCAAGACCGAGGTCTTGCTCGATATCCAGCCCTTGCCGAAAAAAGAAGGTAAATCCAAGCCCGAGCCGCAAGAAGCCGCCGCCGGCTAAGGCCGCGCAACCCGACGCAGATGCTTACCCACTGCGTCGGGTTTTTCTTTTTAATGGGTTGATTTATGGAGTCTCGCTGTACTTTCACCCCACGCTTGATTTCCCGACTTTCAGTATCAGGTGCCTCAAGACTTGTACCCGATGCCTAAACCCCAACTACGTATGAATGCAACCCCAAGTGGCCTGAGCCTTTTGCTGGCCAGCGCCTTGTTCCTGTCGGGGTGTGCCAGCGGGCCCGGGCCTGTCAAGCCTGCCGAACCGCTGCCACCCGTCGTTCAAGCCGTGCCCAAGAAACCGCCGGTGCTTGGCCTGGTGCTTGGGGGCGGCGCAGCCCGGGGTTTTGCCCATGTCGGTGTGATTCAGGTACTGGAAGAGGCCGGTATTCGGCCGCAGCTGGTGGTGGGAACCTCGGCCGGCAGTCTGGTGGCAGCCTTGTACGCCAGTGGGAAAACTGGTGCCCAGCTCCAGCAAGTTGCAGACACCATGGAAGAGGCCACCTTTGCCGACTGGACCTTGCCCAGTTTCAGCCGTGGGCTGCTACGCGGAGAAGCCTTGGCGCGTTACGTCAGCCTCCAAGTCAATGCGCGCGCCATAGAAAACATGCCCATGCGACTAGGCATAGTCGCCACCGATCTTCACAGTGGCGTGGGCGTTATGTTTCAGCGGGGTGATACAGCCACAGCCGTTCGTGCTTCAAGCGCCGTGCCCGCTATTTTTCAGCCTGTCAAAATTTCTGGGCGAGAGTATGTGGATGGCGGACTGGTGTCGCCTGTTCCCGTGCGCTATGCCCAGCAATTAGGCGCCGAGTTGATCATTGCAGTGGACATTTCTAGTGCGCCAGAGGGCAACGAGGCGGGCGACACCTTGCAAATTTTGATGCAGACTTTTTCCATCATGGGTAAAAGCATCAACAATTTCGAGCTACGTGATGCCGACGTGGTGGTGCGCCCGGCGCTGACGGGTGTGGCTAGCTCAGATTTTGGCTCGCGTCGCCGTTCCATTGACGCGGGACGCTCTGCCATGCTGGCTTTGCTGCCCCAGTTGCGCACGGCGATTGAGGCTAAAACCAAGTAACGGTCAGCCAAGTAAAGATCAGCAACGTGCTCAGCCACGTGCTCAACCAAGAAGACCCTGCGCCTAGCGTGCGAAACATAAAAAAAGGGCTGGTCTTGCGACCAGCCCTTAAGGGATCCCTGAACCTGAAGGTTTCGAAAGGACCCGAGGAGACAACCTGTTGAAACGGTTCGTTTCAAAAATTATTCACTGAGGCAAAGCATATCAGGGTTTGTACTGATTTCTGACTAACTGGTCAGAAAAAACCCGTTGTAGACCTTTGCCTCAAATTTCAATAATTAACGCTTTTTAGCGACTGGCTTGGCTGCATTCACAGCGGTAGCTGCCACAGCGTTGAAATTGGCTTCAGCTACATCTGTCGCTTGTTTGACAGCTTTTTGCACGGATTCCAAAGCGTTGTTGGCAGCAGCCACGGCGCTTTTCATCACGGCAACAGCGGTGTCAGAACCGGCAGGTGCGTTTTTGGCGGCGGAATCAACCAAACCCATGAAGTTCTTTTGAACATCAGCGGCCTGGCCTTCGAAAGCTTTGCTCAGTTCGGCGGTAGAACCCGAAGCGATGTCATACAGGTGACGGCTGTAAGCAGCAGTTTTTTCAGCCAAAGGCTGCAGAACACCAGATTGCAGAGCCAACAGTTCTTGTGCGTCTTTCACGCTCAGGAGGGCTTTGGCGTGTTGGCCGGACTCAGCCAGAGCGGCTTTGGAAGCGGTCAGGTTCAGTTCAACAATCTTCTCAACGCCTTCAAAGGCTTTGGAAGTCAGGCCCATCAGGGTCTCAACGTTTGCTTTGTGGGAAGCCATGATTTGTTCGACGGTCAGCATATTAATTCTCCAGTAGATAAAGTTAAAAAATCAGTATCTGCCCCGTAACCCAGCCTTGGCTTGGTATATGTTGCAGTGCAGCATGGATCGAATTATAGGGTTAACCCGGGCCGTGGCAAGCGTTTTTTGTTGCATTGCAGCATTTTAGATGGGCTTATCTAGAAAATGAGAAGCTCCCGGTTTGACGCAGGGGTGTCACTGCTGTGTGCTGGGTGTTCCTCGCAGCCAAGCCGGCAAGCCTGCATGCCCCCAGCCTGCCAGCCACAATACGCCGATGCAAGCGTATTACTCAGATCAATTCGTACTTCCCCTGCCGGCAGGGCACCGCTTTCCCATGGCCAAGTACGCCATGTTGCGGGCCCAGTTGGCCGCCAATTACCCGCTTGTTCAGTTCATGCCGGCCCCGACCGCCACCGATGGCGAATTGGCGTTGGCGCATAGCCCAGCCTATGTGAGCGCCATTGCGGCGGGTACCTTGAGCCCAGCGGCGCAGAAAGAAATCGGGTTTCCCTGGAGCCCGGCCATGGTGGAGCGCGCCCGGCGTTCGGTAGGTGCCACGGTGGGGGCGGTGCGCGCAGCCATGCGCGATGGCGTAGCCGCTAATTTGGCCGGTGGCACCCACCACGCCTATGCCGACAAAGGCGGTGGTTTTTGTGTCTTCAATGACGTGGCCGTGGCGGCCCGTCTGGTGCAAGCTGAATGGGCGCGTCCTGCTGCGTTTGGCTATTTGTCCCGTCCGCCAGGCACGCACCACCGGGCGCTCCAAGTGGCGGTTATCGACCTGGATGTGCACCAGGGCAACGGCACTGCCCACCTGTTTGCCCGCGACGACAGTGTTTTCACCTTGTCGCTGCATGGCGAAAAAAACTTCCCCTTCAACAAAGAGTGCAGCGACCTTGATGTGGCCCTGCCCGACGGTTGCGGTGACGCCGACTACCTGACTGCGCTGGAGCTGGCTTTAGACGAAATGAGCCAGCGCTTCCAACCAGACCTGGTGATTTACCTGGCCGGGGCCGACCCCTTTGAGGGGGATCGGTTAGGACGGCTCAAACTCAGCTTTGACGGGTTGGAAGCCCGCGACCGCCGCGTGTTTGACTGGTGTTTTAGCCGTCGCCTGCCGCTGGCTTTTTGTCATGGCGGGTGGTTACGGCGAGCAAATAGAGCAAACCGTCCAGGTGCAGCTCACCACCTACCGCGTGGCGCTGGAATACTGGCAACGTTGGCAGTTGAGCCGCCCTGCGGGTTCAGCTTAGAAATAGCGCCGCGCCACGCTGGCAAAATCAGGCCCCATGAGTGACGCCAGCCTAACCCCACCTTCGCCCGCCCACAACCTGCGACCCCAGCCAGGCACGCGCGGCGACTACGCCGTGTTTCGCACCATCGGCACCCGCTGGATGGACAACGACGCCTACGGGCATGTCAACAACGTGGTGTATTACAGCTGGTTTGACACCGCCGTCAACGCCTACCTGATAGAGCAGGGCGTGCTTGACATTCACCAGGGTGACACCATCGGCCTGGTGATTGAAACCCAGTGCAACTATTTTTCTCCCTTGGCCTTTCCGCAAACCATAGACGCCGGCATCCGCGTCAGCCGCCTGGGCGGCAGCAGCGTGCGCTATGAAGTCGGCCTGTTCGCGCAAGGTCAGCCCCTCACCGCTGCCAAAGGCCACTTTGTGCATGTCTATGTCGAAAAAGCCAGCCGCCGCCCGGTGGCCTTGCCTTTGCCCCTTAAAACTGTTCTGGAGACACTGCTTTGACCCAAGTCACCCACACCCCACCTGAAACCACGGCTCACTCTGTCCAGGCAGACTGCGTAGACGCCGCCATCACCTCGCGCCTGTCGGCCCGCGCTTTCACCCCGGCGCCGGTCCCGCGTGATGTGTTGACCGAACTGCTGCAAGTCGCCAGCCGTGCCCCCTCGGGCACCAACACCCAGCCCTGGAAGGTTTATGTACTCCAAGGCGCAAGCCGCGACACCTTGGTCGACAAAGTCTGTGCCGCCCATGACGCCATTCGCGCCAACCCGGAGCTGGCCGCCAACTACAAGGAGGCTTACGACTATTACCCCGAAAAATGGGTCAGCCCCTACATCGAGCGGCGCCGTGAAAACGGCTGGGGCCTTTACGGTTTGCTGGGCATTGGCAAAGCCGACCGCGACAAGATGCACGCGCAACACCAGCGCAACTACCGTTTTTTTGACGCGCCTGTAGGCCTGATGTTCACCATGGACCGCGTGATGGGGCGCGGCTCACTGCTCGACTACGGCATGTTCTTGCAAAACATCATGGTCGCGGCGCGCGGGCGGGGCCTGCACACCTGCCCGCAAGCGGCCTGGAACAGCTTTGCCAGCATCATCCTGCCGCACCTGGGCGCCGGGCCTGATGAAATGCTGGTCTGCGGCATGGCGCTGGGCTATGCCGACGAAAGCGCTGTCGTCAACACCTTTCACACACCGCGCGTGCCGGTGAATGACTTCACCCATTGGTTGGATTGAGCGGCCTTCGCTGTCAAAAAAAGCAACAAGCCATTTAAAGTTCTTGAAAGTCCTTGCATGATCATTACCAGCCTGTTGGACACCGACCTCTACAAGTTCACCATGATGCAGGTGGTGCTGCACCAATTTCCTGGTGCGCAGGTCGAGTACCGATTCAAATGCCGCAATGCCGACGTGGACCCCGTCACCGGCCAAGCTACGCGCGCGCTGGCACCGCTGGTCAATGAAATTCGGGACGAAATCCGCAGCCTGTGCAGCCTGCATTTTCACGATGCCGAGTTGGCTTACCTGCAGTCCCTGCGCTTCATCAAAAGCGACTTTGTCGACTTCTTGGGCCTCTTCAAGCTCAATGAGAAATACATCACCGTCACCCCTTTGCCCTCGGGCGACATTGACATCCTCATACGCGGCCCCTGGTTGCACACCATCCTGTTTGAAATTCCGGTGCTCGCCATCGTCAATGAGGTCTACTTTCGCAACACCCAAAGCCTGCCCAATCTGATGGAAGGCCGCCAGCGGCTAGAGCAAAAAATTGAACAACTCCGCGGCCCCTCCCTGAGCGATCTCAAAATTGCCGACTACGGCACGCGCCGGCGCTTCTCCAAAGCCTGGCACGAAGAAGTGCTGCGCGTGCTGGTGGCCCGCTTGGGTACGGCCCAAAGTCCGGGCAAAGTGGCCGGCACCGCTGGCCAGTTGGCGGGTACCAGCAATGTGCTGTTTGCCATGAAACTCGGCCTGACCCCGCTGGGCACCATGGCGCACGAATACCTGCAGGCCTGCCAGGCCCTGGGGCCACGCTTACGCGACAGCCAGATATACGCCTTTGAGTCCTGGGCCAAGGAATACCGTGGCGACCTCGGCATTGCCCTGAGCGATGTTTACGGCATGAGCGCCTTCCTGCGCGACTACGACCTGTACTTTTGCAAACTCTTTGACGGCGCCCGCCACGACAGCGGCGACCCCTTCCACTGGGGTGAACGCATGCTCGACCACTACAGCCGCAACCGCGTGGACCCCCGCACCAAGACCCTGATCTTCAGTGACGCGCTCACCGTGCCGCGCATCATTGAGCTCTACCAGCAATTCAAGGGCCGCGCCCAACTCGCTTTTGGCATTGGCACCAACCTCACCAACGACCTGGGCGACCCACCTGACCATGTGCCGCTGCAAATCGTGATCAAGATGACACGCTGCAACGGCCAGCCTGTCGCCAAATTGTCAGACGCACCCGCCAAGAACATGTGCGATGACGAAAAATACCTGGCCTACCTGCGCCAAGTGTTTGACATTACCCAGCCCGGATGAATGCGTTCAGATAACAACCCTTAACCAATTGCTTGTCCCATGAAAAAAATGATCCCCTGGTCACTCGCCCTTTGCCTGTTCATCCCCCAACTGGCGCACGCCGCCAACTTTGATGGCAGCCAATTGCAGCCGGTCTGGGGGGTACCGTTTGCCGGCTTGCTCTTGTCCATTGCATTGATGCCCTTGCTGGCGCCGCATTTTTGGCACCACCACTTTGGCAAAGTGACCGCAGCCTGGGCACTGGCTTTCTTTTTGCCCTTTGCGGCGGTGTTTGGAACCGGTGAAGCCGGCATCAGCCTGGTGCATGCCTTGCTTGCCGAGTACATCCCCTTCATTTTGCTGCTCACGGCCCTGTTCACTGTCGCCGGAGGCATTCATATACGGGGCAATTTCCACGGTAGTCCAGCACTCAATACCGCCTTGTTGGCCATTGGAACTGTGCTGGCCAGCTTCATGGGGACCACGGGGGCATCCATGCTGATGATTCGCCCCTTGATACGCGCCAATGACAACCGCGTTCACAAAGCCCATGTGGTGGTGTTTTTCATCTTTTTGGTATCCAACGCAGGCGGCTCACTGACGCCGCTGGGAGACCCTCCGCTGTTTCTCGGTTTTCTCAAAGGCGTCGATTTTTTCTGGACCCTGCGGCATATCTTTCCCGAAACTTTGATGCTGGTGAGCAGTCTGCTGCTGATCTTTTTCTTGTTCGACACTTGGTATTACCGCAAAGAAGGTGTGCTGCCCATTGACCCGACGCCAGACACCCGGCGCATCGGCTTTGAGGGCGGCGTCAATTTCTTGTTGCTGGGCGCCGTGATCGGGTTGGTGTTGCTCAGCGGCATGTGGAAGACGCCCATCTCCTTCCACCTTGCGGGCACCGAGGTAGGCTTGCCCGGGCTGGTGCGTGACGTGGGTTTAATCATCATCACGGGCCTCTCTCTCAAGCTCACACCGGCAAAAGTTTTTTCTGACAACCAGTTTGCCTGGGGGCCAATGCAAGAAGTCGCCAAACTTTTTGCGGGTATTTTTATCACCATCATTCCGGTGATTGCCATGCTCAAGGCTGGCGCACAAGGCCCGTTTGGTGCGGTGGTGGCAGCCGTCACCCGTCCCGATGGCAGCCCAGACCCCGCCATGTATTTTTGGGCCAGCGGCCTCCTGAGTTCCTTTCTGGACAATGCCCCCACCTACCTGGTTTTTTTCAATACGGCGGGAGGCGATCCAGCCGTGCTCATGACCTCCATGGCCACCACGCTGGCCGCCATTTCGGCCGGCGCCGTCTTCATGGGCGCCAATACTTACATTGGCAATGCACCTAACCTGATGGTCAAAGCCATTGCCGAAGACCGCGGTGTCAACATGCCGGGCTTCTTTGGCTACATGCTGTGGTCGGGCGCCATCCTAGTTCCCTTGTTCGTTGCAATGACCTTCATTTTTTTCCTGTAAGCCACCATGAACAAACCGTCAATCCTCGTCGCTCGTGCTGTCTTTCCGCAAGTGCTGGACAAACTGGCCCAGCATTTCACGGTCACCGCCAACCAGGCCGATGTGCTGTGGACGCCGGCCCAGCTCATTGAAAAACTCCAGGGTCAGCAGGGCGCCTTCACCACCGGGAGCGAACGCATTGATGCAGCCGTGCTGGCCGCTTGCCCGCAGCTCAAAATTTGCGCCAACATGGCCGTGGGTTTCAACAACTTTGACGTACCGGCCATGACCGCCGCAGGCGTGCTGGCCAGCAACACGCCCGATGTGCTGACCGAAACCACCGCCGACTTCGGCTTTGCGCTGCTGATGGCCACGGCCCGGCGCATGACCGAGTCCGAGCACTACCTGCGCGCTGGCCAGTGGACCAAATGGAGCTACGACATGTTCGCCGGCGCCGAGGTGCACGGCAGTACCTTGGGCATTCTGGGCATGGGCCGCATAGGGCAGGGCATTGCTCGGCGCGGTGCACACGGTTTTGGCATGCAGGTGATTTACCACAACCGCTCGGCCCTAGACGCCGCCACCGAGGCTGACTGCAAGGCCCGCTACGTCAGCAAGGAGGAACTGCTCAAAACGGCAGACCACTTGGTGCTGGTGCTGCCTTATTCGGCCCAGTCGCACCACGCCATTGGGGCGGCCGAACTCGCGCTCATGAAGCCCACGGCCACGTTGGTCAACATTGCACGCGGCGGCATTGTGGACGACGCCGCGCTGGCGCAAGCCCTGCGCCAAAAAACCATTGCTGCGGCTGGCCTGGATGTGTTTGAGGGCGAACCCAAACTTCACCCCGACTTGCTCACCGTGCCCAATGTGGTGCTGACCCCGCACATCGCCAGCGCCACCCTGGCCACTCGTCTGGCCATGGCCAACCTGGCCGCCGATAACCTGATTGGCTACTTCACCCAGGGCCAGGCGCTCACGCCGCTCAACACCCTCGCTGCTGCAACGCCCTAGGCGTCTTCTCCACCCCCCCGGTTGAAATGAGCCCAGCCCGCGGTGCTGGGCGGCTTACGCCTGCCCGCGCCCCTGGGCGCCATGCCTGATAGGCGGCATTAATTCACGTTTTCTCTGGTGAGTTAGCCAATTTCCCAAAGCTTTTTTACCACTTGATTCATGTCAATCCCGCGCCCGAGTCGCGAAATAAGCTGCGCCGGTCCTGGTCTTGATCTAGGTTCAGCTTTTTGAACCATGAACGGTCAAAGCCCGGGCGAACTTCGTCATTTTTTATTATTTTTAAAGGCAAAACATGCAAAAAAGGATTAGTAATTTGTCGCGGCTATTGGTGCTCGCGAGTACCTTGACTGCCGCCGGTTGGGCGCAGGCTGCAACGGCGACGGCCACGATAGGCCTATCGGCCACCGTCACCTCCAACTGCACCATCTCCACTGCCCCAGTGCCATTTGGCGCGTACGACCCGATTTTAGGTTCGAACATCACCGCCGAAGGTTCAGTAACCGTGGCTTGCACCCGCAATGCCACTGGTTTATGGGTGGGTCTGGATACCGGAGCCAACGCAGTCGGCGGTGTGCGCAAACTCTTGGGCGCAGCAGCATCTGACAAATTGGAGTACTCAATCATGCAGCCTGTGACCAGCGCAGTAGGTGCCGCTTGTCCAGCCTACAGCGCAGGCACCGCCTGGAGTAGCACGTCGGGCACAGCATTGCAATTGACCGTACCTACTACCAAAGCCGCCCGTACCTACAAGGTTTGCGGTCAGATTGCCCAAGGCCAGGACATGTCGGTGGACAGTTACTCCGACACGGTCACGGCGTCCATCAATTTCTAAAACAAGCCACGGGCCCGCTGGAAACGCGGGCCCCAACCTGTTTTTACCTATTGACTACCCCATGCACCCTCTATTTTCAAAAGCCTGGCTCAAGGCCTGCCTGGCGACTGTGTTGATGTTCATGCTCAGCGCAGTCCAAGCGGGGTCTTTCATGATTGACCCCACCCGCATTGAACTCGGCCCCGACCAGATGAGCGCCACGCTGGTCTTGCGCAACCAAGACAAAGTAGCCATCGTGATTCAGGCTGACGCCCGCCACTGGCGCCAGCAAGACGGCGAAGACCTGTTGACACCCACGCGTGAACTCTTGGTCACGCCGCCCATCGTCACCATTGCCCCCGGCGCCGAGCAGGTGCTGCGTGTGGCTTTGCGCCGCCCGCTTGATCCCCGGCAAGAGATGAATTACCGAATTTTTTTACAAGAAATAGCGCCACCGCCACAGCCTGGTTTTCGCGGTGTGCAGGTCGCCTTGCGCATCAGCCTGCCGGTGTTTGCTAAAGCGGGTGAGGGCGTGCAGTCCAAACCCATCTGGAGCGCACGCTACCTGGCGCAAGAACATGCCTTGCGCCTCGTGCTGGAAAACGCCGGCGCCGCGCATTTGCAACTGCAGGACTTTGCCCTGACACAGAAGCAGCCCCAAAACCAAAACCAGAACCAGCCCCAGAGTCCACAAACGCTGGCATCCCGGCAAAGCCCACGCTATCTGCTGGCCGGCCAGCGCCAGGAGTGGGTGATTGCGCTCGACCCGGCAGTGCGCCTGTCTGGCCAGAAGTTACAACTCAAGGCCACCACCTATGCCGGCCCGCTGGAACAGGAACTTGCCCTTGACTAAGCCCCTGCTGCTGGCCTTGAGTGTCTGCTGGGTAGGTGGGCTACACGGCCCGCTTGAAGCCCAGCCCCTCGCTGCAGCACGCGCCGACATGCCAGCTGCAGCGCCCGTCACGGCACCTGCCACTTCGTCTGCAGCGTCTACATCGTCGGTATCGTCTGCTGATGTCACCGAACTGATGCTGGCCGTGGAGCTCAATGGCCAGGCCATCAGTGAGCCTGCTTTGGTATTGCAACACCAGGCTGGTCAGTTGTTGTTTTCCACAGAAGACCTCAAGCGCTGGCGCCTGCGCTTGCCTTTGCCCCTGCCCACGCAAGCGCTGTACCGCCATGGGGACGACGAGTACCTGAGCTTGGTCGGGCTGCAAGATTTGAACTACAGTTTCAACCCCCGCCAACAAGCGGTGAAACTGGTGGCCAACCCCCGTATTTTGCAAGCCAGCGCCTTTGAACTAGCGGCATTGCCCACAGCACCCCCCAGCCCGCCGCAGCCTGGTGGGTTTTTCAATTACGAGTTGCTGGGCGCGCATGGCGCTGACGGATTCCAGCGTGCCGGGCAGTTTGAGTTAGGCTGGTTCAATTCCTGGGGGGTAGGCACGCTGGGTGTGGTGGCGCCCGAGGCTTCGCAACGCACCCAGCTGGTGCGGCTGGATGCCACCTGGAGCGCAGACCAGCCGGGCGAGCGCCAGTCCTGGCGCCTGGGCGATGTCATCAACCGCGCAGGCAGCTGGGGTCGCTCAGTGCGTTTGGGTGGTGTGCAGTGGGCCAGCAACTTTGGGGTGCAGCCCGGGTTTATCAGCAGCCCCTTGCAACAGGCCTCGGGTGTGGCGGCTTTGCCTTCCACGGTAGATGTGTACGTGAACAACGCCCTCACCACGCGGCGCGAGGTTCCGGCGGGACCGTTCTCGGTCAACAACCTGCCGGCTGTCACTGGTAGCGGCGAAGTGCGACTGGTGGTGCGAGACCTGCTGGGACGCGAGCAGGTGCTGACCCAACCTTTCTACGCCAGCGCGGGCTTGTTGGCGCCGGGCTTGCAAGACTTTTCGTATGAGCTGGGTTTTGTGCGCCAAAACTTTGGCGTGCAGAGTAATGACTACGGCCACTGGCTGGCGGTGCTGACCCACCGCCGTGGCCTGACCGAGCATTTCACCGGGGAGCTGCACGCCGAACTGCAGCCCGATATCAAGGCCGCAGGCCTGAGCGCTTTGTACCTGGTGCCGGCTGTGGGCGTGTTCAACGCCGCACTGGCGGGCAGTCAAAGCCGGGATGCCAAAGGCAGCTTGCTGGCGCTGGGTGTGGAGCGCTTGGCGGCGCCTTTCAATGTAGGCATTCGGTCGCAATGGACCCAGCAAGGCTTTCGCTTGACCGGCGACAACACCCGCTCCAGCCTGCCACGCCAGCAGTGGTCAGCCAACCTGGGCTACATGACCCAAAAAGTCGGCTCGCTGGGCGTGTCCTGGCTGCAGCAAACAGCCCAAGACAACAGCCGCATCGAGATTGCCGCCGCCAACTATGCCATGTCACTTGGCAGCCGTGGCAACCTCATGCTTTCGCTGGCCCGCACCTTGGGCACGTCGACCAATACCCAGATGTCTCTCACCTGGACAATGCCCCTGGGGCCTGAGCGGCCTGGCCAAAGTGTCAGCCTGTCGCACAACCGCAGCCACTATGCTGCCCAAGAGAACAGCGCGCAGAGCGTGGCCACCTATCAAAAAAATGTGCCCGTGGCCGAAGGTTATGGCTACCAGTTGGAGGCACGTGATTCGGGCGATGCCCGGGGCGCCCTGAGCTACCAAAACCGCTTCGGCAGCTACCAGCTCGAAGCGGCCCATGCCAATGGTGAGCAAGCCGGGCGCGCCAGTGTTCGCGGCGGTCTGGCGTATGTGGGCCAACAGGTTTATGCCAGCCGCTGGATCAGTGACAGTTTTGGCCTGGCACGCGTTCCGGGCTTTCCCGGGGTGCGGGTCTATGCCGACAACCAATGGGTTGGCACCACCGACGCCGACGGCACTGCCTTGCTGCCCCGCTTGCGCGCCTACCAGCGCAACCCGGTGCGACTTGAGCCACGCGACTTACCGCTCAATGCCCAGGTCGATACGCTGATGCTGGAGGTGGTGCCGTTTTACCGCAGCGCGGCGCTGGCCGACTTTCCGGTGCGCCTGGCCAACGGGGCGCAATTTCAGGTGCTGCTGGACAATGGCGCGCCCTTGCCTGCAGGCAGTACGGTGCAGGTGCTGGGCAGCCAGCAGCCGTTTCCTGTGGGGTTTGACGGCATGGTGTATGTCACCGGCCTGTCAGTCCAAAACACCTTGCAGGCGCGCTGGCAGGCGCAAAGCTGTACGTTTGAATTGGCCTTTGCCGCTAGCGCAGACGCACTGCCCGATTTGGGTAGCGTGCTGTGTACCGGGGTGACGCCATGAAATACTGCGGCGCATGGCTATGGCTGGGTCTGAGCTGCCTGGCGCTGAGCGCCAGCCCGGTCCGCGCGGCCTGTCAGGTGAGCAACGTCAGCGCCCTGGCGTTTGGCAGCTACAACGTCTTGAGCCCTACAGCGAAAACCATCACGGGCTCGTTCAATGTGCGCAATTGCAGTGGCGGCGCGCGCACCTACACCGCTACGTTCTCCGCTGGCAATGGCACGTCGTCAGCGCGGTTGCTCAGGAGCGGGGTCAACACGCTGGGCTACAACATTTACAAAGATGCTGCCTACACCCAAATTTTGGGCAGTGGCAGTGGCGGCACTGCCACCATCGTCAACACCAACAGCGGCTCGGGAACAGGTCCTACACACACTTTGTACGGCCGCATTCCGGCTGGCCAGGACGTGCCTGTCGGTAGTTATACAGACAGCCTCACGATCACCATCACTTTTTGAAGCCTGACTTAGCCCGTACTGACTTGGCCCGTGCTGACCCTAGGCCGGCCCAAGCCAGGCTTTTTAGCCTTCAAGGGTAAAGCGCCTCCTTTTTGCACAACAATAGGGACTTTGAAAATTCAGGCGTGAACGATATGGCGTTGTGGTGGGTACTGGCCTTGGGCATGGTCAACGGTTTGCTCTTGTTGTGGTTGGTTTGGCGTTCCACGCGCAACGCGGCCAACCCTGCCCAAGAGCAGGCACAGGCCGCGCTGTTACAAGCCGTGCAGGCCAGTGCGCAAGGACTGGAGCGCCTGGAGCGCGAGTTGCGCCGGGAAATCAGTGAATCGTCGCGGGGTGGGCGCCAGGAGCTGACGCAAAACCTGGCCACCTTCCAACAGTCGCTGGTGCAGCAGGGAGCCGAGGCCACGCGCACCCAGAACACCCAGATTGATGCCTTTGGCCAGCAACTGGCTTTGCTGCAAAAAACGCTGTCAGACACGTTGAACTCGCAGCTCTCGGGCTTGAGCGAATCAAACGCCCGGCGCATGAACGAAGTGCGTGAAACGCTGGAAAAACAACTCGCCCAGCTTCAAACCACCAACGCCGCCAAGCTCGACGAGATGCGTGCCACGGTCGATGAAAAGCTGCAATCCACCCTGCAGGCGCGTCTGGGCGAGAGCTTCAAGCAAGTGGCCGACCGGCTGGAACAAGTGCACAAAGGCCTGGGCGAAATGCAGACCCTGGCGCAAGGGGTGGGCGACCTCAAGCACTTGCTCACCAACGTCAAAACGCGCGGTATTTTTGGCGAGGCGCAACTCGCCAGCCTGCTGGAGCAGGTGTTCGTCACCGACCAGTACGCCGCCCAGGTGGCCACCCGTCCCGGCAGCAAGAATGTGGTGGACTTTGCCATCAAGCTGCCCGGCAAGTCTGACCACGGCGAGCCGCTGTGGCTGCCGATTGACGCCAAGTTTCCCAACGAAGACTACGAGCGTCTGCTCGACGCCCAGGGCCGCGCCGATGTGCAGGGCGCTGAAGCGGCCGGCAAGGCGCTGGAAGTGCGTATTCGGCTCGAGGCCAAATCGATTGCCGAGAAATACGTGGAGCCGCCCCACACCACCGACTTTGCCATTTTGTTTTTACCCACCGAAGGCCTCTACGCCGAGGTGCTGCGCCGTCCTGGTCTGATGGAAGGCTTGCAGCGCGAACACCGCATCACGCTGGCCGGCCCCACCACCTTGCTGGCCATGCTGAGCTCGCTGCAAATGGGCTTTCGCACGCTGGCGCTGG
Organism: uncultured beta proteobacterium; assembly: GCA_903960915.1. Classification (GTDB taxonomy): domain Bacteria; phylum Pseudomonadota; class Gammaproteobacteria; order Burkholderiales; family Burkholderiaceae_C; genus Rhodoferax. The sequence goes on from CAJCCO010000035.1 coordinate 16,249, forward strand.
AGAAGCGCTCCAGCGAAGTGTGGCAGGTGCTGGGGGCGGTCAAGACCGAGTTTGGCAAGTTTGGCGATGTGCTGGCCAAGGTCAAGTCGCAAACCGAGACCGTGCTCAAAACCCTGGACAACGCCGAGGTTCGCAGCCGCGCCATGGGCCGGGCGCTGAAAAAGGTGGAGGCCTTGCCCGACACCGAGGTGCAGGCCCTGATACCGCTAGACCGCGACTTCGACAGCGAAGCTGAGTTGGACAAGGCATGAGCCCAGCGCTGGCGCGGCTGATTGCTTGCCAGATTTTTCTGCACGCCTGCATGGCCGGCATGCGCATGGCCGCGCCGCTTCTGGCTTTGCGCGATGGGCACAGCCCGCTGGCGGTTGGTTTTTTACTCGCCTTGTTTGCCTTGGCGCCGGTCTTTCTGGCGCTGCCGGCGGGCCGCTATGTTGACCGCCATGGGCTCAGGCGACCCATTGGCTGGAGTGTGCTGGTGGCTTTGTTCGGCACCCTGCTGGCGGTGGCTTTCCCGGTGTTTGGCGTGCTTTGCCTGAGCGCGTTGATGGCCGGAGGCGCTACCGGGGTGGCCTCTATGGCCTTGCAGCGCCATGTGGGCCGCGCCGCGCGCGATGCCTCGGAGCTCAAGCAAGTCTTCAGCTGGTTGGCCATTGGTCCGGCGGTGTCCAACTTCATAGGCCCGGTGGCGGCGGGCTTGTTGATTGACCACAGCGGCTTTCGCACCGCCTTTTTTGTCATGGCCCTGCTACCGCTGATTTCATGGGCCTGGGTACGCCGCACGCCGGAGCTGCCGACGGTGGTCACGCCGCCCGGCCAGGCGCCGCCCAAAGCCTGGGATTTGCTGCGTGAGCCCATGTTCAAGCGGCTGATGCTGGTGAATTGGGTGCTGTCTTCGTGTTGGGATGTGCACACCTTTGTGGTGCCGGTGCTGGGGCATGAACGCGGCTTCAGCGCGTCGGTAATTGGAACCATTTTGGGGGGCTTTGCCTTGGCGGCTACTGTGGTGCGGCTGATCATGCCCCTGTTTGTGGCGCGCACCAAGGAGTGGGAAGTGGTGACTGTGGCCATGCTGGTCACTGCCGCGGTGTTTGCGGTGTACCCCTTCATGCACAGTGCCTGGAGCATGGGCGTGTGTTCCATGCTGCTGGGGCTGGCGCTGGGTTCGGTGCAGCCCATGATCATGAGTACTTTGCACCAGATCACGCCAGAGCACCGCCACGGCGAGGCGCTGGGTTTACGGCTGATGGCCATCAATGCCTCCAGCGTGCTCATGCCGGTCATGTTTGGCACGGTGGGCGCGGTGGTGGGCGTCTCGGTGGTGTTTTGGGTGGCCGGTTTAACGCTGGGCGCCAGCAGCCGCAGCGCCTGGCGCTTGCGCCCCCCTGAGCATGGGCTGGCTCACAAACCGTAGAAGCTGCGAATCCGGTCCCAGGCCACCTGGGGGTCGTCCACGTAGCTGATCAGCGCCAGGTCTTGGGGTGAGATGACGCCTTCTTCCAGCAGCACGTCGGTGTTGAACAACCGCTTCCAGTAGCTGCTGCCAAACAGCACGATGGGCACCGGCTTGGCTTTGCCGGTTTGCACCAGGGTGATGACCTCAAACAGTTCGTCCAGCGTGCCAAAGCCCCCGGGAAACGCCACCAGCGCCTTGGCGCGCATCATGAAATGCATTTTGCGCAGCGCAAAGTAGTGAAATTTGAAACTCAGGTTGGGCGTGATGTAGGGGTTGGGGTGTTGCTCATGCGGCAGGGCGATGTTGAGCCCCACGCTGGGCACGCCCATTTCATGCGCACCACGGTTGGCCGCTTCCATGATGCCGGGGCCGCCCCCAGTGGCAATAAACAGGCGTTCTTCACGCCGCCGGTGGGTGCTGTGGCGGGCCACCAAGCGGGCAAACAGGCGGGCTTGTTCGTAGTAGTTGGCGTTGCGCACCTGCCGCTGTGCCAGCGCCACCGCTTCGGGGTTGCCATTCAACTCGGCCTGCTGCAAGAGTTGTTGCGCCACATCGGGCGCAACAAAACGGGCACTGCCGAAGACCACGATGGTGTTGTCAATGCCGTGCTCGGCCTGGTCCAGGTCGGGCTTGAGCATCTCCAGTTGAAACCGGATGCCACGGGTTTCGCGACGCAGCAAAAACTCGGGGTCGGCAAAGGCCAGTCGGTAGGCATCGGCTTCGAGGCCGTGGCCCTGGTCGGCGTGGTTTTGTAGCTCGGCCCAGGCATCGGCCAGGCGGCGTTCGGTGATTTTTTCAGGGGTGTCCATCCGGGTGATTGTGGGTCAATTGACGGTTGGTTGGGGCGGGTGGTTGGGAATGGCGGTTGGCACTTGCGGATGGGTCACAGCAGTTGCTGGCGAACCCGTTTGAAAGTACCCCACACCCACCACAGTCGGCGCGCCCAGACCAAGGTGCGGCGTGGTCGCAGCAAGGCCACAACCGTTACTGCGCTCAGCGGCCAAACCGGGTGCTGCTTGAGCCATTGCAGGCCTGCACGCCAACGGTCCATGCGGGCCAGCGGCTGTCGCCAGGGGTCCAGCGTGTCGGCCAACGCCTGGCGCAGGCGGGCACTGCGCAATAACAAAACTTGCTGACGTTGGGTGATGCTGCGGCTAGGGTGGGTCATAACAGTCAGTCGCGGCCACCTGGCGGCACGTCCTGCTTGAGCTCATTGAGGCTTAGTTCAAACAGGTTTTGCAAACTGCGCAAGCGGCTTCGCGCAGCCTGAAGCAACCAGACGGCGGCGCCTAAAAAAATAACAGTTAGCCCACCTAAAGCAGCCAGTCGGTAGTCTTCGCGCACCAGCATCAAGAGAAAAGCGCACAGCAGCATAAGCCCCACGCCCAGCACAATCAAGGCGGCGCCACCCCATAGCAAGCCATCCAGCAAGCGCTGGCCCGCGCGTTCAAGCTCAGTCCCCAGCAGGGCGAGCCTGACTTGCGCCAACTCCAGCGCGGTGCCAAGCAAGCGCCTGAGCGAGGCGAACAAGCCGAGTGGTGGCTCGTTGGGGCCACTCATGCCCTGCGCGTGCGGTTAACGACGTCCAAACAGCAGACCCATCAACAAGCCGGTGCCTGCTGCAATACCAATCGACTTCCAGGGGTTCTCATGCACAAATTCATCAGCCGCATGCCCGGCTGCCTTGGCTTTGGTGACGGCGACTTCCTGCAGGTGCATCAGGTCGGTTTTGGCTTGGTTCATGCGGCCCTGCACGCGGGCGCGCAAGCCTGCTGCGTTTTCACCCGCCTGGTCGGCGGTCATGCGCAGCAGTTCTTCGGCGTCGGCTATGACCACCCGCAGGTCGGTCATCAGTTTGTCTTTGCTGACGGTAGTTGTGTCATTCATCGTTACTCTCCATGGCTTAAAAAAGGATCAAGTGAAATGGTAGGGCTCAGGCATTTTTAGCGCTTGATAATTGTCAAGACTGCTCTCGATTGCCCCCTGACTGACACAGCGCAAACGGTGCTGAGCCCCGCTGCCTAGCATGGGTCGCCATGTGCTTGCAGGTTGCGCCATGCGATGGCATGGCTGCTGTTCCTTGTGACCTGGCTTGTCCTGTTTTTTGTCTTGCTGAAAGGGGCGTGTCTTGTGATGTATTCGGTATTTGCCCCCTGGTTGAGTGGTTTGGTCTCGGTGGATGTGCTGTGTTGCACCCACGCTGTGCCTTCGGTGCTGGCCCAGCGTCAGCAAGAGCGCTTGCAGGCCTTGCTGCGTGGCGCCATGAACAACTCGCCTTTTTACCGTGAGCACTTGGCTGGCATGGTGCCGGCGCACACGCGCTTGCAAGACCTGCCCTCTGTCGGAAAAGCTCAGTTGATGGCGCGTTTTGAAGACTGGGTAACCGACCCCGACATTCACTGGGCCGATGTGCAGGCGCTGCTGACCGATACCAGCCGCATGGCCGAGCCCTACCTGGGGCGGTACTTGGTGTGGGAGAGTTCGGGCACCACCCACCAGCCCGGGGTTTTTCTGCAGGATGCGCCGTCGCTGGCGGTGTATGACGCACTGCAGGCCTTGCGACGCAGCGACCCCAACCCCTGGCAGCGCAGCCTTGACCCGTTCTGGCTCACGGAGCGCATTGCATTTGTGGGCGCCACAGAGGGCCACTTTGCCAGTGTCGTGAGCATGCTGCGCTTGGGCCAGTTGAACCCCTGTCTGGCGCAGAGCCAGCGCAGGTTGTCCATCATGCAGCCGCTGGAGGCGCTGCTTGACGAGCTCAATGCGTTTGAACCCAGCGTGATCGCCACTTACCCCACTGTGGCGGCCTTGCTGGCCGAGCAGGCCCGCCGGGGTGCCCTGCATTTTTCGCCGAGAGAAATATGGACGGGCGGCGAAACCCTGAGCGATGCTGTGCGCCACACGGTGCAAACCAGCCTGGGTTGTACGGTGCGCAACAGTTACGGCGCTTCCGAGTTTTTAACGCTGGCCTGGGAATGCAGCCACGGTCACTTGCATGCCAACAGCGACTGGGTGATTCTGGAGCCGGTGGACCAACAGGGGCAGCCGGTAGCGCCCGGCACGCCGTCTTACACCACGCTGTTGACTCACTTGGCCAACCAGGTGCAACCTTTGATCCGTTACGACCTGGGCGACCAGTTGACCGTGCACTTGGAACGGTGCGCCTGCGGCTCCCATTTGCCGGTCATTGAGGTACTGGGGCGGCACGATGACGTACTGGTCATGCGCAATGCGCACGGTCAGCAGGTGAGCTTGTTACCGTTGGCCCTGACCACCGTGCTGGAAGAAGAGGCTGGCGTGTTTGATTTTCAGGTGCGCCAGCTGGATGCACGCACCTTGACCTTGTGGCTTGGAGAAACCTTGGAGGAAGGCGCCGCTCAGCGCTGCCAGACTGCGTTGAAAAAATATGCCGCCCAACAAGGCCTGCCCCAACTGAAGCTGCGGGTAGAGCGCGGCCACCAGATACCCAAAGGGCGCAGCGGCAAGCTTCAGCGCATCGTGGCCCTTGCGTCCGCCGACCCCGCCTCCTAAGCTGAACAAACCTTCTAAAGCGACTTTGCTGATTCTCTAAGCTGTGCCAGCGCCTGAGCCAGGCGCTCGGCCATGAAGACCTGGTTGCTGGCATGTGCAATGCAGTCGGTGCTCCAGATCTCGCCTACGCCGGCTTTTCTCAGCAGTTCTAGCGCACCGGGTGCAAACAAGGCGTGTGTCACCGCTACGTCCACAGATCGTGCGCCGGCGGCCAATAACAATTGCGTGGCTTGCGCCACGGTATGGCCGGTGCTGATGACATCGTCCATTACCACCACCTGCCGGCCGGCCACGTCTACAGGCGGCAGCTGCACCAGCACCGCATGGTCGTTGTGGCGGGTTTTGTGGCACACGGTAAAGTCCAAGCCATGGCGTTGCGCGGCCTGTGCCACCCACTGGGCCGATTCTTCATCGGGCCCAATCAGCAGCGCATTGGCGCGGTGCCGGGCAATCCAGTCGCTCAGAAGCGGTGCGCCACTGAGCACCAGCGGCTGTGCAACAGGCACGGCTTGTGCCAAGGTGGCCACACGGTGCAGGTGGGGGTCGACGGTGATGAGGGCATCAAACAGGCCGGCTATGAAATCGCCCACCACGCGCTGGCTGATGACCTCGCCCGCATGGAAGGCCAGGTCTTGGCGCATGTAGGCCAGGTAGGGCGCCACCAAGGTCAGGTGCTGGGCGCCCAAGTTGCGTGCAGTGGTGGCCAGCAGCAAGAGTTCCACCAGCTTTTCATTCGGGTCGTTCAAACTGCGCAGCACCACCACTTGGCTTGGCAGCGTTGCCGGTAGCCGCAGCTTGAGCTCGCCATCGGGAAAGCGGTGCCGTTCAACCTGATGTGGCGTGAGCCCGCTGGCCTGTGCCAGGCGGTGAGCTGGCGCACGTTCGTCTTCAAAAAACAGCAGCATCAAAACTCCACAAAAACATGCGGCACATCTTCTTGTTGGCCCACGCTGTAGCCGTGGGCGCGGGCGCAGGCTTGGCGTGCAAATTCGAGGTCGCTTTGGTAGCTGGCGTAGACACGAAACAGCAGGTCGCCGGCTTGCACCGCATCCCCGAGTTTTCGAAACAGGTCGACACCGGCACCAGCCGCTTTGGGGGCACCGGCCAGGCGCGCAATGCGGGCAATCTGCAGGTTGTCAATGCCTGTGACCACGCCGGCCCTGTCGGCCGCTATGTCAAAACTGAGGGCACCCAGCTGCGGGTGGTTGTGGTCAAAGTGTTTACTGCCCTGCGCGCTGATGAGGGCGTTCATCTTGGTCAGCGCGCGGCCCGAGTCGAGAATGTCGCGCGCAATGGCAAAGCCGTCGCCGCCGCGTACATCGGGGTTGCATTCAATCAGGCGCCCGGCCAGGCGCAAGGCCTTTTGGCGCAAATCAACCGGTGCCCGGGGGTCGTTCTCCAGCACCCGCATCACGTCGCGCGCCTCCAGCACCGGGCCAATGCCATGGCCGATGGGCTGACGGCCATCGGTGATGACGACATCCAGAGACAGGTGCATGCGCTTGGCGACATATTCAAACAGGCGGCGCAGGCGCTGGGCCTCAGGCATGGAGCGCACCTTGGCGGTTGGGCCAATGGGAATGTCGAGCACCAGGTGGCTGGAACCGGCCGCTATTTTTTTCGACAAGATGGAGGCCACCATTTGCCCGGGCGAGTCCACCGAGAGCGGGCGCTCGACCGAGATCAGCACATCGTCTGCCGGCGACAGATTGGCCGTGCCGCCCCAGGCCAGGCAAGCCCGGTGCTCGCGCACGATGTGGTCGAGTTGCTCCAGCGGGAGCTCTACGTTGGCCAGCACTTCCATGGTGTCGGCGGTGCCTGCCGGCGAGGTGATGGCGCGTGAGGAGGTCTTGGGACACAGCATGCCGTGCGCCGCCACGATGGGCACCACCAGCATGGAGGTGCGGTTGCCGGGGATGCCGCCAATGCAGTGCTTGTCCACCACCAGGGGCTCATGCCAATCGAGCGTGCGGCCACTGGCCACCATGGCCTGGGTCAAAAAGTACACCTCCTCACGGTCAAGTTCGTCGCGGTTGGTGGCCACTACAAATGCGGTCAGTTCAATCTTGGAGTAATGCCGCTCAGCAATGTCGCGCACGATGTCCTTGAAATCCTGCAAGCCCAGACGTTCGCCGCCAATTTTGCGGTTCAGCGCCCCAATCGACTCCGGGGGCTCGGCTTGCGACACCGAAGCTGGGTGCCCGTCGTCAACGGCGAGCTGCAAAAACGCATCTTCAGACAGCCCCAGTTCATGGCAGTCCACGATGCGGGTGTCGTCCACCACGTTCAGCGTGGCCAGAATGCGCCGGCCATTGGCCCTGACTTCTACTTTGGAGAGCGCCTGAAAGCCTTCAGCCCGGTACACCGCACAGTCCCGGTGCAGGTAGGCCACGTTTTCGCGGTAGGTGTCAATGGCCACGCGTTTGAGCGACAGGCGGGAGGCGGTCTGGGTTTCGTCATTCATGGCCACAGACTACACCGCCAAGGGCAGGGTGGTCCATTGCGGCAGATCAAGAAAAGGCTTGAGCGGGGTCAAAAAAAATGGCTTCCAAAGAAGCCATGTTTTGAAAGCCCTGGGGCTTTGCGGAGCGCTTGTACGCGCTTCAATACGATTAGACGCGTTTGCGGTATTCGCCCGTGCGGGTGTCAATTTCAACTTTGTCGCCCTGCGCCACAAAAATTGGCACACCAATTTCGAAACCGGTGGCAATTTTGGCGGGCTTCAAGACCTTGCCGGAGGTGTCGCCTTTGACAGCGGGCTCAGTCCAGGTGATTTCACGCACCACGCTGGTGGGCAATTCGACCGAGATGGCTTTTTCGTCGTAGAAAACCACTTCAAGGGCCATGC
>CAJCCO010000036.1 GCA_903960915.1 uncultured beta proteobacterium
CGATCTGCAAATCGCGGTAGCTCTTCATGCCCTGCTTGAAAATCAAAATGTGTCCGGGGCAGTTCATGGGCTTCAAAGCATAGTCACGCTTTTCTGATTCCGTGGTGAACATGTTGTCACGGTACTTGTCCCAGTGACCTGTTTTTTCCCACAAGGATTTGTCAATGATCTGTGGGCCCTTCACTTCTAAGTAGCCGTTGTCTTGGTAAACAGCGCGCATGTACTGCTCAACCTTTTGCCAAACAGACCAGCCTTTGGGGTGCCAGAACACCAAGCCAGGTGCGTGCTCATCAATGTGAAACAGATCGAGTTCGCGTCCTAGCTTGCGGTGATCGCGCTTTTCTGCTTCTTCCAGCTGTGTGAGGTGATTTTGCAAATCTTCTTTGCTGGTCCAAGCCGTGCCGTAAATGCGTTGCAGCATTTCGTTTTTGCTATCACCGCGCCAATAAGCTCCCGCCAGTTTCATGAGTTTGAAGTGCTTGAGCTTGCCTGTGCTGGGCACGTGCGGGCCGCGGCACAAATCTTCAAACGCGCCTTCTTTGTACAAACTCACATCTTCGTTAGAAGGAATGCTGCCAATGATTTCTGCTTTGTAATGCTCGCCGAGCCCTTTGAAATAAGCCACAGCTTCATCACGCGGCAACACACGGCGCAACACAGGTTCGTCTTTGCTTGCCAATTCGGTCATGCGCTTTTCAATGGCGGCCAAATCTTCTAAGGTGAAAGGACGGCTGTACGAGAAGTCGTAATAAAAACCGTTTTCAATGACAGGGCCAATGGTGACCTGTGCATCAGGGTACAAATCTTTGACGGCATAAGCCAACAAGTGGGCCGTGGAGTGACGCACCACTTCAAGGCCATCGGCATCTTTGGCCGTGATGATGGCCAGTTGGGCATTGCTGCCAATGCTGTAGCTTGTGTCCACCACTTTGCCGTCGACTTTGCCAGCCAAGGCTGCTTTGGCCAAGCCAGCGCCAATGGCGGCAGCAACCTCTGCCACAGTGACAGGACCGGGAAATTCACGCAATGAACCGTCTGGAAGTGTGATCTGAACCATGTTCGAACTGAAAAAAAGAAGGCGCCATGAAGGCGCCATAAATGAAAAACGCGGCAAATGCCGCGTTTTCAAACGCTCAGGGCAGATTTTACGCTCTGCCTGAGGTGTTTTTATCAGTGGAACTGTTCTTCTTCTGTTGATCCGGTCAAAGCTGTCACGCTAGAGCGGCCACCTTGAATGACGGTGGTCAACTCGTCGAAGTAACCCGTACCCACTTCTTGCTGGTGCGACACGAATGAATAGCCGCGGTCGCGGGCTGCAAATTCGGGCTCTTGCACCTTTTCAACATAGGCCGACATGCCACGCTGAACATAGGCTTGCGCCAAGTCAAACATGCTGTACCACATGGAGTGAATGCCTGCCAAGGTGATGAACTGGTATTTGTAACCCATGGCGCCCAACTCTTTCTGGAACTTGGCGATGGTGGCATCGTCCAGGTTTTTCTTCCAGTTGAACGAGGGTGAGCAGTTATAGGCCAGCATTTTTCCGGGGTGTTTCGCATGCACGGCATCGGCAAACTTCTTGGCAAAAGCCAAATCAGGCGTACCGGTTTCGCACCACACCAGATCCGCATACTCCGCGTAGGCGATGGCACGGGAGATGGCTTGGTCAATACCCTTCTTGGTTTTGTAAAAACCTTCAGCCGTGCGCTCGCCCGTGATGAAGGGCTTGTCGTTCTCATCGTAGTCACTGGTCAACAGGTCAGCCGCTTCTGCATCGGTACGGGCAATCACCAACGTAGGAACACCGCACACGTCGGCAGCCATGCGTGCCGCAATGAGTTTTTGGCAGGCTTCAGCCGTGGGCACCAACACTTTGCCACCCATGTGACCACACTTCTTGACCGAAGCCAACTGATCTTCCCAATGCACGCCTGCGGCGCCGGCCTTGATCATGGCTTTCATCAATTCAAACGCATTCAACACACCACCGAAACCGGCTTCAGCGTCGGCCACGATGGGCGCAAAGTTGTCGATGTAACCCTTGTCGCCGGCATCGATGCCTTTGGAGTGCTGAATTTCATCGGCACGGCGAAACGTGTTGTTGATGCGCTCGACCACGGTGGGCACCGAGTCCACGGGGTACAAAGACTGGTCTGGGTACATCGAGGCGTAAGAGTTGTTGTCAGCCGCAACTTGCCAGCCCGACAGGTAAATGGCTTTGACACCCGCTTTAACCTGCTGCATGGCTTGGCCACCAGTCAAGGCGCCCAGGCAGTTGACATACGGCTCAGTGTGGACCAGGTTCCAGAGCTTGTCAGCACCACGGCGGGCCAGGGTGTGCTCAATGGGGAAAGATCCACGCAAGCGGACAACGTCAGCAGCGGAGTAACCGCGCTTGATGCCCTTCCAGCGGGGGTTGGTGGCCCAGTCTTTTTCGAGGGCGGCGATTTGCTGTTCGCGGCTCAATTGCTCGGTGATAGTTTGAGGCATGAAATTACTCCTAGGTTGATTACAAATGGGGTGCACTGAAGACTACGCAAGTCCAGTGCCTAGAGAGTAATTCTATGTCTTCTATAAGACTTTTACAGATTCTTATGTCTTATAGAAGACATAAATTTAATTCAATAAAAACAAGGACTTAGAAGATTAAAATCGCATTGTGAAAATAATTTTTTCATCTTGAGAAATTTTGACGCAATGCACCAATTTAAAATTTCACGATTCGAAATAACGTTTTCAAAAATCAGTGGCGCGTCCGCTGCCGAATAAAAGGGGCCGGCGCCTTAAAAAGCATCGGCGTACTTTTGCAGCTCCCACTCTGAAATGTGTTGGTTGTAGGCCTCCCACTCCAGCGTTTTGAGTTTCAAAAACTCCTCACAAAACGCAGGGCCCAGGGCGCTGCGCAAAGTTTCATCCTGGCGCAAGGCCTGTAGCGCGTCAAACAGGTCACGGGGCAGTCGCGCCGGCATAGGCCGTCCTGCGGCCTGCTGCTCGTATAAATCAACCGCACAAGGCAAACCAGGTGACATGGACGCCTCCACGCCGTGCAAGCCTGCCGCCAGCGTCGCCGCAATGGCGGCGTAGACATTGCAAGAGGGGTCGGGCAGGCGCCACTCCAATCGGCCAGCCACGGTACGGACCAGACACGTGCGGTTGTTGTCGCCATAGGTTTTCCAAACCGGAGACCAGGTGGTACCTGAAGCACTGTTACTCGACGCCAGCCGCTTGTAGCTGTTCACGGTTGGTGCACACAAGGCGCTCAATGCATCCGCATGGTGCAGCAAACCCGCTACAAAACTGTAGCCCTGCGCGCTCAGCTGCAAGGGGTCATCGGCCTGCGTAAAAATTGCCTGCCCCTGCGCATCGGTGATGCTCAGGTGGAAATGCAGCCCGCTGCCGGGCGCATGGGCAAAAGGTTTGGGCATGCTGCTGTACGTCAGACCATGTTTTTGAGCCACGGCGTGTGCCGTCATCTTGAAAAGCATGAACCGATCTGCAGCGGCCAAGGCATCGTCAAACTTGTAGTTGATCTCGTACTGGCCGCACGCGTCTTCGTGGTCCATCTGCTGCAGATCAAAGCCGAGCGCTGTCAGGGTGTAGCGCATCTCTTCCAGAAAATCCTGATTGCGGTGAATCGACTTCAGGTCGTACGAAGGTTTGTCCAGTCGGTCCTGGCTGTCAGCGCCCGTCCAGCGGCCTTGATCATCAGGCTTGAGCAAGAAAAATTCGGGCTCAATGCCCACCCACAAGGTCCAGCCCTTGTCGTCGAGTTTCTTCAGTTGTTTCTTGAGCAACTGGCGCGAGCAGGTTTCCAGCACCTCATCGCCCGCATAGCCATCGCATACGGCATGCGCCACGCCTGGCATAAAGGGCAAGGCCCGCAACGAGGCCGGCTGCACCCGTCCGTAATACTCGCTGCGTTTACCAAAGCGCCCCAGGCCAGTACCGGCAATACTGGGGCCAGCAAAACCCGCCCCCACGGAAACCCATTCAGCCAGGTTCTTTAACGGCACCAGCTTGCCTTTGGCCACGCCGTGAATGTCACAAAATTGCGTCAGTACGCTGTGAATGCCTTGGGCTGCCAGGGTGGTTACGCGGTCTTCCAGGTCGGTACGTGTAGTCATTTTTTCAGGTCTTATTTTTGATACGTTAGCGCTGGTGGGCAATGCATAACAAGGTTGTTACACCAAGACCAACGATTAAATCGGGCTGTCGATACGAATCCAGGTGGTTTTGGTTTCGGTGTACTTGTCAAACGCGTGCAGCGACTTGTCGCGCCCTACCCCGCTTTGCTTGAACCCGCCAAAGGGCACGGTGATGTCGTCCTCGTCGTATTGGTTCACATGCACAGTGCCGGCGCGCAAGGCCCGCGCCACGCCCAGCGCCTTGTTGATGTCGCGACTCCAGACAGCGGCTTGCAAGCCGTAGACGCTGTCATTGGCCTGGCGCACCACATCGGCGGTGTCGGTAAAAGACAGCACCGACAGTACGGGGCCAAAAATCTCTTCGCGGGCGATGGTCATATGGTTTTTAACGCCGTCAAAAATGGTCGGCTGAACATAAAAGCCCCCGGTTTCCCGGCGTGCCTGCTCACCCCCGGCAAGCAAGGCAGCGCCGTCTTTTTGACCCCGTTCGATGTAACGCAATACCGTGTCCATTTGCGTCTTGTCCACAATGGCGCCCATCACCGTGGCCTGGTCCAGCGGGTTGCCCGGCGCATAGGCCGGCACCAGGGCCAGGGCCTTGGCTAAAAACTGCGCCTTGATGCTGTCTTGCACAAACAGGCGTGAAGGCGCATTACAACTTTCACCTTGGTTGAAGAAAATGCTCCCCACCGCAGCCTCCACCGCCCGGTCAAGATCGGGGCAATCAGCAAACACGATGTTGGGCGACTTGCCCCCCAGTTCTGTCCAGGCGCGCTTGAGGTTGCTTTGCCCGGCCATCACGTGAATCTGTTTGCCCACGCGGGTGGAGCCGGTGAAGGCGATGCAGTCCACATCCATGTGCAAGGCCAATGGCGAGCCCGCCTCAGGCCCCAACCCAGTGACCACATTGAACACGCCGGGCGGCACACCCGCCTCCAGAGCTAGATCGGCCATGCGCAAGGCGGTTAATGGCGATTTTTCGCTGGGCTTCAACACCACCGAATTGCCAGCCGCCAAGGCGGGTGCAATTTTCCAGGACGCCATGATCATGGGGTAATTCCAGGGCACGATGACCCCCACCACGCCCACCGGCTCACGCTGAATCAGGGCCAAGGCCGTGCTGGCCGTTGGCGCTATCTCGTCATAGACCTTGTCTACCGCCTCGCCATACCAGCGAATGCAATTGGCGGCGCTGTTGACATCGACGTTGCGGGCGTGCTTGACGGGCTTGCCCATGTCCAAGGTTTCGGTTAGCGCCAGCTCATCGGCGTGGGCCAGCAACAAGTCGGCAAAGCGAACCATGATGCGTTTGCGCTGCGCGGGCGCCAGTCCACACCAGCGCTTGTCTTCAAAGGCCGCGCGTGCTGCCGCTACCGCCTGGTTGATATCCGCTTCGGCACATCGCGCCACCGGGGTCAAAAGCCGGCCATCGACCGGAGAAATACAGTCAAAAGCTTGCCCTGACTGCGCCCAGACGCGCTCGCCATTGATGAGTGCGCGGCCGTCAAACTGCAGTTCTGAAGCAGTGGTGGGTATCGTCATGTCAGTCCTCCCTTGGGTATAAATCTGTTATGTCTTGAAGTGAGCTACGCCGGCCCCGCCAATACAAACGGGGTGGCATTTCTGCCAACCCCGTCAAGAAAAATGCGGCTTGGGCAAAGCCCCGGCCTGTTGTTTAGAAAGAGACCACCAAGGAAGTTCCCACCGTGGTGTTGCCTTTGGTGAGTTCACCATAATTGTTCGTGAAGTTGTAGCCGGTGGAGCGGTCAAAACGCAGCTCAGTTTTCCACTGCGTGTTGGCGTTCACGGCGTAATTGAATCCTGCGGTCAAGGCATAGCGGTTGGCGCCTTTTGAACCGTCTGCTGCCGTGCCATCACTGCTCAGTTCCGGGCCATAGGAGCCATCGTTGTAGTACACGCCACCCCCGTTGGCCCGGTTGTAAATAAAGTCAGCCCGAGCCAAGGCTTGCAACCGTGGCGTCAGCTTGTAGCCCACCAAGCCCGAGACGCCCCACCAGCGGGCATTTTTTCCAGCGTCATCTGGACCGGTACCCATAGCGGCCCCAAGTACACGCCCCATGCTGAACTGGCCTTGCAAGGTCAAGTCACCGCGCGTGTGGTAGGCATCAAGTTCCATCAAGTCAGCATTCGAGTTATCGTTTTCACCATTGGTACGAAAGTGCACACCCGACAATCCCAGTCCGTTGTACTCGCCCATGGCGTAGTCAGCTCGGTAAGCTAGGCCAGGCGCCTTGCGCGAGGTCATTCCGTCAATCTGCCCCACCATCCATTTAGCCGTCAAATTGCTGGACAGGGTGTGGGACATGCCCACCCCCATGTAGTTGGAAGCCGCCGTGTTGGCATACAGCAGGTTATTGGAGATCAGGGGATTCTGGTGCCCCATGGAATATTCGTAGCCAGAGTAATCTGGCGTCAGACCGGCGTTTATTTTGGAATCAGTAGTTCCCACTGGGATAGAAATTGAAGCTTCATGGATGATGCTGCCTGCAGTGGACAGGGGAATTAAGCGCAGGGTCCAACCGATGCCCTCGTCAGGCTCCTTGCTGAACTCCAGCATGGCTGCGCCATAACCGCCATTGCCCTTGGCCTTGTCGAAACCCGCAGTCACAGAATTCGTATCACTCTGTAATACCACTTCCATGGTGCCCTTGATCTTCAGACCCTTGAAGCCGGCTTCGCTCGTGGACTCTTCCATCAAGTCCATCTTTTGAACGAGGCGGTTGAACTCCTGCGGCTCTACAGCCGGCGCTTTGCTACTCAGGATTTCAATTTTTTCAGACAGCACTTTGAGCTGGGCCTTAAGCAACTCGATTTCTTTTTGCAAGTCGGCGGGCGATTGTGCCAACGCGCTCATGCAAGGCATGGCGCAAGCCATGGCTACCACCAGTAGTTTTCGGTTCAGTTTCATCAGAGGCTCCATTTCAGTTGACGTATTGGGATGTAAATTTGGATGCAAGGTGTTGTGATGGGTCAGGTGGCAAAGCGCGCCGAGCTCATTGGCCTGAACTTTTGTAAGCCGCCGCCATTTCCTGGGCCCGTCTGCGCTCGCTGCGCGCCATCCAGTAACTGGCAAGCACCACCGCGACGCTCACCGCTAACACCGTGAGGGTGGCGACCGTGTTGACGCTGGGGTTCAACCCCAAGCGGGCTCGGCTAAAAATGGTGATGGGCATGGTGGTAGAGCCTGGCCCGGATAAAAAGGCCGACAAGACCACATCGTCCAGCGACAGGGTGAAAGTCAGCAACCAGGCCGAACCAATGGCTTGCGAAATAAGTGGCAAGGTCACCAAAAAGAACACCTGCCAGGGCCGGCAGCCCAGGTCTTGCGCCGCCTCTTCAAGACTTTGACTCATTTCCTGCAAGCGCGACTGCACCACGACGGTGGCGTAGGCCATGCCCAGCAAGGTGTGGCCCAGCCAAATGGTCATCATGCCGCGCTCTGGAAACCCGGCCAGTCGCTGCACCGACACCAGCATCAGCAGCAAGGACAAACCAATAATCACCTCGGGCATCACCAAGGGCGAGCTCACCATGCCGGCAAACAAGGTACGCCCGGGGAAGCGCTTGAACCGGCTCAAGGCCAAGGCGGCCAAGGTACCCAGCACTACCGAGGCACAGGCGGTGAAAAAAGCAATCTTGATGGACAGCAAAAACCCGGCAATAAGTTCTGTGTCTTTGGCTAAGTCCTCATACCACCGCAAAGACCAGCCGCCCCAGTGCGTCACCATGGGGCTTTCATTGAAGCTCAAAATCACCAGCGTGAAAATGGGCAGGTATAAAAAGATGAACACCACGCTCATCCAACCCACCGACATCAACTTGCCCGCGTTAGGTTTCATGCGCGGCCCCCGCTGGAGTTTTCTGCCTGGTATTTGTTAAACAAGGCAATCGGCACAATGATCAGCAGCACCATGACCACGGCCACACTCGAAGCCATGGGCCAGTCGTTGTTGCTGAAAAATTCGTCCCACAGCACGCGCCCGATCATCAAGGTCTGAGGTCCGCCCAACAACTCGGGGATAACGAACTCGCCCACGCAAGGGATAAACACCAACAAAGAACCCGCCACAATGCCGCTCTTGGACAAGGGCACTGTGATGCGCCAAAACGCCTGCCAAGGGGTAGCCCCCAGATCCAGGGCCGCTTCGAGCAAGCGCAAATCCATCTTCACCAGGTTGGCGTACAAAGGCAAAATCATGAACGGAAGGTAGGTGTAGACCATGCCCAACACCAGAGAAAACGGGGTGTTCATCATCTTGACCGGCTCACTGATCAAGCCAAAAAACATTGCTGCGTTGTTGAATACGCCACTGTCTGCCAGCAGCATCTTCCAGGCGTAGACCCGCAGCAAAAAAGATGTCCAGAACGGCAGCATCACCAGCATCAGCAAAGCCGGCCGCCATTGGGCTGAACTGCGCGCCATAAAGTAGGCAAAGGGGTAGGCCAGCAGCAGACACAGCAGTGTGGTGATGGCGGCAAACTTGAGTGAGCTCAGGTACGCAGAGAAATACAGATCGTCTTCAAGGATGAATAAATAATTGCTCAACTTGATTTTGAGACCCAGCACCCCGTCGGACCAAGTCAGCAGGTCTTTGAAGACCACGTTGTCCATTTCGGACACGCTGATTTTCATGACCACCAAAAATGGCAGCATAAAAAACACCAGCAAAAAAACCAGCGGAACCCCGATCACGAGCCCGCGCCCCCAGGTGCCGACCAATCGGTCTCTGAGTTCTGAGAAGTTGAGTGGCCAGGTCATGGGCTGCTTACTGCGTCAAGACAACCGCATCACTGCCGTACCACCAGACATACACCGGGCTACCCCAGGTCAGGCTGCTCTGGGCATGGCGCGCTGCATTGGTGTGGGTGACCTTGACGACAAAACCGTTGTCCAGCTTCACGTGGTAGGTGGTCAGGCTTCCGAGATAGGCCAGGTTTTCTATGACACCCTGCACGCAGTTAAAGCCCACTTGCGCCAAAGACTCTCGCTCATCATCCTGAGGCGGCGTGGTTTGAATGGTCATTTTTTCAGGCCGCACCGCCACGTGCACGGTCATACCGGCGGTGCCCGTGATGCCGTGGCTAATGTAGTGGCGGCACTCCGGCGAGGCAATCACCACATGGTCCGGTTCGTCAACCTCCAGCTTTCCTTTGAAGGAATTGACGCTGCCAATAAAGTCCGCAACAAAGCGGCAATTGGGTGTTTCATAAATTTCAGCGGGCTTGCCCACCTGGAGAATTTTTCCCTCGCTCATGACGCCAATGCGCGTGGCCATGGTCATGGCCTCCTCTTGGTCGTGCGTCACCATCACGCAAGTCACCCCCACCTGCTCAATAATTTCAACCACTTCCAGTTGTGTGCGTTCACGCAATTTTTTATCCAGCGCGCCCAAGGGCTCATCCAGCAGCAACAAGCGGGGCCGCTTGGCCAGACTGCGCGCCAGCGCGACACGCTGCTGCTGCCCCCCGGAGAGCTGATGCGGCTTGCGCTTGGCGTAGGCCTGAAGCAGCACCAACTCCAGCATCTTGTTGACACGTTCTTCCAACTCGGCCTTGGGCAAACCGTCCCGACGCAAACCAAAGGCCACGTTGTCCCAGACACTCAGGTGAGGAAACAGGGCATAACTTTGAAACATCATGTTGATGGGACGCTCGTAGGGCGCCAGACCCACAATGTCCTGCCCCTCCAACACGATGTGGCCCGAGGTAGGCGTTTCAAAGCCGGCCAACATGCGAAGCAAGGTAGATTTGCCGCAACCGGAGGATCCCAGCAGGGCAAAAATCTCACCTTTTTTGATGTTCAAGGAAACATCGTCAACCGCATAAATGCCATCAAACTGCTTGATAACACGCTTGATCTGCAAGAAAGGCAGACTTGATTCAACTGGGCTGGATGAGTTCATCACTTTTTTTGTTATTTCATCTGAGCAGCATCAGCAATGCGGCAATGGGCCAGAACAAGGTGGGCGCTCAAATGCCTGATTTGAAGCTGGTGTAGACCCGGGTTACCAGACGGCGAATGTCATTGGTCAAGGCTTTGGGTGGTTTCATGGTGGCCATTTGCGCTGGCGATACAAACACCGTGGGGTTGTTGGCCACTTCAGGCTTGACGAACTTGCGCGACTCTTTGTTGGGGTTGGCGTAGAACACCTTGTTGGTCAGGGAGGCGTGTACCTCAGGACGCATGATGAAGTTGATAAAAGCATGCGCATTGGCCGCGTTGGGGGCGTCAACCGGAATGGCCATCATGTCAAAGAACAAAATGCCCCCGTTGCTTGGGACCAAAGCCTGAATATCCTGCCCGGTCTTGCCATCAATCGCACGCTGGCGGGCGATGTTGATGTCACCGCTCCAGCCCAGCGCCAGACAAATGGAGCCACCGGCCATGTCGTTGATGTAACCCGAGGAGCTGAACAGGGTGATGGAAGGCCGAATCGACTTGAGCAGGGCTGCCGCGTCCTGGTAATCGGTTGCATTTTTGCTGAACGGGTCACGCCCCAGGTAATGCAGGGCGGCAGGCAGCACCTCCGAGGCGCTGTCCAGCACAGACACGCCACAGCCCTTGAGTTTGCTGACATATTTGGGGTTGAACACCAGCTCCCAAACATTGGCGGGCATGGGTTCGCCTCCCAGTGCAGCCTTGACCTTGGCGGTGTTGATGCCCACCGTGGTGTAGCCCCACAGCCAGTTCACCAGGTACTGGTTGCCTGGGTCCAGACTGGCAATTTGCTGCTGAATGTCGGGGTCGAGATTTTTCAGGTTAGGAAGCAGCGATTTATCGAGCTTACGCAACAAACCACCCTCCATTTGCAACTTGGCCCAGTTTGAAGACGGCACCACGATGTCATAGCCGGTCTTGCCCGCTACCAGCTTGGCGTGCAGAATTTCATTGTTGTCAAAGGTGTCATACCGCACCTTGATGCCGGTTTCTTTTTCAAAATTCTTGATGGTGTCTTCAGCAATGTAGTCCGACCAGTTGTAGATATTGAGAACCTTGGCCTCCTGCGCCAGGGCTGTGGACGCCGACAGGGCCACGACGCCAGCGATGAGCAAGGCATTCATCAACTTCCCAACAACTGTTTTTCCAAGTGCATTAGCCAATTTAGTCTCCTGAAATTCGTTAAAACCAACTTAAAACGGAATATTAACCCGACAAATCGGGCCGTTTACCCCAGAAAAACCCCATGCAATCCCTAGGCCAGCCAGCCTTTGGCTTTGACGTCTTGGTAGGTCAAATCCAGGCACTTGAGAATCAAGGCCATCATCTCGTCAATCTGGGCGCGGGTCATGGTCAAAGGCGGGGCAATGATCATGCGGTCGCCTACGGCACGCATGATCAGACCGTTCTGAAAGCAATAGCCCCGGCAAATCATGCCCACAGACAAGTCTTCGGCAAAGCATTCGCGATGGGCCTTGTTTTTCACCAGCACCAAGCCCGCCATGAAGCCACAGGTTTCAGCCGAACCCACCAAAGGATGGGCGGCAATGGTTTCAAAACACTGCGCCAGGTAGGGGCCAATGTCATCGCGCACGCGTTGAGGCAACTGTTCAGCCTCCATGATGGCCAAATTGGCCAGCCCCACCGCGCAGGCCACCGGGTGGCCGCTGTAGGTGTAGCCATGCGTGAACTCGCCGCCCTTCTCTAT
Source organism: uncultured beta proteobacterium (assembly GCA_903960915.1). GTDB lineage: Bacteria > Pseudomonadota > Gammaproteobacteria > Burkholderiales > Burkholderiaceae_C > Rhodoferax. Next base: position 11,813 of record CAJCCO010000036.1, read on the forward strand.
CAGCACTTTGGCGACCCGGTCGCCCACCATGACGCCGCCCAAGGGAATGTAGCCACTGGTAATGGCCTTGGCAAAAGTCACCAAGTCAGGCTTGTAACCAAATTTTTCATAGCCAAACCAGGTGCCCAGCCGTCCAAAGGCACAAATCACTTCGTCGCTGATCAGCAAAATGCCATATTTATCAACAATGCGTTGAATCTCCGCCCAGTAGGTGGCCGGCGGAATGATGACGCCGCCGGCCCCCTGAACAGGCTCGGCAATGAAGGCCGCCACCTTGTCAGGGCCCACCTCCAGTATCTTGGCCTCCAGCCAACCCGCCGCACGAATGCCGAAGTCGTCAGAACTCTCCCGCGGCAGCCCCTTCTCAAAGTAATAGGGTTGCTCAATGTGGGTGATGTTCGGGATAGGCAAATCGCCCTGCGCGTGCATACCGGTCATGCCCCCCAGGGAGGCGCCCGCCATGGTGCTGCCGTGGTAGGCATTGAAACGGCTGATGATGACCTTGCGCTGAGGTTGGCCCAGCAGGTCCCAGTAGCGCCGCACCATGCGCACGTTGGAGTCGTTGCTTTCGCTGCCACTGGAGGAATAAAACACATGCTGAAAACTGCGATTACCCACATCAGGCGCCAGTTCTGCCAGTTTGGCGGCCAGCTGTACCGCCGGCACATTGGTGGTCTGGAAAAAGCTGTTGTAGTAAGGCAGGGTCATCATCTGATGGTGCGCGGCATCGGCCAAAGCCTTGCGGCCGTACCCGACATTCACGCACCACAGGCCACTCATGGCATCCAAAATGCGCTTGCCTTCAGAATCCCACACATAAATGCCTTCACCCCGCACCATCACGCGGGAACCGTGGCTTGCCAGGTCCTTGAAGTCGGTGAAGGGGTGCAAAAAGTGGGCTGCATCCAGTGCCTGAATCTTGGCCGTGTCGATAACCGGTTCCATGAAATTTTCCTTACTTAATTAGCAAAAATTTTAAACGTGTAACAAAAGGTGCTCGCGTTCCCAGGGCGAGATGACTTTCATGAATTCGTCAAATTCCAGCTCCTTGATTTCAGCGTACACGGTGATGAACTCCTTACCCAGTATTTCATGCAGGTCAGACTCCTTGCGCAACCAGTCCAGCGCTTCACCCAGACTGCGGGGCAAGGCATAAGGCGACAAGTAGGCGTCACCGCGCATTTCGGCTTTGGGTTTGATCTTGTTTTTCAACCCCAGGTAGCCGCAGGCCAGCGTCATGGCCAGAGCGACGTAGGGGTTGGCGTCAGCGCCGATGACCCGGTTTTCCACGCGCCGGGCCTCGGGAGAAGAAATGGGCGACCGAATGCCCACGGTGCGGTTGTCGTAACCCCATTCAATGTTGATGGGCGCGGCCGTGTTGCGCGACAAGCGGCGATAACTGTTGACGTAGGGCGCCACCAGCACCATGGCCGCCGGTATGTAGCGCTGCAAGCCGCCTATGTAATGCATGAAGGCTTCCGACGGCGTGCCGTCTTCGTTGCTGAAAATATTTTTCCCCGTGGCGACGTTCAGAATGCTTTGGTGCACGTGCATGGCGCTGCCTGGCTCACCCGCAATGGGCTTGGCCATGAAGGTGGCATACATGTCATGGCGCAACGCAGCCTCGCGCACGGTGCGCTTGAAGAAGAACACCTCGTCGGCCAGGCCCATGGGTTCGGCGTGAAAGAAGTTGATCTCCATCTGGCCCGCGCCGACCTCGTGAATCAAGGTGTCAACGTTGAGTTCCATCTTGTCGCAGTAGTCGTAAATTTCCTCAAAGAGCGGATCGAACTCATTGACGGCATCAATGCTGTAGGCTTGACGCGAGGTTTCGGCACGGCCGCTGCGGCCAATCGGCGCCTTGAGCAAAGTGTTGGGGTCTGTGTTGCGCGCGGTCAGGTAAAACTCCAGCTCCGGCGCCACAATGGGCTGCAAACCCTCCGCGGCAAACAGCTCACAAACACGGCGAAGCACCGAACGCGGCGCAAACGGCACCAAGTTTCCCTTGTGGTCGAAACAGTCGTGGATGACTTGTGCGGTGGGGTCGGTGGCCCAGGGCACGATGCGCACGGTGGAGGGGTCGGGGCGCAGCTGCATGTCCTTGTCGGTGGGGTCAATCACGTCGTAGTACGGACCGCTTTCAGGAAACTCGCCGGTCACCCCCATGGCCACAATGGCTTGCGGCAGGCGCATGCCGCGGTCTTCGGTGAATTTGGCGCGGGGCAGAATTTTGCCGCGCGCCACACCCGTCAGGTCGGGCACCAGGCACTCCACCTCGGTGACGCGACGCTCGTTGAGCCACTGCTCCAGCTCATTGAAATTCATTGTTTTTTTTACTCCCATGCACGGTCTCCTTTTAAAGGTATTTTTGCGCTACTTGGCTGTCAGCATAACGCCGTCAACCAGGTTCAACAAGGCAGGAATACTTTGGGCATCAGCCAAGGGGAACAGGACCGGCTGCGCCTGGGCACAGAGCGTCACGGCGCGGGCGCACTTGTTGCCCAGTACTAAAAAAAGGGTTTGGTGGGGCGACTCACCGAGCAGTCGGTGGTCCAAGGGAAGCCAGACTCTGCAGGGCGGCTTGTTCATATTTTTCTCGATGCCATAGCAGTATTGTGAGCAAGAAAAATGCCGGTGCTTTCATGTCCTCCTGGTCAATTACCTTGCGGTGTGAATATTTTCACAGTCTCGATTGCTTTTGCGCCCTGCCCGGCCTTGGGCGTTTAAAGCGCATCCCGCAAGCGATGGTAAAGCGTACCCAGCACCAGACTGGGCATACGCAGCATGGCGCCGCCAGGGAAATTGCGGTGCTGCAGGGCAGAAAACACATCAAAGCGTTCTGCCTGACCCGCGATGGCTTGCGCCATCAGGCGGCCACCCAAACCCGTCAACGCCACGCCGTGGCCACTGAAGCCCTGCAGGTAATAAAGGTTTTGCCCCAAACGGCCAAAGTCTGGGGCGCGGTTCATGCTGATGTCTACAAAGCCGCCCCATAAGTAATCAATAGCGACGCCGCGCAATGCCGGGAATACCTCACCCATGCGCCGCGCCATGATGGCTTGCAAGTTGGGCGGCGTGCGCGTGCTGTAGCTAACCCGGCCGCCAAACAACAGACGGTGGTCGGCGCTGAAGCGAAAGTAGTCGAGGATGAAGTTGTTGTCGCAGACGGCCGCGTTGGTGGGCATCAAGCGCTTACAAAGTGCCGGATCCAAGGGCGCGGTGGCAATCATGTAAGTGCCCACCGGCATGATGCGTGCGTTGATGTCTGGCGCCACACGCGGGCCAAATTCAGGCAGTGTGTAGTTGCCCGCCAACACGCCAAAGTCGGCCGTGACAGAACCCTGGGCGGTTTTAGCCCGAAGCCGCACGCCCCGGTCAATGTCCTGCACGGGCGAGTGTTCAAAAATTTGAACGCCCAAGGCCCGGGCCGCCCGCGCCAGACCCAAGCCATATTTCAAGGGATGCAGATGCCCCGACTTGCGCTCGTAAGCAGCCGCACAGTACAGGGGGCTTTGTAGATACCGCTGCACCTCAGGCCCACGGGAAAATTCGGTGGCAAACCCGTACTGCTTTGCCAGCGCCTGCATATCTGCCTCCAGGACACGCGCCTTGCGCTCGGAGTCGGCCACATACAAGTAGCCCTTGACCCGGTCGCAGTCGATGCCGAACTCGGCAATACGCTCGTCCACCAAATCTACGGCTTCAAGCGACATGTCCCAAGCCATGCGGGCTCGCGCTATGCCCAGCTGCTGTTCAAACGGTTCTTGCCCACTGGCAAAACCCACAAGGGCCTGGCCACCATTGCGCCCGGAGGCGCCGCTGCACACCAGGCCCGCCTCCAGCACGATGACCCGATAGCCTTTTTTGGCCAGCTCAATGGCACTGGAGAGCCCGGCAAAGCCCGCACCCACCACCACCACATCAGCCTGAAGATCGCCCTGCAAAGGCGGGGCAGCAGGATCACGCTGGACCGAGGCTTCGTAATAACTTTTCTGGTTGAGCTGGGTGTCGGAGGTGAGCAGCATGGGGGTTTGCGCAAAAAATCAGGCCATGGATTTGGCCACCTGGCCACACAGGTAAGTCCAGATGAAGGTGGCGGCCGCGTTGCTGGTGAGCTCTGCATGGTCGTAGGCTGGGGCAACTTCCACGCAATCCATGCCGATCATGTGCAAGGGTGCCAGGGCCTCCAGAAAAGTCAGTACCTGGGAACTGCTCATGCCGCCAGGCTCGGGGGTGCCCGTACCCGGGGCAAATGCGGGGTCCAGGCAATCGATATCAAGCGTCAGGTAACACGGCCGGTTACCCAGGCGCTGCAGTATCTGGTCGATCAAGGTTTGCAAGCCAGCGCCATCTAGGCCGCGCATCTGGCGGGCGGTGTAGATCAGGCCGCCCTGGTCTTGCACGTATTCACGGGCGGCGCGCTCACCGCTGGAGCGCAAACCAATTTGCACCGTGTGTGCCGGGCTCACCAGGCCTTCGGCAATCGCTTCGTAAGTCCAGGTACCGTGGCCCGACGGCTCACCAAAATGGTCTTTCCAGGTGTCACAGTGCGCGTCAAAGTGCACCAGCGCCAACTCACCATGGCGGGCCTTAGCTGCCCGCAGCAAAGGCAGGGTGACGGAATGGTCGCCCCCTATGAAGACGCAATGGTGGCGTGCCATCAGCGCCGTGGCCTGGCGCTCAATGTGCTGGCGTACTTCAGGCAGTGGTGAAGCATTGGGCAGACGCATATCGTAGCCATCGCCCAAGTGCCCCAAAGGCGAAACGCCAAAGTAAGGGTGCAAGCCGTCGCACAGCATCAAGCTGGCGCGCCGAATTTCCTGCGGCGCAAACCGCGCCCCAGGCCGGTTGGTCACGGCGCCATCAAACGGTATGCCCACCACGGCAAACGGTTGCGCCGCCAGTTCTGGAGCGGCCAAAAATCGGTTGCTGTTGTTGGCGTAAGCAAACTGGCCCATGCTCATGAAAGACCTTTTGGTTGGTTTTAAACGGTAACCTATCTTAGCCACGACCGCGGCCACTCACGGGGGGTGAAAGATAAAAACCGCTTGCATCGCCTCAAACCAGCGTGACGTGCCGCGCGCATCAGGCATGATTCGGCACCTTTAACCCGCTACCCAAATAAACGCCTTATGCCGACCCCTGCCAGCCCGCTCCATGCCACGCCACACCGATGGACGGCCTACCTGTTGCTGGGCATGAGCATGTCATTGGTTGGCATCTATGTGGCGCTGACGAAACCATTGGTCCTGGTTTTCCCGGTGTTCCTGCTGGGGTGGATACGCTTTGGTATTGCAGGCCTGGCCATGTGGCCTTGGCTCAAAAAACCGGCGGATGAAGCGCCCATGACGCGCAACACCCGTCAACTGGTGTTTCTGGAATCGTTTTTAGGCAATTTTTTGTTTTCTATTTGCATGCTGTACGGCGTGAGCATGACCAGTGCGGTGTCGGCCGGCATCATCATGGCAGCCATCCCAGCCGTGGTTGCGTTGCTGAGTTGGGGGTTTTTGCGAGAGAAAATCGGACTGCGCGTATGGGGCGCCATCGCTTGCTCGGCTTTCGGAATCGCCCTGTTTTCGCTGTCCAAATCCGAGCAGCTACCCGGCTCTGACAGCACACTGAACCACCACCAAGCCTGGCTGGGCAACTTGCTGGTGTTTGGCGCGGTGATTTGTGAGGCCGCTTACGCCGTCATCGGTAAAAAACTCATTGGCACCTTGTCACCCAAGCGCATCAGTGCCCTGATCAACCTGTGGGGCTTTGTCTTGATGACACCGCTGGGGTTTTACTTGGCCCTCAGTTTTGAGTTCCGCGCCGTTGCACCTGCCAGCTGGCTGCTGATGGTCTTCTACGCACTCGCCGCCAGCGTGGGTACCGTGTGGCTGTGGATGACCGGCTTGAAAACCATACCCGCGGCCAAAGCGGGCGTCTTTACCGTCATGCTGCCGATATCGGCGGCACTGGTGGGCGTGCTGTTTATGGGTGAGCGACTCAGTGCGGTGCAGATACTGGCTTTTGGCATTGCCCTGCTTGGGGTGGTGCTGGCTACCCTGCCCCAGTCCAGCAACCCAGCAACCGCCCCGGTCAGTCCAGACGCACTGCGCTGAGCACGATGCCGTCTTCATCGGCATACAACCAGTCGCCCGGCCGCACCCAAACCCCCTGAATCTGCACCGCCACACCCTGCTGACCGGTCTGGCGCTTTTCAGTCGGCATGGGCATGCTGGCCAACGCACGAATGCCCACCTGATGCGCAGCCAACTCAGCCACATCACGCACGCAGCCGTCAATCACCACACCAGCCCAGCCGTTCTTAGCCGCTGCCGCCCCCAGGTTGCCACCCACCAGTGCCTTGTGCAAAGAACCGCCGCCGTCCACCACCAGCACCTTGGGTACGCGGCCAGTGGGCGTCTGTTCGAAACCGGGGCTGTCCAGCATGGCTTTATCCAGGGAATTGTCTTCAAAGCAC
>CAJCCO010000037.1 GCA_903960915.1 uncultured beta proteobacterium
CCAGCCAACGCGGCTTGTCGTAGAGCGAGGCATCGTATTTTTTGAGCTCGTTCACAATCGCCTTGGCCTGCGCGACGGTATCCACGCCCTCATCAAACGGCGCCATATCGACCACGTGCAAAAGCAGCCGCGTGCGCTGCAAATGGCGCAAAAACAGGTGGCCCAGGCCAGCGCCTTCAGACGCGCCTTCAATCAAACCGGGCAAATCTGCCACCACAAAACTCTGCTCAGGGCCCACTCGAACCACACCCAGGTTGGGATGCAAGGTAGTGAACGGATAGTCAGCAATGCGTGGACGCGCGTTGGAGATGGCAGAAATCAGCGTTGACTTGCCGGCGTTGGGCATACCCAGCAGACCGACATCGGCCAGCACTTTGAGTTCCAACTTGAGGTTGCGTTTTTCGCCTGGCCAGCCCGGAGTTTTTTGTCGCGGGGCACGATTGATGGCGCTCTTGAAGCGCATATTGCCAAAGCCGCCGTCACCGCCTTTGGCAATGGTGATGATCTCGCCCGGGTTCAGCAACTCAAACAGTACTTCACCCGTTTCAGCATCTGTAATGATGGTGCCCACCGGCATTTTGAGCGTGATGTCATCACCGGCCGCACCGAACATGTCGGAGCCCATGCCGTGTTCGCCGCGCTTGGCGTCATGCCGCCTTGAAAAGCGAAAATCTACCAGAGTATTGAGGTTGGGGTCTGCTACAGCAAAGACGTGACCGCCACGGCCACCATCGCCACCATTGGGGCCACCAAACTCTTTGTATTTTTCATGCCTGAACGACACGCAGCCAGCACCACCGTCTCCGGCAGAAACATCAATATAGGCTTCGTCGACGAATTTCATGATCTCAGGCTTTATAAACGAAAAACCCCGCGCAACGCGCAGGGTCTCCATGGGGAACTACCCAGCAGATTATGCCGAGGTAACGCTCACCGTATGCTTGTTGAGCGCACCCTTGATGGCGAACGACACGTGGCCGTCAGTCAATGCAAACAGGGTGTGGTCTTTGCCGATACCGACATTGGTACCGGGATGGAACTTGGTGCCGCGTTGACGAACAATGATCGCGCCAGCGCTGATCACTTCACCACCGAATTTTTTAACACCGAGCATTTTGGGCTTCGAATCGCGCCCATTTCGCGTAGAGCCGCCGCCTTTTTTCTGTGCCATGACCTGTGCCCTTTAAGCAGCAATAGCGCCGATCAGCAGTTCTGTGAACTGTTGACGATGCCCTTGACGTTTTTGGTAATGCTTACGACGGCGCATTTTAAAAATGCTGACCTTGTCGTGCTTGCCGTGAGAAAGTACTGTGACACTCACGGTTGCGCCGGACACCAAGGGAGTACCCACCTTAAGTTCAGCGCCGTTACCGACAGCCAGAACCTGGTCGAACACAATCTCTTGGCCTACGTCCGCAGCAATCTGTTCTACTTTAATTTTTTCGCCAGCAGCAACCCGATATTGCTTGCCACCGGTTTTTATGACCGCGTACATGTTGACCTCTTCAATTTAGCTCTGGGAACGGATTTTCACAGAGCCCGTCACTATAGCACAGCAACTATCCCTTCGCAAATGTGAACCAAACCGACTCCGCCACTTGGCGGACTTTCTATAATTCTTCAACACAACCGGTTATTTGTCTTGCAAGCTACATCACCCAACCCAGAGCCTCTTTTATCAATCATCGCGCAGGACATGCGTGCGGTTGATCAGGTTATTGCGGCACGTCTTGAAACGAGCGTCCCCTTAATTGGCGAGGTTTCTCGCTACATCATCTCTGCGGGGGGCAAGCGTTTGCGCCCGGCGCTGCTCTTGTTGACGTGCGGGGCCCTGGGGTACCAGGGCGCTCAAAGGTTTAACCTGGCTGCCGTCGTGGAATTTATCCACACAGCCACCCTGCTCCATGATGACGTGGTGGACGACTCAACCCTGCGACGTGGCAATGCCACTGCCAATGAAGCTTTTGGCAACCCGGCCAGTGTGTTGGTTGGCGACTTCCTGTATTCCCGCGCTTTTCAGATGATGGTGGACGCACAAAATATGCGCATCATGCAGATATTGGCCAACGCCACCAATGTGATAGCCGAAGGCGAAGTCATGCAACTCATGAACACCCACAACGCGGCACTTGATGAGGCTGGGTATTTACAGGTGATTCGCTCGAAAACGGCTCAATTATTTGAAGCTAGCGCTCAGGTAGGCGCCATTCTGGCGGGCAGCACGCCGGAGCAGGAATCAGCATGCGCCGACTACGGGCAAGCCCTGGGCACGGCTTTTCAGGTCATTGATGACGTGCTCGATTACGCGGGCAATTCAGAGCTCATGGGAAAAAACCTGGGGGATGACCTGCGTGAAGGCAAAACCACCCTGCCGCTGATTGTGGCCATGCAGCGTGGCTCTTTGGAAGAACAAAACCTGATCAAAACCGCCATTGAGACCGGTGACAACAACAAGTTGGGCGACATTCTGAAAATCGTTAACTCAACTGGTGCGCTTGATATTGCAAGAAAAGCCGCTGACCTGGAGGCACAACGTGCCATTACCGCCGCACAAAAACTACCCGCGGGACCGTACACGGCATGCTTGATTGAGCTGGCCTCCCAACTGCTTGCGCGTCAATCCTGAAAGCATTGCTCGAACTTAATCGGCCTTGACGGCTGGAAAAGCGGGGCTTTGCCAACCAGCGCCATCAAGTGAACCAGGATTTGTTGTAGGTCTTATTTGCCTGACCAGAAACGCCAGACATCAGAAACTTGATGAAATAAAGCACCAACAGGGTGCCCAGCAGATCGCCGATAGCCATCACCACCGTACTTTGCACAAAACTCTCGGTTTCCCCCCGCAAAGTGAGCCACAGCTGATGCATCACAGGACTCACCACCGCAAAGACCAAAGCAATTTTCAACAAGGCGGACGCTGACAAATCCTGCAAGTTGGGGTCCATATTGAACTTCTGAATGCAAATTTTTCTGGCGCACCAAGGAGCAAAGCCTGAAATAAAACCTAAACCCGAAATAGTTACCAAATCTTTATTGAAATAATAAAGATACGCAATCATCAGGGTTGCCAGTCCTACACTGATAGCCCCGATATTGATAAACACCAATACAAAGACCAACCTCAAGCCACTGGGCAGATAAAGCCAGGATACGCCCCCCGAGAAGTCGAGAGAAGAGAAGAAATAATCGTTAAGTCTAAATAATAAAAAATATGCAATGGTTAGCAAAAAGATAACGCTAAAGGTTTTTATCATTTTCATCCGTCGTATTTTGGCTTTTGAGCGCGTGACTTTTAATACCCATTTATATGTATTTCGTTGTCTATTCGCCTGAATCTATGTCAAGTGGACTCAATGCCTCTTAGCCGGGGCGCCGGTTCAGCCCCCGCAGCTAATACGCTTCAAAAGCGACACGGGGTGTAGCTTAGCCTGGTAGAGCGCTACGTTCGGGACGTAGAGGCCGGAGGTTCGAATCCTCTCACCCCGACCATTTTGGCCTGCACAGGACCTCTCGGCCTACCAATTTCACATGCACTACCCAATTATATGTAGTGACCGCAAATACCCCTTCCGCCTCAACACGCTGCTTGAATACTGATTTAAGTAATTTTTAATATTTATACACAAAAACTATATCTATCTTTAATTTTTATGTACAATTCCATCACCATAAACCAACCATTGAAATAATATGTCTTCAATCAAAGATCTTCTCGCACAAATAGCCACTCTTGAAAGCCAAGTGGCTGAAGTCAGAAAAAAAGAAGTTGGCGATGCTATTTCTAAAGTGCGCGCCCTTGTCGAAGAATATGAGCTGTCCCCCTCAGATGTTTTTCCAGGCGGAAAAAGCAAAACAGGGCCTAAGAAGACAAGCAAGGTTGCCGCTAAATACAAAGACCCCATTTCTGGCTCCACTTGGAGTGGTCGGGGTATTGCTCCCAAATGGCTAAGCGGTAAGAACAAGGCTGATTACCTCATCGCCTGATTACCCCCCGTATGACAAAAAGCCCACTAGTCTAGTGGGCTTTTTTATTGGCGAATCCTTTTTGTCGTTATGGCGGCATGAGCGCGCATTCGGCAAAGCAGGCTTTCCTGCTTAAACTACGAGACATAAGGCCATTCATAAAAGGCCCTGTTTAGGGAGTGCATCAATATGGCGACTGTCACGTCAAAAAAAACCGAGGAATTTACGCTCAATTGGGAGGGTAAAAACCGAGCCGGACGGTTGTTGCGGGGGGCGATCAAGGCAACATCCAATGCACAAGCCGCCGCAGCATTGCGTCGGCAGGGTATCGCCCTCACCAAGCTTGAAAAGCGCCGTGCCGGCTTCATGGCCATAAGGTCAGGTAAAGCCATCAAACCCAAAGACCTCATCGTATTCACCAAACAAATGGCGGTCATGCTGAAGGCTGGTGTACCTTTATTGCAAGGACTAGAGATTGTGGTGCGCGGCAATTCGAACGCGAATGTCAGCCGGCTGGTGGGCGATATAAAAACCGATATTGAAACGGGTACCCTGCTGAGTGCCGCCTTCAGAAAATACCCGCTGTACTTCGACAATTTCTATTGCAGTTTGATTGAGGCTGGTGAATCCGCAGGTATTCTCGACCAAATGCTGGAGCGACTTGCACTTTATATGGCGACCACTGAAGCCATCAAATCAAAAATAAAATCCGCCTTGACCTACCCTGTCTCCGTTCTGACCGTGGCATTTGTCGTGATTGCAGTCATTATGATTTTTGTCGTACCGGCATTCAGAGAAGTTTTCTCCAGCTTTGGCGCTGACTTACCCGCCCCCACCCTGCTTGTGATCGCCATCAGTGAATTTTTAATGGCTTATTGGTGGCTGCTTATTGGCGGCATGGGCGGTGGGCTTTTCTATTTGTCCTACCAATTAAAGCGCAGCATCAAACTTCAAAACACGATGGACACCATGTTGTTGCGCCTGCCCCTGTTTGGCGCCATCGTTGCAAAGGCCTGTGTTGCGCGATGGACGCGAACGCTCTCAACCATGTTTGCTGCTGGCGTACCCTTGGTGGAGGCGCTGCAATGCGTGGGGGGTGCTGCCGGCAACTCGGTATTTGCCCGGGCTACTACCCGCATCCAGCAGGATGTCTCCATGGGTATGGCGTTGACCGATGCCATGAAAAACACCAAACTCTTCCCACCTATGGTGCTGCAAATGTGCCTGGTGGGTGAGGAGTCAGGCTCCATAGACCATATGCTTGGCAAAGCCGCCGACTTTTATGAGTTGGAGGTAGACGACATGGTGGCCGGTATTTCAACCCTGGTGGAGCCGCTTTTCATGGTGGTGTTGGGCACCTTGATTGGCGGTATCGTTGTGGCTATGTATATGCCTATTTTCAAAATTGGACAGGTGTTTTGATGTTTAATTTTCAAGGGTTGGAACCCGCCTTGCTTGGCCTAATAGGCTTGTTGATAGGCAGCTTTCTCAATGTTGTGGTGTACCGACTGCCGCGCATGCTTGAAGCCCAGTGGCGCCAGGACAGCGAGGACACGTCCAAGGACATCAGCCCTGAGGCGGTGCCTTTCAATTTAAGCGTGCCACGCTCGCACTGTCCTCATTGCCAGCACAACATTGCTTGGCACCAGAACATTCCCGTGCTGAGCTATGTCTGGCTGCGCGGCCAATGCGCGTCCTGCCGGGCGCCTATTGCCATGCGCTACCCGCTGGTGGAACTGGCTACCGGCGCCCTCTTTGCCGCTTGCACCTGGCACTGGGGATTAAATGCTTCTGGACTGGCCTGGTGCGGCTTCAGCGCCGCGCTGCTGGTGCTGGCGCTGATTGACTGGGACACCACCCTCTTGCCCGATGACATCACCCTGCCCCTGCTATGGGCGGGTTTAATAGCCAGCGCCTGGCAGTTGACGGGCACCGACTTGCACTCGGCACTGTGGGGTGCCGTCGCAGGCTACCTGTTGTTGTGGAGCGTCTACTGGCTGTTTAAACTGGTCACAGGCAAAGAAGGAATGGGCTATGGCGACTTCAAGCTATTGGCCGCTCTGGGCGCCTGGTTGGGCTGGCAGGCTTTGATCCCCTTGATTTTGATGGCCTCTATTTTGGGCGCTGTCGTTGGAATTGCAATGAAACTCTCTACTGGATTACGGCCAGGCGGCTATGTGCCCTTTGGCCCGTTTTTGGCCATTGCCGGCATGAGCTCCCTGGCGTTTGGCCCGGCTTCCATGCTGGCTTGGCTGGGCTTCTAAATGATGGCGCAGCACGTCCGACTTGGTCTCACCGGCGGCATTGGCAGCGGTAAAAGCACCGTGGCGCAGATGTTGGTCAAACTCGGCGCCGGCTTGGTGGATGCCGACGCCATTGCCCGTGAAGTGACAGCGCCTGGCGGCTTGGCCATTGCCGAAGTTGCCCGCAGTTTTGGGCCAGACTTCATTACCCCAGAAGGCGCCATGGACCGCGACAAAATGCGCGCACTGGCTTACCAAGACCCGGCCGCACGCCAGCGTCTGGAAGCCATCATTCATCCCCTGGTGGGCAGGGAAGTTAAAAACCGCACCGAACTTGCCATTCGCCAGGGCAGAACCTGCGTGGTCTTTGATATTCCCTTGCTGGTTGAATCTCGCACCTGGCGCCAGCAGCTAGACCACGTGCTGGTGGTCGATTGCACGCCCGAGGTTCAAATCACCCGGGTCATGGCGCGCAGCCAGCTCAGCCGTCCCGAGGTGGAGAAAATCATGGCCGTCCAGGCGACACGGCAACGCCGCCTGAGCGCCGCAGACAGCATCATCTTCAATGACACACTGTCGCTGCTGGAATTAGCCACCGAAGTCCATCAACTGGGTGAGCGCTTCGGGCTATCATCCGGGATCATTTAGGCCTACAAAGAACAACCGCGTGATTCTTTACGAATACCCTTTCAACGAGCGCATCCGTACCTATTTACGTCTGGAGAACCTCTTTCTTCGTTTGACGGAACTGGTTCTGCGCGAGCAGGCGCTGGACCACCACTACGCCCTGACCACCATTTTCGAGATCATGGACGTGGGTGCGCGGGCCGACCTCAAGTCCGACGTACTCAAAGACCTAGACAAGCAAAAATCTATTCTTGACGGTTACCGCGGCAACCCGGCCATCGCTGAAGGTGTGCTTGATCAGGTCATCAACCAAATCGATCGCTGCTTTCAAGCCTTGAACAGCCTGCCGGGCAAAGTGGGGCAACCGCTCACTGAAAACGACTGGCTGATGAGTATTCGCAGCCGTGTGGGCATTCCGGGTGGCACCTGTGAGTTTGACCTGCCGGCCTATTACGCCTGGCAGCACAAGAGTGGCGACCAGCGCCGCCGCGACCTGGCGCACTGGGTCTCCTGGCTGATGCCGCTGGCAGACTCGATTCATGTGTTGCTCAAGCTGCTGCGCGACTCCGGCGCCCCGCAAAAAGTCATGGCGGTGGGTGGCCAGTTTCAGCAAAATTTGCCTCAAGGCCGGTCTTTTCAGTTGCTGCGCCTCACCTTGGAGGCCTCCCGCGGCCTCATTCCAGAAATCAGCGGCAACCGGTTGATGGTGTCCATTCGCCTCATGCGCCAGGGCGAGGACGACCGCTTGCACCCCAGCAGCGAGGACGCCGCGTTTGAAATGACCTTGTGCTCATGAGCCCTGAAGACACACCCGTCACCCTGAAGCCCAAGCTTGTCAGCTGCCCGTCCTGTGGCGGGGAGAGCATTTACGCCCTCTCCAACCCCTTTCGTCCGTTTTGCAGTGATCGGTGTAAAAACATGGACTTTGGCGCATGGGCCAGTGAAAACTTTCGCATGGCAGCCAACGTCGCTCCGGAAGACCTGCTGACCGACGACGCCGCGCCTTTGCAATAAGCGCCAACCCAGGCGTCAAGTGCGCTGAATGCACTCAGCCCTGATGGGTCTGCCCCTGAAAACTTAGTTCTTGCGCCAGCCACTGCAATACCGGCACGGTGCCGGGCAACACCGGTGCCACCTGCACTGGCAAGGTTTGCCAGGCGAAAGACTGGGCCTCTCGCATCTGTAACTCGCCGCGCCAGTCAAACACCTTGCAAAAATTTAAGCGCACCAGGGCGTGGGGGTAGTCCACCATTTCCACTTTCCAGGGCTGCGCAGCCCCGATGGTGATACCCAATTCTTCGTGCAGCTCGCGCGCCAGGGCTTGAGCCACCGTTTCACCCGCCTCCAGCTTGCCGCCCGGGAACTCCCAGTAACCGGCGTAGACCTTGCCCAGCGGGCGTGAGGTCAGTAAAAAGTGACCATGGGCGTCAATCAGCACGCCGACGGCCACCTCAACCACGGCTCTCTTTGCCCCGCCCTCGCGCGGCAATTGGGCGTCAGCCATCAACGGGGGTTGGCTCGTCACTGCTTAGGCACGGGTTGCATGCTTGCCGGCATAGTCGCGGGCAAATTGGTAGGCAATGCGGCCACTGCGCGAGCCACGCTCCAGTGCCCACACCAGAGAGGGCTGGCGGGCTGCGGCAATAGCTTCAGGGGTCACGCCAAAGGAGTCCAGCCACTGTGCCACGATGGTCAGGTATTCGTCCTGGGTGAAGGGGTAGAAGCTGACCCACAGGCCAAAACGCTCAGAGAGGGAAATTTTCTCCTCCACGCCCTCGCCCGGGTGCACTTCGCCGTCTTCCGTGTGGGTGTAGGTGAGGTTTTCCTTCATGTACTCGGGCAGCAAATGGCGCCGGTTGCTGGTGGCGTAAATCAGCACATTGGGGGCTGCCGCAGCCACCGAGCCGTCCAGCACGGACTTGAGCGCCTTGTAGCCGGGCTCGCCGTCATCAAAGCTCAGGTCATCGCAAAAGACAATGAATTTTTCGGGCCGCTCGGACACCACATCCACAATGTCCGCCAAGTCCACCAGATCGGCCTTGTCCACCTCAATCAGGCGCAAGCCCTGCGCGGCATATTCGTTCAGGCAAGCGCGAATCAGCGACGACTTGCCGGTACCGCGAGCGCCCGTGAGCAGCACGTTGTTGGCGGGTTGGCCGTTGACAAACTGAAGCGTGTTGAGGCGAATTTTTTCCTTTTGCGGGTCTACCTCTTTCAGGTCGGCCAGGCGCATGGCGCCCACGTGGCGCACCGGCTCCAGGTTGGCATGGCCCGAGCTGCGCTTGCGGTAGCGGTAAGCAATGGCGGCGCCCCAGTCCGGCGCCGTCAGGGGCTGGGGCAGCACCGATTCAATGCGACTGATGAGTTGCTCGGCGCGCACCAGCAGGTGCTCAAATTTATCGTTCATGAGCGGTAATCTGCGTTGATGGTGACGTAGTCGTGGCTCAGGTCGCAGGTCCAAACCGTGTCTTGCGCCTGACCTCGGCCCAGCACCACGCGCACCGTGATCTCGCTTTGCTTCATGACCCGCTGGCCGTCTTCTTCGCGATAAGCCGGATTGCGCCCCCCCTTCACGGCCACGTGCACATCGTCCAGGTACAAATCGATACCGGCTTGGTCCAGGTCATCAATGCCGGCGTAGCCCACGGCGGCCAGAATGCGACCGAGGTTGGGGTCGCTGGCAAAAAACGCGGTTTTCACCAAGGGCGAGTGGGCAATGGCGTAGGCCACCTGGCGGCATTCAGCCGCCGACTTGCCGCCTTCTACCTGGATGCTGATGAACTTGGTGGCGCCTTCACCGTCACGCACAATGGCCTGGGCCAGTTGGCGGGCCACGCCCAGCATGGCCGCTTTCAAGGCCTGCCCGTCAGCGCTGTCGAGAGAGTCAATGGGCGCATGCGCGGCCTTGTTGGTGGCTACCAGCACGAAAGAGTCGTTGGTCGAGGTGTCGCCGTCAACCGTCACGCGGTTGAAAGAGCCTTCAGCCAGCTCGCGGGCGAGCTGCTGCATCAGCGTCTGGCTGACGCAGGCATCGGTGGCCATGAAGCCCAGCATGGTCGCCATGTTGGGACGAATCATGCCCGCCCCCTTGCTGATGCCGGTGATGCTGACCAAGGCGCCACCGATCTTCACTTGCGCGCCAAAGGCTTTGGCGATGGTGTCGGTGGTCATGATGGCCTCGGCCGCGCGCAGCCAATGGTCTTCACGGGCATCGGCCAGCGCGGCATCGAGCCCGGCCTCAATACGGTCCACGGGCAGGGGCTCCATGATCACGCCGGTGGAAAAAGGCAGTACTTGCTCTGGCGAGATCGCGAGTTTGCCCGCCAACGCCTCGCAGGTGCGCTGCGCCCGCGCCAAGCCCTCCTGGCCGGTGCCGGCATTGGCGTTGCCGGTGTTGATGAGCATGGCGCGCACGCCAGCACCACTGGCCAGGTGGGTGCGGCAGACTTGCACAGGTGCGGCACAAAACCGGTTCTGCGTGAACACGCCCGAAACCGAGGCGCCTGCGTCCAGCAAAAACACCGTCAAATCTTTGCGATTAGCCTTGCGGATACCGGCTTCTGTGATACCGATACGAACGCCGGCGATGGGAAACAGCTCAGACGGGTTCGGGGCGGGCAGGTTAACGGGCATATTTTTCCTTCAGATGAATACCGGATTATCCGAAAATTCATCCGCAGCTTTTTGGGCCTGGAAATAGGGCTGAAACCTGGGGGCTACTTGTGGTGGCTCAGCGCGTTGCTGACCAGTTTGGAGGTGATGTCCACAATCTGGATCATGCGGTCGTAGGCCATGCGGGTGGGGCCAATCACACCCAGCGTGCCCACCACCTGGCCGTCCACCTCATACGGGGCGCTGACAATGGAGAGGTCTTCAAACGGCACCACCTGGCTTTCACCGCCAATAAAGATGCGCACACCCTCGGCCTGCCCGGCCACATCAAGCAGACGCATGAGCTGGGCTTTTTGCTCAAACAAATCAAAGGCACGGCGCAGATGGCCCATGTCGTTGGAAAAATCGGTCACGGCGAGCAAATTGCGTTCGCCAGAGATCACCACCTCGTCCTGGGTCTCGGAGATGGCTTCTGAACTGGCCACCACCGCCGCCTGCATCAGGCTGGCAATTTCAGAGCGCAGCGACTCCACCTCGTTTTTAAGCCGCTCACGCACCTGCTCAATGGCCAAGCCCACGTAGTGGCTGTTGAGGTAATTGGCCGCTTCCACCAGCTGCGCCTGGGTGTAATCCACCTCGGTGAAGATGACGCGGTTTTGCACGTCGCCTTCAGGCGAGACGATGATCACCAGCAGGCGGCGCTCGGACAAACGCAGAAACTCAATGTGTCTGAACACCGAGGAGCGGCGTGGGGCAATCACCACGCCCACAAACTGGGACAGGCTTGACAGCAGGTTGGCGGCGTTGGAGATGACTTTTTGCGGTTGATCTGGTGCCAGCCGGTGCGCGGCAAACTGGCCTTGGTGCACGGTCAGCATGGTGTCTACAAAAAGGCGGTAACCGCGCGCGGTAGGAATGCGGCCGGCCGAGGTGTGGGGACTGGCAATCAAGCCCAACTCTTCCAGGTCGGACATGACGTTGCGAATGGTGGCGGGCGACAGCTCCAGGCCAGAGGCCCTGGAAAGCGTGCGTGATCCCACCGGTTGCCCATCGGCGATATAGCGCTCAACCAACGCTTTCAACAACAACTTGGCACGGTCATCCAGCATGTGGGCATTTTAGTGATGTAATTTGCAAATGAAGTCCAAATTTCGGCAAGTGGCGTTGATAGGCAAATACCTGACGGTGGCATCGGGCGCGTCTGGCGCTTCCTCACGCCACGCGCTGGAGGACATTGCGCACTTTTTGCACGACCAGGGCTGCGAAGTTATTTTCGAGCATGACACGGCCCACAACATGGGCATTCACGGCTACCCCATGCTGGATATAGCGGCTATTGGCAAGGAATGCGACTTGTGCCTGGTGGTGGGGGGTGACGGCACCATGCTGGGCATGGGGCGCCAGTTGGCGCCGTATGGCGTGCCCTTGATTGGCATCAACCAGGGGCGACTGGGTTTCATCACCGACATCCGCTTTGAAGACTTCAAAACCGCCCTGGCCCCCATGTTGCGCGGCGAGTTTGAAGAAGACCACCGCAGCCTGATACATGCCAGCGTGATGCGGGACGGGCGCTGCGTGTTTGACGCCCAGGCCATGAATGACGTGGTGGTGAACCGTGGCGCCACCTCCGGCATGGTGGAGTTGCGGGTCAAAGTGGACGGTCGCTTTGTGTCCAACCAGCGCGCCGACGGCCTGATCATTGCCACACCCACGGGTTCCACCGCCTACGCTTTGTCCGCCGGCGGGCCGCTCATTCACCCGTCCATCCCCGGCTGGGTGCTGGTGCCTATTGCACCGCATACCTTGTCCAACCGGCCCATCGTGCTCTCCAATGAGGCCGAAATCACCATCGAAATCGTAGCCGGGCGTGATGCCAGCGCCAACTTTGACATGCAGTCGCTCGCCTCCTTGCTGCACGGCGACCAGATTGTGGTGACCCGCTCCAAACACCATGTGCGCTTTTTGCACCCCAAAGGCTGGTCTTACTTTGACACCCTGCGGCAAAAAATGCACTGGAACGAAGGCGTGGTAGGCGAAGGGACCCTCAAACCGTGAGCCTCAAACGCATTGTCCTGCGCGACTTTGTCATCGTGCGCGAGCTGGAGCTGGACCTGCAAACCGGCTTTTCAGTCCTGACCGGAGAAACCGGCGCCGGCAAATCCATTCTGATAGATGCCTTGCAACTGGTCACCGGCGGACGCGCCGATGTCGGCACCCTGCGTGAAGGTGCCACGCGCACCGACGTCAGCGCTGAATTCGACAATTCCAGCGCCGTCTCAGCCTGGCTGGAGCAAGCAGGTTTTGAAACAGGTGACGCGCTTTTGCTGCGCCGCACCGTAGACAGCCAGGGTAAAAGTCGCGCCTGGATCAACGGCAGCCCGGCCACTGCCACGCAATTGCGTGAACTCGGCGAGCAACTGCTCGATATCCACGGCCAGCACGCCTGGCAAAGCCTCACGCGCGCAGAGGCCGTGCGGGGTTTGCTTGATGCTTACGCCGGTGTCTCCACCAGCCAGCTCACCACTTGCTGGCACGGCTGGCGGCAAGCGCAAGCCGACCTGGCGCAGGCCCAAAACGCCCAAGCCACGCTGCAAAATGAACGCGAACGCCTGCTTTGGCAAATTGGCGAGGTCGACAAACTGGCACCCCAGGCGGGCGAGTGGGACGAACTCAACACCGAGCACGCCCGGTTGTCCAACGCGCAGGCGCTGCTCGATGCGGCCCAGGGTGCGCTGCTGGCGCTTGATGACGACGAACACAACGCCCTGCGCGCGCTGCACCAGGCCAGCCAGTTGCTGCAACAGCAAGTGCAGCACGAGCCGCAGTTCCAGGAACTGGGCGATTTGCTGAACTCCAGCCTTCTTCAAGTGCAAGACGCCGTGCACACCCTGCGAAGCTACCAGCGCAACACCGAACTCGATCCCCAGCGCCTGAGCCAGCTCGATGAGCGCATGGCCCTGTGGCTGTCGCTGGCCCGTCGCTACAAACGCAGCCCGCAAGAGTTGCCCGACTTGCTGGCCAGTTGGCAGCAAGGCTTGCAGCAGCTCGATGCAGCCGCCAACCTGAGCGCCTTGCAGGCACGAGAAACTGCTGCACACAACGCCTACTTGCGCGAAGCCCAACAGATTTCCAAGGCGCGGCACAAGGCAGCGCCCCTGCTGGCGGCTACCGTGACCCAAGCCATGCAAGGCTTGGGCATGCAGGGCGGACAATTTGAAGTGGCTATTCAGACAAGCGCTCAGCCCATGCAAAGCGGCCTGGAAGAGGTTCATTTTTTGGTGGCTGGGCACGCGGGCAGCACGCCGCGCCTGGTCCACAAAGTGGCCTCGGGCGGTGAGCTGTCGCGTATGGCGCTGGCTATCGCCGTGACCACCAGCCAGCTCGGCACCGCGCAGACCCTGATTTTTGACGAGGTGGACGCTGGCATAGGCGGGGCTGTGGCCGACACCGTGGGCCGGCTGATGAAGCAACTCGGCCAAGACCGCCAGGTGCTGGCCGTCACGCACCTGCCCCAGGTGGCGGCCTGCGCCGACCACCATTTGGTGGTGGCCAAACAACGCCAGGGCCAGACCACAGAAAGCTCGGTCAGCACCGTGCTGGGCGAGCAGCGTGTGACCGAAGTGGCGCGCATGCTGGGAGGCGAGCGGCTCTCGGGCACCACCCTGGCCCATGCGCGTGAAATGCTGCAGATCCGAGAGACGCCCTAACTGCAAGTGCAACGGCAATTGCAACCACCACGACAACCACAAACACCCACCCCAGCATGACCCAAGACCACGCCGGCGAAGGCCCCCAGGAAGCCGCCAAGGAGCCCCACAAGGACATGCAAATGGTGCTGATCACCGGCATGTCCGGCTCGGGCAAATCGGTGGCGCTGCATGCGCTGGAAGACGCCGGTTTTTACTGCGTGGACAACTTGCCGCCAGAACTCCTGCTGCCCTTTGTGGCGCTGGAGCAAGAGCACCAAGCCAGCCGCGTGGCGATTGCGATGGATGTGCGCAGCGCCAAATCGCTGCCCCTGGTGCCACTGCAACTCGCCGCCCTGCGTCAACAGGGCGTGCAAGTCGAATCGCTGTTTCTCGATGCCACCACCGGCACACTGGTGCGCCGCTTCTCGGAAACCCGGCGCAAACACCCGCTGTCGCAGTCGGGTTTTGTCGTCGAATCGGCCCAGGATCAGCGCCGCGATCTGGTGCAGTCTATTGAGCTGGAGCGCGAGTTGTTGCTCGACCTGCGGGAAAACGCCCATGTGATTGACACCAGCATCATCCGCCCCTCGCAGCTACAAGGTCAGGTGAAAGACCTGATTTCGGCCACGACCGAGCAGATGACCCTGGTGTTCGAGTCCTTCGCCTTCAAGCGCGGCGTGCCCGGCAACGCCGACTATGTGTTTGACGTTCGCATGCTCCCCAACCCGCACTACGAACCAACTCTGCGCCCCTTAACCGGGCGCGATGCCCCGGTGGTGCAATTTTTGAAAGAGCAACCGGGCGTGCAGCAAATGCTGGGCAACATTCAGCAGTTTCTGAACCTGTGGCTGGATGCACTGGCCAAAGACCACCGCAGCTACGTCACGGTGGCCATTGGGTGTACCGGTGGACAGCACCGCTCGGTTTACCTGGTGGAAGAGCTGGTGAAGCTGTACAGCGACCAATGGGTCACCTTGAAGCGTCACCGCGAGCTTGATGGCGTCTGAGACTGGCGCACACGCTTAAACAGACTTACAGGGTCTCTTGCGCCATGAGCTTCCTGACCGGCGCAGGCAGCCCCAGGCCGGGCCAGGCCTGTGCCGCTATCCAGCCCCCAGAAATCCCGGACAGTCCAGACAACTCAGACAGTTCAGGTAAATCAGCCAGACCCGAAGCAGACACCTTGAGCTGCACCGGGTGCAGGTGCAAGTCTTTGTGGGTCAGCACGTGGGTAAAAACCTCCAGGTCGCGCAGCTGGCTTAGGTAAGGCGTTGGCAGCGCGGTGTGCAAAGCCGCCAGACTGTCGAAGAGCGGAAAACAGTAAAGCCCTGCCCAGACCCCGGGCGTAGGCCGCTTGCTAAGCCAGACCTGGCCATCGTCAGTACGTGCCCACAGCAGCCAGAGGGACTGGGCACTGCGCTTGAGCTTGCGGGTTTTGACCGGGAATTTTTCTGGCGTGCCTTGGCGATGGGCCGCGCAGTCCGTGGCCAGCGGACACTCGCTACAACGGGGTTTTTTGCTGGTGCACAGCGTCGCCCCCAGGTCCATCACGCCCTGGGTGTAGCGCGGCATGGCAGTGGTGAGCTGCTGCAGCGGCAGCAAACGCGTCGCCTCGTCCCACAGCGTGCGCTCGTTGCGGCTCAAGGCCAGGTCGTGCTCGAACCCCAGAAAGCGCGTCAACACCCGCTTGACGTTGCCGTCCAAAATGGCCACCCGTTCAAAAAAACACAGCGAAGCAATGGCCGCCGCCGTGGAACGGCCAATACCAGGCAAGGTTTGCAGTAGTTCGGCTGAGCGCGGGAAGGCGCCTCCATGGTGCGCCATGACCTGGCACGCGCACTGGTGCAGGTTGCGGGCGCGGCTGTAGTAACCCAGCCCGCTCCACAGGCCCAGCACATCGTCCAGCGGCGCCGCAGCCAGGGCAGCCACATTGGGAAAGCGCTGCAAAAAGCGGGGAAAGTATTCCAGCACCGTACTGACCTGGGTCTGCTGCAGCATGATCTCGGAGAGCCAGACGCGGTAGGGGTCGTGGGTGTTTTGCCAAGGCAAATCATGCCGGCCATAGCGCGCCTGCCAGTCCACCACCCGGGTGGCCAAGTCTGGCGCCTGGTTCATATTGCTTACCTTCGTCATGGTTTCTCAGATCCGTGAATATTTTGAAATCAGTCGCCCGAAATAGGCCTGGGCCAGTGACTCAGGGCTTTTGGCACTGGGGACAGAAAAAAGTGGAGCGCTGACCCTGCCGAATGGATTTGATCGGTGTGCCGCACACCCGGCACGGCTCGCCTTCGCGTCCGTAGACCATGGCTTCAAGCTGAAAGTAGCCATTCTCCCCATTGGTGCTGGAGAAATCCCGCAGGGTGCTGCCGCCTTTGGCCACGGCCCGGGCCAGCACCTCGCGAATCGCCGCGTGCAGCTTGAGCGCACGCGGGCGGCTGACCCGCATCGCGCTGACGGTAGGGCGAATACCGGCCATGAACAGCGCCTCAGACGCATAGATATTGCCCACGCCCACCACCACATCGCCCGCCAACAGCACTTGCTTGATAGCGGCTTTTCGCAGTTTCAAGCCGGCGTGAAAACGCGCAAAGTCAAAATCGTCCGACAAAGGCTCCATTCCCAGCTTGCCCAGCAGCTTGCGCGCCTGCGGGGCGTTCTCGCTGTCGGCATAGACCACGGCGCCAAAACGGCGCGGGTCGTGCAGGCGCAAAGTGCCACGGGTGGTGACCATCTCAAAGTGATCGTGCACGCCCGCTGGCGGCAAACGGCTGGCAAAGCTCAAACTGCCCGACATGCCCAGGTGCAAGAGCAACATGCCCCGGTCCAGGTCGATCAACAAGTATTTGCCACGGCGGCGCACCGCCAGTATGCGGCGACCCTGCAAGTCGTCGGGGTCGCAGCCCAGAGGCCAACGCAAGGCTTTGCCCATTTGGACCGAGAGCACCTGGGCATCGGCAATATGGTTGGCGAAACTCAGTCGCGTTACTTCAACTTCGGGTAATTCAGGCATGGGACTTCATTTGAGACTGGCATGGATTATTATGATCTGATGATTCGCTTCAAACCTCTTCTCATCCTTGTGGCCTTGCTTGGCGCCATGGCTGCTAATGCCCAAAGCAGCACGACAGCGGACGAGCCCAGCCCCAGCTCCGCCATGGACGGAGAGCTTTTTTACCAACTGTTAATCGGTGAACTCAACGCCCGCGGTGGTGAGCCCGGCGCCGGCTTTGCCCTGATTTTGGACGCCGCCCGAAAAACCAATGACCCCCGGCTGTTTCAGCGCGCCGTAGACATCGCCTTGCAGTCACGCTCCGGCGATTCAGCCCTGATGGCCGCGCGCGCCTGGCGACAAGCCATCCCGGCCTCCCGTGAAGCCAACCGTTTTGTGCTTCAAATCTTGATCGGTTTGAACCGGCTGAACGAAACGCTGGAGCCCCTGAAGCGAGAGATTGCCAGTTACGAACCCAAAGAGCGGGCTGCGGGCATTGCCAACCTGCCGCGGTACTTTGCGCGCGCCACCGACAAGAAACTGGCAGCCAGCGTGGTTGAACAAGCGCTCGCTGACCACCTGAATGCGCCGGGCGTCCAGGTGACGGCCTGGACCACGCTGGGCGTCATGCGCACCGCGGCCAATGACCTCAATGGCGCGGTGGAGGCCGCCCGCAAGGCGCTGGCCCTGGACCCCAAGGCCGAAACGCCCGCACTTCTGGTCCTGTCTCTGATGAGCCCGTCCCTGCCGCAAGCCGAAGCCTTGGTGAAAAAATACCTGGAAGGCAAAGCAAGCCCCGAGGTGCGTATGGAATATGCGCGCCAGTTACTGGGCACCCAGCGCTACGCCGAATCTGACACGCAATTGCAACTCGTCACCAGCGACAAACCCGACCTGGCCGATGCCTGGCTGCTGCGCGGCGTGCTGGAGTTGCAGGACAACAAACTGGCTACCGCCGAACGCTCGCTCAAGCGCTACCTTGAACTGGTGCTGCCCAAGCGCAATGCCGCCAATAGAGCCGAAACCAGCCGGAGCCTGGCGCAGGCTTACCTTAGCCTGGCGCAAATCGCAGAACAGCGCAAGGACTGGGTTGAGGCCGATGGCTGGCTCAAACGCATCGACAGCGCGGAGGACCGACTGGCGACACAAATGCGCCGGGCCACCCTGCTGGCGCGACAAGGCAAGACCGACGAAGCCCGCAAACTCATTCGCAGCCAGGCTGAAAAATCCCCTGCAGAGGCCCGGCTCAAACTCAGCACCGAGGTGCAAGTACTGCGCGAAAACAAGCAGTACAAGACCGCCTATGACTTGCTGACAGACGCTGCCAGTCGCACCCCCAATGACATGGATTTGGTCTACGACCTGGCCATGGTGGCTGAAAAAATGGGCAATCTGGAAGACATGGAGCGCTTGCTGAAAAAGGTCATCGCCGCCAAGCCCGACTACCAGCACGCTTACAACGCCCTCGGGTTCTCCCTGGCCGAGCGCAATGTGCGCCTGACCGAAGCCCGGCAACTGATCGTCAAAGCGCTGGAACTCGCGCCCAATGACCCCTTTATCACTGACAGCCTGGGCTGGGTGGAGTTCAGAAGCGGCAACCTGGCCGAAGCCTTGAAAATACTGCAGGGCGCTTACAAAGCCCGTCCGGATGCTGAAATTGCGGCCCACCTGGGTGAGGTTTTATGGGCCATGGGCAAACGTGACCAGGCGGTGCTGATCTGGAAAGAGGGCGTCAAGCTCAACAGCGACAACGAGACCCTGCTGGAAACACTCAAACGCTTGCAAGTGAAGTTGTAATGCGGCGGTTTCTGCCCATCGCCAGCTGGCTTGCCGTGGTTCTGCTCAGCTCCGGCTGCGCCTTCTTGCAGCCAACGCCTCCCCCAGAACTGGCTACCACCCAGCTGTGGCGTGGGCGCTTGGTACTGCGGGTGGATTCGCCCCAGCCCCAATCGTTTGCCAGCGCCTTTGAACTGTCTGGTAACGCTGGTGCGGGTGAACTCACCCTCACCACGCCTTGGGGCACCACGGTGGCCAAGCTCAATTGGTCCGACCAGGCTGCCACCTTGCGCACCCCAACAGATACCCGCAGCTACGCCTCTTTTGACGAGATGATTGTCCAAGTCCTGGGCTCCGAAATTCCGGTCAATGCGCTGTTCTCATGGCTCAAGGGCCAGCCGGTCAGCGCCTCCGGTTGGCAGGCTGACCTCTCGGACCTTGCGGCGGGCCGTATTACCGCCAAAAGAACCCAACCTGCCCCTTTGGCAGAATTACGCCTCACGCTGGAACCCTAAGCCACGGCGTGTACCCCTTATGCGATCCATTTACGACGTCAGTGCCCCCGCCAAGCTCAATCTGTTTTTACACATCACGGGGCGGCGTAGTGACGGCTACCACCTGTTGCAATCAGCCTTCATGTTGATTGACTGGTTTGATACCCTGCATTTTGATTTGCGCCCAGACGGCGGCTTGAGCCGTGAAGACCTGAGCACGCCATTGCCAAGCGACGATCTGGTGCTGCGCGCAGCCCGTGCCCTGCAAGCGGCCAGCCAGTGCCCCCTGGGCGCCCACATTGGCATAGAAAAACGAATTCCTGCCCAAGCCGGCATGGGCGGCGGTTCTTCAGATGCTGCCGCTACCCTGCTGGCCTTGAATCGGCTGTGGAAACTTGATTTTTCGCTGGAACGGCTCATCCACATCGGACTTCAATTGGGTGCTGACGTGCCCTTTTTTCTGGGCGGTCGCAACGCCTGGGTGGAAGGCATCGGTGAAAAAATGACGCCCATCGACCTGCCGCCGGGCCAATTTTTGGTGCTCAAACCCGATGAAGGGCTGGAAACCCGGCTGATTTTTTCAGATCCCGGCCTCAAAAGGGACAGCGAGACTGCTATACTTTCAGGCTTCGCGGCAAACGCATTCGACTTCGGTCGTAATGATTTACAGGTAGTTGCCCAGAAGTTATGTCCCGGCGTCACGCAGGCTCTTTTATGGTTTGCCTCGCAGGGATTGACAGGTCGAATGACTGGTTCTGGAAGCGCTGTGTTTGCCCGAGTGCTGCATGAAGTTGATTTAGCAAGCGTTCCGCGTACTTGTGAGGTCAAGTTGTGCAACAACTTGGAAGCTCACCCTCTGTTGGGATGGGCCAAAAGTAAAGGTGTATCGGTGGATAGCTTATAGCTGTCAACCCGTGTAGGGGAGTCGCCAAGTTGGTTAAGGCACTGGATTTTGATTCCAGCATGCGAAGGTTCGAATCCTTCTTCCCCTGCCAAATTTTAAATTGATGACCTGACGACAGGCCATCATCAAGCGCAAACGACACTCAATTGCTGGGATACTGATGCAGGCTGCTCCAACCCCTGATTTCATGGTTTTTACCGGCAATGCCAATCCTGGCATGGCGGCAGACATTGCGCATCACTTGAACATTTCTGTAGGCGCGGCCACCGTAGGGCGCTTTTCCGACGGTGAAGTGACCGTTGAAATCAATCAAAACGTGCGTGCCCGCGATGTGTTCGTGGTTCAAAGCACTTGCGCACCCACCAATGAAAACCTGATGGAACTGCTCATCATGGTGGACGCCCTCAAGCGCGCCTCCGCCGAGCGCATCAGTGCGGTGATTCCCTATTTCGGCTATGCGCGGCAAGACCGCCGTCCACGCTCCAGCCGTGTGCCTATCACCGCCAAAGTGGTGGCCAACATGCTGCAAGCTGTGGGCGTAGCCCGCGTGCTCACCATGGACTTGCATGCCGACCAGATTCAGGGCTTTTTTGATATCCCGGTAGACAACATTTACGCCTCCCCCGTGCTGCTGGGCGACCTGCGTCAAAAAAACTACGAAGACCTGATTGTGGTGTCGCCCGATGTGGGCGGCGTGGTACGTGCCCGCGCGCTGGCCAAGCAACTCGGTTGCGATCTGGCCATCATCGACAAACGCCGGCCCAAGGCCAACGTCAGCGAAGTCATGCACGTTATTGGCGAGATTGAAGGCCGCAACTGCGTGATCATGGACGACATGATTGATACCGCCGGCACCCTGGTCAAAGCGGCTGAAGTGCTCAAAGCCCGCGGCGCAAAAAAAGTCTACGCCTATTGCACGCACCCCATTTTTTCCGGCCCAGCCATCGAACGCATCACCCAGGGCGATGCGCTCGATGAGGTGGTCGTGACCAACACGATTCCCCTGAGCGCCGCCGCTGCGGCCTGCCGGAAGATTCGTCAGTTGACCGTGGCCCCCTTGATCGCTGAAACCATTCAGCGCATTGCCAAGGGCGAGTCGGTCATGAGTTTGTTCTCGGATCAAGAAAATCTTTTTTGATCTGGGCAAAAGTGGGCTCTGGCGCATGTACTTGCGCTCAGGGCTTTTTTAAATCGGAGCAGCACTGGTCGCGGTGCGCTCTTTCAGGAGTTAATTATGAAATTTGTCGCTTTTGAGCGCTCCAAGCAGGGTACGGGTGCGAGCCGCCGTCTCCGCATCACCGGCCGCACGCCCGGTATCGTCTACGGTGGTGCTGCCCAGCCTCACCTGATCGAACTCGATCACAATGCCCTGTGGCATGCCTTGAAAAAAGAAGCCTTTCACGCCACCGTGCTTGACATGGAAATCGACGGTAAGGAAAGCAAAGTCCTGCTGCGCGATGTGCAAATGCACCCCTTCAAACAACTGGTGCTGCACATTGACTTCCAGCGCGTTGACGCCACCACCCGCCTGCACATGAAAGTGCCACTGCATTACAGCGGTGACGAGAATTCTCCTGCGGTCAAATCCGAAGGTTGCATTGCCAACCACGTGATCACCGAACTCGATGTGTTGTGCCTGCCTTCCGATCTGCCCGAATTCATCGCGGTCGACCTGAGCAACCTGAAAAAAGGTGCTTCCCTGCACCTGGCCGACATCACTCTGCCAAAAGGCGTGAGCGCGGTCACCCATGGTGGCAACAAGAACCCTGTGCTCGTGTCCGTGGTGGTCATTGCCTCAGCAGAAGCAGCCCCCGCTGCCGACGCAGCTGCCGCCCCAGCTGGAAAAGCGGGTGGCAAGCCAGCCGCCAAGGCCGCCGCCAAACCAGCCGCCAAGCCTGCCGCCAAGAAGTAATTCCCAAGCGACTGATCGACTGCAAGACGTTTGCAAAACAATTGCAAGACGACTGCAAAATGTGGCCCACTTCGGTGGGCCATTTTTTTGCCCGCTTGCCCGGATAATTAACACATGATCAAACTGCTTGTGGGGCTGTGCAACCCCGGCCCGGACTATGAAGACACCCGCCACAACGCCGGCTTGTGGTGGCTGGAGGCTGTGGCCCGCACCCTCAACGCCCGTTTGGTCATGGACAAGGGCTACCACGGCCTGGTGGCACGCACCACCGTCAACGGACAAAACGTCTGGCTGCTGGCGCCGCAAACCTATATGAACCTGAGCGGGAAATCGGTGGCGGCCCTGGCCCGGTTTTTCAAGGTTTTGCCGCAAGAAATTCTGGTGGCGCATGACGAACTCGACATCGCCCCGGGCGACGCCAAGCTCAAACTCGGTGGCAGCCACGCCGGCCACAACGGCCTGCGCGACATACACGCCCAACTCGGCAGTGCCGACTACTGGCGCCTCAAGCTGGGCATAGGCCACCCGGGCGACAAAGCCGAAGTGGCCAACTGGGTGCTGAAAAAACCCTCACTTGACCACCGTATTGCCATTGACCAAAGTATTGACCGCGCCGTCAAAGCACTGCCCCATCTGTTGGCCGGTGACATGGACAAAGCCATGCTGCTGATCCACACCAGCAAACCGGCCCGGCCCAAAACGCCCAGGCCCGCCCCCATTCCAAACATCCACCCCAACGTCAACACCACCCCCGAAACTCAAGCCCCAGAAGCACCCAAACCAGATAGCATCAAGCCTTGATCAAGACTTGAAAAAAGCAGTTATCAGGGAGTAAGCGCATGCGCAGTTTGATACAGGGCGTGATTTTTTTCGCCGCCACCGGTTCGTTCGCCTCCGGCCACAGCGGCGAGCTGGTCTACAAATGCGCCAACCACTACAGCCAGCAACCCTGCCCCGGCGGTGTGGTGCTTGATGTGGGCGACCCCCGCAGCCAGGACGAAAAACAGCAAGCAGAACGGCGTATTCGGCAAGAAGACAAAACAGCACAGACGCTGGAAAAAACCCGCTTGCTCAAAGAAAAGAAGCGGCCCAACCCCTACAAACTGCCGCTAGATACCGGGTTAGAAGGGCAAGATACTGGGCCGCAGGAGGTGGCCTCTAGCCCTCATGTCAGGCCGGCCACCAAGCCAGACTGGTTCAAGGCCCAGTCGCCCACCGAGGTCAAAAAAGCCGGTAAGGCCAAGCCCTGAGCCCAACTGGCCATGCGGGCACGCCCCCTAAGACGAAGGCGGTGTGGGCTGCACCAACTGCAGCCGCCGGTACTTGGCCCACAAAGATTCCTGGTCTTCTACAAACTGCGGGTTCACCGGAATACAGGCCACCGGGCACACCTGCACGCACTGCGGCTCATTAAAATGCCCCACACATTCGGTACATTTATGCGGGTCAATTTCATAGATTTCCGGACCCAGATAAATAGCCTCGTTGGGGCACTCGGGTTCGCAGACATCGCAGTTGATGCACTCATCCGTAATGATCAGCGCCATGGCTTACCATCCGCCACCATGTCAAAACAATTCATGTTGAAACTCATGTCAGGGATTATCGGCGTTCCAGCCCGATCCCGCCTCATATCCGCGTTGGCAACACGCCTATTACCCAGCCCTTGCGCCCACCCCTGATGCGTTGCGCTTGCCCGCCCCCAGTCGGCTTGGCCGGTTTGGCCTTCACGCGCTGAGCCCTGCCATGCGTCGGTTTCTCTTGCAACGTTTGCTGACCCTCCTGCTCACCCTGCTGGGCGCCACCGTGGTGGTGTTCCTGATGCTAGACCTGTTGCCTGGCGATGCCGCCCAGATGATGATGGGCCCCGACGCCTCGCCCCAAGCCGTGCAGGCCATGGCCAGCAAGCTCGGGCTAGACCGCCCGCCACTGGAGCGTTACGGCCACTGGCTGGGCGGTTTGCTGGTGGGTGACTGGGGCATGAGCCACGCTTACAGCAGCCCCGTGCTTGACCTGGTTATCGAGCGCCTGGCGCTCACCGTGCCGCTGGCCGTGCTGGCCATGACGCTGACCACCGTACTGGCCCTGGCCGCCGGTATGTACGCCGCCTCGCACCACAACCGCCTGGGCGATACAGGGCTGATGGGCCTGGCCCAACTCGGTATTGCCGTGCCCAACTTCTGGTTTGCCATTCTGTTGATTTTGCTGTTCTCCGTTCACCTCCAATGGCTGCCCGCAGGCGGCTTTCCCGGCTGGGGTGAAGACGTGCTGGGCTCGCTGCAATCGCTGCTGTTGCCGGCACTGGCGCTGGCGGTGGTGCAAGCCGCCATTCTGGCGCGCATCACACGCTCGGCTGTGCTGGACGTGCTGCAAGAAGACTTTGTGCGCACCGCCCGGGCCAAGGGCCTGTCACGCCGCGCCACCCTGTGGCGCCATGTGCTGCGCAACGCCATGGTTCCCATCCTGACCGTGATGGGTTTGCAATTTGCCAACCTGCTGGCGGGCACCATCGTGGTTGAAAACGTGTTTTACCTGCCCGGCCTGGGGCGGCTGATTTTTCAGGCCATTGCCAACCGCGACCTGATCGTGGTGCGCAACTGTGTTTTATTGCTCGCTGCCCTGGTCATCGTGGTTAATTTTTTGGTGGACGTGCTCTATGCCGTGGTGGACCCGCGTGTGAAAGCTGCCCGGCCATGACAGGCGCCTTGAAAGCCCCCCAGCCTGTGTACTTCTGGTCACGGGCCCGCCAACACCGCAGTTTTGTCCTTGGCCTGAGCCTGACGGCGCTGGTGCTGCTGGCGGCCACGCTGTCCTGGTTCTGGACGCCGTGGTCACCCTATGAGATTGACATGGCGGCCAAACTGCAAACGCCCAACTGGCACCACTGGCTGGGCACCGACCCCTTTGGACGCGACGTCAGCGCCATGTTGCTGGTGGGCGCGCGGCACTCCATCGCAGTCGGCTTGGTGGCGGTGACGCTGGGGCTGGTCACGGGCAGCGCACTGGGCCTGTGGGCAGCGGCGCGTGGCGGTTGGCCAGAAGAGCTGATCATGCGGCTGACCGACTTCACCTTCGCCTTTCCTGCCGTGCTCTCGGCCATCATGATGACCGCTGTCTTTGGCGCCGGCATGCTCAACGCCATGGTGGCTATTGGCATTTTCAACATTCCGGTGTTTGCGCGCATCACCCGGGGCTCGGCCCAGGCCATATGGTCGCGCGACTATGTGCTGGCCGCCCGCGCCTGTGGCAAAGGCCCGTGGCGCATCACGCTGGACCACGTGCTGCCCAACCTGCAGTCGCTGTTGATTGTGCAGGTCACCATCCAGTTCGCCCTGGCGATTCTGGCCGAAGCCGCGCTGTCTTACTTAGGGCTGGGCACCCAGGCACCGCAACCGTCCTGGGGCCGCATGCTGGCCGAAGCCCAAACCCTGATGTTCCAGGCCCCGCTGCTGGCGGTATTCCCTGGACTGGCCATTGCGCTGACCGTGCTCGGCCTGAACCTGATAGGCGACGGCCTGCGTGACCTGCTGGACCCGCGCCTGGTGCGCCAACGCTAATTCACGCCGCTTCAAGCACCAACGTACCAACCCCCATGGCCCTGCTCGACGTCAAGCACCTCAGCGTGCAGCTGCAAACCCGCCAGGGACCCGCCACGGCCGTGCGCGACCTCAGCTTCACGCTGGCGCGCGGCCAGACGCTGGGGCTGGTGGGTGAGTCGGGCTGCGGGAAATCTTTGACGGCGCTGGCGCTGATGGGCTTGTTGCCAGACAACGCACAAGTCAGCGGCAGCATTCGCTTTGACCAGCAGGAGCTGGTGGGCCTGGCCGATACCCAGCTGCAAGACCTGCGCGGCAACCGTGTGGGCATGGTGTTTCAAGAACCCATGACCGCGCTGAACCCGGTGCAAACCATCGGCCAGCAGGTGGCCGAACCACTGCGTCTGCACCGCCGTCTGGCTGCAGTCCCCGCCCGGCGCCAAGCCATTGCCTTGTTGGAGCGGGTTGGCATTGCCGACGCCGCACGCCGGGTCGACGCCTACCCCCACCAATTCTCCGGCGGCCAACGCCAGCGCATCACCATCGCCATGGCCCTGGCTTGTGAGCCCGATCTGCTGATTGCCGACGAACCCACCACCGCGCTGGACGTGACCCTGCAAGCGCAAATCCTCGACCTGATCGCCAGCCTGGTGGAAGAACGCGGCATGGCGCTGCTGCTGATCTCGCACGACCTGGGTGTGATTGCCCAAAACGCCCAGCGCATGCTGGTGATGTACGGCGGCAGCGTGGTGGAAAGCGGCCCCACCGACAGCGTGTTTGCGCAACGCGTGCACCCCTACACGCGTGGTCTGTTCAATGCCCGCCCCCAGCTGGGCACCCCGCGTGGACAAAGGCTGCACACCATTCCCGGCCAGGTGCCGGAACTGCTGCAACTGCCTGCAGGTTGCGCCTTTCATGACCGCTGCGCTTGGGCCGAACCGGCCTGCACCCAGACCCGCCCCAGCTTGCGCGACTGTGGCTCGGCACAAGCCGGACACAAAGCCGGACACCCGACCGAACACCAGGCCAGTTGCCTGCGGCAAGACCAATTACCCCCCCAGCCATGACGCCCCAGCCCGACCTGCTGCACCTGCACAAACTCACACGCAGTTACACGCTGGCGCGTGAGCACCTGTGGGCCGCGCCGCCCGTGGTGCACGCTTTGCAGGGCGTGAATCTGCGCATGACGGCAGGCCGGCACCTGGGCGTGGTGGGCGAGTCGGGCTCGGGCAAGTCCACCCTGGCGCGGCTGGTGATGGCGCTCGAGCCCCCAAGCTCAGGCAGCGTCGAATTCATGGGGCAAAACCTCCACCAGCTCTCGCCTGCTGCCCTGCGCAGCGCCCGGCGCGACTTTCAAATGGTGTTTCAAGACCCTTATGGCTCGCTGGACCCGCGCCAGACCGTGCTGAAGATCGTGACCGAGCCCTTGTCCATGCTGCCCCCCAGCAGCGCCGCCGAGCAACGCGCACAAGCCGCCGACATGCTGCAGGCGGTGGGCTTGCGTGCCAGCGACCTCGACAAGTTTCCCCATGAGTTCTCCGGCGGCCAGCGCCAGCGGGTTGCCATGGCCCGCGCCCTCATCACCCGCCCCCGGTTGGTGGTGGCCGACGAGCCGGTCAGCGCGCTCGATGTCTCGGTTCAAGCCCAGGTGCTCAACCTGATGCAAGACCTGGCGCAGCAACTCGGCCTGACCTACCTGCTCATCAGCCATGACCTGGCCGTGGTGAACCATATGTGCGATGAAGTGGCGGTCATTTACCAGGGCCGCATCGTCGAACAAGGCTCGCCCGACACCCTGTTTAAAAACGCTGCCCACCCCTACACCCGCGCCCTGCTGGCCGCCGTGCCACAGATTTTTCCGAGGCCCACGCCCGGCCAGCGTCGCCGAAGCGCCCCGCTCAGTCCACGCGTCATGCCTGCGGGCACGGCAGCCACTGCCTGCCCCTATGCACCCAATTGCCCTCAGGCCACTTCAGTTTGTGATGAAATGCGCCCCAATCTGACCGCTGTAGCAGCCAAGCACTGGGTTGCTTGCCACTTCAGCACCGACCACCTCAACGGAGCCTCCCCATGATCCATCGCCGCCACCTTCTGAGTCGTGCCGCCACCAGCGCCGCCCTGGCCAGCCTGCCCACGCTGCCCCTGGCCGCCTTGGCACAAGTCAAAAAAGACAGCGTCACCTTGGCCATGACCCTGGAGCCCACCGGGCTGGACCCCACCAGCGGCGCAGCCTCCGCCATTGCCGAGGTCACGCTCTACAACATTTATGAAACGCTGACCAAGATCAACAGCGACGGCAGCGTCACCCCGCTGCTGGCCCAAAGCTGGGAAGTCTCGCCCGACCTCAAAACCTACACCTTCAAGCTGCGCCCAGGCGTCAAGTTTCAAAATGGCGAACCGTGCAATGCCCAGGCGGTGAAGTTTTCCTTTGAGCGCGCTGCTGCCGAGAAAAGCACCAACAAAGACAAGCGCACCTTTGCCAGCATGGAGCGCGTGGCCGTCATCGACGATCTCACCGTGGTGATTCTGAACAAGGCGCTGGACCCCGACTTTCTGTTCCTCATGGGCCAGGCCACGGCCATCATCGTCGAGCCCAAAAGCGCCGACAGCAACGCCACACAACCCGTGGGCACCGGCCCCTTCCAGCTCTCTGCCTGGAACAAGGGCGCCTCGGTCGCCCTGAGCAAATGGCCCGGCTACCGCGCCGCCTCCAGCATCAAGCTCAACAAAGCCACCTTTCGCTTCATCAGCGACCCGGCGGCGCAGGTGGCGGCCTTGCTGGCCGGCGATGTGGATGCGTTCGTGCGCGTCACGCCCCGCAGCGTGGCGCAGTTCAAGGCCAACCCCAAATTCCAGGTGCTGGTGAGCGGCTCGCGGGCCAAAACCATTCTGGCCATCAACAACAAGAAAAAACCGCTCGATGACGTGCGCGTGCGCCGCGCCATTGCCGCGGCCATTGACCGCAAGGCCGTCATCGAAGGCGGCGCTGACGGCTACGGCCAGCCCATCGGCAGCCACTACGTTCCCGGCGCCTTTGGCTATGTGGACACCACCGGCATCAACCCCTACAACCCCGAGAAAGCCAAAGCCCTGCTGGCCGAGGCCGGTATCAAAACGCCGCTGGAGCTGAGCCTGAAACTGCCGCCCGCGCCCTACGCCCGCCAGGGGGGAGAGGTGATTGCCGCGCAACTCGCCAAGGTCGGCATTGTGGTGAAGATTGAAAACGTGGAATGGGCGCAGTGGCTCAGCGGCACCTACACCAACAAGAACTACGACCTGACCATCATCTCGCACGTGGAACCATTTGATCTGGGCAACTACGCCAAACCCGGCTACTACTGGGGCTACGAGTCAGCCAAGTTCAACGCGCTGTTTGACAAAATACAAAACTCGCCCCGGGCCGCCGAGCGCGCCAAGCTACTGGGCGAGGCGCAGCGCCTGCTGGCCAATGATGCGGCGAACGCCTTTTTGTACCAACCGCAGTGGGTCAGCGTGGCCCACAAAAACCTCAAGGGTTTGTGGAAAGACATGCCGATATTTGTGAACGATTTGTCTGCCCTGTCATGGGGCTGAACTGGGTCTGAAGGGGCCGCTAACACCTCCAACCCTGGCAAGCCGCTCAGTTCGCTGAGCGGCTTTTCAATTTGTCGGCCAAGCGTTGTCCCACCTCGGGCGAGACAAATTGCGCCACGTCACCGCCCAGCGTGGAGATTTCCCGCACGTAAGTGCTGGAGAGAAATTGGTACTGGCTGCTGGGCGTCATGAACACCGTTTCCACATCGGCCATCAGGCTGCGGTTCATACCGGCGAGTTGGTACTCGTAGTCAAAATCGGTGGCAGAGCGCAAGCCCCGCACCATCACGCGGGCACCGTGGGCCAGCACAAAGTCACGCATCAGCCCCGAGAAGCTGGCCACCTGCACCTGCGGGTAAGCCTGCATGGCCTGGCCCACCATGGCCATGCGCTCGTCCAGGGTGAACAGGGTTTTTTTATGGTGGCCAGCGGCCACCGCCACGATGACACGGTCAAACAGACCGGTGGCGCGGCGCAGCAAGTCTTCATGCCCGAGGGTGATCGGGTCAAATGTGCCGGGGTAAACAGCAATCACATCCTGGGCCATGGGTCATCTCCGGGTTTCGGGTCGGGGTCACACGTCGGGGTCACGTGTCTGGTCAAGTGAGGGGTACGGGTGTCTTGCGGCGAATTATGCAGTCCTGGCGTGGACGCCATGAATCGCCATAAATCACCATTTAAGCGGGCGGGAGCCGATTCAGCAAATGGGCATGCACGGCGCCTGCCTTCAGGTGGCGGTGCACCTGCAAGCCGCATTCAAGCAACTGCGCATCGGTCCACTTCACCGGCGCCTCCAGGTAGACAAATCCACTCAGAGACACGGCGCGCCCCGCCGCCTGCAAGGCGGGCGCAAAGTGCTGCGAATCAAACGGCGGGTCAATAAAGATGACGTCCATGCTGGCCGGGTCAAGCTGCTTGAGGGCCGCCACACCGTCGCCACGCACCATGTGCACCGCCGCGGCCTTCAGCTGGGTCTGGATGCGCTGGAGTTGCAGCACCAACTGCGCGTCGTGCTCCACCAGACGCACCTCTTTGGCACCGCGCGAAGCGGCCTCAAAACCCAGTACGCCGGTGCCAGCAAAAGCATCCATGCAACGCCAGCCCGTCAGGTCCTGGCCCAGCCAGTTGAACAAAGTCTCGCGCACGCGGTCAGGCGTGGGGCGCAGGCCAGGCTTGTCGGCCACCGCCAGTTTGGTGCGCTTCCACAAGCCACCAATAATGCGCACCTCATGCGACTGCACAAGCTTAGGCCGGCGTGGCCGGGGCGGTCGGTTGTCAGGCCGGGCGGTATTTTTTCCAGGTTTCATCAGCGGGGGTTTTCATGGGAGAGTGATGGGGCATTATCCCCACGCCCAGCGCAGGCTAAGTACCAGGCAGTGGGCTGCCTGGAAAACGCCCCTCAGATCGAGGTTGGGCGGGTATGGACTGCCAAGGATTTCAAGCTGGATTTTGCAGGACCTACCAGCAGATCCATTGTTCAAAGCTGAAGATTGACCTGTATGACGCGGGAGGCACATAAAGAGCCAAAGCTTGACGTCGCGTCCTCGAACGATTACATTTCAAAAATGTTCACCATCAAACCATTACCCGAATTTGATGCGTGGCTAGAAAGCCTGAAAGATAGGCAAACGCAATTCCGTTTGTTACGTCGACTCGAAAAAGCGCAACGCGGTTTATTGGGCGATGTTGCCGCGCTGGGGGACAGCATTTTTGAGATGCGTGAGTTTT
Organism: uncultured beta proteobacterium; assembly: GCA_903960915.1. GTDB lineage: Bacteria > Pseudomonadota > Gammaproteobacteria > Burkholderiales > Burkholderiaceae_C > Rhodoferax. The sequence continues at coordinate 31,047 of CAJCCO010000037.1, forward strand.
TTGGTCCGGGGTGGCGTATGTATTACTTCCAGCACAAAGACACCATCATTGTCATGCTCGGCGGGGGTGACAAGTCTTCCCAAAGTAGCGATATCGCCAAAGCGAAGGCCCTCGCCGCCAACTTGAAAGAGATTAATCCATGAGCAAAATCATCCATGTGAACGACTTACCTGTTTTCGATATAGCGCAGTACATCAAGACCGATGCTGACGTGGCAGAGTACCTTCGCCAAGTTCTGGAAGAAGGCGACTCAGGTGAACTCGCAGCTGCCTTGGGACACATCGCCAAGGCGCGAGGTATGACAGAAATTGCCAAGGCCAGCGGCATCAAACGAGAGGCGCTCTATAAAGCATTGCGCCCAAATTCACAGCCACGGCTTGACACCGTCCTGCGCGTTTGCAAGGCCCTGGGTGTAAAAATTACGGCCACTGTGGCTGATTGACGTTATTCAAATGCACGCAACACGCTCGCTACGCTCTCGGGCTTAAAAATTCCGCACGGTGGTCTAGATTAAATCCCTCGCCTCAAGGCTTGGGAAAGCGGGCGCGGCGTTCTAGGTCGTCTAGGTCCATGTGGTTGCGCATGTACTGCTCGCTGGCGTCCACCATGGGCTGGTGGTCCCAGGAGGTGAGTTTGCCTTGCGACAGGGCAGCCGCCACAAAGCGGCGGCGGCGCTGGCTGGCCAGTACCTGGGCGTGCAGCGCGGCAATGTCCCAGCGCTGCGCCACTTCAGCCACAAAGGCTTCGCGCAGAGCTTGGTGGGCAGGCGAATCGGCCAGGTTGACCCGCTCCTGCGGGTCTTGCGCCACGTTGAAGAGCAGCTGCGGGTCTTTCTGGGAATAGATGAACTTGTAGTCACCCCGGCGAATCATAAACAGCGGCGTGTTGGTGCCCTCGGCCATGTACTCGCCAATCACTTCGTCATGGCCGGCTTGCCCGTTCAAATGCGGCAACAGTGAGCGGCCGTCCAGCGTCAGCGAGGCGTCCAGCGTGCCGCCGGCCAGCGCCACAAAAGTGGGCAGCAGGTCGATGGTGGACACGCTGCTGGCCACCCGGTGGGCGGCAAAGCGGCCGGGTGCGTGGATCACCATGGGCACGCGCGCGGCCATCTCAAACCAGTGCATCTTGTACCAAAGGCCGCGCTCGCCCAGCATGTCGCCGTGGTCGCCGGAGAACACGATGATGGTGTCGTCGCCCAAGCCGCAGTCATTCAGGGTTTTGACCAGCGCACCAATCTTGGCGTCGATGTAGCTGCAGGCGCCGTAGTAGGCGCGCCGGGCGCGCAACACGGCTTCGGGCGGCATGGTTTTGCCCCACAGGTCAATCACCTTGAGCAGGCGCTGCGCGTGCGGGTCTTGCGCGTCTTGCGCCAATTCATGGCGCGGCATGCGCACGTCTTCGTCGCGGTACAAGCTCCAGAATTCGTCGGGGATGGTGTAGGGGTCGTGCGGGTGCGTCATGGACACGGTCAGGCAAAACGGCTGCCCAGGGGTGTTGCGCACATGGTCGTACAGGTACTGGCGGGCCTTGAACACCACCTCTTCGTCAAAGTCGATTTGGTTGGTGCGCACGCAGGGGCCGGCTTGCAGCACGGAGGACATGTTGTGGTACCAGCTGGGGCGCACGTCGGGCTCGTCCCAGTTCACCGCCCAGCCGTAATCGGCCGGGTAAATGTCACTGGTCAAACGCTCTTCATAGCCGTGCAACTGGTCGGGGCCACAAAAATGCATCTTGCCCGAAAGCGCCGTGCGGTAGCCCAAACGGCGCAGGTAATGGGCGTAGGTGGGCACATCGGCCGGAAAGTCAGCGGCATTGTCAAAGCCACCAATTTTGGACGGCAACTGCCCACTCACCAGGCTGAAACGCGAGGGCGCGCACAGCGGGCTGTTGCAATAGGCCGAGTCAAACACCACACCGTTTTTAGCCAGTGCGCTCAGGTGCGGCATCTGAATCGGAGAGCTGGGGTCGTGCAGCGGCAGCAGCGGCGCGGCCATCTGGTCGGCCATGATGAACAAAATATTGGGACGGCGATCAGACATGAAAATTTCCTGGTCTAAGGGGTGGGCGGCGCGTATTGTCGCCGCACTCTTGCGCAGCCGGGCGAGGCACGGCCTTGGCCTTACACCCCGTCTTTCACCTCGTCTTACACCGCCGCCTGTTCAGGGTACTGCGGCGCGGTGAGAAAGGCGCCGCCAATGCCCTCTTGTGCGCAGGCCTGTTGCAAGGCCTGGCGGCCTTGCAAGGCATGTAACAGCGCGTTGAGCTGGGGCAGCCCAGCCAGCACGCCAGGGGCCAGCGTGTCGCCGCGCGGGTAGATCTGCACCCAGCGGGCGCAAACGCCCAGGTACAAATCACACACCGTGAGTTCGTGGCCCAGCAGCCAGGGGCCACCGTGGCCGGCGATCTCGTCATTGAGCAAGGCAAAGTGCCGCGCCACACGCGCGTGCAAGCCAGCACGCAATGCGGGCAGGGCCGCCGGGTCGGACAAATAGCTTTCGCTGTAAAACAGCCCGCGCAAATCGGCATGCAAGGTGTTGGACAGGTAAAACAACCACTTCAAAAAGCGCCCGCGCTGGGCGTCGTCGGTAGGTGCCAGGGCGTTGTTGCGCTCGCTCAGGTGCAACAAAATGGCCGCCGTTTCAAACAGCGGTTGGTCTTGCAACGGGTCTATCAGCACCGGCAGCAAGCCCTGCGGGTTGAGCGCCAGAAAGCTGCCGCTGCGCTGCTCGCCCATGCGGCGGTCTACCAGCACCGCCTCAAATGGCAGCTTCATCTCCAGGAGTGCCATGCGAATCACCAGGTTGGCGCTGTCGGGCGAGTAGTGCAGGGTGTAGGACATAGATGCCTGAAAAAAAACGCTATAAAAATCTCAAGGTGCCGGAGCGCCCAACACCACGGTCACCAGACGGTCTGGCTGCAGCACGCGCGCAAAGGCGGCTTTGATGTCGGTCAGTGTCAGGCGGTTGACCTGGTCGGTCCAGGTGTCCAGGTAGTTCAGCGGCAAGCCGTTCCAGGCAATATTGGCCACGTTGTCCAGCAGTTTGCGGTTGCTGTCCAGGCGCAGCGCAAAGCCGCCGGTGAGGTTGTCTTTGGCGGCTTTAAGCTCCTCAGCGCTGGGGCCGTTGGTCACAAAATCGGCCAGCACCTGGCGCGACACCTGCACCGCCTGGGCCGCCTGATCAGGCCGGGTCTGCAAACCCAGGGTGAAGGCCCCGGCATGCAGGCCGGGCGAGAAATAGCTGTAAACGCTGTAGCTCAGGCCACGCTTTTCGCGCACCTCCTGCGTCAGGCGCGACACAAAGCCGCCACCGCCCAAAATGTAATTGCCCACGGTGAAGGCAAAAAAATCGGGGTCGTTGCGCTTGAAGCCGGGCTGGCCCATCAGCACGTGCGCTTGCGCTGAATCAAAGGGCAAGGCCAGCGTGGCGGGCGCCTGCAAGGGTGCCACCTCCGGCACATTGGCCAAGGCGGGGCAAGCGGCTGGCGCCTGCGCCACCAAGCGGGCCAGCAAGCGGGTCACCAGCGCATCGGCTTCTGCACGGTTGAGCGCACCCACCAGCGACACACGGGCCCGGCACGGCAGCACCAACTGGCGGTAATAGCGCTGCATGTCGGCCACCTCAATGCGCGCCAGCATGGCCCCGGTGGTCTCGTAGCCATACGGATGCTCTCCGTAAACCGTGCGGCGGAAGGCGCGGCTGGCCTGGGTGGCAGGCCGGGTATCGGCCTCCTTCAGGCTGGCTTGCCACTGCGCGCGTTCACGCGTCCAGACCTCAGCGGGAAAAGCGGGGTCGGCCAGTTGGCGGCTGGCCAGTTGCACGGCTTGGTCGAGCAAGTCCGGGTAGGTCAGGCTGCGCAGCGAGAAGCTCAGCCGGTCGCTACCGGCGCTGGCGCCAAACGAGGCGCCCAGATCAGCCCAGGCCTCGCCCAGGGCGTTTTCATCCAGCGCAGCAGCAGCGCCGCTGGCGCGCACGCCTTTGCCGGCCATGGACGCGCTGGCACTGGCCAGACCGGCTTGCAGTGCGGGGTCGCGCCGGCTGCCGGCGTCAAAGTCGATTTGCACATCGAGCATGGGAATGGCCGGGCTTTGCACCAGAAATACCTGGGCACCCGAGGGCTGCGTCCAGTGCGCAATGGGCAGCGCGGCCAGGGCAGTTTGCAGGCTCAGTGCGCCCGTGGTCAGCGCCAGGAACAGAAATTTAATGGCTGGGTTGAAGGGGTTCATGGGAATGGGTCCTTCAATGCCGCGCGCCGGCCAGAGGCTGGCGCGGCGTGCGGTTTTTTTGCGGTGGCTGCGGTTGCAGCACGGCCACGGTGAGTTGGTCGTCGCCAAAGTACTTGGCCGCCACGGCCTGCACCTGGGCGGCGGTGACAGCCCGCAGGCGGGCCACCAGCTGGGCCGAGGCGTCCACCGGCAAGCCCTGAATCCATTGGCTGCCCAACTCACGCGCCTGGTTGAAGACCGAGTCGAGTTTGTACACCTGGCTGGCCACCCACTGCGTTTTCACGCGGTTGAGTTCAGCCTCGGTCACGCCTTGCGTGGCCACCCGTTGAATCTGCTCGCGCAGCGCCTGCTCCACCTGCTCGGCCGTTTTGCCTTTGGCGGGCACGGCGTCGAGCATGAAGAGCTGCGGGCCACGGCCCCACAGGCCGTTGTAGGCACCCGCGCTGTCGGCCACCGGCTGCTCGCCCTGGGTCAGGGCGCGTTCCAACCGGGCCCCGCTGTAGCCATCCAGCACGGCGGCCAGAACGGTCAGGGCCAGGGCATCGGTGTCTTCGGCCTGGTTGCCACTGAGCGACTTCAGACCCGGCACCTTGAAGGCCAGGCTGACATAGGTTTGTTCGGCCGGGGCCTTGAACGCCAGGCGTTTGATGCCGGCTTGCACCGGCTCAGTTTGCGGCTTGCGGGCCGGCACAGCGCGGGCTGGCAGGCTGCCGTAGTAGGTGTCGGCCAGGGCACGCACCTGGGCCGGGTCGACATCGCCAGCCACCACCACCACGGCGTTGGCCGGCACATACCAGCGCTGGTAAAAAGCCCGCGCGTCGTCAGGCGTCATGGCTTGCAGGTCGGCCATCCAGCCCACCACCGGGCGGCGGTAGGGCGAAGCCACAAACACACTGGCACTGAGGGCTTCGTACATGAGCGCCCGGGGGTTGTCTTCGGTGCGCAGGCGGCGCTCTTCTTTCACCACTTCAAGCTCTTTGGCAAACTCCTCGTCGCTCCACTGGTTGTGGGCAAAGCGGTCGGCTTCCAGCTTCATCACGTCGGCCAACCTGTGCGCTGGAATTTGCTGGTAATAGCCGGTGAAATCTTTGCTGGTGAAGGCATTTTCCTGGCCGCCCAGCGCCGCCACCCGGCGCGAAAACTCGCCAGGTTTGAGATTTGGCGTGCCTTTGAACATCATGTGCTCGAGCACATGGGCCACGCCGCTGGTGCCGTCCACCTCGTCCATGGCGCCTACCCGAACCCACAGCATGTGAACCGCAGTGGGGGCACGGTGGTCGGGCTTGACGATCAGCGTCATGCCGTTGGCGAGGGTGAATTGCGCCACCGCTGGGGGCGGCACCTGGGCCTGCAGGCTTGACGCGGTGACGCCCAAAAGGCCCAAAAAGCCCAGAACGCAGAGCAGACGCCGGGCGGTGCGGGTGAAGAAATGGGGGGTGTGGCGTGCAAAGCGCCAGGTCCAGCGCAAGGAGGTAGGGTGTTTCATAGAATGATGTGATTCTAAGAAGCCGCCAAATGTTCAGTTTTTTCAAAAAGAAATCCCCCGCTGTCCCAACTGCCCCCCTTTCCCCACCTGTTGAGGTGGCTGCTCGGGTGGCTCCAGCTATTCCTGGCACCGTTGCGCCGGCGGCGGTCCCCCAGTCAGCGGCACCGGTTGCAGCACCGGCAGCACCACCGGCCGCAGCACCCGAACGCAAAAGCTGGTTGAGCAAACTCAAGGCCGGCCTGCAAAAGACCGGCGCCAGCATTGCCACCGTATTTACCGGCACCCGCATTGACGAGGCGCTGTACGAAGACCTCGAAGCCGCCCTGCTGATGGCGGACACCGGCGTCAAAGCTACTGAGCACCTGCTGGAAGACCTGAAGCGGCGCGTCAAAGAGGCCAAGGCCACCGAGCCGGCGGCGGTCAAGCAGTTGCTGGTTGAATCGCTCACCGCCTTGCTGTTACCGCTGGAGAAACCACTGGTGATTGGCCAGCACAAGCCCACCGTGGTCATGGTGGCCGGGGTCAACGGCGCAGGCAAAACCACCTCCATTGGCAAACTGACCCAACACCTGGCCAACGCGGGCTCCAGCGTGTTGCTGGCCGCGGCCGACACCTTTCGCGCCGCTGCGCGTGAGCAGCTCAGCGTTTGGGCCGACCGCACGCTGGTAGATATCGTCAGCCAGGAGGGCGGCGACCCGGCCGCGGTGAGTTTTGACGCGGTCACCGCTGGGCGTGCCCGTGGCCGCGACGTGGTGCTGGTAGACACCGCCGGGCGTTTGCCCACGCAACTGCACTTGATGGAAGAGCTGAAAAAAATCAAACGGGTGATTCAAAAAGCCGGTGGCAGTGCAGCCGAAGTAACTGGAGCAACTGGCGTAAACGGCGCCACCGACCTTCCGCCGCACGAGGTGCTGTTGGTGATTGACGGCAACACCGGGCAAAACGCCTTGTCGCAAGTTAAGGCCTTTGACGACGCGCTGCAACTCACCGGCCTGATCGTCACCAAGCTCGACGGCACCGCCAAAGGGGGCGTGCTGGCAGCGATTGCGCGCGAGCGCCCGGTGCCGGTGTATTTCATTGGGGTGGGCGAACAGCTCGCCGACCTGGAAACCTTCAACGCCCGCGAATTTGCGCAGGCGCTGCTCTCTTGAGACGCCTTTCATGCCAACTGACCTGACACGCCGCCAATTACTCACCCTGGCCCTGGGCAGTGCCGGTCTGGCCGGCCCGGTGCTGGCACAAAGCCCTGACTGGGCCGCCCTTGAAGCCAAGGCACGCGGCCAAACCGTGTACTTCAATGCCTGGGCCGGTAGCCCCATCATCAACGCCTATGTGCAATGGGCTGGCCAAGAGGTTCAACAACGGTTTGGCATCACGCTTGAACACGTCAAGATCAGCGACGCCGCCGAGGTGGTCAAACGCGTGCGCAGCGAAAAAGCGGCCGGCAAACTCAGCGGTGGCAGCGTGGACATGGTGTGGATCAACGGCGAAAACTTCCTGGCCATGAAACGCGAACAACTGCTGTTTGGCCCGTTTGCCGAGCGCCTGCCCAGTTTTGCCGCGGTGGACGTGCTGGGCAAACCCACCACCCGCCTGGACTTCAGCGAACCCGTGGAGGGAATGGAGGCGCCTTGGGGCATGGCCCAGCTGACCTTTTTTGCCGATAAAAAACGCGTGCCCCAAGCCCCCCTGAGCCTGCAGGCGCTGCTGGCCTTCGCCCGAGCCAACCCCGGGCGCGTGAGCTACCCGCGCCCGCCAGATTTTCATGGCACCACGTTTCTCAAGCAGGCGCTGCTGGAGCTCAACACCGAGCGCAGTGCCTTGTACCGACCCGTCACGCCCGACGCTTTGGCCCGGGCCAGCGCGCCGCTGTGGGCTTTTCTGGACGCGCTGCACCCGCAGCTGTGGCGCGCCGGGCGGCAGTTTCCCAACAACGCCTCTGCCGTGCGCCAAATGATGGCCGACGGCGAGTTGCTGCTGGCCCTGACCTTCAACCCCAACGAAGCCGCCAACGAAATTGCCGCCAAGCGTTTGCCGGCCAGCGTCTACAGTTTTCAGTTCAGTGCAGGCACCGTAGGCAACACCCACTTTTTGGCCATTCCCTTCAACACCAGCGCCAAGGAAGGCGCCCAGGTGGTGATCAATTTCTTGATGAGCCCGCAGGCGCAAGCACGCAAAGCCGATATCACCCACTGGGGCGACCCCACCGTGCTGGCCATGGACAAGTTGGTCCCGGCCGAGCGCGCCCGATTTGCCAGCGGCAGTCTGCCCGGCCAACTCGACAAAACAGCCCCCGCGCTGCCTGAGCCCCACGGCTCCTGGGTAGACCCGCTGGAAAAAGAATGGGCCCGCCGCTACGGCATCTGACGTCTCACTTTGACTGTTCCCATTGACTATTCCCGTTCCCACACCCCAAAGAGTCGCCCCATGAAAAGAACCCTGCCCATCCTGAAAACGCTGGCCGCTTTGTTGTTGATGGGTTTGGCGTACCTGCTGCTGTGGCCGGTACCCATTCAGCCGGTGGCATGGACCGCGCCCCAGGCGCCGGGTTACACCGGGGTGCACACGGTCAACACCAAACTTTCCGCACTGCAAATGATTGACCTCAAGGGCGAAGAAGGCCCCGAGCACATTGTGGTTGGGCCCGACGGCAAGCTCTACACCACCGTGAGCAGCGGCAATATTTTGCGCATGAACCCCGACGGCAGCGCCCAGGAAGTGTTTGCCAACACCGGCGGACGCGTGCTGGGTTTTGACTTTGACGCCCAAGGCCACCTGATTGCAGCCGACGCTGTCAAAGGCCTGTTGTCCATCAGCCCAGCGCGTGAGGTACGGGTGCTGACCGACAAGGTCAACGGCGACCCCATTCGCTACGCCGACGCTGTGGTGGTGGCTAAAAACGGCAAGCTGTATTTCAGCGATGCCTCCACCCGCTTTGCCCCCAAGGACTGGGGCGGCACCTTTGAGGCCAGCATTCTGGACATTCTGGAGCAGTCGTCTACCGGCCGCATTCTCGAATTTGACCCCGCCACCCAAACCACCCGCGTACTCGCCACCGGCCTGAGTTTTGCCAACGGCGTGGCGCTCAACCAAAGCGAGACCAGCCTGTTTGTCAACGAGACCGGCAAGTACCGGGTCTGGAAGCTCGATGTCACCGCGCAAAACCTGAATCTGATGGCCGCCCCGACGCCCCAGGGCGCCAAGCTGCTGTTTGACAATTTGCCGGGCTACCCCGACAACCTGATGCGGGGGCGCGACGGCAAAATATGGCTCGGTTTTGCCAAGCCGCGCAACGCCACCATTGACAACTTCGCCGACAAGCCCTGGCTGCGCGCCCTCACGCTGCGTTTGCCTCGCGCCCTGTGGCCCATTCCCAAAGCCTACGGCCATGTGATGGCCTTTACCGAAGATGGCCAGGTCGTGGCGGACCTGCAAGACCCGAGTGGCGCCTACCCCGAAACCACCGCAGTGACCGAAACCGCTGACCGGCTCTACATCCAGAGCCTGCACGCCAAAGGCCTGGGCTGGTTGCCGCGCTGAGCCTCAACGCCGCAAAAGGCGCTTCGTCGCTGCAGCGCTGCAGCGCTGCGCATTCTGAGTTTTACTTCTTCTGTGAGCCTAGCCATGACACCGCCCTCCTCCTCCTCCTCCTCCTCTTCTTCTTCCTCCACCTTGCTGCCCCGCGTTGAAATAGAAAGCGCGCCCCACCCCACGGCGGCAGTGATCTGGCTGCACGGTCTGGGCGCCGACGGCCACGACTTTGCCGCCCTGGTGCCCGAGCTGGACTTGCGCGGCTGTCCGCCCATCCGCTTTGTGTTTCCGCACGCGCCGCAGATGCCGGTCACCGTCAATGGCGGCTATGTCATGCCCGCCTGGTACGACATTCTGGGCACCGACCTGGTGAGCCGTCAGGACGCAGCTGGCATTGGCCACTCGGCCCGGGCCATCAGCGCGCTGGTGGCGCATGAGGTGGCGCGCGGCATTGACTACCGCCACATCGTGCTGGCCGGTTTTTCGCAAGGCTGCGCCATGGCGCTTCACACCGGCCTGCGCTTGCCGCACACGCTGGCGGGTGTCATGGCGCTGTCGGGCTACCTGCCGCTGGCCGACACCCTGGCCGCAGAGCGCCACCCCGCCAACGCGCACACGCCCATTTTCATGGCCCACGGAACACAAGACCCGGTGGTGCTCCCGGCGCGCGGCGAGGCCTCGCGCCAACTGCTCACCTCGCTGGGTTACGCCGTGCAATGGCACAGCTACCCCATGGGCCACAGCGTGCACCCACAAGAGGTGGCCGATGTCTCGGCGTTCTTGCAACGCGTGCTCGGGCCAGGCCAAGAGGGCGCCTGAAGTGCCCACGGGACAAATAGCGCCCCGCCTGGTGCTGGGCATTGACTTTGGCACCTCCAACTCGGCGGCAGCCGCGGTAGATGCCAGCGGCCAGTTGCGCGTGATGCCGCTGGAGGCAGACCGGGCCGCCATGCCCACCGCCCTTTTCTTTTGCCACGAGACCCAGCAAACCTTTTATGGCAGCCAGGCCATGCAGGCTTACCTGGGCGGCACCGAGGGGCGCTTGATGCGCGCCATCAAAAGCCTGCTGGGCAGTGCCCTTATGGACGAGCAAACGGTGGTCAACGGCCAGGCCATCTCATTTTTTGACATCGTGGTGCTGTTCTTCAAAGCCCTCAAGGCGCGCAGCGAAGCCGCGCTGGGGCATGAGATCTCGCACGCCACACTGGGCCGCCCGGTGCATTTTGTGGACGACGATGCCAAGCGTGACGCGCTGGCCCAGGCCACGCTGGGGCGCGCGGCGCAAGCGGCTGGCTTTGCGCACATTGCCTTCGAGCTTGAACCCATTGCCGCCGCCTTTGACTACGAGCAACGCGTGCGCCAAGAAACCACCGCGCTGGTGGTGGACATGGGCGGTGGCACCTCAGACTTCACCGTGATACGGCTGGGCCCAAAGCGGCGCCAGCAGGCCGACCGGCGCAGCGACATTTTGGCCACGACTGGCGTGCACCTGGGCGGCACCGACTTTGACCGCCTGCTGAACCTAGACCACGTGATGCCGCTGCTGGGCTACGGCCACATCGGCAAAGAAGGCCGCGCCGTGCCCAACAGCCTGTTTTTTGAACTCTCCACCTGGCACCTGATTCACCACGCCTACACGCGTAAAAGCCTGCACTTTGCCCGCGAACTGTGGACGTCCTACGCCGACCTGAGCCTGCACGCCCGGCTGATGGATGTGCTGGAAAACCGCGACGGGCACCGTCTGCTAGCCGCCGTGGAGGCCGCCAAGATTGCGTGCTCGGAATCGCAGGGCAGCGCGGCCATTGACCTGCACTTTTTGAAAGCTGCGCAGGCCTCCGGTATCAACGGCCATGCCGAACCCACCATCACCGCCCCGGGCATGGCCGCCACCCTGGGCCAGGCGTTGGCGCAGGTAGTGAAGTGCGCGCGCCAGTGCGTACAAGACGCCGGCCTGGCCACGGTGGATGTGGTGTACCTCACGGGCGGCTCCTCGGTCCTGCAGCCGCTGAGAGAGGCCATGCAAGCGGCCTACCCGCAGGCCGAGCTGGTGCAGGGCGACCGCTTTGGCGGCGTGGCCGCGGGCTTGGCCTGGGCGGGTTTTCATGCCCAGCGGAACTGAGCCATGCACCGGACAGACCGCGTAGGCGCCCTGTTGCTGCTCGCAGCCATGGGCGTGCCGATGGGCTGGGCCACCTGGGCCGCGTTGGCGCAAGCTTTCAACCCCAGCGCCTGGCGTGACCTGCAGGCCGACCCGCAAACCTGGCCCGCACTGCTGCTGTCCTTGCAAACCGGCCTGCTGGCCAGTGCTTTGTCGGTGCTGCTGACGGCCTGGATTTTGTCGCGTAGTTTTCCTGGTCCCTTGTGGGCACGGCTGGTAAAAAGTTTGGGGCCCATGCTGGCCGTCCCGCATGCCGCCTGGGCTATTGGCCTGGCGTTTTTGATGGCGCCCAGCGGCTGGCTGCTGCGCGCCTTCTCGCCCTGGGCCACCGGCTTGGAGGCGCCGCCGCCCTGGCCCACGACACAAGACCCCTGGGGCCTGGGCCTGACGCTGGCACTGGTGACCAAGGAGGTGCCGTTTTTGCTCTGGGCCGCCACCACGCAGCTGCAACGCCCGGACGTGGCCCTGCGCCTGAGCCGCGAGCTGCTGCAGGCCCGCACCCTGGGCTACGCGCCGCAGACGGCCTGGTGGCACGTGGTCTGGCCCCAGCTGCTGGCGCGGCTGCATTGGCCCATGCTGGCGGTACTGGCCTATAGCCTGACCGTGGTGGACATGGCGCTGGTGATTGGCCCAACCTCCCCCCCCACTTTGGCCGTGCTGGCCTGGCACTGGCTGCAAGATGCCGACCTGGCGCAAAACGCCCAGGGTGCCGTGGCGGCCTGGCTGTTGGCCGCTATGGTGGCGGGGTCATTGGCGCTGGCGTTGTTGGCCGCGCAACTGCTGCGCCGCGTACCGGCTTGGCGCGCGCACCGCACCCTGGGCCACAGAGGCGCCCAGCGACCCACTCACCCATCACGGCAATCTCGCAACAAAACGAACAGCAGCTGGGCCGCGCTGGTGGGCCTGTATGCGCTGGTGATGCTGGCCATGGCCGTGGGCAGCGTGGCGGGACTGTGGCCTTTTCCGGCGCTGTGGCCAGAACAACTGAGTTGGGCCGCCTGGGCATCAGTGGCCACCAGCCTGGACACGCTTTACACCACGCTCTTTTTGGGCCTGGCCAGTGCCGGGGTGGCGCTGCTGTGGTCGCTGGCCTGGCTGGAGTGGGCGCCACCGCGCTGGGACGCAGCCTTACGCCGGCTGGTTTACCTGCCGCTGGTGCTGCCCCCGGTGCTGTGGGTGGTGGGCGTGCACGGCCTGACCTTGCACTGGGGACTGGACAGCCACTGGAGCGGGCTGTGGCTGGCGCACACCCTGGCGACCCTGCCCTATGTGCTGATTGCGCTGAGCCCGGCCTACACCGGTTTTGACCCGCGCCTGGCCCAAGTGGCGGCCTCGCTGGGGCAAAGCCGGTTGGTGTTTTTATGGCGTGTGAAATGGCCTTTGCTGCGCGCCGCACTGGCCGCCAGTTTTGCCGTGGGCTTTGCCGTTAGCGTGACGCAGTACCTGCCCACCCTGTTTATTGGCGGTGGCCGCTACGCCACCTTGACAACCGAGGCCGTCACGCTGGCCGCTGGCGCCCAGCGCTCGCTGACCTCGGCCTACGCCTGGCTGCAGTGGCTGCTGCCGGTGCTCTTGTTTGCGCTGGCAGCCCGGCTGGGCCTGGCACGGCGTTTCATCAGCACCGCTCAACCTGAAAGCAGAACAAACAAACAAAACAAGACAGACAGGACAATGACGCCATGAGTCTGGACATTACCCTGCACCGACTGGCCACGCGCCAGGGTCACACCCTGCTGCACGCCCTGCAGCTGCGGGTGCCTGCGGGCGTCATCCACACGGTGATGGGCGAGAGTGGCTCGGGCAAGTCCAGCCTGCTCAGCGCGGTCTGCGGCACCTTGCCCGAGGGCCTGGTGTTTGAGGGCGAAATCAGTTTGCAAGGACGGCGCATTGAGCAGTTGCCCACCGAGCAGCGGCGCGTGGGTTTGCTGTTTCAAGACGACTTGTTGTTTGCCCACATGACTGTGCGCGAGAACCTGCTGTTTGCCGTGCCGGCAGGCCCGCGCGCAGAACGCGAGGCCCAGGTCAGCGCCGGGCTGGACAGCCTGGAGATGCGCGACTTTGCCAATGCAGACCCGGCCACGCTGTCAGGCGGGCAACGCACCCGGGTGGCCCTGTTGCGTGCCCTGTTGGCGCGCCCGCAAGCCTTGCTGCTTGACGAGCCGTTTGCCAAACTTGACGCCGCGCTGCGCGAGCGCATGCGCCACTGGGTGTTTGCGCTGGCGCGCCAGCAAGGCATGCCGGTGCTGCTGGTGACGCACGATGCCGCAGATGTGGCCGATGCGGCACACTTGACCCATCTACACACCGTTTAAGCCCGCTGCCTGCCTCGCCACGCTTCACCTCACTTCACCTCACACGCACTCAACGCACCGCACACCATGCTTGACCGCTTTGCCACCGCCCTGCTGCGCCCCGCTGTGACGGCTGGCGCGCGCGGCTTGGTACGCGCCGGCGTGGGCGCCAATACCGTCACACTGGCGGGCTTTGCGCTGGGGCTGTGCGCGGCGTGGCTCATTGCCCAGGAGCACTACCTGGAGGGCGCGCTGGTCATCCTGTTGTCGCGGCTGTGCGACGCGCTGGACGGCGCGGTGGCGCGCCTCACCCAACCCAGTGATGCCGGGGGCTTTCTCGATATTGCGCTGGACTTTTTGTTTTACGCCAGCATTCCCCTGGCCTTTGCCTGGGCCGACCCGGTGGCTAACGCCTTGCCCGCTGCGGTGCTGCTGGCGGCCTTCATGGGCACCAGCACCAGTTTTCTGGCGTTTGCCGTGCTGGCGGCCAAGCGCGGCATGGTCAACACCCAGTACCCCGACAAAGCGTTTTACTTTTTGGGCGGCATGACCGAGGCCACCGAGACCCTGGCCTTCTTTGTGGCCATGTGTATTTGGCCCGAGGCGTTTAGTGGTCTGGCCTACTGGTTTGCTGCGCTGTGCGGCTTCACGGTGCTCACGCGCCTTTGGTGGGGCTGGCAGACCTTGCGCGCTGACCCGCAGAACCTGCCCTAGGCCGGCATCCATCCACCATGAAAAAATTTAAACCCGTCATTGCTCTGCTGCTTCTGGGCCTGCTGCTGGGTGCCTGGGTGGCACTGGACGCCGGCCGCTACCTGAGCCTGGACTACCTGCAACAAAGCCATACCGAGTTCGCCCGTCTGTACGCGCTGCACCCAGCCAGCGTGCTGGGGGCCTACCTGGCGCTGTACGTGCTGGTGTGCGCGCTGTCGCTACCCGGCGCCACCTTGCTAACGCTGGCTGGTGGTGCGGTGTTTGGCTTGTGGTGGGGCACGTTGGTGGTGTCGTTTGCCTCCAGCCTGGGGGCCACGCTGGCTTTTCTGGTGGCGCGCCATGTGCTGCGCGACAGCCTGGAGGCCCGCTTTGGCGCGCGCCTGGCCGAGTTCAACCAGGGCGTGGCACGCCAGGGCGCCTTGTACCTGTTCACCCTGCGCCTGGTGCCCCTGGTGCCGTTTTTCATCGTCAACCTGGGCATGGGTTTGACCCGCATGCGCACCCGCACCTTTTATGGCGTGAGCCAACTCGGCATGCTGGCCGGCACGCTGGTGTATGTGAACGCGGGCACGCAACTGGGCCGCCTCTCCAGCTTGCAAGCTATTTTGAGCCCCGCCCTGTTGGGCTCCTTCGTGCTGCTGGCCAGTTTCCCCTGGCTGGCGCGGCAAGGCCTGGGCTGGGTGCAACAGCGCCGGCTTTACGCCCGCTGGCAAGCCCAGAAGCCGCGCCGCTTTGACCGCAACCTGATCGTCATAGGCGCTGGCGCGGGCGGTCTGGTGTCGGCCTATATTGCTGCGGCGGTGAAGGCCCGGGTGACGCTGGTGGAAATGGGCGCCATGGGCGGCGACTGCCTGAACTATGGCTGCGTGCCCAGCAAGGCGCTGATTAAAAGCGCGCGGCTGGCGCACCAGATGCGCCACGGCGCACGCTATGGCCTGAGCGATACCGAGCCGGTGTTCCCTTTCAAAAACGTGATGCAGCGGGTGCAAGCCACGATTGCCGCCATTGCGCCACACGACAGCGTGGCGCGCTACACCGGCTTGGGCGTGGAAGTGCTGCAAGGCCATGCCCGGCTCATCAACCCCTGGACGGTGGAGATTACCGCCCCCGCCGTGGCCGGGCAAAGCGCACCGTCGGTGCAACGCCTGAGCAGCCGCGCCATTGTGCTGGCCACGGGCGCGCGCCCTTTGCTGCCGCCTTTCCTGAAAGACGCACAAGCCCAGGGCTTTAACGTGCTGACCAGCGACACGCTGTGGCAGCACCTGGGCCAGCTTGAGACGCCCCCGCAGCGCCTGCTGGTGCTGGGCGGCGGCCCCATTGGTTGCGAGCTGGCGCAAAGCCTGGCGCGACTGGGCGCGCAGGTGACCGTGCTGGAACAGGCGCCGCGCCTGTTGCTGCGCGAGGACGAAGACGTGAGCGCTCTGGTGCAAGACGCGCTGCAACAAGACGGTGTGCGGGTGCTGACCGGCCACACCGCGCTGCAGTGCGAACGTGACGCCGACGGCCACCCGCAACTGCGGGTGCAGCACCAGGGGCAAACGCTGCACCTGGGCTTTGAAACCCTGCTGTGCGCACTGGGACGCGAGGCCCGGCTGACCGGCCTGGGTCTGGAAGAACTGGGCATTCCCTGCGAGCGCACCGTCACCACCAACGCCTACCTGGAAACGTTGTACCCCAATATCTACGCCGCCGGTGACGTGGCAGGCCCCGAGCAGTTCACCCATGTGGCGGCGCACCAGGCCTGGTACGCCACGGTCAACGCGCTGTTTGGTGGCGTCAAGAAATTCAAGGTGGACACGCGCGTGCTACCGCGCACCACCTTCACCGACCCCGAGGTGGCGCGCGTGGGCTTGAACGAAACACAGGCGCGCGCGCAACAGGTGGCCTTTGAGGTCAGCCGCTTTGAATTGGCCGAGCTGGACCGGGCCATTGCCGACAGCGACACGCAAGGCTTTGTCAAAGTGCTGACGCGCCCGGGCAGCGACCAAATTTTGGGCGTGACACTGGTAGGCCGCCACGCCGGGGACCTGCTGGCCGAGTATGTGCTGGCCATGAAACACGGCCTGGGCCTGAACAAAATATTGGGCACGGTGCACAGCTACCCCACACTGGCCGAGGCCAACAAATACGCCGCCGGCGTGTGGAAGCGCGCCCACCAGCCTGAGCGGTTGCTGCGCTGGGCCAGGCGCTACCATGACTGGCGCCGGGGCTAAGCCCTGGCCATTAGCCAACCATTTGCCACTAACTAGCCACCGACTAGCCACTGACCTGAACCCAAGCGCCCAAGTTCCTGCCTATGCTTCATCTCGCCTCATTTTTTCGCCGCTGGTTTGTTCGGTCCTGCTGCTCTGTTGCGGAGTGGCGGCGCGCCCTGGCCGGCCTGTGCGCCGGCCTGCTGCTGGCAGGCGCGCAGGCGCAAAGCCTGCTCGCACCGCTGGTCAGTGCCAGTACAAGTGCGGCCGCCTCGGTACCCGGCGAACCCTGGCGCGTGGTGGGCGTGGGCAAAGACAGCATTGCCGCGACGCGCTTTGACCTGGTGGCGCTGGACGGCGCCCCCGTGTTGCGCCTGCGCACCGAGCGCTCGTATGCCAATTTAGTGCATGACTTGCCGGCACTGCGCCTGGCACCCAACGCGGTGCTGCGCTGGCGCTGGCGCCTGGACCAGGGCCTGCCACTGGCCGACCTGCGGCGTAAAAGTGGTGACGATTCGCCCCTCAAAGTCTGCGCCCTGTTTGACTTGCCGGCTTCACAACTCAGTTGGGGCGAACGCAGCCTGCTGCTGCTGGCGCGCAGCCTGAGCAAAGAAACCCTGCCGGGCGCCACCCTGTGCTACATCTGGGACACGCAACTGCCCGAAGGCACGGTACTCGCCAACGCCTACAGCCAGCGGGTGCGCTACCTGGTGCTCAACGGGGCCAACGCACCGCTCAAGCAATGGGCCAGCCACGAGCGCCGTCTGAGCGCTGATTTTTTGCAAGCTTTTGGCCACGAGTCGCGCAGCGTGCCGCCGCTGGTGGCGGTGCTGGTGGGGGCCGATGCGGACAACACCGGGGGCAGCAGCCTGGCTTACGCCAGTGACCTGGTCTTGATCAACACGCCATAAGGAGCACGCCATGACCGGTCTGATGAAAGGCGCCATGCAGTCGCACAAACACCTGGTGCTGCTGGGCGCAGGGCATGCGCACGTGCACTTGCTGGCGCAGGCCACGCGCCAGTCTTTCAACGGTGCGCGCGTGACGCTGGTGGCGCCGTTTGCGCGGCAGCTGTATTCGGGCATGGTGCCGGGCTTTGTGGCGGGCCATTACGCCTTGGACGACTGCGTGATTGCGCTGGCGCCGCTGCTGGAAAAAAACGGCATCCGCTGGCTGCAACAAAGCGTGACCGCCCTGGACGCCCAAAAGCGGCGGCTGCGCCTGGACGATGGTACGGATCTGGCCTACGACTGGCTCTCGGTCAACACCGGGCCAGTGCAAGACCGGCAGCTGCTGGAAACCAGCCTGCCCGGCGTGCGCGAACACGGTCTGTTTGTGCGCCCGATTGAAGCGTTTTGCCACCTCTGGCCGCAGGTGCTGGCGCTCGCAGCGCAACGCACGCTGCGCCTGGCCGTCATAGGCGGCGGCGCGGCGGGCCTTGAGCTGGTGATGGCGGTGCGCCAGCGCCTGCCCACGGCCTCGGTGACGCTGATTGCGGGTGAAGCCGGCTTGGGCACCAACTACCCCGATGGGGTGCAGCAGCGCCTTCGCTCGGCCTTGAAGGCGCGGCGCATCACGGTCTTGAACGAACGCGCCACCGCCTTGCACGCTGGTGAAATTGAGCTGGGCAACGGGGCGCGTCTGCTGTGCGATGTGCCTCTGGTGGCCACCGGTGCGCAGGCCCCGGCCTGGCTGCAGGGCAGCGACCTGGCGCTGGACGCGCAGGGTTTTATCGCGGTGGACGCCTGCCTGCGCTCTACCAACCACCCCGAGGTGCTGGCCGCAGGCGACGTGAGCGCTCGCCAGGACCGTCCCCTGGCGCGCAGCGGTGTGTATGCCGTGCGCGCCGGCCCGGCGCTGGCGCGCAACCTGGAAGCCCTGGTGGCCGGTCAACCCTTGCGCGAGCACCAACCACCCATCCACACGCTGAACCTGCTGTCCTGTGGCGACCAGCATGCCATTGCCACTTGGGGCAAGTTCAGCGCACAAGGGCGCTGGGTGTGGTGGTTCAAAGACTGGATAGACCGCTCGTTTGTGCAGCGCTTTCGCCGCCACTGAAGGCGGCTGTCGCCTACTTGATGGCGGGGCGCAGGCTGTTAACGCTACCATCACCAAACCTTGAATTTCCGCACCCGCCGCGCCAGTTGCATTCCCTTAACCTGGCGCACCCTTGATCACCACCTACCGGCCCCCTTCGGGCACAGAAAGAACCCCATGACGATTGCCAATTACTGTGTGCTGGCCGCTTGTTTGCTGCCTACCTTGACCGCCGGCCTGGCCAAAGCCGGCAGCGCGAAACAGCCCCTGCGTGAAGGCGGTTACGACAACCGCAGCCCACGGGAATGGGCCGCGCGCCTGGGCGGCTGGAAGGCGCGCGCCATTGCGGCACAAAACAACGGCTTTGAGGCCCTGCCGCTGTTCATTGCAGCCGTCCTGCTGGCACAGCAAGCCCAGGCTGACCAGGCCCGCATTGACCTGCTGGCCATGACCTTTATTGCCCTGCGCCTGGCCTATGTGGCGTCTTACCTGATGAACCTGGGTACAGTGCGCACGCTGATCTGGACAGCTGCCGTGGCCAGCAACATCGCGCTGCTGCTGATGGCGTGATGAGAATGGCCGAGGCTTGGCTTGGCTTAATTGGCTTGGCTTGGCTTGGCTTGGCTTGTCTTAACTTGACTTAAAGCAGCACCAGCTTGGCGCCCGCGCTGGCGGGCACGATCTGGCCCATGTCGCGCGCATCGTCAAAGCCGTGTTGTTTGAAGATGGCCAGCACCGCCTGCACGGCCTCTGGCGCACATGACACCAGCAAGCCGCCGCTGGTTTGCGGGTCGCTCAGCAAGGCCTGGTCGACGGCAGAAAAACGGGTGGGCAGACTGATCTCATGGCCGTAACCGGCCCAATTGCGCCCAGACGCGCCGGTCACCATGCCCTGCGCGGCCAACTCCCGCACCCCGCTGAGCAAGGGCACCTGGTCCCAGTTCACCTGTACCGTACAGCCCGCGCCGCGCGCTATTTCCAGCGCGTGGCCCGCCAGGCCAAAGCCAGTCACATCGGTTAGCGCGTGCACGCCGTCCAGTGCCGCCAGCTCAGGGCCGGGGGTGTTGAGTTGGGTGGTGACGCGAATCATCTGGGCGTAGCCCGCCGCGTCGAGTTTTTCTTTTTTCAGCGCCGCCGACAAGATGCCCACGCCCAGCGGTTTGCCCAGAATCAGGCGGTCGCCCACGCGCGCATCGGCATTGCGCTTGACGCGTTTGGGGTGCACCAGACCCAAGGCCACCAGACCATAAATGGGCTCCACCGAGTCGATGGTGTGGCCCCCGGCAATCGGAATGCCCGCCGCGCGGCAAACCGAAGCGCCACCTTCCAAAATCTTGCCAATGGTCTCGGTGGACAGCACATTGATGGGCATGCCCACCAGCGCCAGCGCCATGATGGGTGTGCCCCCCGTGGCGTAGACGTCGGAGATGGCGTTGGTGGCGGCAATGCGGCCAAAGTCAAACGGGTCGTCCACGATGGGCATGAAGAAGTCGGTGGTGGCAATCAGCGCCTGCTCGTCGTTGAGCTTGTAGACGGCTGCGTCGTCCGCCGTCTCAATGCCCACCATCAATTCCTTGGGAATGGGCATGGCAGGCATGCCTTTCAAAATGTCTGACAACACGCCCGGAGCAATCTTGCAGCCACAGCCGCCGCCGTGGGACAGGCTGGTGAGGCGGGGTTGGCTTAGGGCCGTGGCGCCCGTTGAAAGGGCAGCGCTGGAAGTTGTAGTGCTCATAAGCTTTTGTAGTTTGGGGGGTGTCTTGCTGGGGTGCGCCATTATCCGCAAACGCGTAAACGTACTAACCCGCCTGCTTCAGCGGCTGCGCCTGACAAATATCAATAACTATGAACGGGATTGAACTTATGTCTTAGCACTCTCTCTTACCGAGTGCTAATATTGCGGTCATGACGAAAAGGAGTTCTGGTATGACGACTCAAACAGGCGTTTCAGGGGCCGTGCTGACGGTGGCTAACCCTTGGTCCTTGGTGCCCCCGCTGGGCAATTTGGAGGCCTATATCTCGGCGGCTAACCGCCTGCCGATGCTCACCCTGGAAGAAGAACAGGCGTTTTCCCGCAAGTTTCGGGCAGACAACGACCTGGACGCCGCCGGAAAACTGGTCTTGTCCCACCTGCGCCTGGTGGTGTCGGTGGCGCGCCAGTACCTGGGCTATGGCCTGCCGCACGGAGATTTGATTCAGGAAGGCAATGTGGGCCTGATGAAGGCGGTCAAGCGTTTCGACCCAGACCAGGGCGTGCGCCTGGTGAGCTACGCCATGCACTGGATCAAAGCCGAGATTCATGAATATATTTTGAAAAACTGGCGCATGGTGAAGGTGGCCACGACCAAGTCACAGCGCAAACTGTTTTTCAACCTGCGCTCCATGAAGCAGCGTTACAAGTCTGAAGATGCAGCGGCAGATGCCGGTACGCACCGCGAAACCTTGAATGAAACACAGATCAACGCCATGGCGCGTGAGCTCAAGGTCAAGCGCGAAGAGGTGATTGAGATGGAAACCCGTTTGTCGGGGGGCGATGTGATGCTCGACCCCGGTTCGTCAGACGATGGCGAAGACGCGTTTGGCCCGATTGCCTACCTCACCGATGCCAACCACGAGCCCACGGCCATGCTTGAAGCGCGTGAGCGCGACGTGCTGGCCAGCGACGGCATTGCGACGGCGCTTGATGCGCTGGACGACCGCAGCCGGCGCATTGTGGAAGAGCGCTGGCTCAAGGTCAACGACGACAACTCAGGCGGCATGACCCTGCATGACCTGGCGGCCGAGTACGGTGTCAGCGCCGAGCGCATTCGCCAGATTGAAGTGGCAGCGATGAAGAAGATGAAAAAGGCGCTGGCAGAATTTGCCTGAAGTTCATCCGCTTCAAAGCCGAGCTCCGGCTTGATTCACAATGCCCCTGCTGCCTTGCGCTGTCAGGGGCATTTTTACGAAGGAAAGTACCCATGTCAAAGTTGTTTCCAAGGGCTGCCGTTTGGTTGACGGCCTGCGCCCTGTCCTTCAGCGTTTTCGGCCAAACAAGTACCGCCTGGCCGACTAAGACGGTGCAGATCGTGGTGGGGTTTCCGGCCGGTTCATCCCCCGACCTGACCGCGCGCACCCTGGCTGAGCCTTTGTCCAAGGCGCTGGGGCAGCCGGTGCTGGTGGTCAACAAGGTGGGCGCCGGGGGCAATATTGGTGCCGATTTTGTAGCCAAGGCCACCGATGAGCACACCATCGGTTTGATGATCAACGGCAACATGACGATTGCCAAGTTGCTCAACCCTGCCCTGCCTTATGACCCACTCAAAGACCTGGCGCCGATCAGCCTGGTGGGGGTGTCGCCGCTGGTGTTAACAGCGCCACTGGGTGCGCCTGGTGTGACGGCCAAAGAATTTTTTCAAGCAGCAGCGCAGGCCGGTGACAAGTGGAGCTACGGCACACCGGGCGTGGGCACGGTGGGCCATATCGGCATGGAACTGCTCAAAAGCAAAACCGGCATCAACCCGGTGCATGTGCCCTACCCCGGCTACCCACAGGTGGCCAATGCCATGCTGGGCGGGCAGTTGCAGTTGTCCATGTTGCCGCCGGCCTTGGCCCTGGCGCAAATCAGCGGTGGCAAGTTGCGCGCCATTGGCGTGACCTCCAACGCCCGCAGCGCGCTGGTGCCCGACCTGCCCAGCATGGCAGAGGCCGGGGTGGCTGACTTCAACCTGGAAATCTGGAACGCCGTGGCGGCGCCCCGTTCTATGCCGCCTGCGGTGGTGGCCAAACTGTCCGCGCTGATCAGTGAGATTGCCCGCTCGCCCGAGATCAAGCAAAAACTGTTGCAGCAAGGCTGGCAAGTGGTGGGCTCCACCGCCGAAGGCTTGGCCAGCCGCGTGAAGCTCGATACGGCCCAACTCGGCGCCATCATCAGCCAGCGCGCGATCAAAGTGGAGTAAGCCCTGTGCCCGGGGGCGCTGGCAGGTCTGGCGAAAAAGGCGGGGAAAGGCTGAGAAAGGCGGTTTCTTGCGGCTTACTGCAGCAGCAGCTTGATGTCGGCCGCCAATGCCGGGGCGCCGGTGCCGTAGCGCGTGTACAAACGCAGCTTGCCCTGGGTGTCGTAAACGTAGCTACCCGCTGAATGGTCCATGGTGTAACTGGTGGCGGTTTTCCCGTCGACCTTTTTGTAATACACCTTGTAGTCCTTGGCGATGGCTTCGAGCTTGTCAGGCGTGGTGTAGAGCGCTAAAAAGCTGGGGTCGAAGTTGGTCATATAGGCCTTGAGAACTTCAGGCGTGTCACGGGCTGGGTCTACCGTGACGAACAGGCCTTGCAGGCGCTCGCCGTCTTTGCCCAGCAGGCGTTTGACCTCGGCCAACTCAGCCATGGAGGTGGGGCAGACGTCGGGGCATTGCGTGTAGCCAAAGAACAGCACCACCACCTTGCCGGCAAAGTCCTTGATGCTGCGGGCCTGACCGTTGTGGTCGGTCATGGTGAAGTCCAGCGCGTAGTCGGCGCCGGTCAGGTCTATCGACACAAAGTTCAGCTTTTTCTCGGAGCAGGCCAGCAGCCCAGCGCTGCCGGCCAGCAGCGACCAGCGGGCGAGGGACTGAAGGGCCTGGCGTTTGTTCATGCCGGTTTTATAAAACATAGTGGTCTACCAGCAAGGCGGCAAACAGCACGCTGAGGTGAATGAGCGAGAAGCGGAAAGTTCGGCGCGCCAGCTCGTCCGAGTAGTGGCGCCACAGCTGAAAACCGTAGCCACAAAATCCAATACTCAGGATGACGGCAACCACCAGGTACAGCCAGGAACTCATGCCGTAGACATAGGGCAGCAGACAGGCAGCAAACAGGATGATGGTGTAGAGCAGTATTTGCAGCCGGGTGAAGGCATTGCCATGGGTCACGGGCAGCATGGGCAGGCCGGATTTGCGATAGTCCTCCACGCGGTACAGGGCCAGCGCCCAGAAGTGAGGCGGCGTCCACAAGAAAATAATCAAGAACAAAATCAGCGGCTCGGGGCCGACGTTGCCGGCCATGGCCGCCCAGCCCAGCACCGGTGGCATGGCGCCAGAGGCACCGCCAATCACGATGTTCTGCGGCGTGCGCGGCTTGAGAATGACGGTGTAGATCACGGCGTAGCCCACAAAGGTGGCAAAGGTCAGCCACATGGTTAGCGGATTAACCCAGACGTACAGCAACACCGAGCCCAGCGTGCACAAAATGGCTGAGAACAGCAGGGTTTGCCAATCGGCCAGTTCGCCTTTGGCGGTGGGGCGCCAGGCCGTGCGTTTCATCTTGGCGTCAATGCCTTTTTCGACTATGCAGTTGAACGCTGCAGCGGCGGCGGCCACCAGCCAGATGCCCAGGCAGGCCAGCAAGGCCAACCGTATCTCGGCCATGTTGGGCACGCCCGGCACGGCCAGCACCATGCCAATGAGCGCGCAAAACACAATGAGCTGGATAACGCGGGGCTTGGTCAGCGCATGAAACTGCCGAAACACGGACAGGGGCGTGGAAGCGGGAAGGGATTGGGCACTCATGCAGGCGGTCTCGGGTCGGAAAGTTTCGGAACAAAAGGCGGTGCCGTCTGGCTGGCGGCCAGCGCCCAGACCATCACCAGCACCAGGGCGGCCGCGCCCCCGGTATGTAAAACAGCAGCCAGCAGCGGCCAGCCCAGCACCACGTTACTCAGGCCAGTGGCCAATTGCAAGGCGGTTAAAAAGGCCAGCCAGCGCGAGTGCATGCGCAAGGGGCGCACGCGGTTGAGTTGCCAGGCTAGCGCACCCAACAACAGCAGCACCACAAAGGCCATCAAGCGGTGGGTCCAATGGATGGCGGTGAGAGCGGCAAAACTGATGTGCTCGCCCTGACCGGTCAGGCCCAGGCCGCGCCACAGTTCAAAGCCCTGGGTGAAGTTCATGGCCGGCCACCAGCTGTTTTGGCAGGTGGGAAAGTCCGAGCAGGCCAACACCGCGTAATTGGTGCTAACCCAGCCACCCAGCGCGACTTGCACGGCCAACAACAGCAGCACCAGCCAAAGGAAAACACGCAAGCCCGGCGTCAAATCCACAGGCGCACGCTGTGCGGTGCGCAGGCTTGTGCGTGCCGCCTGCACGCCCAACATGGCCAGCAACACCAGTCCCCCCATGAGGTGCAGGGTCACGATGGCCGGGAACAATTTCATGGTGACCGTCAGCGCACCAAACGCACCCTGCACACAGACCCAGAACAAGGTCAGCAGTGGCCACCAGGGCGCATCGGCGGGGTCACGCACATCGGCTTTCCGCCAGCGCCGCCAACTGCCCACGGCCAGCACCAGAATGAGCACGCCAACGCTGGTGGCCAGGTAGCGGTGAATCATTTCAATCCAGGCTTTGCCATGGGTGACCGGGCCCGTGGGCATGGCGTCCTGCGCGCTTGCAATGGCGGCTGAAGCACCCAAAGGGCTGGCGCTCCCGTAGCAGCCAGGCCAGTCGGGGCAGCCCAGGCCAGAGTCCGTCAGGCGGGTAAAGGCACCAAACAAGATCAGGTCGAAGGTTAGAAACAGCGTGAGCAGGGTCAGCGCCTGGTGACGGCGCAAAGGCGTGGCCGCTTTATTGCGCCACGCCACCCAGGCTAAGGGCAACAGCGCCATCAGCAAGCCCAAACCCATCACGCGCAGCAAGGGCGAGGCATCCAGAAAATCAAACACGGCCATCATGGTTAGGGTGCTGTCAAGGCTTGGGCTTGAGCTCGCGCCCGGGCTGGTCCCAGAAAGCCGAGGCACGCAGCAGACGCTCCAGGTCGCGCTTGGCCTGTGCGGCACCGTTGCGGTTCAGCGCGGCCGGAAAGCGCATCATCCAGTTGCCCATCGGGTCAACCACATACAGATGCTCGGAGAGTTGGTGACCGGCGGCCGGTGAGAGCCAGTTGTTCAGCACGGCGGGCGGCAGGCGCAAAACGGTGGCGCCTTTGAGGGCGGGCTGGAGGGCATCAGGCACAGGCGCATCGTCGGCCAGCAACCAGACCCAATCCAGGCGGTCTTTTTCTTTGCCCAGGCTTTCGCGCATCTGGCGTTGCAAGTACAGGTGCTCGCTGCACAGTTTGTCGCAAGCGGCCGCACCCACGCTGACCAGCAGCCACTGGCCGCGCAGCGCTTGCAGCGCCATAGATGTGCCGTCGAGGGTGACGGCACGGGCATCGGGCAAGGGCCGCTGGGGGGTTATCAACTCGCCAAAGTTGCGCCGCCCTTCTGGCCGGACCACGTAATAGGTGATGTAAGAAGCCACCACCGGTGCCGCACACACCAAAAACACCATCAACATTTTCCAGCGGCCCATGCCAGTGCGCTGCTCAGCGGTGGGCAGGGTTTGCTCGGGTGCCGGCATGGCGTGCACCGTCAGACCCAGTGCGTGGTCAGCAGAAGGCGCTGCAGGAACAGACTTAGCGGCGCCGGGGGAAGATGAATCGTCTAACAATTTGAAACCAGACATAAAGAATTGCAATCAAGCCACTCAGTGCAAACCACTGAAAGGCATAGCCGTAGTGTTTGTCAACGCCGGAGCCCAGCACCGGCCACTCGCGCAACAGGCCCTCAGAGAGGGCGCCCGTTTGCTGCACAGATACATTCAAGAGCGGCACACCGGTCTCAGCCTTGAAACTGGCCAGGTCGATATTTTGCCGGATGAGGCCCTCGCTCGAGCTACCGAGTTCGTATAACTTGGACGGGGGCGGGACAATGCGGCCTTCCAGAGTCACCACACCCGCCGGGGTCTCAACCTGGGGGGTCGCATTGCGGTCCAAAAAATTACGCGCCAGCCAGCCCCGCTGCACCAGCACGACAGCCGCCTCACCTTCGAGTTGCAAGGGCGTCACCACGTAGTAACCCACCTTGCCATTCATCTGCCGGTTGTCAAGCAAGACCGTGTGCTGCCCCAGCCACTGCCCGCGTAACAGCACTCGGCGGTGCACATCGCGCAGGGCATCCGGTGCTGCGAGTAGCGCAGGCGCCTCAAGACGGGCCAGTTGGCCCTGGGCCTCTGTGCTGCTCTGCAAGGCCTGCTTTTGGGCAGCCCGGCCCAACTGCCAACGCCCCAGGCTCAGCGTGACGAAAATAGACAGCAGCGCGACAGCCGTGATCAGGCCAAACTTCCAGCGTGCGTTCACGAGATAATCCTATCTATGAAATATTTAGTCATCACTGCGTTTGTCGCGATTGTCGCTAGTCTTGGAACAGCCATGTTCTTCATGATGAAATCCGGCGCCAAGGGCAACAAAATGGCCGTCGCCCTGGCCATGCGGGTGGGTCTGTCCATTGTGCTGTTCCTGTCCGTTTTGCTGGCCTGGAAGCTGGGCTACTTGCATCCCACAGGCATTGGGGCTGGCCAATAAAGGTCACGACACTCAGAATGGAAAAAGGCACCGCTAGCGGTGCCTTATTTTCGCCCGGCCCAATAGACCGAGAGCTTGCTTACATCCAATAAACCAGGACGTAGAGGCCCAGCCACACCACGTCCACAAAGTGCCAGTACCAGGCGGCACCTTCAAAGCCGAAGTGGTGGTCAGCCGAGAAATGGCCTTTTTGCAATCGCAGGGTGATGAACAACAGCATCAGC
The DNA here is from genome assembly GCA_903960915.1 of uncultured beta proteobacterium. Lineage (GTDB taxonomy): Bacteria > Pseudomonadota > Gammaproteobacteria > Burkholderiales > Burkholderiaceae_C > Rhodoferax. Next base: position 58,257 of record CAJCCO010000037.1, read on the forward strand.
ATGCCCACAAAAACGTGGAAGCCGTGGAAACCCGTGAGCATGAAGAAGGTGGAACCATACACGCCAGATGTCAACTTGAGGTTGAGATCATGGTAAGCGTGGTAGTACTCGTAACCCTGCACAACCAGGAACACGATACCCAGCAGCACAGTGAGCCACATGAAAGTCAAGGTTTTGCTGCGGTTGCCAACAAGCAGGGCGTGGTGAGCAATCGTCAGGGTGACGCCTGAAGTCAACAACAAAGCCGTGTTGATGGTGGGCAACCAGAACGGGGTCATGGTGGTGAAGGGCTCAACAATGCCAGCGGGTGAGGCCGTGACACCGGCAGCCAGGCTGGGCCAGACGGCTTTGAAGTCGGGCCACAACAGCGCGTTTTCAAGACTTCCCAACGCGGGCACCGAGTGCGAACGGGCCCACCACAAGGCGGTGAAGAAGGCGCCGAAAAACATCACCTCGGAGAAGATGAACCAGCTCATGCTCCAGCGGAAGGATAAATCAATCTTTCGGCTGTACTGACCGCTTTCGCTCTCGCCCACAGCCTCGCTGAACCACTGGTACAACACCCCCAAGAACCAGACCATACCAAAGGCCAGCGCGTATTTGCCCCAACTCGAGCCATTGATCCACTGGCCGGCGCCAAGGATGACAAAAAACAGACCCAGTGCCGCCATCGCGGGATGCCGGGAGGGCTGGGGTACAAAGTAGTAAGGTGTTGTGCCGTGTGCTGTTGAACTCATGTCAAATCCATTCCTATCGATTCACTTCTATCTTGATCAGGTGCCAGGCGGGCCTTATTTGGCCACGACCCAATTCACCAGGACTACCAAACTAACTACCATCACTATGGCTGCACCAATACCGACCACAATGATGTGAAAGGGGTTGACGCGGGCCATGTCTTCTACAGACTCGCTGTTTTTTCGAATACCCACAAAAGACCAGGCCACCACCTTGACGCTGCGCCAAAACGAGGCTTGTCGCACCGGCTTTTGAGACAACTCACCGCTCATGCCGGCGCCTTGGTCTTAACCACTGCGGCGGCCACCGGTGCTGCCGGCACCTTGCCACCCACTTCAAAGAAGGTGTACGACAAGGTAATGGTGGTGACATCTTTAGACAACTTGGGGTCAATCACAAAGACGACAGGCCAGGCTTTTTTCTCACCCGGCTCGAGTGTGTACTGGTTAAAGCAGAAGCACTCCACCTTGTTGAAATAGGGGCTCGCCTGCTGTGGTGCATAGCTGGGTATTGCCTGCGCCGACATCTTGCGGTTCTGCATGTTCTGGAACTCGTACATCACTGTGGCCATTTGGCCAGGATGTACTTGCATGGAGCGCTTTTCGGGCTTGAATTCCCAAGGGCCGCGCGAGTTGGCGTCAAACTCGACCGTGATGGTGCGGCTCACATCCACTTGCGTGTTAGTTACATTCGATTTGGCACCCGGTATATCGCGCTCGCCAATGGCCAGCACGTTGATGCCAGTCATCTCGCAAATAGCGTTGTAGATGGGCACCAAGGCATAACCGAAGGCGAACATGCCAGCGGTTACCACCACCAGCTTGCGCACCATCCGAAAATTTTCAAGCCGAAGGTTCATGGCCTATTTGCCCAGAACAATCATCTTGGCCATGAAGCCCACAAAAAACACCAGCGCAACGGAGGCCAGGATCAACCCGGTCTTCAGATTAGATTTTTTTTGTTCAGGTGTCATGGCGGCAATTCAGCTGGGTTTCAGGCAACAATTTTGTTGGCCGCCGCATTGAGCTTGGGCGGTGTTTCAAAGGTGTGGAAAGGGGCTGGCGATGGAACTTCCCACTCCAGACCTTCGGCACCTTCCCAAGGCTTTTGAGGGGCTTTTTCACCCTTGCCCATCATGGCGGGCAAGACGATGAAGAAGAAGAAATACACCTGGGCAATACCGAAGGCAAAACCGCCCACAGATGCCAGCGCATTGAAGTCTGCAAACTGCATGGGGTAATCAGCATAACGACGTGGCATACCCGCCAGACCCAAGAAGTGCATGGGGAAGAAGGTCACGTTGAACGCAATCAGCGACCACCAGAAGTGGATCTTGCCGCGCGTTTCGTTGTACATCACACCGGTCCATTTAGGAGCCCAGTAGTAGTAACCAGCAAACATGGCGTACAGCGAACCGGCCACCAGTACATAGTGGAAGTGAGCCACCACGTAGTAGGTGTCTTGAACCTGAATGTCAATCGGTGCCATGGCCAGAATCAGACCGGTGAAGCCACCCATGGTGAACACGAAAATGAAGCCCACAGCAAACAGCATGGGGGTCTCAAAGGTCATGGAACCTTGCCACATGGTGGCGATCCAGTTAAAAATTTTCACGGCAGTCGGCACGGCAATCAGCATCGTGGCGTACATGAAGAACAACTGGCCAGTCACCGGCATACCGGTGGTGAACATGTGGTGTGCCCAGACGATGAAGGACAGTATGGCAATACTGGAGGTGGCGTACACCATAGAGGCGTAACCAAACAGTTTCTTGCGGGCAAAAGCGGGCACGATCTGGCTGACGATGCCGAAGGCCGGCAGAATCATGATGTAGACCTCGGGGTGACCGAAGAACCAGAAAATGTGCTGGTACATCACGGGGTCGCCGCCGCCTGCCGGGTTGAAGAACGAGGTACCAAAATGGCGGTCTGTCAGCGTCATGGTGATAGCACCGGCCAACACGGGCATCACAGCGATCAGCAGGTAGGCTGTGATGAGCCAGGTCCAGCAGAACATGGGCATTTTCATGAGCGTCATGCCGGGCGCGCGCATGTTCAAAATAGTCACGATGATGTTGATGGAGCCCATGATGGAGCTGGCACCCAAAATGTGCAGGGCAAAAATGCCGGCGTCCATGGACGGGCCTTGTTGCAGTGTCAGCGGCGCATACAGCGTCCAGCCTGCAGCAGGTGCGCCACCAGGCATAAAGAAGGAACTAACCAGCGTAGCCGCGGCAGGAATCATCAGCCAGAAGCTGAAGTTGTTCATGCGGGCAAACGCCATGTCAGCTGCGCCAATTTGCAGCGGAATCATCCAGTTAGCAAAACCCACAAAGCCCGGCATGATGGCGCCAAACACCATGATCAGACCGTGCATGGTGGTGAGCTGATTGAACAGCTCGGGATTCACCAGTTGCAAGCCTGGCTGAAACAGCTCGGCACGAATCAGCAAAGCCAAAACACCGCCAATCATCAGCATCGAGAAGCTGAACAGCAGGTACAAGGTACCAATGTCTTTGTGGTTGGTTGCAAAAACCCAACGGCGCCAGCCCACAGGGGCGTGGTCGTGGTGATCGTCGTGGGCGTGATCGTGGTGGTCTAGAACGGCACTCATTCTGATTTCCTTCTCAATACTTTAATCTTGGCAAATTATTTGCGGGCAGCCAGCACTTCAGCGGGCTGCACCAACTGGCCAGTCTTGTTGGACCAGTTGTTTTTGGTGAAGGTGATGACAGCAGCAATATCGGTGTCACTCATTGATTTCCATGCAGGCATGGTCAAATTGTTTTGACCATTCAACAAAACCATGATTTGTTTGGTTTTGTCGGCATCGAGCACCACGGCAGCACCGTCAAGTGCCTTGATCGGGCCGGCACCCTTGCCGCTGGCTTGGTGGCAGGCAGCACAGTTGGCGGCATACACTTTTTCACCGCGCTTGGACAGGTCTTCGGCGGTCCAGACTTTGGTTGGATCATCCGCTTTGGCAGCCATTTTTTTCTGCTCAGCGGCCACCCACAGGGCATAGTCTTCAGCCGACACCACTTTCACGTGGATAGGCATGTAGGCGTGCTCTTTGCCGCACAACTCGACGCACTGACCGTGGTAATCACCAATCTTTTCGGCGCGAAACCAGGTGTCACGTACAAAGCCGGGAATAGCGTCTTGCTTGATACCAAACGAAGGCACCATGAAAGAGTGAATCACGTCGTTGGCCGTGGTGATGATGCGAACTTTCTTGTTCACGGGAACCACCATAGGATGGTCTACCTTGAGCAAATAGTCATCAACTGCTTCCCCTTTTTTAGGGCCGCCATCGTTGGACATCTGACGGTGCGCTGCATCCAGGGAGGAGATGAAACCAATGCCTTCGCCCTCGCCCTTGATGTAGTCGTAACCCCATTTCCACTGCATGCCTGTGACCTTGATGGTCAGGTCGGCGTTGGTGGTGTCTTTCATGGCAACGACCACCTTGGTGGCGGGCAAAGCCATCAAGATCACGATGATGAAAGGAACAATGGTCCAGATAATTTCGACCGTCACCGACTCGTGAAAGTTGGCGGCCTTGTGGCCAACCGACTTACGGTGTTTCCAGATGGAGTAAAACATCACTGCAAACACTGCTACGAATATGACCGTGCACAAAATCAGCATGAACCAGTGAAGCCAGGCTTGCTCTTGGGCAATTTTGGTGACGGCTGGATGCAAATTCAGTTGATTGACCGCCGGGCCGCCGGGTAAGTCATTGACCGCAAGGGCCGCCGTAAAAGCCACAGAACCAGCCCAGGCAAATGCTGCCAACCACACTGCTGCCAATTTATTGAAAATGCTCTTCATCATGTTCACTTCTTCATAGCCTCAAAACTTAATCAATCTGACCCGACCTGCGCACCGGTCATTCACAGGGTGCGCAATGCCATCCGAATTTCTTTTGCCAGCATGGGACGCAATTCAGGACGAACAAACCGCCCCACATTGATGGAGCGTCCCTGCCCCGAAACCTCAATCAACGACCGCTCACCTCGCTTGGGCTCGATCCGAACCCACTCTTGGCGGAATTCGGTACGCTCAAGCTTGCCGGCTGTTTCCAGCTCCACCAGCAAATGCCCGTCTCGCAAAACAATGCGCTCACCGTCAGTGGCGTGGCGTGCATAAAGCAGAAACCCAGCACCCACAGCCACCAGTTCAAGCCAGGCAAATGGCAACACCATCACGGCGCCTTGAAACCAGAACACGGTGCCAATACCCAAGGAAACGATGCACAAGGACAGGTAAAACCAGGCCAACTGGGCGGGAGAAATCGCACAGTTACGTCGCAAGAACCATTGGATGCTCTGGTCTTGCACAGTGGCAAATCGAAAGTCCATGTTAATCAAGCGCCATCTCTGGCATACACCATTTCTAACGGGTTACATACAGCGCAAACCCGCGCTGTACAAGCTGAATCGGGGCGATTGTAGCCCACACCTCCAGCGATGACTGACCTAGGCGCGATGGACTTCATGGCAGTGACGGGTAAGTCTTTGGCAGACTTAAAGTTTCCCGCATTTGTGCTAGCGACAACACCGTTTCAGGCTTCACTGACAGGCGCGGCTGGGGCTTGAAGGCGTGGCCGTAAATGATTTCAAAAGTCAGTTGCAAAGGACGCGCCTTCAATGCCTGGCGCAAGCTGGCCAGCCACTGGCGGCCCCTTAGGCCCGCAAATCGCTGAGGATGCAGGTTGCGCCCCAGGCCCCGTAACTCTTCGAGTAAGCGCTCTGGCGTCTCAAAAGTGAGCGTGATGCGCTCCATGTCCATCACGGGCTCGGCGAAACCTGCCGCCACCAGCATGTCGCCCCAGTCATGCATGTCGGTGAACTCATGCGAGGGTGCCGGCCAGCCCAAGGCCTGATACAGGTCACGCAATTCGCGCAAGGTATCTGGCCCCAGGCAGGAAAACATCACAAAACCCTCAACCGCCAGGGCACGGTGCCACTGGGCCATGAGTTGCTGCGGATCGGCCGCCATGTGCAAAGACATATTGGCCCATACCATCTGCACCGAGGCCTCGGCAGGCCGCTCAAAGCGCGTGGCCGGGCCGCTCCAGGCGGAAGGGTTCCACCATGGTTTTGCTATGGATTGCGTAGCAAACTTTGTATAGCTGTCATTGCTTTCAGTGACAAAGCATTGCGCCTTGGGGTAGCGCTGGGTCAGCAACGCATGGGTCTGCAGACCGCCACGTACCGGCTGCCAATGCGCCCAGCGCTCGGGCTTCAGCGTGATCCATTCGAGCCGCTCCTGCATCCGGTTGCCCACCTCTTCATGCAACCAAGGCGATACGCTGGCGGGCAACTGCTGCCAGCGTGCAGCGGCCTGGGGATCGATGGTGGGGGGACGCTGGTTGGCCATGGTGAAAATCAAGTTCATCAGAGTATATTGACTGGGTGATACCCGGCCTATTTACCCGTTTAATGCACAAGCTGCCCAGCCAGTGTCGGGTGTGCCATGCCTGGCCCGGGCGCATCATTTGCGACGACTGCGTGGCGCGTTTTGCCCAGCCCCAGCCACGCTGCCAGAGCTGTGCGCTGGCCCTCCCCGCAGGGTTGGCGCACTGCGGCAACTGCCTCAAGAACCCACCGCCGCTTGACCGCTGCCTGGCGGCCGTGTCTTATGGCTTTCCCTGGGCCGGACTGATTCAGGCCTTCAAGTTTCACGCCAACCCGGGACTGGCACACGCTTGGGGCGTGCTGCTAAAAAGTACGCCCTGGGTAGAGCCCGCGCTGGAGGCGGCTGATTGGGTGTTGCCCATGCCCTTGTCGGTTCAAAGGCTGCAAAGTCGTGGCTTCAACCAGTCGCTATTACTGGCCCAGGCCCTGGCGCCCGCCAAAACCCACCCGACGCTGCTGCTGCGCATTAGAAACACGCCGCCACAAAGTTCTCTGCCCCGCCATGAGCGGCTGACCAGTCTGAAAGATGCGCTGGCGCTAGACCCTTTGCTGGCCAGCCACGTCAGGGCAAAGCGCGTGGTGCTGGTGGACGATGTCATGACCAGTGGTGCCTCGCTTTTTACCGCGGCACACACACTGCGCGCGGCAGGTGCAGCGCACATCACGGGCTTGGTGATAGCGCGCACCGAATAAACCCCGGGCCAGACCCCGGCGACAATGCCGCACCATGTTTCATATTGTGCTGGTTCACCCAGAAATTCCGCCCAACACGGGCAACATCATTCGCCTGGCGGCCAACACGGGCTGCACCCTGCACTTGATTGAGCCGCTGGGATTCTCCATGGACGACAAGCACATGCGGCGCGCCGGACTGGACTACCACGAGTACGCCGAACTCAGGCGCCATGCCAACTGGCAGGCTTTCCTACAGGCAGAGCGCCCCATACCAGAGCGCATGTTTGCCCTCACCACCCGTGCCACACGTCACGCGTTTGAGGTGGCTTTTGCCCCTGGCGACTGGCTGGTGTTTGGGTCAGAGACCAAAGGTTTGCCAGACGCAGTGCGCCAGTGTTTTAGCCCGCCGCAAGGGTTGAAGTTGCCCATGGTGGAAGGCCAGCGCAGCCTGAATTTGTCCAACGCCGTGGCAGTGACGGTATTTGAGGCCTGGCGACAAAATGATTTCGGGCAACCGGGCAGCTAAACCGCAGCAGTCGCCGCAGTCGCCCTTTGAGAGTCAGGCGTAATAGCGCGCCAGCGACTCGGCCACACACACCGGCTTGACCGAGCCTTCTCGCTCAATCGCCACCTCCCAGCTCATCTGAACGCCGTTGTTGTCGATGGCGTCCATCTGCAGCAGCTTCATGCGCGCCCGCAGGCGACTGCCCACCGGCACCGGGGCCATGAAACGGACTTTGTTGAGCCCATAGTTCACGCCCATGCGAACTTGCACGATCTCAATCGTTGATTCAAAAAATCGGGGTATCAGAGACAAGGTCAAGAAGCCGTGGGCAATAGGGCCGCCAAACGGGCCCGCCTTGGCTTTTTCCACATCGACGTGAATCCATTGGTGATCGCCGGTGGCTTGCGCGAACTGGTTCACTTGTTCTTGCGTGATGGTGATCCAGTCACTGTCGGCCACGTTGTGCCCCACCAGGGGCGTCAGTTCAGAGAGGGTTTGAAAGGTTTTCATCGCTGGACTGTAGCAATGACGGCCAGCGCCTGCCTGTCAGCTAAGCGACAAAAACTGCCACACCCTGCGGCCCTCGCCCTGGTTAATTAACTTACGATTATTAAAAACAATACCCTTATGAAATTCGGGTGAAATACGAAGTAAAGGATGAAAGATTAGGCGCTAAACTGAATTTGTAAAGTTAACGTCATCGATCACACAATAATGCGATAAGTGTGTATCCGTCGTACAGATATTGGCCAAAGATAATTAAAAAATTAGGAGATCTGTTTGCCAACTCAACGCGCTCAGCCTCGTAGCCCCAGTCAAAGTGCTTCGCCCCGACCCAAGCCGATCAAAACCACATTGCCGCCCAGCTGCATTGTTGGCATTGGGGCTTCATCTGGCGGCGTGAGCGCACTGCAAGACTTTTTCAAGGCCATGCCTATTGACACAGGTGTCGGCTTTGTCGTGGTGCAGCATCTGGCGCCCAGCCACACCAATTTTTCTGTGCCCCTGCTGGCCGCCTGCACCGCCCTGCCCGTCGCGCAGGCTACGCAAGGCTGCACCGTTCTAGCCAACCATATCTACTTAGCCCCTGCCAACCAGACGCTCACCATCCATCAGGGTAAGTTGCAACTGAGTGCCCGACACGACGCGAAACAATTGCATTTGCCCATAGACCACTTTTTCAACGCCTTGGGTGAAGATTGCGGCTCCCGTGCCATCGGTATCATTTTGTCTGGGCTAGGGAACGATGGCGCCTTGGGGCTGAAAACCATTGCGGCTGAGGGCGGCATGGTGTTGGTACAAGACCCCGCCACCGCCGAATACGACAACATGCCCCGAAGTGCCATGGCAACTGGCATTGCCAACTACGTTTTACCTGTCAAGAAAATGCCCAAAGTCATTGCCACCTATGCCCACCACCCGTATGTCGACCAAGACGCCTCGAAGGTCGCCAATGAGGGGGCGTCTAGGGAAACACAGCAACTGCTCAAAATTATCAAGGAACGCCGTGGCTACGACTTTGCGGGCTACAAACGAACGACGCTCATGCGCCGTATCGAGCGACGCATGGGTCTACGCGGCATCCTGAGCTTGCTGGAGTATGTCAACCTGCTCAAACACAATGCCGACGAGGTAGACGCCCTGTTTCGCGATCTGCTGATTGGTGTGACCGAGTTTTTCCGAGACGCCGAGGCCTGGAAGACGCTCATTACAGACGTGGTCAGCCCCGTGGTGAGCGCCAAGCTGCCCGATGAACCGATCCGAATCTGGATTCCAGGCTGCTCCACCGGAGAAGAGGCATACACCATGGCCATGGTGGTACTGGACCGCTTGCGCCAGGTGCGAAAAAAATGTCCGGTTCAGATTTTTGCCACCGACACCAACAACGAAGCCCTGGAGATTGGGCGCAGTGGACGCTACCCCTTAAGCATTGCCAGCCACATTTCGCCTGCCAAACTCAAACGCTACTTTGTCAACGGGCCCGACAGCCAGTACTACATGGTCAACGACGAGTTGAGAAGTTCGGTGGTGTTTGGCGTCCAAAATTTGTTTGCCGACCCCCCCTTTGGCCGGGTAGACATGATCAGTTGCCGCAATGTGCTGATTTACCTGGAGCCCGAGCTGCAAAAACGGGTGCTCAATATTTTTCACTTTGCCTTGCGCATGAACGGCTTCCTGTTTTTGGGCAGCGCCGAGTCCAACGGCAATCGCGACGACATTTTCAAACCCATCTCCAAAAAGTGGCGCATCTTCAAGCGTGTCGGAACCTCCAAGCCTGACGTGCTGGCCTTGCAGTTGCGCGTGGCCGAATCACGCATTGCTCAATCCTTGGCCCTGCCCAGCAGCCTGTCCCCTCTGAACCAGATTGCCAGCATTGCCCAAAAAATAATACTTGACCGGTTTGCACCGGCTTCAGTGCTGATTGACAGCAGCCACCACGCGCTCTACTTTTGCGGCCCCACCGATGATTTTCTGGCCCGCCCACGTGGCGCACCCACGTCTGATTTGCTGGCCATGGTGCGAGAAGGCCTGCGCTCACGTGTGCGCGCCGCGCTCGCTGAAGCCGTAAGAAGTGACTTACCCATCACGGTGACTGGCGCCCGCATGAAGCGGGACAATCTTTTTGTACCGGTACAAATTACCGTTACGCCGCATGCTGGTTTTGAAAGCGGGCGTCTGTACCTGGTGGTGTTCTGGCACGACCAGCAACCCGTGCTGATGCCTGACGTAAAGGGCGCCAACCAGGCCTTGGTACGGCATCTGGAGGAAGAGCTGCAAGCCACCCGCGATGACCTGCAAAACACCATCGAACGGTTTGAAACCACCAATGAAAACCTGAAGGTATCCAACGAAGAAGTTGTCACCACCAACGAAGAGCTGCGCTCGCTCAATGAAGAGCTGGAAAGCTCCAAAGAAGAGTTGCAATCGCTCAACGAAGAACTCATCACCGTCAACCAGCAGCTCGAAGGCAAGGTGCGTGAGCTGGAGGTGGCCAACAACGACCTCAACAACCTGCTCAACAGCAGTGACATTGCCACCATCTGTCTGGACCGGACCTTTCATATCAAATGGTTCACCCCGGCATCGCAAGCGCAGTTCAAGTTCATTGCCAGCGATATAGGTCGGCCTATCAGCGATTTTTCTCTGTCTTGGAGCGGCGAAGGCCTGCTCGAAGCTGCCAGCGCTGTCTTGACGGGCAAGCCCATGGTTCAGCACGAATACCAAAACGACACGGGTCGGCGCTTTATTCGTCGCGTGCTGCCCTACCGCAACGAGGGCGAGCAGATTGGCGGCGTTATCGTGACCTACACCGACATCACCGACAGCTTTCTGGCCGCAGAAGAGACCAGCTTGGCACGCAAGAATTTGTCCGTCTCCCTGGAACAAAGCGAGCGCCTACGCAGCCTGGCCTCCGCCCTGGCGCTGGCCGAGGTACGTGAACGCCGCGCCCTGGCACAAGACCTGCACGACGACTTGGGGCAATTACTGGCCATGGCCAAGCTGAAAATGTCGGCGGTTGAAAAACTCAAGGTCTCCAACACCATGCGTCCCGCGCTGGACGACTGCTCCAAAGCCCTGGACCAGGCCAACCGCAAGCTCCGCGCCATGGCCTTTCAGCTCAGCCCACCCATGCTCGACGAACTCGGACTGGCCTCTGCCATGGAGTGGATGGCCGATGAAGTGCAACAGATGTACCAATTGGAGGTGCACATAACCTACGACGGCACCCCCAAACCGCTGGATCCGGCAGTCCGGGCGACCTTGTTCCGGGCCGTGCGTGAGTTGCTGATCAACGTGGCCAAACATGCCCACGTGGGCCAGGCCAACATCAACATCACCCGGGGCAGCGACAACATGCTCGATGTCTCGGTCAGCGATGACGGCACCGGTTTTGACCCTTCACCGCTGCTTTCAGACCACAGTTCAGCCGGCTTTGGCCTGATCAGCGTGCGCGAACGCCTGACCCTGCTGGGCGGCCAGGTGTCGATTCGCAGCACGCGGGGAGAGGGCACCTCCGTTCACCTGCAAGTACCGCTCCTGCAGGAACCCGAACCGGCCCCGACGAAAAAAATCAAACTCGAAAAATGGCATAAATTATGAAAACCCGTGTTTTGCTGGTGGATGACCACACCATGTTCCGCGAAGCCTTGCGCATCATGCTCAACCACGAGCCGAATATCGAAGTCGTGGGCGAACTCGGCGATGGGTCTGAAGTAGAAGCCATGGTGGCCGAACTCTCACCCGATGTCGTGGTGATGGACATCAGCATGCCCAAGGTCAATGGCATTGACGCCACGCTGGGCTTGCTGGCCCGGTTTCCAGACGTGAAAGTGGTGGCCCTGTCGGCCTTCAATTACAAAAAATTTGTCATGGAACTGATGGGGGCGGGCGCCCTGGCCTACGTCGTCAAATCGGCTGCGGGTGAGCAGCTGGTGCACGCCATTGCCAGCGCGGCCAAGGGCAAAACCTACCTGTGCCCTGAATCAGCCGCCACCTTGGTAGATGCCAGCCGCAGGGGCAGCCTGACTGCCTCCAGCACCCGCGCCAACAAGCGATTGGGGCGGCGCGAAACCGAAGTGTTGCGCCTGCTCGCCGAAGGCAAAAGCTCCCCCCAGATTGCCGAGAGTTTGCACATCGCCCCCAGCACGGTCGATGTGCACCGCCGCAACATCATGGAAAAACTGGAGTTGCACAGCGTGGCCGAACTGACCAAATACGCCATTCGAATTGGCGCGACCAGCATGTAGGGCGTCGCCAGTGGCGCCCGGGACTACCTGATAGTCAGTACTAAAAATAAGCCGATGTCAGTATTATTTTAATTTTGCATAGTGATTACGCTTGGGCTTTTACACCCTGCGACGGCTGTGCATGCACCTATATATTGACGGGTCAACCCAGTTTCTGCCCACCCCATTGTTGGAGGCTGTAAACAACGGCGGAGCCACCCCTCATTTGGACATCATGCAGGTGCACCAACTGCTGGCGTCCAGCCTGAACGCGGTAGACGTTGGCTTGCAAGTGTGGGACGCCGAAGACAAGCTGGTGCTGTACAACAAAAAAATTGTTCAGCTTGAAGGCCGCCTGCACCGACCCGAGAACATTGGCAAGTCGTTTGATCACCTGATGCGTGAAGGCTTGAGACAAGGCTTTATTCAGGCCGCACTAGGGTGTGAAGAAAAGTGGCTGAGCGATTCCCATCGCAAGCGGGCATTAATTAGTACCAAAGAAGAGCCAAGATTGGTTCATATCAGCCCCCAGCTATGGGTCAACATCTACGAATCGCGCACACCCGAGGGCTACCTGGTGTCGGCCTGGGTCGACGTCAGCGATTTGGTGATCAAAGGCCAGTTGCTGGAGGCCAGCAATGAACAACTGGCGCAGCAGTCGGCCACCGATGGGCTGACGGGACTGGCCAACCGACGGCACTTTGACGAGGCTTTAAAAACCGAATGGCTGCGCGCGGCGCGTCGTTTTTCACCGTTGAGTTTATTGATGGTGGATATTGACCATTTCAAACGCTACAACGACCACTATGGCCATCTGGCCGGCGACGAATGCTTGCGCCGGGTGGCGCAGGCACTGAGCCTGTGCGCGCACCGCGCCGGCGAATTGGTGGCCCGCTACGGGGGCGAAGAATTTGTGATTTTGCTTCCTGCAACCGACATGACCCAGGCGTGCGAAACGGCCCAGCGCTGCCTTGACCAGATCATGCAGGAAGCCCTGCCTCACGGTGCATCCGACTCGTCCAAGCTGGTGACCTTGAGCATTGGTGTGGCCTGCCTGCAACCCAACGCCACCCTGGATGCCAGCACCTTGCTCAAGGCCGCTGACGCGGCCATGTACCGCGCCAAGTCGAATGGCCGGTCCTGCTACCAGAGTGCGCCTCCCCTCCGTTTGGGTGATTGACGTCGATACGCCCTCTCAAGCCCAGGCATCCCAGAGCAGCTTGACCCCGCTGAGCAGCATGCCGGCGTACACAATTTGGTAGAACAAGCGTGCGTTGATAGTGCGCGCCATGCGCACGCCCACAAAGACGCCCAAAGGGGCAAACGGTATGAGCACCAGAGAGGTCATCATGTTGCGGGTGTCGAGCAAACCCAGCCAGGCGTAGGGAATCCACTTGGACAAGTTGATGACAAAGAAGAAAAACGCCAGGGTGGCGGTGTATTGGATGGGCGAAAGGCGCAACGGAATCATGTAAGCGCTGATGGGCGGCCCGCCTGCGTGGGCAATAAAACTGGTGAAGCCCGACGTTGCCGTTAGCAGGGCGCCCAGCCATTTGGGGGGCGCTGCGCTGTCGGGTTTGGGCGGAAACAACAAGCGCTGCGCCAGAAATAAGAGAATGAAAATGCCCACCAAACCAGCCACCGTTCGGGCGTCCAGCAGTTTGAAGAGCGCCGCACCAACAGCGATGCCCACCAGCCCGCAAGGAATCAAAAATTTCAGCAGCTTGAGGTCAAAGTCTTTGCGAAACGCCGCCATGCCCAGCAGGTCCATCACCAGCAAAACAGGCATCAAAATAGCCGCGGCCTGCGGCACCGTCACCGACAGCGCCATGATGGGTACGGCCAGCGCCCCGAAACCGGCGCCAAAACCACTTTTGCTGACCCCCAGCAACAGCACGGCCGGAATGCTGATGGCGTAAAAAAAAGGATCGGTAATGAGGGCCTGCCACATGCTCAGCCTCTCGCCTGGGTGGGTGTGTCGTGCAGCCTGCGCACCATCAACACCTTGGCATGGTCTTGTCCGTTCACCTTGACGGCGTGCGGCAACACCCCATACACCTTGAAACCACAGGTTTCATACAAGTGCTGGGCGCTGAGGTTGCCGGCAGTCACCGTCAGGTCCACTTGCTCCAGCGTAGGCCACTGGCGGGCCTGCGCCAACAGGGCTTGCAGCAATGCCCGCCCTAGCCCCCGGTGGGACGCAGTCTGCGCCACATACATGCCCACCACAGTGGCGTTGTGCTGTTCTTTGGGGCGATAGCGTCCATGCAAACCCACCATGCCCACCAAGTCACCCGCTTCAAAAGCGCCCCAAAAAGCGTCGTGCGGCTTGCTGGGGTCGGGCGTCAACCGCTGTACCGACCAAGACAGGGGCTTTTGCGCCTCTTCCTCGGCGCTGGACGTAAAGGCCTGCGGGTGTTGCTCAAAAGCTTGCAGGCGCAGGGTAGCGTAGGCCGCAGCATCTGCGGGCACCAGCAAGCGAATGTCTGCCATCAGACGCGTTCAAGCACCACGGCAATGCCCTGGCCCACGCCAATGCACATGGTGCACACAGCGTACCGTCCCCCGGACTGGTGTAACTGGCTGACCGCCGTGGTGGCCAGGCGCGCGCCCGAAGCACCCAGCGGGTGACCCAAGGCAATGGCTCCGCCCCAGCGGTTCACACGCGCATCGTCGTCTGCCAGGCCTAGCAGGCGCAAAACGGCCAGACCTTGGGCGGCAAACGCTTCATTGAGTTCAATCACATCCATTTGCGCCAGCGTCAACCCGGTAAGCGCCAACACTTTTTGCACCGCGGGCGCCGGGCCTATGCCCATGACACGCGGTGGCACACCCGCGGTGGCCATGCCCACGATGCGCGCACGGGGTGTCAGGCCATTTTTAGCCGCTGTGGCTTCGTCAGCTAGCAAAAGTGCGCAGGCGCCGTCGTTCACACCACTGGCGTTGCCCGCCGTCACGGTGCCGTCCGGGCGCACCACCCCTTTGAGCTTGGCCAAGGATTCCAGGCTGGTGGCGCGGGGGTGCTCGTCTTGGCTCACCACCACAGGGTCGCCTTTTTTCTGCGCCAGGGTGACGGGTGTAATCTCCATCGCCAGGTAACCGGCTTGCTGCGCGGCCACCGCTTTTTGCTGACTGGCCAGGGCCATGCGGTCTTGCGCTTCGCGCTCAATTTTGTAGTCAGTGGCCACGTTTTCGGCCGTCTCGGGCATGGCGTCCACGCCATAGGCTTCCTTCATCAGCTTGTTGACGAAGCGCCAGCCAATGGTGGTGTCGTAGACCGCGTTGGCGCGGCCAAAGGCGGCGTCTGATTTGGGCATGACAAACGGTGCCCGACTCATGCTCTCCACACCGCCGGCAATCATGAGCGTGGCCTCACCCGCCTTGATGGCACGCGCCGCCGTACCCAGCGCATCCAGCCCAGAACCGCACAGGCGGTTCAGAGTGCCGCCCGGCACCTCCAGAGGCAGCCCCGCCAGCAAACTGGCCATGCGGGCCACGTTGCGGTTGTCCTCGCCGGCCTGGTTGGCGCAGCCGTACAACACATCGGTCACCGATTGCCAGTCCACGCCTGGATTGCGGGCCATCAACGCCTTGATCGGGAGCGCCGCCAGGTCATCCGCGCGCACACTGCTCAAAGCGCCGCCATAACGACCAAAAGGGGTGCGAATAGCGTCGCAGATAAAGGCTTGTTTCATGTTTTTCGTTTCTCCGAAAAAACGCTGATTCTCGCCTTTTATCGCCCCTCACCCGGCAAAACCAGGAACAGCGGGCGACAATCTCCCCACTATGTTCTCACCCTCCCAAGCTGACGTTCGCCGTTTTTTTTGCGCAGTTTTTGCCAAAGCCCAGGCCGGACAACCCCTGGAAGCTATAGAAACCATAGCAAGTCTATGGATTGACGAGCACCCCGAATACCATGCCGCACTGGCTGACTTGGACACAGCACTGTCGACCATGCACGCCGCAGAGGAAGGCAAAAGTAACCCGTTTTTGCACCTGTCCATGCACCTGTCCATCAGCGAGCAGTGCAGCATTGACCAGCCGCGCGGCATCCGTCAGGCTGTTGAACTGCTGACACACCGACGCAACTCGCTGCACCTGGCCCACCACGAGGCCATGGATTGCCTGGGCCGCATGATCTGGGACAGCCAGAGCGCCGGTCGCCCACCAGACGGTGAGGCTTACATCGCCTGCGTGCAACAACACGCCACGCGCGACTGACCTCAAAACCCACAGGCGGAAAAAAAGCTGCTCTGTTGAGCAGCTTTTTTTGTGGTCAGAGCCGTTTTTAGCGGAACTTGTTTTGTGGCACCGTCTTGAGCTCGCCAGGCAATGCGCTCACGTAATTGGCCATTTCGCTGAGTTCGGCGTTAGTGAACTGTTTGGCAATGCCACCCATGATGGCGTTGGAGCGACCCACTTGGGCGTTTTTCTCAGCCTTGTAGGATTTGAGCGCCACGAACAAATAGTCCGCATGCTGGCCGGCAATTTTGGGGTAGCTGGGGTCAATGGGCTTGTTGAAGTTGTCACCGTGGCAGGTGACGCAACCGCCTTTTTTCACCAGCTCAGCAGCTTTGACGGAGCCAACAGCGGCTTTAGCCAACTCAGGGGCGCCTGCCACCTTGCCGTGTGATTCGTAGTAAGCACCCAGGTCGGCCATGTCCTGATCGCTCAGGTTGTCTGCAATACCGCGCATGGTGGGGTGTTTGCGCTCACCTTTTTTATAGGCATTGAGCGAGGACACGATGTACTTGGCGCCCTGGCCAGAGATCATGGGCACCTTGTGAATCTCAGGAAAGCTGGCTTGGTAACCCTGAATGCCGTGGCAGCCAATGCACATGGCAATTTTTTTCTCGCCGGCTTTGACATCACCTTTGACCTCTTGGGCATGGGCTGAGAAGGTGGTCGCACAAGCGACAACCAGAGCGGACAGTGATGACAGAAATTTGTTCATTTTGCGAGGACAATCAACCGGTGATTAAGATAAAAGCACCGCGCATTATATCGACCGTCAACCCTTCCCTTAACTGCTGATTGCTCCAGACAAGCCAGAACCATGAAATTCCAAGGTACAAAAAACTACGTCGCCACCCAGGATTTGATGTTGTCCGTCAATGCGGCCATCACGCTCAAGCGACCCCTGCTGGTCAAGGGCGAGCCCGGTACCGGTAAAACCATGCTGGCTGAGGAAGTAGCCGAAGCCCTGAAAATGCCCTTGCTGCAGTGGCACATCAAGTCCACCACCAAAGCCCAGCAAGGCCTCTACGAATACGACGCGGTGAGCCGCCTGCGCGACTCCCAACTGTCCGACGTGGACGGTGGCGAGCGGGTGAAAGACATCCACAACTACATCGTCAAGGGCGTGCTCTGGCAAGCCTTCATGGCGGAAGAACCGGTGGCGCTGCTGATTGACGAGATTGACAAGGCCGACATCGAATTCCCGAACGACCTGCTGCGCGAAATCGACCGCATGGAGTTTTACTGCTACGAAACCCGCCAGCTGATCAAGGCCAAGAACCGGCCCCTCGTCTTCATCACCTCCAACAACGAAAAAGAACTGCCAGACGCCTTTTTGCGCCGCTGCTTTTTCCACTACATCAAGTTCCCCGAAGCCGACACCATGAAGAGCATTGTGGACGTGCATTTCCCGGGCCTTAAAAAAGAGTTGCTGGCCGCCGCCATGAAAACCTTTTACGACGTGCGCAACCTGCCCGGCTTGAAGAAAAAACCCTCCACCAGCGAGCTGCTGGACTGGCTCAAGCTGCTCGTAGCTGAAGACATTCCCCTGGAAGCCTTGCAAAGCAAGGACGACAAGGTGGCGGTGCCGCCCCTGGTGGGCGCGCTGCTCAAAAACGAGCAGGACGTGACCCTGTTTGAAAAACTGGTGTTCATGCAGCGCCACAACCGCTGAAGTCGGACACCCAAGCCATGGATAAATCACTGTGGATTGAAGGCTTGTCTGACGCCATTGGCTTTGTCGGCGGCGCCCTGCTCGGCTTTTGGCTGGGCCGTTTGATCGGCTTGGACATCTTTTCTCAAGGCTATAGCAATGCCAGTATTTTTGGCATTGTGCTGGTCGGACTTGGCGGTGGATTGGGCCTTCAACTGGCACGGCGCTGGCGCAAGGGCCGCAGCACCAACAAGGAAGAATAAGCATGGCCTTTGTTGAACCCGTTACCCTGCAAGGCCGTGGCGTGTCGCTGGTTCCGCTTGAGCTGGCCCATGTCCAAGGTCTACAAACCGCTGCTGCCGATGGCCGGCTCTGGAACATCCGGGTCACCTCGGTGCCGGAGCCCGAGCAAACCCATCAATATATTGAGGACGCGCTGACCATGCGCCAGGCAGGCCACCGTTTTGCGTTTGCCGTGATTGACAGCGCCAGCGGCACTGTGCTGGGCAGCACCAGCTACCACGACATCCTGCCCGCCGTGCAACGCTTGGAAATTGGCTACACCTGGTACGCCAAACGATGCCAGCGCACCCACGTCAACAGCACCTGCAAGCTGCTCATGATGACGCACGCCTTTGAGACCCTGGGCTGCCGTGTCGTGGGCTGGCGTACCGACAATTTCAACTTTGCCTCGCAAGCCGCCATTGAACGCCTGGGTGCGCGCAAGGACGGCGTATTGCGCGGCCACGCCCTGCGCCGCGACGGCACCATTCGCGACACCGTCATGTACAGCATGCGGGCGGGCGAATGGCCAGAAACCAAAGCGCAGCTCTTGCATTCGCTGGACAAGCCACGCGGCTAAACACACCATGCTGATTGACTTTTTCTACACCCTGCGCTCTGCCAAGCTGCCCGTTTCGGTCAAAGAATTCTTGACTCTGATGGAGGCACTTCAAGCAGGCGTGGTGGGCCCCAACACACCAGAGCCCGAAGGTGACGACGAAGCCACCGGCTACAAGATTGAGGACTTTTATTACCTGAGCCGCACCACGCTGGTTAAGGACGAAAAGCACTACGACAAGTTTGACCGGGCCTTTGCCTCTTATTTCAAAGGCGTGGAGACCATTGCCGACTTCACCAAAGACATTCCCCTGGACTGGCTGCGCAAGAACCTTGAACTCAACCTGAGCCCTGAAGAGCGCGCCAAGATTGAGAAAATGGGCTGGGACGAGCTGATGGAGACGTTGAAAAAACGTTTTGAAGAGCAAAAGGAACGGCACGAAGGCGGCTCCAAATGGATCGGCACAGGCGGCACCAGCCCCTTTGGCGCCTACGGTCAGAACCCACAGGGCATACGCATTGGCCAAGACAAAAGCCGCAACAAAAGCGCAGTCAAAGTATGGGACCAGCGCGCCTACAAAGACTACGACGACTCACAAGAACTCGGCACCCGCAACATCAAAGTGGCGCTGCGCCGCCTGCGCAAGTTTGCCCGTGAAGGCCATGAAGAAGAGTTGGATCTGGACGAAACCATCAGCAAAACGGCCGCTAATGCAGGCTACCTGGACATCAAGATGCGTCCCGAGCGGCACAACAACGTTAAGGTGCTTCTGCTCATGGACGTGGGTGGCACCATGGACGAGCACATCACGCGGGTAGAAGAACTGTTCTCAGCCACCAAGACCGAGTTCAAACACCTGGAGTTTTACTACTTTCACAACTGCGTGTATGACTTCATGTGGAAGAACAACAAGCGCCGCTTCAGTGAAAAATTTGCCACCTGGGACATCATCCGCAAGTACAACAAAGACTACAAGCTGATCTTCATTGGGGACGCCACCATGAGCCCCTATGAAATTTTGCAACCTGGTGGCAGCGTTGAATACAACAACGAAGAAGCCGGCGTCGAATGGCTGCAGCGGCTAACCAGCGCGTTCCCCAAGTTTGCCTGGATCAATCCAGAACCCCAGGGCGTGTGGCAGTACCGTCAAAGCATCAGCGTGGTGCAGCAAATCATGAACCAGCGCATGTTCCCTCTGACCCTCAAAGGGCTGGAGGAAACCATGCGACTGCTCACCAAATAGGACTTACTTTTTCTTCAATGGTTTAACGCGTTCTATCCACCTTTGGTTGTAAGTATCCCATTCGTGTGTACGCGTAAATTGCAAAGTTTCCTCGCGAACTTGTTGTCGCGTTTTTGTTCCAACTTGAGTAGCCTTAACCGGCACCCAAGTAGAACTGACAGAGTCCCAATGGTTGTTTTTCAAAAAGACATCGCGCTCCGCCTTTACCTCTTCGCGTGATTTGAATCCAGCAGGCGCTTCAAACCCCGGTTTCAAAACCCAGTTGTCATCCACAGGATCCCACCGGTGCGACTTGAGAAACTCATCGCGCTCTATCTTGACCTGTTCACGGGTTAAAGATGCCTCGGCTTTGGTAGCCGTGGTCTGTGCGTTGACCCATCCTGAAGTCGACAGAACCACCCCCAACAGCAGGGGTAAAAACTGCAAGCGCTTCATCGAAAAGGTCTTGGGTTTGAGTGATGCCTTGGTTTTCATTTGCCGTATTCCATGAGTTGAGGGAATTGCAGTTTCTTGGCACCACCCCATCTGCCGCTTGCGAAATCGCAAATGCACCAAGGTCAACGTGAGCGCCCGCGCATGGCATGACATAAGTCACAGAACCATGGGCTGATGCCCCGGGCTGAGGGGCTTCAGGCTGAAGGTGGCTTCACGCTCAAGGCGACTTTAATTGGCGCACATACTCGCGCCGCTTCATGTCCAGGTAAGCGGCACGGTCCACCTCATGCAGTTGCGCTGCATACAACTCCGTCGATGAAAACCAACTCTGCAACCGCTGCTCCAACTGCTGCGATGGCGTGCTATTGACCGCACTCAAAAAAGCATCAATCGCCAGGTAATAGCGCATCGTGTTGCGCTCCACCACACCGCGAACGCCCCCTATGTAAATGGCCTGCGCACTGCCCTGCGCCCCCGTGAAAGTGAACCCTATCTTGTGGCTGCCCAGCGTGGCCAGATAGGTCTGCATAGCCAGCTTTCCGGCAAAGCCGTAGCGGTAAGAATAGGTGAGATGCAAGAAGGTTTTGCCACCCGGCAGAGCCACCGCTTCAAGCCCAATACGGTAGTCGCTGGTGCCCAGCGGTCCGGTTGGGGCGTACAAGCTCACGTCAAAATAGTCAGGCGTGGCAGTGACCACGCCGAACATGAATTGAACGCGGTAAGCCTGGTCGAGTTCCTGAAAATCTTTCTTGCCAATACTCACCGCCAGCATGCTGCCCGTCCCAGACGTTGATGCCCGGCAGTATTTGGTGTTGATGTGAAGAATCAACATATCGCACCAGTGCGTAGCGCCGTTGAAGGACTGGTTGACGGTGTCAAAGGGGTAATCAAGCACCGCATAAATATCACCGCTGAGCTGATTCGCCGACTCTGCCGAGTCCAGCACCAGCGGCCGGTTGAACGGGTTACTGCCAAGCCGTGGCCCCAACGCCGCATACTTGGCCCGCAGGGATGCAGCCGAGCGGATTGCCGGCTCTGCCCCCTGCACCCCCTGCGCCCCAGCAACGCCAAGCAGGCACACCCCCAACACCAGCCCGACTACGCAAGCTGGCCACAGGAATTCACAAATGCGCTTAATGAATGGTTTTTTCAAGCGCAAATTGTGCGGGGCAGTTTCATCGCCCGCTTTGACTTAGGCCTTGTTCAGCACACAGCAAGCACGAACACCCGTCATCACCCGTTTCTGCAAGGCCTCTGTAGGGCAGTACCGGTACCCCTAGAATACCGGCTGACCGCCGCCGTAGTTCAATGGATAGAACGAGCGCCTCCTAAGCGCTAGATATGGGTTCGATTCCCGTCGGAGGCACCAGTGGGCCTTGCGCATTGCTTTGTCTACCTAGACGCAGATCAACGGCCCTAGCTAGGTCACCTTCTTCAGGAGAACACGATGGATTTGATGCCTCCCCGTCCCATTGACAGCTTGCTGGCCACCTACGCGGAGAGTCACCGCAACCCGCGTAATGAGTTGATCCATTTCATCTGCGTCCCGGCCATCGTGTTTGCCTTGTTGGGCATGTTGTGGTCCGTGCACCCTGGGCTGGCATTGCTGGTGGGGATGGTGTCCATGCCGTACTACATCAAACTGTCGGTGCCATTTGCAGCGGGCATGCTGCTCATGTCGGCGGCCATGCTGGGGCTGCTGGCGGCTGTGCCGGCGGCGCAGGTGTTTGCGTTGTCGCTGACGATTTTTGTAGTGGCCTGGGTCGGTCAGTTCATTGGCCACAAGATTGAAGGCAAGAAGCCCTCGTTTTTTGACGATCTGCGTTTCTTGCTGATCGGGCCCTTGTTTGTGCTGGGCTTTTTATACCGCCGCTTGAACATCAAGTACTGAGCGGCGCATCACACCCTTCTCACCGCTTACTTGGGCAACTGGCAGGGCCCTTCCAAGCTCACGCGCGCCTTGTGCCCCTTGAAGTCGATGTCGTTGTAGGCGGTAATGGACACGGGTTCGCGTGCAATTTTGATGTCGCTCTCGTAGTTGTTGGACTTCTTGCGCGTGTGCACCCACATACTGTCGTCAGAGGTCATGTTTTTGCTGGCCATTTGCTCGGTGCTCAGGCTGCTGACAAACATCTGGTAGACCTCGGGGCCTTGCACCTTGATGAAAATATTATTCCCAATGGTCTGAATTCCAGCCGTTATTTTGGCGGGCTTGAGCTTCATGCTGTTGCCGTCACTGATTTCTCCTTGCACCTGGCAGGTCAAGGTGTACGTTTGCGCATGGGCCACCACAGCTACCCAAGGTGCTGCACCTAGAAGCAACCAGGAAAACAACAGAGTTTTTTTCATGAACATCCTCTTTCAATAAGGAAAGCCAAGCGGGCTTGAAAGCGAGCTTACATCAGGCTTGAAACGCCACCTGCCCCGCCACCACGGTGTACCGAACCTTACCCGGTATCTCGTAACCTGAGAATGGCGTGTGCTTGCCCTGGCTGCGCAAAGCATCGGCCTGAACGGTCCATGCCGCTTGGGGATCAAACACGCACACATCGGCCACGCCACCGGGCAGCAACTGGCCCACCCGGCCCTCGCGCTTGCCCAATGCAGCCCCCAGCACCGTAGCCGGGCCCCGGGTGACCGTGTCTAACGCACGCAGCAGGCCCACGCCACTGTCCTGGCTCCATTTCAACGCCAGGCTCAGCAGCAGTTCCACCCCGGTGGCTCCGGGCTCACTCTCGGCAAAAGGCAGCGCCTTGTCGTCCTCATCCACCGGCGTGTGGTCAGACACCAGCGCGTCAATGGTGCCGTCGGCCAAGCCAGCGCGCAGGGCGTCGCGGTCGCGTTGCTGGCGCAAAGGCGGGTTCAGCCGGGCTCGGCTGTCAAAGAAGCCGATATCGGCATCGGTCAGGTGCAAGGAGTTGATGCTGATGTCGCAGCTGACCTTCAGTCCATCCGCCTTGGCTTGGCGCACCAACTCAACACCGGCCGCGCTGCTCAGGCGGCACAAGTGCACGCGGGCGCCGGTGGCACGCATCAGCTCAAAAATAGTGAGCAGCGCAATGGTCTCGGCGGCCACAGGCACGCCACTCAGACCCATGCGGGTGGCCAGCGCGCCGCTGGCAGCCACGCCCTTGCCCAAATACAACTCTTGCGGACGCAGCCAAACGGCGTAGCCAAACGTGCTGGCGTACTGCAAGGCGCGCAGCATCACCTGGGTATTGGCCAGCGGCACCTCGGCCTGGCTGAAGGCCACGCAACCGGCCTGGGTGAGTTCAACCATTTCGGTCAATGATTCTCCGGCCAGGTTTCGGGTGAGTGCGCCCAAAGGGTAAACATGGGCCTGGTTCAGCTTTTCGGCCCGAAAGCGCAGCATTTCCACCAGGCCGGGCTCGTCCAGCACCGGGTCGGTGTCAGGCGGGCAGACCAGACTGGTCACGCCGCCAGCCATGGCGGCGGCCATTTCGGAGTCGAGCATGCGGGCATGCTCATGGCCGGGTTCGCGCAGGCGCACCGCCAGGTCAATCAAACCGGGCATCACGATGCAACCGGTGGCATCCAGGGTGCGTGCGGGCACAAAGTCAGCGGGGGCCTGACCAATGGCCAGCACCACGCCGTTGGCAATGGCCACGTCAGCCAGCGCATCCCACCCGCTGGCCGGGTCTGTGACCCGACCGCCTTGAATCAAAAGAGTGTTGTGCTTATTCATATATCAGGCCTCGTTTCCTGCCACGATGCTCATCACCGCCATGCGCACGGCAATGCCGAAGGTGACCTGCGGCAAGATCACGCTTTGCGCGCCGTCTACCACCGCCGAATCAATTTCCACGCCGCGGTTGATGGGGCCAGGGTGCATCACGATGGCGTCGGGCTTGGCCAGTTGCAGCTTCTCGGGGGTCAGGCCGTAACTCTTGAAAAATTCTTGACTGGACGGCAGCAGCGCGCCGCTCATGCGCTCGTTTTGAAGGCGCAGCATGATGACCACATCGCAGTCCTTGATGCCCTCTTCCAGCGTATGGCACACCCGCACGCCCATTTGCGCCATGTCTGACGGCACCAGGGTTTTGGGCCCCACCACGCGCACCTCGGCACAGCCCAGGGTGGTGAGCGCATGAATGTCAGAACGGGCGACGCGTGAATGCAGCACATCGCCCACGATGGCCACCGTCAGGTTGGCAAAATCTTTCTTGAAATGCCGAATGGTGTACATGTCCAGCAGCGCTTGCGTGGGGTGCGCGTGGCGCCCATCGCCGGCATTGATCACGTGCACATGCGGTGCCACATGCTGCGCAATCAGGTAGGGCGCGCCCGACTCGCCGTGGCGCACCACAAAGATGTCTGCTGCCATGGCGCTCAGGTTGGCAATGGTATCGAGCAGCGACTCGCCCTTGGAGGCCGACGAGCGTGCAATGTCCAGGTTGATGACGTCAGCGCTCAGGCGCGTGGCCGCTATCTCAAACGTGGTGCGGGTGCGCGTGGAGTTCTCGAAGAACAGGTTGAACACGCTTTTGCCGCGCAAGAGCGGCACTTTCTTCACTTCGCGGTCGTTGACTGAGACAAAGTTGGCGGCCGTATCAAGTACCTGGGTGAGGATGCTTTTGGGCAAGCCTTCAATCGAGAGCAGGTGAATGAGCTCGCCCTGTTTATTGAGCTGGGGGTTGCGCTTGCTGAGCATGACTTAGCCGGCCTCCACGTTAAAACTGAATACGCCGGAGGCGCTGCGCGCCAGCGACAGGGACTGGCTCGCGGGCAGGGCCACGCGGGCTGCACAAAAGTCGGCGGCCACGGGCAACTCGCGCCCGCCCCGGTCTACCAACACCGCCAGGCGCACGGCAGAGGGCCGGCCGTAGTCAAACAACTCGTTGAGCACGGCGCGTATGGTGCGCCCGGTGTAGAGCACATCGTCGAGCAAAATTATTTGGGCGTTGTTGACGTCAAAGTCAATCTGCGTCTGCGCACCCGAAGTCATGCCCCGGCGGGCAAAGTCGTCGCGGTGCATGCTGGAGGAAATGACGCCCACTTTGTCGCTGAGCCCCAGGTCGCGTTGCAGCCGTTCAGCCAGCCAGACGCCCCCAGAGGTAACGCCCACCAGACGCATGCCAGGGCGAAACATGGCGCGTACGCCAGCAAGAAGTTCAAGGTACAGGGCCTCGGCATCTAGCGCGAGTGTGCTCATGGAATGTTCCTTAAAAATTGTTCCAGAATGATGCAGGCCGCAGCCGCATCGGCATCCTTGGCGCCCATCTCTAGCGCCTCGGTGGTGGTGTAGCGTTCATCCACTTCAAACACCGTCAGGTTGAAGCGGCCGCGCAGTTGGCGCGCAAATTTTTTAGCCCGCGCCGTGTTCTCGTGGGCCGCACCGTCCGGGTGAAACGGCACGCCCACCACCAGCGCGTCGGGCTGCCACTCTTTCAGGCGGTCGGCAATTTTGGCAAAGCGGGCATCGCCTTCGGCGGCAATCGTGCCTTGCGGCTGGGCTGTGCGCAGCAAACGGTTGCCCACGGCAAAACCGGTGCGTTTGAGACCAAAGTCCAAGGCCAAAAAAGTCTGTAAATGGGCTGCAACCGCCACCGGTTCCAGAGCAGCCGGGCCGCTCATGCATGCCCCGCATCGGAGGACAGCATCCAGGGCTCAATGCCCAGCAGCAGCAAAGCGCGGTCGTAGCGCTGGGCCACCGGCGTGTCAAAAATCACCTGGTGGTCTGCCGCCACCGTGAGCCAGCTGTTTTCGGCCAGCTCGGACTCCAGTTGCCCCTGGCCCCAGGACGCGTAACCCAGCGTGACCAGCACCTTGCGCGGCCCGGCGCCGGTGGACAAGGCTTCGAGTACGTCTTTGGAGGTGGTCATCTCCAAACCGCCAGGAATCACCATGGTGGAGGCGTAAACCGGGTCACCCACATGGTCTAGCCCGGGGAAGGAAGGCTCGTGCAGCACAAAACCGCGTTCGGTTTGCACCGGGCCACCCTGAAACACCGGGGTTTCACACAAGTCCGCACGGTGCAGCGGCAGCTCTACTTTTTCAAACAAGTGCCGCATGCTGATGTCACTGGGCTTGTTGATGACCAGCCCCAGGGCACCGCGCTCGCTATGCTCACAGACATAGACTACGCTTCGGGTAAACACCTCATCCTGCAAACCTGGCATGGCAATCAGGAAATGATGGGTGAGGTTGGTGAGGGCAAAATCTCCGGGCATACAACAATTTTAGCGGTGAACATGAACAAGACATTTGCGACAGGTTTGATGTGGTTTCGACGCGATCTGCGGGTGGTGGACAACGCGGCGCTTTCCATGGCCCTGCAAGCCTGCAAGCAACTGCATTGCGTGTTTATTTTCGATTCCGAGATTCTTGAGCCGCTGCCGCGCAGCGACCGTCGGGTGGAATTCATCCGCGAATCGCTGTGCGAAGTCGACGAGGCCTTGCGCCAGCTCGCCGGCAAACCTGAAGCCGGGCTGATCGTGCGTCACGGCATTGCCAAGGACGAGATTTTGGCGCTGGCCAAGCAACTGGGCGTGCAAGGCGTGTTTGCCGCGCACGACTACGAACCGCAAGCCCGGGCGCGCGATGCCCAGGTGCTGGGCGCGCTGGCCAATGCGGGCATGGCCTTTCACACCTGCAAAGACCATGTGGTGTTTGAGGGCCGCGAGATTCTGACCCAGTCCGGCACGCCCTATGGCGTGTTCACGCCCTACAAAAACAACTGGCTGGCCACCGTGACCCCGCAGCACTTGCGCCTGCGCGAAACCACGCCGTTTGCCCAGGCCCTGGCCGCCCGGCCACCCACTCTGCGCCAGGGCGTGCCTACGCTTAAGGCCTTAGGTTTTGAGACCACCAACTTAGCCAGCCTCAAGATACCCACTGGCAGCAGCGGTGGCCATGCCCTGTTTGAAGCGTTCTTTGACCGCATGGACAATTACCACGAAACGCGCGACTTCCCGGCCGTCAAAGGGCCCAGCTACCTCAGCGTGCACCTGCGTTTTGGCACGGTGTCGATTCGACAACTGGCCGCTACCGCCTTGCAACGGCACATTCAGGGCAGCCGCGGTGCGTCCATCTGGCTGGGCGAGCTGATCTGGCGCGACTTTTACTTTCAAATTTTGAGCAACTTCCCGCACGTGGCCCAAGGGGCCTACAAACGCGAATACGACAGCATTGCCTGGGAAAAAGGCGCGCGCGCCAAGGCGCTGTTTGCCGCCTGGTGCGAAGGCCGTACCGGCTACCCGCTGGTGGACGCGGCCATGGCCCAGCTCAACCAGACCGGCTACATGCACAACCGCCTGCGCATGGTGGTGGGCAGCTTTTTGGTGAAAGACCTGGGCATTGACTGGCGCTGGGGCGAGCGCTACTTTGCGCAGCACCTCAACGACTTTGATTTGTCGGCCAATAACGGCGGCTGGCAGTGGGTCAGCTCCAGCGGGTGCGATGCGCAACCGTATTTCCGCATCTTTAACCCCATCAGCCAGAGCGAGAAATTCGACGCCGAGGGCAAGTTCATACGGCGCTACCTGCCCCAGCTTGGGACACTTTCCAAGGCCGCCATTCATGCGCCCTGGAAGGCCAAACCGCTGGAGTTGCAAATGGCGGGCATCACGTTGGGCCGCGATTACCCGCTGCCGGTGGTGGCCCATGACGAAGCGCGGGCGCTCACGCTGCAGCGCTATGCGGTGGTGAAGAAGCCACTCAAATAATTCAACTCTGGCGAGATCTGTGACCGGGAAAGCCGGCCGCTCCAGACAACTGCGGACCCATGGGGAGTCAGAGCTGGCCGTCTGTCCTGGTGTCGAGCTGTTCAAAAGCCATTTGAATGGCTTCAAAGTCGGCCGTCAAAAAGCCGAGTTGGTCCATGGCCAAGGACTCGGTGCCTAGCTGTTCAATGTCGTCTTCCAGGCGCTGAATCAACTGGCGCAAGGTAGGCGAGCGAAGCATCAGGGCGCGGTCTTCCAGGGCGCGCAAAATGCGCAAACCTTCTTTGCGCGCACTCAGGTTGTCGGGCCGGGCAGACCATTGACGCAAGGCGCCGCGCAACTGCATCAGCAATGAAAAAGCGTCTTCGGGTGCTGCCTGCAAAAGGATGGGCGGTACCACCACCGGCTGGGTCATGAACCGGGGCACAGGTGCCACCGGGGCTTGGGTGAGCGCTACCAGTGGAAAGTCCATGTCAGGAATGGCCAACAAGGCGCCGCGCAACTGTTGGTCAGGCTCTTTGAGAAAGCCGGCGGCAAACTGGTGCAACAGGCGGCGAATGTCTTCTGCCGCGTCCACAAACAACTGCGCCTGCACCGGCGTCACGCGCGCCTGCGGCAGCAAATGCTGCAAAGCCTGTTGCAAGGCCTTCGCCATGCCCGACAGGTCATGAAAACCCACGCTGCGCGAGGCGCTGTGCAGCGAACCGGCCAGGGCTGCCGTCGACTCGAACACCGGGCGGTGCAGCTCCAGCGCCCATTCACTGAGCTCCACCAGCAACTGGCGAGACCACTCGTCGGCCTCGTTGAGGAAGATGTTGTAGATGGGAATGCTGATGCGCAGGCTGCCAATGATCTTGAGCTGCTCGTCATCGCCCGGGTCGCGCAAGGTATTGGGCGCACGCTCTGGGGGCGCAGCTGAGGCAGCGTCCGCAGGCAAGTCCATGGCGTCTACGTTCTCCAGCCACCAGTCCAGCGGCTCGGAGGCGCCGCTGTTGCTGACCTGCATGATGCGCGCAGCCAAGCGGCTGCTGCGCTCCGCCAGCGGACCGGCTTGAGGCTCCAGGCCTTCATGGGCCACCTGCAAATACAACAGGGCCGCCGACACTTCCTGCAGCATGACCGCAGAAGGCAACTGGCGGGAACGCGCCGCGCTGTCCGCGGCCTGCTTCAAAGCGTAAGCCAGGTCGCCGCTGGCCGGGTGCAATTGCAGCAGGGATTGCGCCAACAAGTCCATGTGCTCTTGTGCGTGCATGAACCGCAGGCTGCCATCGCTGTCCAGATTTGCCCAGGAAGCGCGCGCATCAGCCAGGCGCCTGCGGGTTTGCACCAGCAAAGCCAGGTCTGAACGGCCAAAGCGTGGCATTTCAAAATCAAACCCTTGTGACTGGCTTAGGCCATACGCAGCACGCACGGCACTGAGCACCGAGTCGCTGGCAACCTGGGGTTTCGCCAGCGCACAGAAAAACAGCAGGTCGCGGGCCAGGGGCTCCCACGTTGAGTCGGCCACGCTGGACGGGGCGGGCGGTGCGGTGGCAGGCTCTGCCAGCGCTGCCCGCAGCATGTGAAACAGTTGGGAGGTGGCGCGTTTGCTGTAGACCGTGGCGGGGCACAAACCCAGCGCAGAGGCTTCAAAAAAGGCGGCGGCCAGTTTCCAAAATATCTGCAGCGGCGCCTGGCGCTGGGCCAGTGCCCACTGCAAACAGATGTCGCGCAGGCTCTGGGCGGCCTCAGCATCGCCTGTTTTGATGACCTTCAACACGCTGCTGGCCACGCGGGCGCGCAGGGCTTCATCGGGCACCCATGCCGGCGCTATCAAAGGTTCTGGCAGTGGCCACGTAATGGGCGTCCACTGCCAAGCCTTGGCGCTCTCAGACCACAAATCAGCCGGATGCACGCGCTGCGCCCCCACCAACTCCTGCACCTCTCGGTAGGGTGCGAACAAGCCCATGGAGGTCACCGGCTTGTCTTTAAGCGCTTCTTCCATGAAGTTGATGAGCGCCAAAGTGGCACGCTCTGCTTGGTTAACCGCCGCTTCGGTGCAGGTGGCAGGCTGCTCGGCAAAGCGCTGGGCCAGCGACAAAAGGGCGTGCCACAAAGGGGCAGCAGCAGCCAAGGCCAGCCCGTTCAGTGCCTGGTTTGACTGCGCCAGGCGCTCACTGGCCAGTTGCAGCACCGCCGGCTCGCCTTGACGCAAAAAACGCCGCCAGGACTTCACCGTCAGGTCCAGCGATGGGCGCACCGCATGGAGTAAGGCGGCCAGCGCAACCGGGCCCAACGCCGACCCTGGGGTGCGGCCTTCGGTATCAGCGGGAAAGGCGGTCTCTGTCATAAACGGGGCGTGGGCGTCAAGCAAGGGCAATTTAAATGTTCACCATCTCGAAGTCTTCTTTGCGGGCGCCACATTCGGGGCAGGTCCAGTTGATGGGCACCTCGCTCCAGGGGGTGCCGGGGGCAATGCCGTCCTCGGGCGCGCCCAGCGCCTCGTCATAGATCCAGCCACAAATCAGACACATCCAGGTTTTGGACTCATTCACGGTAAAAGCGCCTTCGAATAGAATTGAACGATTGAAAAAAACGGCCTTCGCGATCAACGCGCAGCACGTCCAGATGTGCTGCATTTTGCCTCATTAAGCCCCCGGCCAGACCATGTCTTCTCCCTCCTCACCCTCCTCCCTCGCCCCCCCCACGCCTTCTGCGGCCACCGACGAGGCGCAGCTTGACGACGGCCAGCCCGCCTGTGTGCTGGTATTTAATGCCAACGACCCCAGCGGCGCGGGCGGCCTGGCGGGTGATGTGACCGCCATTGCGTCGGTAGGCGCGCACGCGCTGACGGTGCTGACCGGTGCCTACGCCCGCGACACGGCCGAGATTTTTGGGCACTACGCCATGGACGAAGAAGCGGTCAGCGAGCAGGCCCGCGCCGTGCTGGAGGACGTGCCCGTGCAGGTCATCAAGGTCGGCTTTGTGGGCTCGCCAGAAAACCTCAGCGCGGTGGCCAGCCTGGCCTCGGACTACGCCGAGGTACCTTTGGTGGCCTACATGCCCAGCCTGTCCTGGTGGGAAGACGTGCAAATTGACCTGTATCTGGACGCCTTCAAAGAACTCATGCTGCCGCAAACCACCGTGCTGGTGGGCAACCACAGCACCCTGTGGCGTTGGCTCTTGCCCGACTGGAGCACCGAGCGCCCCCCAAGCGCACGCGACATTGCCCGCGCGGCGCATGAATTTGGCGTGCCGTACACCCTGGTCACCGGCATTGCCCTGCCCGACCAGTTCATTGACAACGTGCTGGCCTCGCCGCATGAGGTGGTGGTGAGTGAAAAATTTGAGCGCTTCGAAGCCCAGTTTTCTGGTGCTGGCGACACCCTGAGTGCGGCCCTGGCGGCGCTTTTGGCCAGTGGCAATGACCTGTCCGAATCGGTGAGTGAAGCCCTGAACTACCTGGACCGCTGCCTGGGCAGTGGCTTTCGCCCCGGCATGGGCCACGTGCTGCCCGACCGTATGTTTTGGGCGCAAGACGAACTCGACCTTGACGACGCGGCCGAGGACGGCCCCGAAGCCCCTTCCCTCTTCAACATGGAATTCTCCCCTTATGACACCAAACACTGACCGCAACATTGCCCTGTTTGAACGCGCCAAGCTAGTCATTCCCGGCGGCGTCAACTCCCCTGTGCGGGCCTTCAAGGCGGTGGGCGGCACACCCCGGTTTGTTACCCGCGCTGAGGGTGCCTATTTTTGGGATGCCAATGGGCAGCGCTACATCGACTACATCGGCTCCTGGGGCCCGATGATTCTGGGCCACGGCCACCCCGCTGTGGTTAAAGCCGTGCAAGACGCCGTACTGGAAGGCTTTTCCTACGGTGCCCCCACCGAGCGCGAAGTAGAGCTGGCTGAAGAAATTCTGCGCCTGGTGCCCTCCATGGACATGGTGCGCCTGGTGAGCTCCGGCACCGAAGCGGCCATGAGCGCCATTCGACTGGCGCGCGGTGCCACCGGGCGCAGCAAGCTCATCAAGTTTGAGGGCTGCTACCACGGCCACGCCGATGCGCTGCTGGTGAAAGCCGGCTCCGGTCTGGCCACCTTTGGCAACCCCACCAGCGCTGGCGTACCCGCCGAAGTGGTGCAACACACGCTGGTGCTGGAGTTCAACAACCTGGAGCAACTGGAAGAAGCTTTTGCGCTACACGGCCCCGAGCTGGCCTGCCTGATGATGGAGCCCATAGCTGGCAATATGAACTTTGTGCGCGCCTCGGTGCCGTTTGTTAAACGCTGCCGGGAACTGTGCAGTCAGCACGGCGCGTTGTTAATTTTTGACGAAGTGATGACCGGTTTTCGGGTGGCGCTGGGCAGCGCGCAAAGCGTGTACGCGCGTGATCTGCCCGGCTTTGAGCCCGACATCACCGTCATGGGCAAAGTCATTGGCGGCGGCATGCCTTTGGCGGCCTTCGGCGCACGCCGCCACATCATGAATTTTTTAGCCCCATTGGGCGCGGTCTACCAGGCCGGTACCTTGTCGGGCAACCCGGTAGCCACCGCTTGCGGCCTGGCCACGCTGCGTGAAATTCAAAAACCCGGTTTCTTTGACGAGCTGTCGCGCAAGAGCCGTTTGCTGATTGACGGCCTGACCCAAGCCGCCAAAACCGAAGGCGTGGCGTTTTGTGGCGACAGCGAAGGCGGTATGTTCGGCTTTTTCCTCTTCGACCAGCTGCCGCAAAACTACGCCAAGGTCATGACCACCGACAACGCCCGCTTCAACCAGCTGTTCCACGGCCTGCTGGACCGCGGCGTCTACATTGCCCCCGCGCTGTACGAAGCCGGCTTCATGAGCGCCGCCCATACCGACGC
The DNA here is from genome assembly GCA_903960915.1 of uncultured beta proteobacterium. Lineage (GTDB taxonomy): Bacteria > Pseudomonadota > Gammaproteobacteria > Burkholderiales > Burkholderiaceae_C > Rhodoferax. Next base: position 91,260 of record CAJCCO010000037.1, read on the forward strand.
CGACATAGCCACCACCGTAGCCGCCGGCCATGCGCTGTTCAAACAGCTGGGCCAGGCTTAAATACTGCGAAGCCGGCGAGCCCATCCTTGCGCCCAGCTACGGGTATTTGTCAATGAGACAACGCAAGCGTAAGGTAGCGTCAGCCATGCAAACCTATGGCGTGCGGCCAAAATGACTGCCGTATTGAGCGATTTTGGCTACGTCCACTGAGCAGAGTCAAACTAAGGCTTGGGACTCAAGCGATGCCTCGTTCATCACCTCAAAATAGCTTTTGACTTTAGTAACGGCTCTCGTTACTATCAGGCATGATTCAAAGCTTCAAATGCAGCGACACCCAGGCCCTGTTTTTTGGAAGGCGAGTCGCTAGGTTTGCCAACTTTGAATCTGTGGCCTTACGCAAGTTGCAGCAGATTCACGCTGCAATGGTGCTTGAATTTTTGCGTGTGCCTCCTGGCAACCAGCTTGAAGCCCTCAAGGGCGACCGCAAGGGCCAGCACAGCATCCGCATCAACAACCAATGGCGTGTGTGCTTTGTGTGGGCAGGAGGTCATGCTGCCCGAGTTGAAATTGTCGATTACCACTGAAGGAGAGTCACCATGCCCCGCGAAGTCCCCCTGATTCACCCCGGCCTTATCTTGCTGGAAGACTGGCTCAAGCCCATGGGAATCAGTCAGTACGCCCTTGCCAAGGCGATTGATGTGCCGCCCCGTCGCATCAATGAGATCGTCAAAGGCTTGCGCGGTATCACCGTTGACACAGCCCTGCGCCTGAGTGTGTTTTTTGGCACTGATGCGCAGAGCTGGGTCAACCTGCAAACCCACTACGACACCGAGTTGGCACGTGAGGCCATGGCAAGCGTTCTCGGGCGTATTGTGCGGCGTGAAGTGGTTGAAACCAGCTAAGCGAACAAGCTCAGGCTCAATGCCGAAAGTTGCGCACACCGCTGTAGACCATGGCTACGAGCTAATTTGAATAATCCAAGATTTTTAGCGCTCGTTCATGGCCCCGCCAAAGGCTTTGTAGATTGGCTTGGCCAGGTACTTAAGCACTGAGCGGCGGCCGGTTTTGATGTCGACTGTGGCGGTCATGCCAGGCTTGAACACCACCGCGGCCAGCATCGGGTTGGGGTGGCTGAGGGCCTTGTCGGCGTCGAGCTTCACGTGGGCTCGGTAGTAGCTGCTACTTTGGCCATTGGCGCCTTGCTCGACCAAGGTGTCCGAGCTCAGGTACACCAAGTTGCCGTCTAGGCTGCCGTACACCGAATAATCAAACGCATCCAGCTTGATGCTCACCGGCAAGCCCAACTGCAGCTGCCCAATGTCGACCGGGTTGATCTTGACCTCAAACACCAGGCCGCCCTCGGTGGGCGAAATCTGCATCATTTCGTCGCCCGCGCGCAGCACGCCGCCAATGGTGGTGACCTTCAGGTACTTCACCACGCCGGCGATCGGAGCGGTCAGTACCGTGTGGCCCAGCACACTTTTGCGTTCGTCGAGTTTGAAGGAATTGGCCGCCAGGTCTTCGGCCAGTTTGCTGGCCTCGGCGCGGGCGTCTTGCAGGTACTTGTTGCGCGTGGCGTTGATCTTGCCTTCAATGTCCACGGTCTGGCGCTTGGCGCGCATCACCTCCAGGCGGCTGGTGTCACCGTTTTTGAGCAACGCCTCGTTCATGCGCAGTTCCTCGCGCGCCATGTCCAGCGCCTGTTGCTGGTTGGCCAATTCATCGTCCAGGCTGCGCTTGCGCTGCTCATAAAGCGCTTGCTGAACCGCCACAATCTTCGGGTAGGCCCGCAGCGATGGCGGGTACACAGGTGCCATCTCTTTGGCCTCTGCCTGTGCGCGTGCCAAGGCGGTGGTCAGCGCTGCTTCTTTGGCGCGGCTTTCTTCAAAGCCGGCCACCGAGCGCTCGCGCTCCATCACCGCCAGTTCCTGGCCGGCCTTGACGCTTTGGCCTTCTTCGACCAACAGCTTTTCCAGCACGCCGCCGTCGGCCGACTGGATCACCTGGGTGCGGGCCGTCGGAATGATCTGGCCCTGGGCGCGCACAGTTTGCTCAATTTCAAACAAGGCGGCCCACAGCAAGAAGGCCACCATGGCGCACAGCAGCAGCATCGTCAGTGACACGAAGCCACGCTGCTCTGCGGGCTGTGGTCTGGGCTGTGGGTTTTGCTGTGGCCCAGCTTGGGGCGCTGGCGGCGTCTGCAGTTTTTGCAGCACCTGTGCCTTGGGTCCATCCATCACCACTTGCTGGTTCGCCACCACGATCAGGCGGTCCACCAGGTCAAACATTTCGGCCTTGTGCGTCACCAAAATCAGCGTGTCAGCGTTGCCAATGGCTGCCTTGAGCGCTTGTGTCACCTGTTGCTCCAGGCCCCGGTCCATGGAAGCGGTGGGTTCGTCCAGCAACCAGATGCGCGGCTGGCGCAAGAAGGCCCGTGTCAGGTTCACCAGTTGGCGCTGCCCGCCCGACAGGCCAGTGCCACCCTCAAAAATCTCTAGCTGCAAGCCCTTGGGGTGGTTGGCGATGACCGTTTGTAACAAGCCGGTGTCGCGTGCGGCCTGCAAAATCCCCTCGTCGCCGGGGTCGAGCAGGCCCAAAATCAGGTTGTCGCGCAAGCTGCCAGCAAACAGGCGCCCGTCTTGTTGCACATAACCCAGGCTCTCGGCCAGCAGCGGCTTGGACAGGTGGGCAATGTCCACGTCGTCCAGCAAAATGCGCCCCTCTTGCGGTTTGTACATGCCCGACAACAGGCGCAGCAGCGTGGTCTTGCCCGCACCAATGGGGCCGAGCACACCGATTTTTTCGCCCGGCCGAATCACCAGGTTCGGTACTGTCAGCGCTTTTTTGCCGCCGTAATTGGCCACCACGCCCTCAAAGCGGTAGGCTCCCTTGATGTTGGCCAGCACAATCGGCGCCTCTTGGCCGTGGTGGTCGTCTTGCAAGGCCCACAAACGGTCCAGCCCTTGCAGTGCTGCTTTGGCGTGGGCCCATTGCACCAGCTGGCCGGGAATCATCGACACCGGGTTCAGCACCCGTCCCGACAGGATGGAGCAGGCGATCAGGCTGCCCAGCGTCAGCTCGCCGCGGCTCACCAGCAAGGCGCCTGAGGCCACCAGCAGCGTGTACGACACCTGCTGCAGCGCGCCGGCCAGGTGCTGTGCATGTTCGCTGACGTTGCGCATCTGCAAGTCGCTGTCGCGGGCGTCGTCGGTGGTCTTCATCCAGCGCGACAACATGCGCCAGCCACCCTGGCCGGACTTGATGCTCTCGGCGCCCTCAATGCTCTCCACCAGCAGGCCGGTTTTCTTGTTGCTGGCGGTATTCGATTGGTTGGCCAAGGTGTCGACTTGCTTGCGGTAGTAAATGCCCACAAGCAGGCAGACTACAAAAAATGCCATCGGAATGGCAGCCAGCCAGCCCCCGATCAGCGCCATCACACCCAGAAACAGCAGCGCAAACGGCGCGTCCACCAGCAAGCTGGAGGTGGCCGAAGTGAAGAAGCCGCGCACGGTCTCGTAGCCTCGCATTTGGGCGGACAGGGCGCCCACGCTTTGCGGCAGTTGGTCAAGGCGCACCGCCAAAAAGCGCAGGTACACCGTGCGCGCCAGACGCTGGTCCACCGCGTCAATCAGGCGATCGTACAGGCGGCTGCGCACGCGCTTGGCCAGCCACTCAAACACAATTGCGCCCAGCACCCCCAGCGTCAGCACCAGCAGGGTTTGCGCTGCCGCCGTGGGGATCACGCGGTCATAGACTTGCATGCTGTAAAACGAGGTCACCAAGGCCAACACATTGATCATCACGCCCCCCACCAGCGCATCGCGCATGAGGTTGCCGTGGCTGAACAACTCATGGCGGATCAGCTGGTACACCGGGCTGTTGCTGGCCGAGTAGGGCCGGGTCAGGCGCAGGGTGGCGATGACGTGGCGGTCCAGTTGGGCGTCGGCGCACTCGTTCCAGCGGTTGTTGGCCGCGTCCCACCAATCGCTGATCCACTGGCCCTGTGCGTTTTGTCCGCGCAGCACACCCCACTGGCCACGTCCCTGGTCACCGTCTTGGGCGTGCACCAGGGCGGGCATCTTGGCCGCATCGGGCCCGTTCAGCCAGCGCGGTGCGGCCACCTGCAGGTGCTGGGTGACTGTTTTAAGCTGAAGCTGCGGCGCCCCCAAAGCCTTGGGCGACAGCATGGCGGCCTCGGCAGCCTCTTGCAGCGCCAGCCTGTCCACGCTCTCGTGCTGCAGCTGCGCCAGGCGCGCCAGACAAGGCAACAAGTGGTTCATCTCGGGAGAATTCATGGGGTGCCCTGGGTCACGGCCTCAATGCCGCGGGTGTAAAAGCTCAAGCGCCAACTGGCCACCACCTGGGCGGAGAGCAAGTCGGCGATCAGGGTCTCGGTTTGCGCCAACTCGCGTGCGGCGTTCATCACGTCCAACCATGTTTTGCGACCCGCCAAAAATTGGCGATCGTAGGACTCGGACACCGATTGCGCCGAGCGCAAGGACGCCCGCACCGAGGCCAGCCGTTGCTCTGAAGACAAAGCCAAAGCATGGTCGGCGAGCACTTGTTCGTTGATCACGCGCGTTTGCACCTGCACCTCGGCCACAGCAGCCTCAAGCTGGCCGCGCGCCGCTGCCACATTGGACAAGCTCGAAAGGCCTGCACCAAAGCGGCTGCTCACCCCTATAAACAAACGGTTTTCTGGTGCGCCATTGGCAAAGTTGAAGTTGCCGTACTGGCGCTCGGCACGCAAATAAACCTCGGGCGACAAGTCGGCCTGGCGCTCACCCACGGTGGCCTCTTGCACCCGAACCTGCGCCTGTGCTTTTTGCACGGCCGCACTCAGTTGCAGGGCTTGCGCCATCAGCGCTGCGGCCTGCGCCTGCACCGGGCGGGGAAGGGCCAAGGTGGTTACCAGTGAGGCCTGTGCAACGGGGCGGCCCAGCAACTGGCCCAGCCGGGCCAGGGCCATGTCGCCCTGGGTGCGCGCTGCTGTCACATCGGCGCGGATGGCATCCAGGCGCGCCAGCGCCAACACCAGGTCGCTCTCGGCGGAGACCCCTTCGTCAATGCGTCTTTGCACTTGGTCGCGCAGCCGGGCATGGGTAAGTTCGCTCTTTTGGTTGGCCTGTGTTTTAAGGTGTGCGGCGAGCCAGTCGCCATAGGCCTGCACCACGCGCAAGCCCAATTGCAGGCGCGTCTCATCAAGTGCGGCCTGGCTTTGGTCCAGACTGGCCTGGGCCTTGTCGGCGCCCGCGCTCAGGCGCCCGCCGGTGTAGAGCGGCTGCTGCAGGCGCAAGGTGGTCACCCGCTTGTCGCCCTGATAAAGCGGGTCGGAGGAGCTGGTGGCGGCGTTTTCTAAAGCCACTGAGGGCGTGGGGTAAAACTGCCAGCGCGCACTGTCCACCCCGGCCGTGGCCGAGGCCACCTGCGCACGCTGGCTTTGGGTGGCCGGGTGGGTGGCCAGCGTGTCCTGGATCAGCGCCTCCAGGGTCTGGGCTTGCGCCTGCGCCAGGCCCCACCAAGGGGCGCAGGCCATGCAGCCCCATAGCAGTTTGCGGCGGACAACTTGTAGGGTTTTGGCCATCTAGAGGACTTGCAGGCCGACGCAATAGTTGGCGCAATCACCCATAGCGCCCTCCCAGATTCCCCATGAATGAAAAGCCCCCAACGAGGTGCTCATTACCGCCTGGCGTCGCTGTTCATAAACCGTCGTGCCTGGGCTATTCCGGCGGCAAATCGGTGATGCCAGTCCTAGTGCCTGTAACACAGTAGGCGTTTCAAATGATTGCGAAGTATTCATGAAAATCAATTGTGCGATTGGTAACAGATACCTGTGAAGTGGACCAAAAAATGAAGCTCAGGCTTGGCGCCAGGTGGGGTCGTACTGAATTTTTTCGCAGCTAGTGATACGGCCCGATGAAGTTGAAACATCCATGAAACTTTTGTCATCCCGGGCGAAGACCCGGG
>CAJCCO010000038.1 GCA_903960915.1 uncultured beta proteobacterium
AACATGGGTGACACCTTCAAGGCTATTGCGCTTGAGTGGTACGCCAAGCAAGCCCCCCAATGGAGCCCAAGCCATGCCAAGCGGATGCTGCGACAGCTAGAGCGCGACTTGTTCCCCTGGATCGGGGAGCGACCGATGGATCAGATTCACGCTATGGAACTGCTGGCGGCGTTGCAAAAAGTTGAGGCACGTGGCGCGCTGGAAACGGCAGACAGGGCGCTAATGCTGGCGCGGCAAGTTTGGGACTATTGGCTACCCACAGCGCAGGTGCAACAACGCAACATTACCGAAGGCTTGAAAGCCAGGCTGACCCCGTACAGAGGTAAGAACTTTGCAGCGATCATAGACCCGGCACGCATGGGCGGATTAATGCGGGCAATAAAGGGCTACAAGGGAGGTCCGATTGTTCGAACGGCCTTGCAGCTCACTCCACTGCTGTACCAAAGGCCGGGCAACCTGCGCATGATGGAGTGGGCAGAGATTGACCTGGACGCGGCGCTGTGGACTATCCCCAGCATGAAAATGAAACGTAGGGTACAGGAAAAAGAGCAGGGTGAAGCGCACATGGTGCCATTGCCAACTCAGGCTCTGGCCTTGCTGCGCAGCATCCAGCCTCTTACCGGGCACGGGCGCTACGTGTTTCCTGGTGAGCGAAGCCACGACAGGCCGCTGTCCGACAACTCTGTGCGCAGCGCACTATATTCATTGGGCTTTGGCAAAGAGCAGTCTTGGCACGGTTTTCGGGCAAGCGCGCGAACGATGCTCGTTGACGAGTTGAATTTAGACTACAACGTGATTGAGGCAAATTTGGCTCATGCGGTCCGGGATGCCAATGGCACAAGTTACAACCGCACAAAATATGTAGCTCAGCGGTTCGAAATGATTCAAATATGGGCAGATTACTTGGACAAGCTAGCGCACGGAGCGGATGTAATTCAGTTCCAGGCCGCATAATTATGAAAAATTGCTTTTGCGAAAACTCCGTGGTGTCAGTTCGCGCAATCTTCATACATTCAACGTTCGAGGTTCTGCGATGAGACGCATTAAGACTGGGCGTCGAGCAGAAGATCCATCTCGTCAACACGCGGCGCGTTGGGTAGAAATTTATCGACTTGCTGAGTCCAGCCCCAACAGAGAATATTGCATTAATCCAGGGGATGAGCGAGAAATACAAGTTTTTGTGCATGCGGATGACCCGTCGCACTTATTGCGAGCCCTTGAAAATTTTGTCCGCGATGGGACGTTAGAATTTATCGACACATTTGGCATTAATGAATTGTTGATGCGTCACGAGTTAAAAAGCCTTCGTGCAAGCGGTAAGTCCTATGAAGTCGCCGTAGAAGAGTTAGCAGAACGGCACCATCGCTCCGTCAGCACAATTGAACGTGCAGTGCGCATACCCTCAAAACGTGACACCGATTGACGGTGAAAAATATGGTCTAAAAAATTACATTGCCCTCAATCACTGGAATTAACCAGTGATATCTACAGAGGATCAAGCGATGTTAATTTTGAGACTTCCCGAAGTTAAACGGGTATTGGGCCACCGAGCCGACGCAAGCGTCTACAACGCCATTCGCGACGGACTATTCACTACCGGAGTTGCAATTGGCCAACGAGCCAAAGGATGGCCAGACTATGAGCCACAGGCTATTGCATCAGCTCGAATCGCAGGCCATTCTGATGAGCAAATACGTGAACTTGTAAAAAACTTGCATGCCAAGCGCATCGAGTTTGGCTCTGTATGAAGGTGGACACTATGACCACCAATACAAACAAAAAACGCCAGAAAAATTGCAGATCAACGTACCTATTGGCTAACACCAAACGCCATATTTCTGCAACTGCATTATTTGGACTTGCGCCCAGTTCAAAGCATTTGACCCTACCCCGTTTGGTCAGCGCATGGTTTTCCGTTGGCTCTATCACACTCGGGGTGGCAGCATGATTAAAAATGTACTGCCCAACATATCAAGCGAGCTTTACTCAGTGGGTGAGGGCTATTCATGTTCTTTCAGTGTGAAGAATGGCGCAATCAATTGCACATGGCATCCATCAATGCCGAATGCCAGAAAATTGCGACGAATTGTCCAGCTGGAAAAATACTTTGCTGCGCGTAACGCATTTTTTGGGGAGCTATCTAAGCACTTAGGCGGCCAAGTGGTCTGTGTAGTCCAAGGGGGTAATCCATGAGTTTTATTCGTGACAGATTACCCGACCCAAAAGACTATTACGAAAACATCGCGGGGTTGAAACTTGTGGGCCTGCGAGGTCATTGGCGAACAACTCGGTGTGAGTTCCATGGCGGAAGTGACTCCATGCGGCTGAACCTCAAATCGGGTGGATTCATGTGCATGAACTGCGGGGAGAAAGGCGGCGATGTATTAACGTATCACCAAAAAGCCAATAACCTCGAATTCATACCTGCAGCCAAAGCATTAAACACCTGGTCAGATGATGGCCTGCCAACGGCCTACAAAACCCCTCCGGTGAGCGCACGCATGATGCTTGAGGTATTAGCCTTTGAAGTGCAAATCGTGTCGCTGGTGGCAGCTGATTTATCCAAGGGAATTGAAATTACTGAGGTGGACAAATCGCGCTTGTTCGAGGCAGCGTCACGAATTGGCCGAATTGCAGGGGAGGTGCACCATGCATGAGCAAAGTAAATATACTGATCTTGCCAGCTATTTTGATGGCGCGTTTGATGAAGCGGCATCAGATGCCGATCACTGGCCAGATCCGACACCCTTGCCGAATCCTTTGCCCCCCGTTGACGCTTTTGATGCTGATTTGCTGCCAGATGCACTTCGTCCGTGGGTTATGGACATTGCCCACAGGATGCAATGTCCACCGGATTTTCCAGCCGTCGCAGCACTTGTAGCTATTTCTAGTTTGATAGGTGCGCGTGCGGTGGTTCAGCCCAAGAGGCGAGATGATTGGCAAGTAGTGCCGAATCTATGGGGCGCCGTAGTGGGAAGGCCTGGCGTGAAAAAGTCGCCAGCATTAAGCGAGGCCCTAAAGCCTCTCAATAGATTGCAGGCGACTGAGTTTGAGCAGTGGCAGGCCGTGCACGCAGAGTGGGAGCGAGAATGCAAAATCGCAGAGATGTTGGATGATGATAATGAGAAAAAAGCGAAAGCCTTGGTATCAAAAGGCAATACCAATGCAGCTAGGGCGATGTTGGTACCTACTGAAGCAACTTCAGAACCTACGGCGCGGCGCTACATCGTTAACGATGCCACGGTGGAAAAGCTAGGTGAGTTGCTGCAACAAAACCCTTGGGGCACTTTGTCCTACAGGGATGAACTGTATGGACTGCTAACCAGCTTGGACAAGCAAGGGCAGGAGGGTTCTCGGGCCTTTTACCTACAAAGCTATGACGGCAATCAAGGATACACCTTTGATCGCATCATACGAGGAACAGTGCATATTCCCCGTGTTTGTTTGGCCATGATGGGGGGTATTCAGCCGGGACGCATTCAGGAATACGTACGTAGTGCAGTGGCTGGTGGACATGCGGATGATGGACTATTGCAGCGTTTTGGCATGCTGGTATGGCCCGACATTACCGGTGAATATGTTCATGTTGATCAATGGCCAGATACGCCGGCCAAGCAAACTGCCTGGGATGTTTTTAAGCGCCTAGCTGAATTAAAGCCGTCAAGCGAGACCGACCCGATTGTTTGGAGTTTTTCTCCTTCAGCACAAGAAATTTTTGTGGAATGGCTTGCACCTTTCGAGACGGAGATACGCGGCGAATCTATGCACCCTGCGATGGTTTCGCACTTGGCCAAGTACAGAAAATTGATCCCCGCCTTGGCATTGGTATTCGCAATGATAGACACCCCTGAAAGCGAATGCGTGATTGGAGAGAGCGAGCTAATCCGTGCGCTGGCATGGGGGCAGTATTTGCGCAGCCATGCAAATAGGCTCTATTCGGCCGCGGTTATGCCCGACACTACAAATGCAGCAAACCTGTTGGCCAAAATCAAGGGGAACAAGCTTGTCGATAAAGACGGTGTCATCCTAGAGAGTTTCACTCCCCGTCAAATTTCGGTGAAGTCATGGTCCGGTTTAGGTGATTCAGATGCGGTACGCAAAGCGGCTGATCTGTTAGCTGACTACAACTGGCTTCGTAAATATTTGATACCCAGCAGCGCAGTGGGTGGCAGGCCAAGTGTGCGCTACGCCATTAACCCGGCGGCAATGAAAAATGTTGCGTCATGAACTGGCTTTTAAGGCTAAAAACCCAAGCAGTCCATTCTGGCGAACCTACAAAACCTGCAAAACCAAGTAACGTAGGTTTTGTAGGTGCGACAGATGCCCTGTTTCAAAAAACGAGGCGGACTGCATCGGCGGCAAACGACCCTGCACATGACGTTGGCCGCTGGTGTTGGCCACGCAGCACAGCTATGAATAGCTCCGAAATTGAAGCCTTTACAGAGCGAATAGCGCGCTTCACAGCTAAAGGCTTAGCCCTTGATGAAGCCGAAGCACTTGTGGATGGTCTGACAATCCGAGATCGTGAAACAGACGATAGGTGTGTGTGTCTAGAGTGCCTTCACCTTGCCGGATATGGACCATGGCGATGCAGCAACTGGCAAAAGGCTGGGATTTCCACTACCGCACGTGATGCGCAGTTACCTAGAGATTTCGTGCATCAGTTACAGCGATGCGACGGCTTTAAAGCCTATTGAGCTGGAGAAACTAAATAATTTTGAGAATCCTAAGGTGCAGGCGCGGGGTCAATTTTGGGCGGCACCAAAGTCGGTAGGGGGTATCCAACGTTTACGTGCGGGTGGTCTAGGGCGTAGCTTTCATCCCAATAATTGCCAATCAGACCAGGTAGTCTTTGAGTCGTTCATGCGACCAAATTTGGTTTGCCATTTGATTGATAAGCAATGTCCTCTCCATTTGCTCAGCCTTTCCAAATTTTTCATATGGCTTAAATGGCAAGCCTCGCGTTGTTCTGAAATTGTCAAACTTCGGCTGATGTTCATAGGTGCTACCTGTCAAGCTTGCAGCGTACAGATTTTGCTTTGCGTAATGCGGCGATTTATCCTGAAACGACTTATCTTGGTAGCTTCTGTTCACGTCTGCGGGTAACAGCAACAACCCACCGACCCTGTTTCTCAACTCATCGAATTCTTGTTGGCTGGCGCATTCGGTATGGTATTGATCGAAGTCATTGGCCCAAATATGTTCTATGTCGCATGGATTGGGGCTGCTTCGATCTACGTATTTGTCAAACAAGTCGGGCTTGCCAGAGCCGACCTCAACGAACGAAGTAACCCGCGCGAGCAAATGGTAGATATAGCGGCGGCTGAACTGGTTCAGACCCAGACCGTTGATGCCGGTTCTTCCCTTGCTGACGCTTCCCTCGAATGTGATGTCCGATTGCGTAAGTTTATTTGTGAGGATGGACACCAGTTCCGGGAGAGATTTGCCGCGAATGTCATTGCACAGCAGATACATTGCATAGCTTGTGCTTGAATAGCCAACGCGAATGTAATTGACCGTTTGACGCATCAACCAAATGTCGAGATAGGTTGCAGTGACGGCCAGTTTTTTTCGAACAACTTCGTCGTCATCTGTAACGACAAGTGGCGCGAGGAGTACCGTGCTTTGCCACGTGAATTCGTTGTGGGCGTTATAAAAAACTGCTTCAAGTCCGGGGGTGTAGTTCAAGCTTGCATCCAAAACGATGCGATAAGCCTTACTGAAAAACGGAAACTTGTCAGTGATCAGCGCTAAATTTTCGGTATCACCGCCCACCTTGAGCCGCAGGTGGTTGTCTCGCACCCAACGATGAAACGTTGAGCCGATGAGCTCCCAGTCTTTATCAGTTGATCCAGCCTTACGGTCGCGAATGCTCTCAGCGTATTGGGCCCTGAACCACGCCTTAATGCAGGCAGCATCCCTTTCGGCTTCGTGCTCTCCGCACCACGTGATCAACTCAAGTACGTTCTTTTTCCAGACCTGGTTGGCATTACGCCGCTTGTCCTCGTCAAGGATGGGGGCAAGCAGATAAGCCTTCAACATATCGACTGGACTCAACGGCTTGCCACGGTCGTTCATGGTCTCAAAAATCGCGTAGGCATAGTTGTCGTTGTCAGTTGCAATTTCAATCAAACCAACACGCGTCATGAGCCAATAGGCAAAGTGCGGAAGGGAATCGCCCAAATCCGCGATGAGATCGTTTTGTTCAATGTCACGGTAGCGCGCGTGCATTGTTTGAATGGATTCGTCCTTGCCATCTGGATTAAAAGGATCCCCTTTAAACAGGGCTTCTATCACCGGCAGCCGCTCTGCGATATCAAGGTTGAACTTCGGCTCCCCGAAATTGTCGCTAAATATGAGCGGCGCAATGGTCTGCAACACCTGAAGATTCTGCTCCTTGGCCGCACGGTAAAGACAGATGAGAAGTAACGACAAGGATGTGACACGCTGCTGTCCGTCTATCAGATAGCTTCTTCCATTTCGGCTACTGACGATGATTGAGCCAAGGAAGTATTCGTCGTAATTGCTCACCATGCGGGTATCGTCACCTGCCCTGTAGCAACTTTGAAACTTAAGTTGGAGATCAGTTAAGAGCTCGTCAACATTGCTCTTTTCCCATTTGTACTCTCGCTGGTACTCGTCAATCGAAAAGGACCGACTTTGCAGCAGTTGTTGCACGCTCCGATAGTGTGGGGTAATTGTGGACATATTCGCAACCTAAAATTTCATCTGATGATGTTTTCAATAACCTTGAGTTCATACTGAGCAACCCTTGCTTTAATGACGTTGGCATTGAGCCCCATAGCAACAATAAGATCGTTAATCTTTTCGTTTGGCATCTTGGAAGCATTAATTCAATGTAAGCGTCAGTACGTGCACTTGAACTGCAATACTGCCCTTTTCGTCAATGGGTCAGCATAGCGGCCTCTTTTTTGGCCCTGGTCATGGCCACATAAATTAATTTTCTTTTACTGTCTGTTTCAAGTGGATCGCCTAAATAAGTCTTTGGCGCCAAGACAATAACTTTATCAAACTCAAGGCCTTTGGCCCTGTGCATGGTTGCGAAATAGGTTGTCCCATGTGTGGCGCCAGCATTTTGGTTTTCGTCAATCACTGCAACATGCAGTCCATTGGATTGAAAATGTCTGGCTAGCGCGTCTCTCATCTTCTTGGATGAAGCAATCACACAGGTGGTTGTTGCATTGTCAGGGCCATCTTGTTTTGTCCACTCAGTCACCAAGCCCAGTGTTTTGGATAAGGCATCCTCATTTGTCGACACCTCAAACAGCATAGGCACAGGCCCATGAGACAGTGACTTGTAACGTTTGGTTTCATCGTGGCCATCGTCCAAGTCATCAATCTCACAACCTTCCAGCACTGCCACTGCTTGCTTGCGAATCTCGTCGGTGGTACGGTAATTCAGATACAGCTTTTTGGATCGGCCGCGAATATCGATGCCACATTTGCTCATAGCAGCCCGGTTGCGGGTGTAAATTCGCTGATGCCCATCACCCACAAAAAACAAATCGTTTGGGTTGCTGGCAATCATGGCCCGAAGCAAGCGCAAGGCTTGTGGGCCCAAGTCCTGTGTTTCGTCGATCACGATAGCGCTGTAAATTGCAGGCAATTTTCCTGCGCTGATCTCATCGTCCAGCAGGGTGGCCACATCTCGATAAGCATCATCGACCTCCTTGAGCTTTCGCGACGTCAATTGTCCTCGGTACTCTTCAAAAACAGGCCAAACAGCATCGCGCTTGCCACGGCTCAACACCACGCCACGTCCTGTACGTCGAACAGCCCGGTATTCGTCTTTGGTGGTCACCCCATGGGCCAACACCACTTGTTCCAGTTCATCTTCGTAAAAACTATCCGGCAAGTCCAAGCTGCCGTCCTTGACCGTCATGGCCGCTTGCCAGGCCTGCAACGCACCATCGGCTTTGCGGCCATAAACAATGCGGTGCTCTAGTTTCCGTGAGCGCATGAAGCCGTGAACCCATGAATCAAGGTTACGCACTTCTATTTTTTCCAGCGTTGCCTTTGAACACAGCGTTTTCAGGTTGTCTTCGATATCCAGCGCCAGGTTTTTAGTGAATGTCGTGAACAAGACCTTTTGCTTGTCTGGCGTGCGGTTTTCGGCCAGCCATTTGGCCCTGTGCATAGCCACCACTGTCTTGCCTGTGCCTGCGCCGCCTAAAACCCTAACCGGTCCACTCCGGTCACCTGAAGCCAGTTTGTGTTGGGTTGGGTGCAAAAATACTCGCCATTGGGCCAAGGGTGCATTCAAGATGGCCACCATGGCCTCGTCGTCCACCACCACAAAGCGCGACTGCGACTCAGGTGTCTGCAAAGCTGCGTCAAAGTTCGTCGTATCGATCTGACGGTCCACTCGCGTCTCTCGAGCATTCAGAATCTGGTCGGCTGTGTCACCTGCCGCCAGCAGAAACAGCGCCTCATACGCTTCCACGGGCAGCGCTGCCTGAAGTCCATCCAGCTCAGATTCAGAACCAACCTGCCTAATGCGTTCGATCAAATCAGGTGGCACCCCCAGCGCCATCAAGTCGTGGTCAGAGACCCCCTCCGCATAAGGCTTTGATATTTCCGCTGGAGATGGTGCAGGCACCTTAGATGACTTGGGTTTTGGCGCAACCAAAGGCTCTGCCAAAGCCGCCGTCTCCTCTACCTGAATCATCTGCATCGCACCCGTTACCGGGTTGATGATCAGCTTGCGGCGTTCAGCCCAACGATAAGCTTCATCATGCTTGTTTACATGCAGCAGCACATACACGTCACCCCGGTCTGGTTTGAAAACAATGCCGCGCCAATCGCCATCAATACGCACCGACTTCATGTTGGCATCTGCAGCGGCATTGATATTCTCGTAATTGATGCCTGAGCTTTTCGGGTCAGTCTGGAAACGGATAGCCCACTTCATGACCCGTGACTGCACCCCGGATGGCAACTTGGACAAGTTCAGCAGGAAATCCTGCGACAGTGCAACTTTTGGTTTAAGACTCATGATTAGGCTTCCCCCGCAGACATTTGGTTGTTCAACTTCAAGGCCAAGGCTTCGGCCCATGGCATACCGGCCAACGTCAGGTCATTCTCTGACAATTGCATGACCGCCCAGCCCGACGCTTTCCAGACATCGGCCATATCCGCTTGCTCGGCAGTCAGCAACACCAGACGTTTACTAGGCCAAGCCATCTCGGATTCGGCCACCACCTGGTTGCGCTCATTGGCGAGTTCATGGCCAATCAAGGGCAGCAAAGCCTGCAGCCCCGCCAAGGCTCGCAAGCCCGGCCGCAAAGACTCCAACGTTTGATCGATTGCATCAGCCCATTCCTTGGCGAGCATCTGCTGGTCTGCACTTGCAGCACTAGGGCCTGCAGTCCCCTGCTGCATTGCCGTCCATCCCGCGCAATCCCCCGCGTCCATGGCTGTGCGTGTGGCCAGCAGCATGCCCGGCAGCATCTGTTGCTGGTTGTATAGGGCCAACCATTTACGCCAGTTCAAGCGCAATGTATCTAGATCGTCAACGTTCACATCGTCTAGCAACACGACACCTGGGGCAGAAAGACCCTCGCGAATGCCCGCTGCATAGGCCAGTGGCCACCAGCTCAATACTACTGGAGCCACATCGCCTATGGACAGCACTGGTGCGTAATCCCGTTTAGGGGCCTGCATGTCCACTGGCAACTGTGCCAGCAAGCTGTCCATCTTGCGCTCGACGAATATTTTTTCTTCATGCGTGTTGGGCACCATCAAGTAATTGAGCCAAAGTACATTTCTTTGCACTAGAGCCAAGCCCTCATCTTGAGTGCCTGCACCGGTTGGTGTGGCCAAAAATGACAGCAGTTGCGCCACGGCATGGCTTGTGAACGCGCCCCCCACCGATCGGGGCACTTGTGCCGGAGCCTTTTCGCCATCGTGGCGGCGCAATGTCGCCATGGGCGAATCCAGATCAGTTTGGGCACTTCCATCCAGCGCCGCCTTCACATCGTCGTGGGTCACCGACCACACCCAGAATTTACCGCTCAGTACCAGTGCGCTGCGCTTGTTTGCATCTTCGCGTAAAGAATTTTGGTGGTACTGCCAACCATCGCAAAACACGGCAACAGGTTTGCGCAGCGTGCCGCTTTGCCAGGGCCAAATCACAAAGTCCGGTTTGCTCCCCACCGCTACGCCATCCGATGGGCCTTCGTTACGTTGTGGTTCGATCTTGTAGCGCTGCGTGCCCACCTCAATTACAAACCCCGACTTGCCGTTAACAATATCTTGCACCAGCTTGACCCGAGGCAGTCCGCCTACACCGCTCATGCGTTTAAGCGACTCTATGAACCGTGCCTCAAGAACAGAATCAAAATTCGGGTTGATGTAAATCTCACCAATGGACTTGACCTGCACCAGCAGGTGCAATGAGCCTACCAATTCCGTCAGCACCTCGGCGGCGCGGTCGCGTGAGACCTGCTGCATATTGCGGCCCAAACGGTACTGGTACAAACATCGATAACACCCGTCCTTTTCTGGATCGTCGTTGCAGGAGCAGGTCTTCACCGCCTCCAGAGCCATCTGCAAAACATCAGTCAAGGTGCCCGCATCCTGTGACAATAGCTGATGCAAATAACCCGTGCCACCAGGCACCGAGTCATACAACATCACAAAATGTCTGCGGGGGCCGCCTTCTTTGCCGGGCTCGTCTTGCACCACCATGCGCAGGTGGTCAACCTTGCCGCCAAAACGTTTTTTCAGACCCAGCTGCAATGCCGCCATGAACGACTGTACCGCCTCGTCATCCACCCCAGACCGGGTGTAAGGCACCAAAATGCGCAGCGCTTCCGACTCAAACTCCCGATACAGATACAGACACTCCAGCAAATTGTTGGGGTCTTCTGAGCCATGCTGCGGGCAGTCAAAACTGTGGGTTTGACCTGCCGCATCTGTCTGCCGCTTGGGCAGCTTTTGCACCTTGCCACAATGCTTACACAGCTTGAAACCTGGCCGGCCAGAATCCTTGTCCGCCACCTTGAAAGAATCCCCCGGCTTGGACAACTCGCCAAAATTCACATCCCTGAAAGTCACTCGTGACACGAACTCGAAACCGAAGGGAATGCCCCCGTTTTCTATCTGCCACGCGACCTGAATGTCCTTAGGCTCAAAGTCGGCCAGCAACTGGCGCACATAAAATTTTGGCTCACGGTCGTCGGCACTGTCATCAATGCGCACTTTGGTGTCATCGCTGTTGGCTATGGCTTGCTTGAAGCGCAGCAGCGTGCGCTTTTGCGCGGCATCACCCCACATCGCGTCGCCGCAATGCGGGCACACCGCTTCTGTGTCCTGGCTTAATTCCAAGTTTTGCATGTGCTGGCATGATGGACAAAACCGCCACGACTCTGTCTTGGCCAAGCTCATGTTGATCTGGTCCACCTCCACCCGCCGCTGGTTGGCATAAAAGCGGTTCTCGGGCGCAAATTCAGACAAAGCTGAGTTTGCTGGGCGCTCGTACTTCAGGGCTGGCAAGGCTACGTAATTACCCTGCACCTGCTCACCTTCACTCTTTTTTCGCCACAGTACTGACTTCAGCTCAATCCCTGCCTCCGGGAAGGCGTAATTCGGGATCAAACCCACATCCGTCAGGGTCGCCAACAAATCACGCCCGTTGATCTCGGCAATCAACTCCATCAACTTACTGCGCTCACGGCCCAGGTTATCCAGCTCTTCACGAGTTGCGTCGTCCTGCGGTTTTTGTTTCACGGCGCGGATCAAAGCATCCACCTGATCCTTGCGCTTTCGGTAGCTCTTGCGCTCACCCACCAAGTCTTCCAAGGCCTTTAGCAAGCGAGTACGCATACCGTCTTTGTCGCCCTGGCCCTGCATGTAGTCACGCAGGCGCTCGCTCACTGTTTTGTCTATGTCATTACCCAGCAAAGCCAAAAAGCCATCCATCAGTCTTTGCTCGTGGGTCAGCACATGGTTGGCCAGGTTGTAGGGAAACTTATCTTGGTTAGCCGCTTCCACCGCATCCAGTGCCACAGAAGTCTTTTCTGGCAAGGCAGTAAGTGACTGAATGCCGCTCACCCAGTCATCCATGCAATAGGCAAACAACTGCCTGCGCAATACCTCGGCCGCCTGTAAGAACACGCCCGGTGGCACCACCTCGCCAGACATCAACTCTTGCGTCTCTTCAAAGAAATACAGGTCATGCGGACTAGCACCATCTGCAAGCGTGGTCGTCATGGCATTGCCATCGCGCCGCCCAGCCCGGCCCATCCGCTGCAAATAGCTGGCCTGGTTAGGCGGCACAGAGCACATCAAGACCGACGACAAATCGCCAATGTCCACCCCCATCTCAAGTGTTGGCGTGGCTGACAACAAGTTTTCGTACCAAGCTTTGGGTTCTTTGGACTTGAAGCGAATTTCCAGGGCCTCACGCTCCTGGCGCTGTAGCAAACCTGTGTGCTCGGCCGCAATCACCCGGCGCAAATCACCTTGGCTGTAGCGCCTGGCCAACCACCCCCCGGCATCCGTGGCCAGCTCGTAATACTCGTCGGTGGACTCAAGACAAGGCATGCCCAGTAAGGCGTCCGCATCGCTCGTCGGCACTGTCAACATTCGTTTGCCTTGTGGGGTGGTCAGCCACTTCACGGCGGTGTTCAACACTAAAGCAGCGGGGTTAATGGCTAGGCTCACCCCGAGATGGCTCTCAGTGGCTCTCAGTATCTCTTCGCTCACCATTAAGTCAAACGCCTCTACCAACAAGTCTGCACCCAAGCCTGTCCCCAACAAATGTCCTCGGCTCACAAACACCGCATCAGACCAACGGTCAAACCAATTGGGTTTTTTGTCGCCCTTCAACTTGTCAAACTCCTTGTGCCGCCCCTGCGTCACAAAAACAGGGTGCGGCGTGTAAGGGCCCATGGGCGGCATCCACTCCTTGCGTCCAGGCAGCTGACTCAGGCCATATACATTGCCGTCTTCGGCGAACTTCTCCATGCCCTCATGCAGCACCGCGCCACGCTTGCGCATGTTCGCCAACACGCCCCAGAGCCACTGGGCCAGGGTTGAAGGCTGCAGCGCTTTCAGTCCATATTTCTCTTCAAACACGGGTAACAAGGTCGCCACCAAAGGCGCAAGTCGGACCATGGGAACCGTCAAACAGGCTTTACCAATGCGCTCCAGAGTGCGCCCCCGATGGCTAAGGTAAGTCATCTCGCTAACGGCCTGCCAGAGCATGCGTTTGCGCACCAGATCGGGCAGGCGGCTGTTTGCAGGTAGGGCACCTTTTTGCAACAAGTCGACAGACCAATTCGGGTGCCAGGTCATATTGGGGCCGATGAACTCGGCCACCAACTTTTCTGGGTGCATGTGTAGAACTGCGCCCGGCCTGTCAAAGCTTTGCGCCATCTGCGTCAAAAACTCGGACCACGGCAGCGCCTTGGTCGCACCACCTTGCATAACTTCGTCCATCACTTTGGATAAGGCCATGCGCACATTGTTTTGGTAAGTGCGTGCGCCAAAAAATCCTGCACGGTGTGCCGCGTCTTGCACCGAGTCTGAAAACGCAATCAGCTTCTTATCGTCATTGAACGGGCTGGCCCACGAATGCTCCACCACTTGAGCGCCCAGCGTTGCATTTCGGGCACCCACCAGCAGCATGCGGTCACGCTCGCCGCAGGCCGGGCAGGTGTTGTCGTGCCGGGTGTACTGAACCTCGCCTTTAGAGCCGCTTTTGATTTCGGTGACTCGGAAGATAGACAATAACGTCTCTTCACTGCAAGCTACACACGCCTTGGCGCCGTGACTTTGCAAATGTCCGCAGGCCGTGCACACCTGCTGCATAACACCCTCCACCTGTGGGCGCTTGAAGCTGTTTGCGGCATAAAACCGGGTGACTTCCGGGCGTAATGCAAACCAGGTGTTGTAAATTTCATCGAGCTTGGTCGAAAGCTTGCTGCTCGATTGCACCAAGCGCGACAACCAACCCGTGGTGCGGCACGCCGTGCACTGGATCAAAGGCAAATACACCCCATCCGGGTTGGCGGGCACGTCGGCGCTACTACGCAGCTTCACGTTTTGCGGGTTCACGGCCAGATTGGCCACCATGCGGCGCAGCTCGCGCATCCACATCTGCACCCGCAAAGTTAGCAAGGGCATCCCTGCTGGACCACCGGGTACTCTGGCCCAAGCCACTAGCACCAATAAGGCATCCAAAATCTCGGCAACCCAAGGCTGCATGGCCAAAGGCAGACCATTTTTCAGCGGCTGCGTCAGGTCTTCGTAATGCACCACCTGGCCCTTCACCAGCTTAAGCATATTCACAAAAATTTGGTGCTTTTTGAGCTGTTCGCCAAGTCGAATTCGCCAAGCCAAGTCGGACACATCTGCAGGCTCGGGCAACTCTGGAAAGAACACTCCATGCCAAGCCTTGACCGCATCTTCAGGAGAAGTGAAGCGGGCTGCATCCAGCTCGTCTTTGGGGTTTTCTAAGGCCGAAAATACGTAATCGATCGTCGCCTCTTCGAGAAACTCGCTCACAGACTGGCGGGTCTCGGTAATCACAGACGCCGGTTCGAAAGCCACTCCAAACACCTGCCGCGCATAGTCGCGCAATGGTGCAGTGTCAGAAGAACCGCCCAAAGTGGCCGATGTTCCTGCGCAAATCAAGTGCCCCTCTGGTGACTTCAAGCGGGCTCGCAATCGCCGCAGCAACAAGGCCAGGTCGGTGCCCTGTGCACCGTCAAAAGTGTGCAACTCGTCCACCACGACATAGCGCAAGGTCTCGGGCTTGTTGCGGTCCCACAACGTGCGATCTTTGGGGCGCAGCATCAGGTAGTCCAGCATCTTGTAGTTAGTCAGCAAGATATCGGGCGGGTTCTTGCGCAAAGTGTCGCGGTCGGTGATCACAGCGGTAGGCGTCATCACCGTGCCCTGACCTGTGCCCACGGCGTTACCCCCCACGTACAAACCCACACGCAAGCCCTTGAAGGCGGGCACCGTGGCCACCAGCTCGGCAAAGCGCCGCGCCTGGTCAGATGCCAAGGCATTCATGGGGTAAATGACGAGGGCCTTGACGCCAGCCTCTCCAGCCTTTTGGGCGCGGGCACAGTGGTCCAGCACCGGGTATACAAAACACTCAGTCTTACCGCTGCCTGTGCCCGTGGCCACCAAAGTGCTGCTGGCCATGCGCTGAGACGACAAACGCTGCCAAGCACCCTCTTGGTGCGAATAGCCCGGAAACTGCGTTTCAAAACCTTTAAAAAACTGCTTCCCAGAAGCTCCTGCTGTGAATGGCAAGCCCAGCTGCAAATACGGCCCTTTGAGCCATCCTGAGGGGTCTTTGACAAAGCGGGCCATGATGCCGCTCATGAAGTCATCAGACGCCTCAAAACCCGTGGTCAGAAACTGTCTGAGGCCTTCTTGAATGTCTTTGGCCAGTAGTGATGGAAGCATTTATTTTTTATCCATGAATTCGCATTTTTTTACGCTTTTTTTCTGACTGGGACCGGATTTGCGAGGCCATGCTAATTGTGTACTGCGGTCCAGTTAATAGGTGGACGATACCGTCATTACTTTGACAATGCTGTCCTAGCCCATGATTGCAAACTTCATTTTTCGTCAAGTTCCCCCGTCCTTGATTGACTCAAAACAGGCCTTAGCGTCAGCCAGGTGCATTTGAGTAAAGTAAATGCTTGTCTCGACATTTCCAAGTGCAAGTTCTACCTCGTTACCTGTAGCAGTTGCAATCACATCGTACATAGAGTTGCATTGTGCGTTGGCATGTTGATAGGCAGCAGCGTGATTCGGGCAAAGAGCAAGAAATCCCTCGCGAAATCGCTTCGTTGCCCCACGGATAATCTCTACCGCCTCGAAATAGTAAGACCCATTTGGAAGCTTAAACGGCAGTTCTCCTTTGCAAGCTTGGCAGATCATTTGCCCATTTGTGTTTGTGTACTGGTCCGCCAGGTATAGTTTTGCCTCTAGCTTTGCAGCCTCAACACCCAGTTGCACAGATCGAGGTTTGATAGCCGAACTTTTTTCTGGTGTGGCCTTCGCTTGATCCCCTACTCGCTCAGATCGAAGATTGCCGTTTCGCACTGGTCGCTCGGGAAGTTCTACTGGATCAGATTTGACTTGCTTGGCATTTGCCAAGAGACGTTCGCGTTCATCCTTTGGCAGCTTTGCAAATGCTTGAGCGTCTTGCAACTCGTCTTCCGAGCCAAAGCCCAGTTGCTTGCGTTGCAATGCTCGCGTGGTGCTTTCGACCTCTCGCTTTGCGTCTTCAATCCCAAAACCTACCGCTTCCATCCACTTGTATCCCGTGTCAACGGCAAAGCCCTTCGGCATTTTTGATGCAGTTGCGACACTGGGCTTAACGAATGAGCCGTCGGTCTGTGGTACCCAAGGAAGTTCTTCAAGCTGACAAACCAATTGAGATTTCGAAATATGAGGCCCGCCGCTGTCGGTGAGTTGGTAGTGGGCTTTCAAAATTGTGGGTCTGCTTGACTCACTTCGGCGGAGCGCTTTCCAAACTAAAAGTGCCGACTCCAATTGATGCGACTTGAGCAACAGAAGTGCCTCAGGTGTGAGTGCAAAGTCTTTGTTGATTACATTTCCCGCCCGCGATCCGGGAGCCTTCGATAAGTAGCGCCAATTGACATTTTTTTCACAGCCAACAATGAAAAAAAGGTTTTCAAACTCTTTTTGGCACCCAAGCTGCTCAGCAAAGCGGACAATTTTTTCAATGGGGACATCACAGTTTAAAAACCATGGATCGAGTGGCCATCGCTTGTGCTTAGGGTCAACTGTCAATGCATATAGCCGTTTGAGGTCGGTACTCGCGAAAGGTTCATCTAAATAAACGTTGCTCGCTTTTGCCCACTGGCAAGATAGGGAAGCCACTTTGAAAATTCTAAAAGGTAGAAATTTACTTTTTTGGGATGGATATTTTTCCAAAAATACCATGATCCTTTTCAAGTCAGTAAGGTATTCCTGGTCACTTGGCGGCGTCGAATTTTCGCCATATCTGGATTGAAGCAGCAGGTCGAGTTCATCACTTTCGTCCGGCTCACGAACTCCTAATTGCTCCAAGAACCGCCTTGCATCTTGCTGTTGCGACTTCTTTGTTCCTGCAGTAAGGATGCGCTCATCTACTCGCCCAAGTGGATCATCTAAAGTGAATGGCCCCGTCTGAAAGTAGGCCAAAGAACCGGTGCTCCACTCCTGAGATGCCAGTCTGAGAAAATACACGTCGCTGAGTTCACCGTAGTCTTCTTGCTCTTCACAGTGCTTATTGAGCAGTGCATACAGGCTTTGAAGCCAATCGTCTGGCTTTGCACTCAGCCAGCCTATAACGCTCTGATCCAGCTCACAGTCATCCCAGGCGTACTTCTGCTTACGTGCATTAGACTCAAAGAAGGTTTTAAGATTGTCCGCATCCCAATTCTGTATGCCCAGACTTGCCAAAAACCTGTCTTGATTACTGTTTTTTTGTGAGGCGCTTATGGACCATTGCGGTTGGTCATCGCGACCCGTCACGTACGCCAGGTCCTCAAATGACAGTAGCCCCTTCAGCGATGCACGTGCTTGACATAGACGTGCAGCGGGAGCAAATCCCCCACCATAAGTTGGCACTAATGACTCAGTACGCATTTCGTTCAATACTGCATCGCGAATCAGTGCGTATCGCTCCGGCAGGGAGTCATCGTTATTGGGCAACGTTGCGAGGAACTCACCTGTCAGGAGCCCAAGTTCTTTTATTTCATGCAATGAACTTGCGGCCACTGAGGCCAGCTGCTCAAATAACGGCAGGTTTTCAGGTGAACTTTTGATGCTTGCACGGCTAAGTTCTGGGATGAATGGAGCATGTAGGTGAAAGCGGAGTCCAGAAGTTTCCTTTTCTGCTGTAAAGAAGACCGCGACTTTACCCCGCACCGCTGGGACTATCTTGAGTTGCTTTGCAAGGGGTTTCTTAACATCAAACGAGGTGGAATCACCCATAAAGGCCAGTGCGAACGCTACGGTGACCTTTTGGCGTTCTATGCCTTCCATCGGCGCAGTGAACTTGTCGAGATTCTGAACAGGCGCCGAGAACCGCAACCAGTGTGAGCTCAAGATCTCTTTCCCGTCGGATAACTTCAATACTTCCACGTGGGCGCTTGAGTGTTCTTCTCTTAGCACAGCGCCCTCTTGCTCGCCAATTTTCCAACTGATGTAACGTAAGTTGTTGAGGAAAAGCAGCGTGGTTTCCGACAGTTGCTCAAGTCCTGCCTTGACCTCCGAAAACGCGGCCTTTACGTTCTTCTTCGGGTTGTTAAACGGAAATTCAAACCGGGTCTTACCACCGAGATCCGCCTTCGGTTTGATCGACTGCGGAAGCACCAGCTTCAGAATTTTGAAGCTGTAGTCTTTGGAGTAGATGATAGGTGTGTCTGTGTAAACAAACACTGACTTGAATCCGACGCCGAACTTTCCAATCTTGTCTGGGCTATCCTTCTTGCTGCTGTTGAAGATGCCAGTGATTCCGCGTATGTCTCTCTCGTTGAAGTGTCGACTGCCGTTATGCTCAAAAAAACAGCCATGTGCAGTCAACTCAAATTCCACCTCCGTGGCTCCCGCATCCTCCGCATTTTGGAGTAATTCGTAAATGAAGTGCGCTTCGTCTGGATAAAAATCCTCGAAGATTCGAAGATTGATGTCGCCTTCGTTGGCATCGATGCCGTCAAGTAATTTTTGTCGCTGAGCTGCAATTTTTTCCAAAATGCTCACGAGGGCCTCCTGATCTCTATTACGCCAAAAATGGTGGTTTTCGCTCGGATGTCACCACTATCGGCCGTGCGCTGGAGGGCCGCAACTCGAACGTCAAAGTCCACCTGAGCACGCTCCAATTCAGCCTGCTTCATTATCTGAATCTTCTCGTTGGTCGCCTTTCTCAGTTGTTCCTCTAGCACTGATTTGCGAGCTCGGTGACTTGCAGTCAGGCTTTGGATGCGTATGCCCACCAGTTGCCTATTGTCGTCAGCGTGCTGCGTGGATTCTGCCAACCATCGGTGATGATGGACTGAGTCCAGATCGTCCCAAACTTGCTGGGCAGGGATTTCAAGATGAGGAGCGTCTGTAGAAACTTGAATCAGATCAAGAAGGTTTGTAGCAACATCGGGCTGATCGACCACGGGAACGAGTTCTTCGTCCTTCTTCACGCCCTGTCGAGTCCACCGGTAAAGCGCGAATGGGTAGACACCAGCGGGCAGTGTTGGATGCAAAGCGGTCAAGCGCACAGCGATGGCTTCACTCTGTTGCAAGTTTGCAGCCGCTTGTCGTAACAGCGGGTGGCCGAGCGATAGGAGAATGGCAGCGGCATTTTCTACTGCACATTCTTGGTCGAACGTGACCTGAAGATTTGGTGCGCCGCCTTTGAGCCACTTTTCCCAAGTTCGGTACATCGGGTCAGTGGAGCGGGGTAAGTGGCGGAAGTCATCTAAGATAGTTGCCCGAGCCTCCTGACTCAGCCGCAAATTTTTAAGGGGTTTCTCACCTTGCAAGTAATCCTGCTCTGTTCCTAACCTTTGCGTCAGGTACGTCGAGACCGCCGACGCGAGTGCCTGAGGCTCAAGCCAAAAGTTGCGCGAACTCGCCAGCTTTGCGTCCCAGCTTGCAGCAGCCAAATTAAGACCAAAAAGTTCTCCTTGACGCTCCTCAAGGCGTTGCTCCTCTTCAATTTGGCGAATCTTGTTATCGGAAAGTTGCTGGAGCCTGCGACCCCGATCTTCTTCGCTCAAGCAGAAACTCTCAGCAATGTCATGCAACTCCTTGGTGATGTCTCCAAGTATTTCTTCGTTGCCACCAATGGCATGCTGGAACACACCTATTCGGGACAAACATCGGTCATAGATTTCCGCATCTATGGTGCCAAGAGTAACCAAGTTCACGATAGCAATGGTTTCGCTCTTCTGTCCATAACGGTCGATTCGGCCAATCCGCTGCTCGATGCGCATGGGATTCCACGGCAAGTCGTAGTTCACCATGCAGTCTGCGAACTGGAAGTCTAGACCTTCGCATCCGACCTCGGAAGACATGAGGATGTCCAGTGCATCCGGGTCGTCCTTATGCAAAGAAAACCTACGCCTAAGATCGGCACGCTCCTCGTCTGGCACCGCACCGTGCACCAAACCGAATCTGACATTAGCTGTTTTCAATTTCCCAACCAAGTACCTTAGCGTATGACGGAAGGTGCTAAACACCAACACCTTGTTCTTGGGCATCGCCAGCTTGTCGACCACCACCCTCATGAACGCATCGGCCTTAGGGTCTTTGGGGTCAAGGCGTTTGGTTCGATTTAGCAATGATTCAATGTCACTGCGAATTTGGTCTATGAAATCGAACGAACGCCCTTCATCATCTTCGCCGTCATTCTCTTTTTCCAGTTGATTGAGCTTGCCATGAAGGATGTCTTCAAGGGCGGGAGCTAATCCATAAAGGCTACTTGCAGCCTGCCGGCTCACGGTAGACATCATGAACTTCACGTTTTGGTTCCCATGCAGTCTCGCCAGTATCCTTGCGATGACGCTGAGCAAGTCGTCGTGCAGCTCCTTCTGACTGGGAGTGAAGTCGGTCGTGAGCGTTTCAACCTTGCGCGTCGTGAATTCACCGATGTCCCGGCGGCGGGTGCGATTGATAAGTGAACTGAATGTGTACAAGTCTTCCAATGCCTGAATTGTCTTGATTCGCGCAGCACCGTCCTCGCCGCCTTCAGCAAGACCGTCATAGATGTGCTGGAAGCCGGGATTGCCTGCGAGTACTTCTTTGCCCCAAATGGTGCCAGCTACGCAAAGCAACCCATTTCGCACCTCGTTGGTCCAACCATGGTCACCACGACGGCAAGCTTGGATGCTGGCGTTGATGAACTGGTTGGGCTCGGCCATTTGATTGAAGCTTGCCGGATCGATGATGACATCTGGACGCAATACATTCAGCAGGGTGAACAGGTCATCTCGTCCGAGTTGAACTGGCGTTGCAGAGAGGAAAACCACAGCTTCTGCGTTATCTGCAAAGTACCTGACTGCTTGATGCAAGAAGGTATCCGAGTTCCGAATGTGGTGCGCCTCATCGACAATGACCAGATCAAATTTGGGTGGGGGGTCTAGTTCAAGTAGACCTGGGTTTCTCGCACTTCCTTTGCCCGGTTTTCCGAAGAGAAGGTCGTTATCAAAAAGGGATGTCGGGACGATGACCTTTTCGTATTGAATCGGCCATTCTCCGCTGAGATGAGTCTCCTTAATGCAGTGCCGCAGCAGAGCGCCGTTCAATGGCGTGAAATGTTCGTCGAAACGTTTCATTTCCAATTCCCATTTGCGCTCAGATACAAGTGCTTTGGGACAAATGATTAAAACGGATTTGATATCGTTGCGCGCTTGTAATTCCTTCAGGATAAGACCGGCTTCAATGGTCTTGCCAACACCAACTTCATCTGCAACCAAAAGTCGGGGGCGGTCTGCGCGTATGAGTTTGAATACTGGTCGGTACTGGTAAGGTACAAATCGCACGCGTCCTGAGTTCAATGAATAGAGCGCTGAAGCTGAAGGCGAAGAAAGTTGTACAGCGGTCAGCATGGCAGAAAGCTCCGCAGCGGAAAGAGTTTTACGTTTATCCTGCGGCTCGTCTAACGCTTGCAGCTGGCTCTCGTAATACACCTGACGTGCACTACTTTCAAACACTTGATAACGAGTTTCCGCACCAGCCCCAGTGATAACCGTCAAAACCGGAAATACCGAACTTGGGTTGGATCGCAGGCACAGCAACTGTCCAACTTCAAATTTATGAGTTGAAAGGACTGGCGCTGTCGGTTTAGGGGGCTGATCGCTTGTGGTTACAGCTGAGCCCTCCACACGTGGCGCGGCCGATTGTGTTGCAGCTATGGGTGCGATGCTGACCAGAGTAGCGGCTTTCAGTACGCTGATCTTTCCTAGCAATGCGTCATTCGCGCCTAAAACTTTAAGAAGTCGTTCCAATGTATCGGCATCGCGGAAAACATCGGTTGGACTAACCCCTCCTACGGGTGCGTGCGCCCAACGGTTGCGAACACTTTGCAGTTCCTTGACCCAGTTCCGGGCTTCTCGCGGAAGTGGCACGATAGCGGCCAATTCACTCCAATTCTGGTCCAGAACCCTCAGAACTGCTGCCATGTCCAAGCCATGCAGTGATTGGACTC
The DNA here is from genome assembly GCA_903960915.1 of uncultured beta proteobacterium. Lineage (GTDB taxonomy): Bacteria > Pseudomonadota > Gammaproteobacteria > Burkholderiales > Burkholderiaceae_C > Rhodoferax. The sequence goes on from CAJCCO010000038.1 coordinate 22,202, forward strand.
GTTTTTCTTCCAACAGTCGCTGCTGCTGAAAGGTCAATCGCTTAACTACGTTGTCCACCCACCATTGGGAACCTAGATGCGGCAGTTTTTCTTCAAGCCAGCGCGAAATAACGGCTACGGATGCATGCAAAAGTTCATTCATTCTCGTCCTTGATTTCGTTTTCGTCGGTCACAGTCATAGGAATGGTATTGACCTCTTTGTAGGGGTATTCCACCCGCTTTACAGCTGAAGAGACTTGTTCGGACACATTGCGGTCGTAGCAGTTGCTTGTCATATCTTTTGCCCCATGTTCAGCGGGCTAACCTCCCAGACCTTTGTTCTTGAGGAAATAAGACCAGAAGCCTGTTGCAGCTGCCATTTGAGTCCATGGCTGGTAAAGGAATCTATTGCCTCCACCCCGTTTGCAGCATCGCGCAGCTTAGAAATGCCCGTGTTTGAACCGTCAGAGGCAATGAGGGCCGGATTTTTCATCTTGCGTTTGATGAGGTCTAGCAAGTTGGAAATAGGTTTGTGACTTGTTTTTCGATTGGCCAGATAGAAGACATTGCTGCCGCCCTCGCCGGTACTGTCACCTCGATGCATGAACATGGAAAGAGAAGCATCTGGCAGTTCATGCAATGCATATTGACCAAAGCCACGACGGCGAATTAACAAGATACGTCTGCCAGTCGTCTCGTTGATGAAATCAGAGCAAAACCACTCCGGATCGACAACCCTAAATTTAGATTGGCCATCTTGGTCGAAACGAATGGAGGAATTGACCGAGCCAAACCTTCTCTGTGAACCGCGCACTTCACTCCACCCAGAAATTTCCGGCACCTTGCTGACACTGCAGTATTTGAGGTCCACAAACAGAAAAGTGTCGTAAAGCTCACCAAAGGCCCGCACAGGTTCAGAAATATCATTCCCCGCACAGGGGTACATGAATATTTTTCCAGGGTAGTGCAGTGCTGTCATACCGACGATATTTGCTCTGACTGAGCCACCTGCTGGCGCAGAGGTTCAGAAAGGTAGTCGCTCAAGGCCAGGACGAATAGGCGCAGTTGGGCCACATCAAGGCGAACACGCATGACAGGGACAAATGGCTTTCCATTCCAACTAGGCCTGTATCCATCCTTCGTATCTACAAGCGAAAGGTTTGTAACGTTTGCGTTCTTCGCCCACTTTTCGAGATCGGCGACTACTTCCTCCTGTTTCTTTTTATCATTCCGGCTTGGTCTATATTTAGGCAATAGCTCACCTGAAGGTCCAACCCATGGGGATTGAGTAAAAACAAAAGCTTCGATCGATCCCGACGACCCCATTTGAGTGGTGTATCCCGTGCGCGGCAGCCCTTCACAGGTTTGCGGATGGGGGTGACTCAGTGCGTTGCGAATACATTCGATCAGATCGCGATACACGGCTGGCTTTTCGGATGCCCACCGCTCTAATATGCAAGCCTGCGTGAGCCCTAACAGAGGAGGTGGTTCATCAAAGCCGCGATTGGCCATTGCAACAAGCTCTTCCAGCCCGAGAGGTGCTTTACCGGGTTTACGATATTTTTTTAGCAACTCCTGACATTGCGTCAGCATGGTTTGGAGCAGTGCAATTGCCAAGGTTGCTTCATATTGCTGATTGGGAGGATGACCTTCATTACAGCGCTCGTATTGCAACAAGATCTGGCCAGCCCTGCCCGCCAAATCAGCCTGAATTTGTGCGTCTTCTGTGCGTTCATATTCCATATTTATGTACCCGTTGTGTTGACCAATTGCCCCGCGAAAAACGCCCAAGCCGTACGGTAGTCTTCTTCGCGGTTGGCGCGGGCAAAGGGGGCGGTGTAGGTGCGGGTGACTTGTCGAGGGCCGCCGGGCAAGGTGTCGTCGGTGACGGTCATGGCGATGGTGGCGCCATCTTCGACTTTGAACTCGCCGTCTTTGTAGAGGTCTTCCCAGCCGTGATTGCCTTCTTTGGTTTTCCCGTCGGGCGTGGTGATGCGGGTTTTGGGGCTGGTGCGGGTGCCTTTGCGGGGCAGGCCGACGCCGACCAGGCCTTTGCTGTTGGTGAAGACGATGCGGCCCTTGATGTCGTACCAGGTGTCGCGCTCGTAGCCTTGCATGACCGGGAACTGCACGCGGTAGATGAGCTGCAGCTCGTCGAGCGTGAGGCCGAGGGCTTGGGCGACCAGTACATCGATTTCGACCAGGGCCATGCGGCGGGCGTAGTCGCTGCGCAGGGCGCAGTGGCGGGTCCAGTCGCGGGTCAGGTTTTGCCAGAAGTCTTGCGGCAGGCGCGGGTTGCTACCTTGGGACCACTCAATTTCATTAAATTCGATACTATAAATTTCCTCCCAAAGTTCGCAATAGTCTTCAGTTAAGCAATTCAAAACCATATACCGGGCATTACCGGCCAGATTCTCCGGCAACAATGGCAATTGCAAGACAATTTCATCTCGCACATGATTTTTACCAGTTGATTTTACATAAAAATCATAAACGACTGATGCCATTGAAAATCCAACACCAATCATTACTTTAAAATTTCTAAATACAGCAGAATAAACTGTATCAATGTGAGCGTAACCCGGTGGCATAACAATTGGAGCTAATGTCCGCTCGGCAGCTGTTGCCACATAATTTCGATGACTATGTCTGAAGAAGCTAGTTACAGGTAGTCGTTTTTGCGAAGAATTATCAACCCAAGTCACGGTTGGAATTCTCTTCTCATACTCAAAAATATCACTCACTGATCGATAATTAGATCTGGGGTGGTATTTATCTGGAAGTTCCTCAAGATTTAATACATCATAATGACTATTATTCTTACAAATTTTTCTTGGCGATTTGTAATATGGGTTCGCTACAAAAATATGAGGTCCTGAAATGATAACGTTTTGCGCAACATTGCAAAAATCATCATCATTAAAATTTCTCCGAATTATTGTCTGATCCTTTTGGGCAGACGTTTCATTCCAAAACTCGGTAGAGTAAAAATCTTTACCAAGCTGGGAAATTCGCTCGCTAAAATTTGCTAATTTTGCCAAAGCAGAATTTAACGTCATTGCATGCAATGCAGGCAATCGTGCTTTTAATGAAGGCGTATTTTTTCGATCATATAACAATGCATATGTTTTCAAAGAATTTATGTCAACATGTACAACTCTATCTTTGTGGCCAGCAAGACTCCATTTTCCAGCACCATCTTTATAGCCTTCTACAGCCCCTGAGCCATCACTTTCGAAACTGGCATCGATTGATTTGGGATGAAATAAATTAGCAATTTGTAAAAAATTAGGCGCCTTCAATGAAGCACCATAAACATTCAAACTAAATGGTCGAGAATGACCAATATCAAACAATTTCAGTTCGTTGACAAACCTAAAAACAGATCTTAATCTCAAATATAGTTCAGACCTCAAATCACCACCATTAGGATCATCGTAAGGCCCCTCAGGATGAATTAGACCAATAACACCCAACTCACTAGAAATACTCCAAGTTAACGGTAGAAAGCATTTGTATAGATTTGCCGACATTCCTTTTAAAATAGCGTAGTTCTGAATTGCATTCAGAAATGCTTGAGTTCCTTCAGACTCCTCTAACTCTACCAACCAGGAATCCTGCAACCCCTTAACTTGAGCAAATTCGTGCATCAATTTTGTCGCCAGATTTGATGCACTCACTTCCCTGATACCAAACATTGGGTTGTATTCACCGACCACGCCCGAAGGATCCCATTCAACCTTAAGCCATGGAGGGTTTCCCAGGATTAGATCAAAGCCACCTCGTCCGAGCAGTACATCCGCGAAGCACAGCTCCCAGTGCATGAACTTTCGGTTGGCGGCCACAGCTTCAACCAAGGCGATGCGGGGTAAGTGTTGGCGGAGTTTGCCGATGCGCAGCTGGCCCAGTTTGTCGTGCAGGTTGGGTTGGTCGGCGGCTTGGGCCAGGGGCAGTTGGGTCTCGAAGCCATCCAGACTGCCTTGCACCTCGGGGAAGATGACTTGGGGGGCTTCTCGTTCGGTGGGCTGCAAGTCCAGGCCGGGTTGCATGCCGATGTCGACGATGTTGCCCTCCAAGATGGCACCCACTTCCATCCACCACTCTTCGCGGCTGGGCAGTTGTTTGGCCCCAGTGATAGGCCAGAACCACAGGGCGCACCAGTAGTCCATGACGAGTTTGAGTCGGCGAAAGGGGGTGGCCAGGTCGCCGTCTTCATTCAGCAGGCCTTGTTTGCGGATGGCTTCTTTTTGGGCGCGGGTGATGTTGTCGGCGCGGTCGTCTGCGGGTCCGCCTGAGCTTGCGGCCTTGCCCGCATGAGGCCAGACGGTGAGTTGGTCTTCGGTGCGGGCGCGGTCGCGGGCCAGGGCTTGGGTGTGTTCTTTCCACAGCTCTTGCACGCGGGTACTGAGCTGCTGCAAGCGGGCCAGCTCGTGAGCTTCCAACGGTTTTTTTATCGCATTGCGCCAAGCTTTGAGGCTGTCGAACTCTTCTTTGTAGAGCGCCTTGGCGGTTTTGTCGGTGTAGTCGGCCATGCCAGGGTCGGGCAGCAAGAAGTGCCAGATTTCGTCGGGCTGGCGAGGCTGCTGGGCGGTGGCACGGCGTGGGGCTTCTTCGTGCCAGGCGGGTTTGGCTTTTTTGTCCAGGCTGCTGGCTTTGTAGACCTGGTGGCGGGCACCGATGAGGCTGTTGCCGTTGAACAGTTGGTAGCCAAACCAGGGCACGCGGGCAGGTTTGGGCTGACCTTTGGCGTCGGTTTCGCCATAAATGGCGTTAAGCCAGATGGAGACTTCGGCCAGCTCCACGGCCACGGGGTTCAAGTCCACGCCGTACACGTTGCGGTCGGCCAGGTACATGCGCACCTTTTGCAGCTCTTGCGGGTAGTCGTCGTGGGGGATGCGGGTTTTGAGTTCGGCTTGCTTGCGCTCCAAATACGCTTCGGCCAGTTGGTTGACGCCTTCGTTCAAGAACGCGGCGCTGCCCATGGCGGGCTCGCAGACTGTCAGTCTCAGGATGTCGTCGGCGCACTGCACGCGGTCGCTGCCCAACAGCTCTTTGAGCGCGTATTTGACCAAGCACTGGGTGAGCACCTGGGGTGTGTAGTAGCTGGCGCTTTTTTGGCGGTCGCGCCCAGCCAGACGGTAGACAAAGCTGCCACGCGGGTGTTTGCGCAACTGGCGGTGTCCTGCTTCATTGACGTCATAAACTTTTTCGTCATCGGTGTAGTCGCCCAGGCGGCTGGCGGGCACGAACCAGGCGTTGTCGAGTTTGTCGTCGCCGTTTGTTTCGGCGCTGCGGCCACGGCCCTGGCTTTCTTGGGGGGCGTCGTCTTCGGCGTCTTCGTCGTCTCCATCACCGTCGCCGCCGTCTGTGGTACTTCCTTTCTTTTTGCCGGGTTTGACTTCGTAAAGGTCTTCGGCGGCAAAGAAGCCACGGTAGCTGAGCAGGGCTTCGTACACGGCGCCCAGCTGGTTGATGGACAGCAGCTGGTAGCTGACGCGGCCGCGCTTGCCCTTGCCTTTGCCACGGGAGAGCGACATGAGGCGGATGATGGTTTGCCACACATGGTTGGGAAACTGCACCTTGGCCAGCAAGGGCATGGTGGTTTCGTCAAACAGGCGACTGTCGAGCGGAGCCAGGGCAAAAGTGTCTTTGGCGCCGGACACGCTGTGAATGTTGTGCTGGTCTGATAAACCGCAGCCTTGGGCCACGAGCTTGAACAGGCGGCGCAGGGTTTTGTCGAAATACAGGCCGTCGTGGGCGGAAGGAGTATTGAGCTTTTTTAGCTCCAGGTCGCGCAAGCTTTCCAGGCTGTAGCCCTTGAGGTAGACCTCGCTCTTGGCGATGGGCACGTAGCCCAGCTCGGGTCGCGCTTCGATGTAGAACATGAAGAGCAGACGGTAGACCATGCGCAGGCATTCGAGGCTGAGGTCTGCGGGGTCAAGCTGGTCTTTGCCGCTGAAGAAGCCTT
>CAJCCO010000039.1 GCA_903960915.1 uncultured beta proteobacterium
ATAGGTCGTGCCTTTGTCGCGCTTGAGATCATTTAGCAGATCCAAAACCGCAGCCTGCACCGAGACGTCCAGCGCCGAAGTTACCTCATCGCACAACACAATGTCGGGCTCAGCGGCGAAAGCCCGTGCAATCGCCACACGCTGCTTTTCTCCGCCAGACATCTGGCTGGGCAGGCGGTCCAAGTAGTGGGCGCCCATCCGTACGCGCTCAAGCAATTGGATACTGCGCTGGTGCAAGGCTTCACCACTGAGACCAAAATACAGACGTAAAGGCTGGGCCAGTATCTGCGCCACAGTATGTCGCGGGTTCAGGCTGTCGTCCGGATTCTGGAAGATCAATTGAACCCGGCGCAAGTGGTCGGGAGGACGATGGTCCACATGGGGCGCCAAGGACTGGTCTGCGCCCATGCTCATGCGGCCAGCAACCGGGGGGTTCAGGCCCGCAAGAGCTTTCAGAATACTTGATTTTCCGCTCCCAGACTCGCCCACCAATCCCATGGTTTGGCCAGCACCCACGCTGAATGTGATGTCCGCCACTGTATGAGGCACATCGGGACGTCGCCCAAGAAGTTGCTGCATCACAGTGGCCTGCGCATAGCTGATGGCCACTTGATTAAGGCTCAGGGCAGAGGTCGAGTCTGCGCCCGCTGGAAGAGCTGTAGTCCGGACTGGCCGGGTCAAGGCCATTTCGCCAGACCGGTCATGAAAAAGGCAACGTGTGACAGCGCCGTCGGGCAGAAGCTGCAGGGCCGGACGACCACTTCGGCAGCTCGGTTGAGCCAACGCACAACGCTCAACGAAAGAGCAACCGTCGCTGACATCGCCGGGCAAGGGTTGGCGCCCCGGCAAAGCTTCAGGCAGGCTGGTCTGGGACAGCCTGGGTATCGAGTTTAAAAGGCCCCTGGCATAGGGATGCGCTGGGGTCAGTAGCACCTGTCGCGCCGAGCCCGCCAGCACCATCTCGCCGGCATAAAGCACGACAACACGGTCACACACCCTTGCGATGGCACCAAGATCATGGCTGACATAGACCATGGCCGTACGGGTCTCGATGTTGATCTCGCGCAGCAAGGCCAGAATATGCGCTTGGGTTGTGACATCCAGCCCAGTGGTCGGTTCATCTAGCAAAAGCACATCGGGTTCGCCCGCCAGCGCCATGGCAATCGCGACACGTTGCTGCTGGCCACCCGATAGTTCATGCGGGTAGCGCGATGCCATGGCTTGCGGATCGGGCATTCGCACCTGGCGCAATAAAGCCATCACGCGGCGCTCATGTTCGGCTGCAGGCAAGGCACTGTGCAGCGCCACAGCCTCCAAGAGCTGGCTTCCAATGCGCAGGGTCGGTGTGAGCGATTGGCCGGCGTTTTGTGGCACAAGCGCTACCTTGCCACCGCGGACAGACTCCAAGGCAGAACGAGACAAGCCAAACATGTCGTGCGTTCCAAAATGAACACTGCCGCCGGTCACCTGCAAGCCAGCTTTTAGATAGCCCATAGCGGCAAGTGCTAGCGTGCTCTTGCCAGAGCCGCTCTCACCCACCAAGCCCACAGTTTCACCACGCTGAATCTGGAGGTCGATGTTTCTGAGCACATGTAACAGCTGACCCGCCCGGCTCACAAAGCCAATGCTGAGGTCTCGAAAGGACAGAACGGTTTCCTTGTCCATATCAGATTGGCGCCTTTTGTGCCCTGTCTACACCCAGGGTCTTGGCGAGGGCATCGGCAGTCAGGTTAATACCGATGATCAGTGAGCTCAAAGCGGCAATAGGAAACAGGCCAGACCATGGCGCAATAGCCAGGAAGGTTCGCGAATCGGCCACCATAAGACCCCAATCGGGCGTTGGCGGGGATACGCCAAATCCCAAAAACGAAAGGGAACTGAAGGCCAAGAGCATCCAGGACCAACGCATAGCACCCTCAACCAACAGTGCGTCCAGGACGTTGGGCAACAACTCGCGGCGGATAGTGGCAAGTCTGCCGTGGCCGCGGGCTCGTGCGGCCAGTACGAAGTCGCGCGCCACCACGTTATGGGCAGCTGCCCGTGCAATTCGGATAACCGGTATACCGTAAAAAAATGCCAGGGTTGGAATCAGCACTCCCAAGCCGGTTCCAAAAGTGGCAATCATCAGCAGCATCTTCAGAATCCAGGGCAGGGCCAAAAATGCATCCACCAGCCTCATCAACACATCATCCAACTTACCGCCGACAAGCCCGAGATAGATGCCAACAAAACCGCCCCAAACAACCGCCAACGGCGTGGCAATCAGCGTCACCAAGATGGCCTCTCGGCCGCCAAGCAGGGTTCGCGTGAACACATCACGCCCCAAATGATCAGTACCCCACCAGTGGACGGCATCTGGAGGGCTCAGAATCAACAAGGAGCTGATTGCCTTGTAGTCAAAGGGCACAAGCCAAGGACTGCTCACAGCAATAAACAGATGGATCAAAACAATTGCCAAACCAATGGCGCCGGAAGGCCTCGAAGCCATCGCGCGCAGGGCCTGCCCTGAACGCACTAGCCATGTTGAGGTATTCGCATTTCCAGGGGCTATGCTGCTGGTCATGACTGCCTTCTGGCCGCAGTACGCAGCCGAGGGTTGGCCATCAGGGTTAACAGGTCGGCCAATAAATTCACCAAAACATAGACCGCGGCAACAATCAAGGCAATAGCTTGCACCAGTGCCAGATCGCGGTCCGAAATGGCCGAGATCATCAGGCGCCCCAAGCCCGGGTAGTTAAAAACCATCTCGATAACCACCACCCCGCCCAAGAGCCAAGCCACCGTCAAGGCCACCACATTGATGGCCGGCAGCAAGGCGTTGGGTAGAACGTGACGCCAGACCATGGCGCGATAGGGCACGCCTTTGAGGGTGGCCATGCGGACGTAGTCACTGTCAAGCACCTCAATCATGCTCGAGCGAATGGTGCGCAGGATGTGTGCGGTCATCACCATGGCCAGCGCAGCCA
>CAJCCO010000040.1 GCA_903960915.1 uncultured beta proteobacterium
AACTTCTGATCGCGGCACAAGGCAAAAGCCGTGGCGTCCATGATGCCCAAGTTTTGGGAAATGGCATCGTCAAATGAGATTTTGCTGTAGCGCGTAGCCAGTGGGTCTTTTTTAGGGTCTGCGCTATAGACGCCATCCACCTTGGTGGCCTTGAGCACGATTTGCGCACCAATCTCTGCGCCTCGCAAAGCGGCAGCCGTATCGGTCGTGAAAAACGGGTTGCCCGTGCCCGCAGCAAAGATGACGACTTTGCCCTCTTCAAGGTACTGCAAGGCCTTAGGTCTGACGTAGGGTTCAACCACCTGCTCAATGGCAATGGCCGACATAACACGCGCTACCAGGCCCGCCTTGTTCATGGTGTCACCCAAGGCAAGGGCGTTCATGACGGTGGCCAGCATGCCCATGTAATCGGCTGTGGCCCGGTCCATACCCACTGAGCCACCCGCCACGCCACGGAAAATATTGCCGCCACCAATCACCACGGCCACCTCAACGCCCAAGCGCGTGACTTCAGCGACCTCATCAACCATGCGCACGATAGTGTCGCGGTTGATGCCAAACTGGTCATCCCCCATCAGCGCCTCACCAGACAGCTTGAGCAAAATGCGCTTGTAGGCTGGTTGGGCGATGGTCATGAGGAGCTCCTAAATACAGTGACTTTATTGGTAAATGCGATCAAATTCAAACCAAACTTTAAAGGCTGAATTGAACGGGGTGGAACCGACGTTTTCCAACGCCAGTTGCCATTTAGCTGCCTTGCTTGGCAGCAGCCACTTGCGCAGCAACTTCTGCAGCGAAGTCATCAACTTTCTTTTCAATGCCTTCACCCACCACATAGAGCGTAAAGCCCTTGACAGTGGTGTTGGAGACTTTGAGCATTTGCTCAACGGTTTGCTTGTCGTTCTTGACGAAGGACTGGTTGAACAGTGACACTTCTTTGAGATACTTCTGCACGCCGCCTTCGATGCGTTTAGCCACAATTTCATCCGACTGAACCGGCTTGCCAGCAGCAGTTGCCACTGCGGCGTCTTCTGCAGCTTTAGCTGCAGCCACTGAACGCTCACGCGCTACCAGTTCGGCAGGTACGTCAGCGCTGGACAAGGCCACAGGTTTCATAGCAGCCACGTGCATGGCAACATCCTTTGCAGCAGTCTCATCGCCTGTGAATTCGACCACGACGCCAATGCGCGTGCCGTGCAGGTAGGAGGCCAACTGGCTGCCTGAAGCAAAACGCTTGAAGCGGCGAAAGCTCATGTTCTCACCGATTTTGCCAATCAGGCCTTTGCGAACATCTTCTAATGTTGGACCAAAGCCGTCTTGTGCGTAAGGCGTGGCACCCAGTGCCTCGATATCAGCAGGGTTGTGCTTCGCGATCAGCTCAGCGGCAGCGTTGGCCAGCGCCAGGAAACTGTCGTTCTTCGTGACGAAGTCGGTTTCACAATTGACTTCAAGCAAAGCACCCACATTGCCATCCATGAAGCTGGTGACCACGCCTTCAGCTGTGATGCGGCCAGCAGCTTTGCCAGCTTTGCTACCCAGCTTGACGCGCAACAATTCTTCGGCTTTGGCCATGTCGCCATCAGCCTCGGTCAAAGCGCGTTTGCACTCCATCATTGGAGCATCCGTCTTGCCACGCAGTTCAGCCACCATGCTTGCGGTAATTGCAGCCATTTTTATTCTCCGTAATCAGTTCAATAATTATAAAAAGGGACTAAAAAAAAGGGGCACCGAAGCCCCCCTTTTTTGGGGTCGAGGAACTATCAGGCAGCAGCCTCGTTCACTTCGACAAATTCCTCTGCACTTTCAGCAGCCACGGCCTTGACTACATCGTCAACCGCATTGGCACGGCCTTCAATGATGGCGTCAGCAATGCCGCGGGCATACAAAGTCACAGCCTTGGAGGAGTCGTCATTGCCAGGAATAACGTAATCAATTCCCTCTGGGGAGTGGTTTGAGTCCACGACGGCGATCAACGGGATGCCGAGTTTCTTGGCTTCAGCGATAGCAATTTTGTGATAACCAACGTCGATCACAAAAATAGCGTCAGGCAACACAGCCATATCCTGGATGCCGCCAATGTCTTTTTCCAGCTTTTCGAGTTCGCGAGCAAACATCAGCTGCTCTTTTTTGCTCATGGCATCAAGTCCGGCTTCTTGCTGGATCTTCATGTCTTTGAGGCGCTTGATGGAAGTCTTGACCGTTTTGAAGTTGGTCAACATACCGCCGAGCCAACGCTGGTCAACGTACGGAACGCCGGCGCGTTGCGCCTCTTCTGCCACTGTGTCGCGGGCTTGGCGTTTGGTGCCAACCATCAACACGGTACCGCGCTTGGCCGAAACCTGGCGCACGAATTTAGCAGCTTCCTGGAACATCGGCAGCGATTTTTCCAGGTTGATGATGTGAATCTTGTTGCGGTGGCCGAAAATGAACGGGGCCATTTTGGGGTTCCAGAAGCGGGTTTGGTGGCCAAAATGGACACCGGCTTCCAGCATTTCGCGCATGGTTACTGACATGTTTAACTCCGAAGGTTAGGTCTAAAATCCAGTTCGTTTTGCGAGCAAAAAGTGCTGAAATTACTGCACTTGATCACTGCAACACCTTGATGAAACTGGTTTGCTAATTTACTTAGCCAAATGATCAAAGACCTTTTAGCTAAGCCAGTCACTATAACATAGGCCTTTTTCACACCAAGCCCCTCCCATGCAACCAGATCTGCAAGCCACGCGACAGCAAATGCAAACGGGCCAAACCACTGCCCTGGCTGAGGTTCATGAGGCCGTCGCCCATGCCAAGTCAGATCCGTGTGCCCATGTTTTTCTGCACCCAACTTTTGATGAGGCCTTAGGCACGGCCACGCAACCAGGCATTGAGCGAACCCCGCTGGCTGGTTTGCCCGTGTCCATCAAGGACTTGTTTGACGTGCAAGGCCAAATAACCCGGGCTGGCTCCACGGTGCTCGGCCAGGCAGCAACGGCCCTGGTTGACAGCCCCGCAGTGGCCCGCCTGCGCCGCGCCGGCGCCGCCCTGATGGGCCGCACCAACATGACAGAGTTTGCATTTTCAGGGGTGGGCATCAACCCACACTACGGGACGCCCGCCAACGCTTGTGACCCGGTGACTGCTAGGATTCCCGGCGGCTCATCCTCTGGTGCCGCAGTGTCGGTGGCCACTGGGGCTTCATTTATAGGTCTAGGGTCGGACACAGGTGGGTCCATTCGCATTCCAGCTGCCTTGAACGGCATTGTGGGTTTCAAAGGCACGGCGCGACTGATACCCACCACCGGCGCCATACCGCTCTCCAGCACGCTGGACACCGTTTGCGCCCTCACACGTTCGGTGTCGGACGCCATACTGGCGCATGAAATTCTGGCCAACCGGCGCGTGATCCGGAGCACGGCGCCCTTAAGCGCCTACCGCTTAGGCATTGCCACCACCTGGATGCTGGAGGGTCTGGACACCACGGTGGCTGCAGCCTGGCAACGCACGATAGACACTTTGCGCAACGCAGGCGCCCGGATCGAAGACGTGGAACTTCGGGCCATTAGTCAGCTTGAACAAATCCAGGCCAGCGGCAATTTTTCAGCCGCAGAGAGCTATGCCTGGCATCGTCAAATGCTGGATAAAAACGTGCAGGACTATGACCCTCGCGTCGCATTTCGTATGCTCCGCGGGGCCAAAATGAGTGCCTGGGAATACTTAGAACTGCAAACAGCGCGACAGCGTTGGATCACGAAGATGGACCTTGCTTTAGAGGGGTTTGACGCCATCTTGTCACCTACCGTACCCATGGTGGCGCCACCCCAGGCAATGCTCGCCCCAGGGGCTGAGCGCGACGAGGCATTTTTTAGCACCAACACCCTTTTGCTGCGCAACACCAGCATGGTCAACATGCTGGACGGCTGTGCCATCTCGATTCCTTGTCACGCGCCCAACGAGTTGCCAGTTGGGCTGATGGTCTGGGCGGGGGCCTTGCAGGACGACCCTGTTCTCAATATCGCCAGGCAAATTGAACTGGCACTTCAATAGTTACAGCTTGCAGTTGATGTGCAGCAGAAAATCTTTGACGTATTTGCTGTAAAAAACACCATGACTGACACCATGGCGCTCGCCAAATTTGTTTCTACATCGCCATGCTGAAGGTCGATCCGCGCCAAGCTTATGCCTTGCACGGGTGTCAGGCCAGCCGGCTTATTGAGTTGACGCTGCAATCGACGCTGCCACCTCATTCCCTGATGCAGCGTGCTGGTCTGTCGCTTGCCAAACTGGCATTGGCAATTGCCCCTCACGCGCGCCATATCTGGATCGCATGCGGTCCTGGCAACAATGGCGGCGATGGCTTGGAGGCGGCCATGCAGCTTCAACGCTGGAACAAAGCCCCGGTGGTCACCTGGCTGGGCCAGCCCGATACGGCGCCAGCGGATGCCCTGGCGTCTTATCAACGTGCCCGTGATGCAGGCGTGCAATTTACGTCTACACCGCCAGAAAACGTAGACCTCGGCCTGGATGCCATGCTGGGTTTAGGCATGAATCTGCGGCGACCCGAAGGTCAACTTGCGCAGTGGATCAACACCATGAATGCCAGTGCGTCGATCATTCTGTCGGCTGACCTACCCACTGGTTTGTACGGTGACTCAGGCCAACTGGGTACACCCTTTGTAAACGCCAGCCACACCTTGAGTTTGCTCACCCTCAAGCCCGGCTTGTTCACCGCCCATGGTCGAGATGCTGCAGGGTCCGTTTGGTTTGACGATCTGGGCAGCGGTTTGGAAAAAGCCGGGCCACTGCCCTGCCCTGCCACCGCCTGGCTATCAGGTGCATCGCCGCAACCAGAGCGGGCGCCATCGAGTCACAAAGGCAGCTTTGGTGATGTGGCTATCGTGGGTGGGGCTGTCGGCATGACGGGCGCCGCACTGCTCGCCGCCTCTGCCGCCTTGCATGCGGGTGCCGGGAGGGTGTACGTGAGCCTGCTCGATGGCGGCAGCCTGAAGGTGGACTTGCTACAACCGGAACTGATGTTTTGTCCATTTAATCTGCTCAATCAAACGTCGACCACGCTGGTTTGCGGCTGTGGTGGTGGCCTTGTGGTGGGCGACTTGCTGCCCCAGGTGTTATTGACGCCAGCGCCGTTGGTGCTGGATGCCGATGCGCTGAACGCCATAGCCCGCGAAAGCGCACTGGAAGAACGGCTGGTAGCACGTGCAGCAAGCGACTTTCAAACCGTCATAACACCCCATCCGCTGGAGGCCGCCCGACTGCTGGGTCTCACAACCACCCAAATCCAAAATGACCGCTTGCAAGCAGCAACCCAGTTGGCGCAGCGCTTCAGGTGCACCGTGGTGCTCAAAGGGACTGGGACAGTAATTGCAGCATTAGGACGTACGCCGGTCATCAACAGCACCGGCAATGCGCGCTTGGCAACCGCCGGAACGGGCGATGTATTGGCCGGTCTGGTGGGGGCGAAACTGGCCGGCGGACACAACGCGTTTGAAGCGGCTTGCCTAGCCTGCTACCAGCACGGCGCATTGGCCGACCATTGGCCCATGCAGCACGCACTCACCGCCAGCGCCCTGGCCAAGGCGCTTAAGGCCTGAACCTAAACCTCCAACCCAGCGCGCACAAAGGCAGGTTCTACCGCCGTGGTTTACGGCTTTTCTTTTTGCCGGCAGCGCCAGACGCTGAATCGGGCTTTCTAGACCGCCCCGCTGATGAAGGCGCGGTTGCCAGAGGCTCTGAAATTTTGCGTGCAGAGCGCTTACCTGGCGGTTTTCCAGTGTCCCTGTTGAAATCAGCACGCGCAGGGCCATCGCTGGTCAATCCTTTGTCTTTTTTTGCACGCGAGACCAGGGCGTCGTTTTCATGTATCAGCCGGAAATCAATCCGGCGTCCATCCAGATCTACCCGACTCACCTGCACCTGAACGCGCGTACCAATGGCGTAACGCATACCGGTGCGTTCACCGCGTAATTCCTGCCGCGCTTCGTCAAAGCGGTAGTACTCTCCGCCGAGCTCAGTGATGTGAACCAAACCCTCGACATACATGGCGTCCAAGGTAACAAAGATGCCAAAGCCCGTGACCGAGCTGACCATTCCGCTGTATTCCTCACCCAAATGCTCCCGCATGTATTTGCACTTCAGCCAGGCTTCCACATCGCGGCTGGCTTCATCAGCGCGCCGCTCACTGGCGCTGCAATGCATGCCTGCTGCTTGCCAGGCCAACATTTCAGTACTGAGTTTCTTGGGCTTGACACCGGGCTCGGCCACGCGGGAAGCCAAACCTTTTTCCAGTCGACGCGACAGCTTGGCATGGGCCTCGCCTGGCGTTGGCAAGGTCGGCAACTGATAACGGGTTTTCGCCAATATGGCCTTGATGACGCGATGCACCAGTAAGTCGGGATAGCGCCTTATGGGGCTAGTGAAGTGGGTGTAGGCATCAAATGCCAACCCAAAATGGCCATTGTTGACCGGCGTGTAAATCGCCTGCTGCATGGAGCGAAGCAGCATCGAATGAATTTGCTGCGCGTCAGGGCGGTCTTTGGTGGCATTGGCAATGGCCTGAAATTCACCAGGTGACGGATCATCGCTGATGGACATTCCCAAACCAATGGCTTTGAGGTAGTTGCCAAGAATTTCTTTTTTCTCAGGCGTAGGCCCTTCATGCACCCGAAACAAACCGGGATGTTTACCTTGCGCAATAAAGTCGGCACTGCAGACATTGGCCGCGAGCATGGCTTCTTCAATCACCTTGTGCGCGTCATTGCGCGTGCGCGGAATAATTTTTTCTATACGACCGTTTTCATCGCAAACGATTTGGGTTTCGACCGTTTCAAAATCCACCGCACCACGGCGCGCCCGCGCTTTCAGCAATGCCTGGTAGACGCCATAGAGATTGAGCAAATCAGGAATTCGCTCCTTGCGGCGCGTGGCCTCGGGGCCTCGGGTGTTGGACAAGATGGCCGCGACCTCGTTGTAAGTGAAACGCGCATGGCTCCACATCACCGCCGGGTAAAACTGATACGCAGTCACCTCGCCATCTTCGGTTACCAACATGTCACAAACCATGCACAAGCGCTCTACCTCAGGGTTGAGTGAGCACAAGCCATTGGAGAGTTTCTCAGGCAACATGGGAATTACACGACGCGGAAAGTAAACGCTTGTGGCGCGTTCGTAGGCATCAATGTCTATGGCGGAGCCGGTTTCAACGTAGTTGCTGACATCTGCAATCGCCACCAACAAACGCCATCCCTTCGCTGCTGATTTGCCCTTACCAATTTTGACGGGTTCGCAGTAAACAGCATCGTCAAAATCACGCGCATCCTCGCCGTCTATGGTGACTAACGCCACGTCGGTTAAATCTACGCGGTGTAGCTTGTCCTGAGGGCGAACGTGATCAGGCAAGGTGCGGGCAAGCGCAATACAGGCATCCGAAAATTCATGGGGGACGCTGTATTTGCGCACTGCAATTTCAATTTCCATTCCGGCATCGTCAATTTCGCCAAGAACTTCCTTGATACGGCCGACAGGTTGACCATACAAAGCCGGCGGTTCTGTCAGCTCAACAACCACGATCTGACCGGACTTGGCC
Organism: uncultured beta proteobacterium; assembly: GCA_903960915.1. Taxonomy (GTDB): domain Bacteria; phylum Pseudomonadota; class Gammaproteobacteria; order Burkholderiales; family Burkholderiaceae_C; genus Rhodoferax. The sequence goes on from CAJCCO010000040.1 coordinate 7,583, forward strand.
AGACCTGTAGCCGCTCTGGGAATCAAGACGTCCTGACCATATCGTTTGTCTTCTGGCACAACGATCCAGATGCCGCTTTCTTGCAACAAGCGGCCAATGATGGGCTGTTTGGCTCGCTCAATAATTTCGGTAACGCGCCCTTCAGGGCGCCCTTTACGGTCACTTCGCACAATCCGAACTTTGACGCGGTCTTTGTGCAATACCGCACGCATCTCGTTAGGGGGCAAATAGATGTCAGACTCGCCGTCATCACGGGTTACAAATCCATGACCATCGCGATGGCCTTGAACTATTCCCTCAACTTCATCCAGCAAGCCACTGGTTTGGCTAATATTTTTGATACAATGACTCTCTTTCCTGAAATGCCCAGGTGGCGGAATTGGTAGACGCACTAGTTTCAGGTACTAGCGAGTAACTTCGTGGGGGTTCGAGTCCCTTCCTGGGCACCAATGTAATTGGATTATTGAAAATTTCTATGACATTTTCAATACGATTTTCTTCATCAAAGCCGCTGCATCTGTAGCGGCTTTTTTGTTGTGCAAGATTTTTCACTGCCGAAGAATTAATAAGGCTGCGCGACCAGATCGTGACCTTGTGTTCCCACAATTCTGGCCTTGGTGAATTCGCCTACTTTCAAGGTCTTGCTGATTTTTTCAGGCGGCAAGAGCTTGACCACACCATCAATTTCAGGCGCATCAGCATAAGTACGGCCAATAGCGCCTTTCTTACCCATTGCCGGCGCCGAATCTACCAGCACCTGCATCGTAGCGCCGATGCGCTTTTGCAAACGGGCTGCTGAAACTTGCTCTGCCACGGCCATGAACCGGGCGCGACGCTCCTCCCGGACCTCTATTGGCAACATGCCTGGAATATCGTTGGCGGCTGCACCCTCCACTGGGCTATAGGCAAAACAACCCGCTCGGTCTATCTGGGCCTCGCGCATAAAGTCCAAGAGATGAGAAAACTCTTCTTCGGTCTCCCCTGGGAAACCGGCAATGAAAGTACTGCGCACCACGATGTCAGGACAAGCTTCACGCCAGCGAAGTAAACGCTCTAAATTTTTCTCGCCACTGGCAGGCCGCTTCATGCGTTTGAGCACATCGGGATGGCTGTGCTGAAATGGCACATCCAGATAGGGCAGCACCTTGCCAGTCGCCATGAAAGGAATCACCTCATCGACACTTGGGTAAGGGTACACATAATGCAATCGCACCCAGGCACCGTAAGGCTCCGCCAAATCACCTAAGGCCTGAACCAATTCCAGCATTCGGGTCTTGATGGGTTTTCCATCCCAAAATCCCATGCGGTACTTAACGTCAACGCCATAGGCCGATGTGTCTTGACTGATGACAAGCAGCTCCTTGACGCCACCCTCAAACAAGGCGCGTGCCTCATTGAGCACATCACCTATCGGCCTGGACACCAGATCGCCGCGCATGGAGGGAATGATGCAGAACGTGCAGCGGTGGTTACAGCCTTCGCTGATCTTGATATAGGCGTAATGCCGGGGGGTGAGCTTGATGCCAGCTATGCCAAACTTGTTGGGAACCAGATCTATAAATGGATCATGCGGCTTGGGTAAATGGGCATGAACTGCGTCCATGACCTCCTGCGTTGCCTGAGGACCAGTAACAGCCAGAACGCTGGGGTGCATTTGTCGCACCAGATTACCGCCATCTTTGGAGGCCTTGTTGCCCAAACAACCCGTCACGATGACTTTTCCATTTTCAGCCAAGGCCTCGCCAATAGTATCGAGACTTTCCTTAACGGCATCGTCAATAAAACCGCAGGTGTTGACGATGACAAGGTCAGCGCCCTCAAAGGTCTTTGACGTCTGGTAGCCCTCCGCACTGAGTTGCGTGAGGATCAGTTCTGAATCGGTCAGTGCTTTGGCACAACCGAGCGAAACCATACCTATACGCGGGATTTTTTCTTGCATTTCATTCATGAGGTGTAGTTTGACATGTCTTGTTTACAGCTATATGCGTTTCAGCGATTCGAGCCAGGCGACGGGCCACAGCAGTGAGCGCCAGTTGGCATACGCTGCCAAATGGGCGACCGAACAAGGCATCATCCTAGACGAATCGCATTCGATGCGGGATGAAGGCTTGTCAGCCTATCACCAGCGACACGTCAAATCAGGTGCGCTGGGCGTCTTTTTGGTGGCAATCAAAGTGAGCCGAATAACAAAAAAGGGTCGGTGCTGGTGGTGGAAGGCCTCGACCGCCTCTCGCGGGTTGAGCCGATCCAGGCGCAAGCCCAATTGGATCAGATTGTAAATGCTGGCATTAAGGTGGTCACCGCCAGCAAAGACAAGGAATACAGCCGGGAGCGGCTAAGGGCCAATCCGATGAACTTAGTGCGCCAAACTGCCTGTCTTGCCTTCAGGGTCATACGGGGCAATAAGTTCAACCAGATCAGCCCACGGAACCACTTGCTCCATCTAGGCCAGGACACATTGCTTGTGGGTCTTCTTGACGTTCAGGTTGAGGTTCAAAGTGCCTTTATTATCTAAGCCTTGCGCATAAAACGGTTTCAGAAGCCCTACAGGTGACACCTGCGTGGCGAAAACACAATGTATTTATTATTCAAAATCAAAGGGCGGTGCGTCATTCGTGGCGCGGCTGTTTGGCGCAGTAAGCGCCTTTCTTTTCTCGATTGACGCGTCTTGTCAACCAAGGCTTACCAATTGTTCAAGAGCGCGGGCCTGTCCGGTCAGTGGGCGGTCCGCATGCTGCAAAACGTCCAAAGCGAGACCTTCGCCGCTGATCAAGTGCTTTAAGCTTATCAAATGACCACTAACTCGGCCTGCCAGTTTCGAAGTGCTGATTCACGCGATGTGGATGCTGCGCTACCGCTTATCTACAGCTCTGGGCCACAGGCGTTTGATTATGGTTTTCAGTGTTGCGGCAAAAACAGTCCTGATTTTTTGCGTTTTGCGTTCACGGACGGCACCGGCCTCCTGGGATACAAAAACCACACAGTGGCCACGCTGAACGGGCAGGTGGTCGGTATCGTGGCGGTCTACAACTTGTCAACCTATGTGCGGCTGACGCTGGGCCACCTTTGGCAACTGTGGCGGTTCTACCCATCATCAAGTCTCATTGGTTTGATAAGGCGGGGGGCCCACCTTCAATCGATCATGCCGCCGACGAATCAAACAACGCACTATGTTGCACACTTTGGTGTTGCAGAAGGGCTGCGAGGTCGGGGCATCGGGCGCAGCATGCTTGCGTATCAGTATAAAAAAGCTCAGGAATTGGGGCGCACCATCTATGCCCTCGATGTCTCCGTAGAAAACCCCCTCGCGCAATCACTTTACGAAAGCTTCGGCTTTTCAGTCACTGCAGAGAATGAATTTTCCGGGCCACGCGGCACAGTGCCGAATACGCGGCGCATGACCATGCCTGTGCAAGCGGCCCAAGCAACCGGTTGCCATCCGCACCCTTAGCCTCATTCACACCACGCCGGCGACCCGAGCCAGCTTTAGGCCCAACTGCTCGGGCGTCAAGCACTGGGATTGCAAGGCCAATCCGTGTGCATCTGCAGTCTCGTAATTGGCCCACATTAAATAGTCGCTGTGACGTGGATTCGACTCCAGGGCCTCATACACCTGCTCCATGCCCGGTACATGGTCACCATAAAAGCAAAGGAGGGTGCGGCGCTGACGCTGAGCCAGAAAAGCCTGTAGCTGACCCAGCATTTGGTTGGCATTGGCCAAGTGGCGCAGGTAAACGGTCAAATCGTCAATAACCTGGCCGTTTGGCCGTTGATACAGTTTGCTGGCTTCCAGGGCAGTTGCTTTTTCAAGATGCAAGGGCCCGTGGTTTTCCATCGTTATGGCAAATAAAAATTGGGGTTCATGCGTTGGCTGATTCAAGCTGTTGATCAGCCAGTCTGTCACGGCTTGGTCCGACACATAAGGCCCGTTACGGGCTGCATCCGCAAACGCCGCTTCATCCACGAAAGCATCAAACCCCAACCTTGGAAACACCTTGTGGCGCAGGAAAAAATCAGAGGGGTATGGGTGCACTGCCGTGCATCGGTAATTCATCGCACCAAAAGCATGTGGCAGGCTGGGTACTGTCCGCCTGATAAAAGCATAAGGATAAAAACTCGCGTAACGCAAGGCGCTGTTTTCAAGCCCCGATAAAAATGCGTGTTCGGTCCGCATGGTGTTGGCGCCCCATGCCGGAACGTCAAAATCGCCTGAACACAGTCCTGATTGCCGCAACGCATCAAAATGAACCAGCAGATCAGGCGCAATACTCAAGCCAGTTTTTCGAATATCGAAAAACGACTCGCTTTGCACCACCACCACATCCGGCAGGTTCATCCGCGAACGTTCGGACTTATCGCTCGTTTTGATGCTGATATTCGCATAGGGTGATGCCTTCAATTGCGCCTGAACATACCGAATTTCCCGCAAACTCAGGCCATTGAGCAAATACGCCACAAAGGTACTGAAAAAACCAAGCCGCGCTTGGTCCTGCGCGAGATTCAATGTCCACTTTATCCCGTTGGCCAACCACATTTGAAATCCAAAAAGTGCGGCCCACACCAGCAACAAATCAACCCATGAAATCTGAATCAACGCAGAATCAAACCAAAAAATCAGGGCAAAAAGCGCTACCGCTGGCACCACCGCCACCAGTTGCGTCCAGGACAAGTACGGAAAATAAAGCCGTGGGTGTTTGATGGACTGTGCAAACAAGGCCAAATCTGAAAACACCACCGGCTCACGCAAAGCCTTGACTTTGGCATTGTTCACCGCAACCAAAAGCCCAAACAGCCCAACCGTGCACACCATGGCAAACCAGGCGCGCCCCCAAGGTGCCAGAAACAGAATAAATAGCCATGTCACCGTGCTGACATGCAGCACCACCGGCTTAACCTCGCGCAACCGCCATGGCGCAACGCTGGGCCCAGCCAGCCGATCGACCCCACCAGAGATCCACACGGTGACAAGCCACGCGATGGCCAGCGTAATCGTCATGGTCGCTTCTTTGGGGAAAGCTGAAGAAAAGACATCACTGAGTCAGCCCATGGATCAGGCAACGCATTCAGCAACTTGAGCCCCACCCACAAAATGACAGGAAAGGCAATGGTTGCCTTTCTTGCATCCAGCCCCCTGCGCATTTGCGCGGCAGCCTTGGCCGCATCCATCAGAAACGGCTTGCTCGCAGGAAATGCATCGCTCATATTGGATTTAACAAACCCAGGGTAAATCATGGTGAGCGAAATCCCCATGGCGCCAAGCAAGGGCCTGATGGCCTGACCCCAGGCATGCAGCGCCGATTTGCTGGCACAGTAGGCCGGTGATATCGCCATGCCCCTGAGCGCTGCCAGAGAACTCACAATGGCGATGTGCCCGTGCCCCCGCATTCGCATGCGCTCTGCAATCGGCATCACGGTATTGATGGTTCCGAACAAGTTGGTGTTGATCACCTCTTCTGTCGCAACCGGGGTTTCCCAGTGGCTCAGGTCGTCCAACACATTGGCAATCCCGGCATCGGCCATCAGCAAATCAACCGGGTGCTGCGTGTCAAACGCCTCAAGCCAAGCTCGCAGCGCAGGCGCGTCTCGCACATCCATTTCACACACAAAAACATCAGCACCCTTTGCACGACAGTTGCTGGCTGTGGCTTCAAGGCGCATCTTGTCACGCCCCTGCAGCGCCATGCACATACCCGGCGCAGCATAAACACCTGCCAGTGCCGAGCCGATAGCTCCACTGGCACCTGTGATGACCACAACGCCTGGTAGGGTACGCTTCATGGCACGTTCTTCATCAGCCGCTGCAAGCTGCCCATCACGGCGTGTTTTCTGCCAGAGCGCGAATAAAAGTCGCCACTCACCTGGCTATGTGCTTTGACATACGCCACAAAGGCTTTTACAAAATTTGCATCGGGCGGTGTCGGCCTCTTCCAAAAGGCATCCAGGCTGCCTTGGCCTGTTAACTTATCCCTGCTGAAAATGGCCTTACCCATGGCGTAAACCGGGCAATTCATTGCCAAAGCCGTTAGCCCAACTGTGCTGTTCACAAGCACAACACCTTGTGCATGCTTCAGCAGCAAGGTCAAGTCACCGGCCTCAATAAACTGGACCCGGTCACCCAGATTCAACTCACGGGTGCGCCGTTCAACGTAAGTTCGGTAACGTGCCAAGCCCGTGTCTAAGGGGTGATTTTTTATCAGCAAAATCGCTGGCTGAGAATCATGCGGAAAGTCAGCACGTTCAAAAGAAGTCAGCACCCTTTCAATGGCTGCAATCACATCCGGAAACGGCGAATGTGTTTTGATTTGCGAGTCTGCATTGAGCTGCAAGGGAAACAAAAAATAGGGCATCTTCGTGTCAAGCAATTTAGCCGTCACTGCCCGTGCCTCGCGCTCAAACCACCAACCCATACCAAACCTGCGCGCCAAACCCGCGTACTCCAACACACCGTTGTGCGGACGGTGGGTCTGGTAGTTTGAAAAGCGCCAAGCCATGGCTGCACTGGCCAGCCGATAAGCGATGTCATAACAGGCCCTAGCCAAAATATGGGAGCCACCCCGATGCGGGGGTAAGCCGTTGGTGACATAGGCATGGTCTGCGCTCCAAGTCAGGACAGCCTCAGCCTCCAAGGCCATGTTGGAATAACCGTTAACGCCACCTAATTCAAGGGTAATCCAGTCAGGCCGAAGGTAACCCTCCTCATAGACATAAACCCGAATGTTCAGTTCTTTGGCCACAGCAATGGCTGCCCGATGGATGGCACGGCAGTCGCCAAAAAGCAAAAAGTCGGTGGCACCGTGTTTCGCCGCTTCGCGCATTAGCCAAACAGGCAACACATCCAGGGCCCCAGTGAAGTTGGTATGCGGCTCCAGCAGCGACAACAACAGATCACCACCGCAAAAGTTGATCCGATGCGCCTTGTGGCCAGCCAGCCTTAGTTGCTGACCCAGCTCAGAAAAAAAAGGAGAGGCAACGCCTTGCAAGCTGATAAATGAGCGGTTCATAGGCACTCGCTAATGCAGTTCACCAAGAAAAGCGTTCACCCTTGCAAAGTGATCTGCCCACAAAGGCGCCCGATAGCCTTTCATGCGACCCAATTGCTCACCTCGCCGAGCACTCCCTTGTGCTGCATAGTCTTTCACCGCAGAGAGCCAAGCCATGCCGTCAAGCGGGTCAATGTATTCCGGAATGTCGTGCGCAATTTCCCTGAAAACAGCCAAGTCACTCGCAATGACTGGCGTCCCCAAGCTCAACGCCTCTGCCAAAGGCAGCCCAAACCCCTCAATGTGTGACGGAAAAAGCAGCGCTTGCGCATGCTGCAAATAGCACACCAACTCGGCATCCGAGCAAAATGGCTTCTCTACAACAAAGCCCTGCAATGGTTCGCAACGGTCCAGCAAATCCATGGCGCTTTCGGCCTCCCAGCCACGCCTGCCAATCACCACCAGGCCAGGCGCATCTTTACCCAATTGTTCCACCAAACGCTGCCAAACTTTCAGCAGCAACAAGTGGTTTTTACGGCCTTCAATAGTGCTGACAACCACAAAATAAGGGCCTGGCAGGGGGCGCTCCATATCTTGCGCCATCCTGGCGTCAATCAAATCGACACCTAGCAATGCGGACACTGCGGGTGGTAAACGCAAGCCTCGTTGGGCTGCAAACTCCTGCAAGGCATCCAGAGATGCTTGTGAATTGGTGATCACACCCGCGCCGTGGTTGAGCACGGTCTCCATGCGTGAAATATGGCGCAATTTTTCTTTTGGCACGCAATACTCAGGGTGCGAAATTGGAATCAAGTCATGCACCAGAAATACGGGCTTAACCCCCAGGCGTTTGAGCCAATGTCCGTATCCCGGTACGCCAATGCCCATGTGCCCCACATTCAGGTACACATGGCCATGCACCGCTGCCTTGCGCCAGGTGGTTAATTCACTTTTGGCTAAAAAACCCACCAACCATTGTTTGAAGTTCAAACTTGGGTTTAGAAGCCGATCAAACAACAGTGCCGACTCTGCGCGAGTCAAGATGTTGCTGTAAGAAAATACGCCGTGACGCACTTGAATGACCGCTCGGCTGATAGCACCAAATTGGGCCACGTAGGCCAAGCAAACCCGGTCAATACCGGTGGGCAACTTGTTGGCGCTCAATTGCACTAGCAGTCGCGTGACATCAATCAGCAACTCGTCAGAGCCGTGTAAACGATGCTTCAAGGTAGCCCTTAATCCGCTCAGTCCGCTCAATCCGCTCAATTCCCCAAAGCTCGCAGGTTGTAGATTGGGAAAACGATCGACGACATGATATTCAAGAACTTTTGCAGTTCAGCCGCTGGCGCGTTGGACACATACAGCACGTCTTTGTTGCGAATCGGAAAGCCTTGGGCCACAAAGAACATGGCAGGGTCTTTCAGATCAACCCGATACACCACCGGTACCCGACCTTCTGGGGTTGCCAACAAGGGATTACCCAACGCATCAGTTTTACTGAGCAGCGCAGCGGGGTCCTCAAAACGGAAAATAAACAAACCTTGCGCATCCGCCCGTTGCTCCTGCAAGCCCCCGGCTCGCGCTAAAGCCTGAGCCAGACTGATACCTTGCGCTTCAAAATTCAACTCTTCATTTTTGCCAGTGGCACCCAGCACAGTAAAGCTCAGCGGTTGATTCAAGGCCGTGATCACATCGCCAGCCTGCAAAGAAATATTTTGCCTGGGGTCCTGAATGATGCTGTCCAGCGGTAAAGACTGCACCTGGTTACCACGGGTGATTTGCAAGGTCGTTTTGCCGACAGGTTGGCGCACGCCGCCTGCAGCAGCCAAAGCATCGAGCAAGCGCTCGCCTTTGGATGTTAAAGGCATGCGCAAACTGGCCGCTACCTCGCCCACCACGGTCACGTTAGAGCTTGCATTGCGAGTCACCCTGACCAGCACCTGCGGCAAATGAGCTTTGGCTTTGAGCGCGTTGGTGATGGCGACTTCAATCTCTTGGGGTGACTGGCCTGCAGCCTTGACTGCGCCGACAAACGGCACGCTAATGGTGCCGGCGCTGTTGACCATTTGCTCAGGCAGGGTGGTCATGCGTGCACCCGAGGCACCCGAGCGAGGGTCCACCGTGGCTGAACCAAACAAATTGGCGGGAGGTGCTTCCCAAATTACAATCTCAAGCACGTCGCCGGCACCCACCTTGCCGGTGACCACGGTGTTCCCAAAGGTCTCAGAAAACAAAGAGCGCTGTTGGCTTGCCAACACCTTGCGAGCGACGGCATCACTCACGTCAATCACCTGAATGCCCGCCACACTGGCCGACTTTGGTGCTTCAACTATTTGTTTGGCATTGGGGCCAGCAGAAGGCAGCCACGCTGGGTAGGTGCTACATCCCACAGTTAGCATACAAGCTGAGACTTGGATAAAACATAATCTAATCAAGCGGATCAGTGAATACTTACGCGAGTGAGAAGTTTTTACATACATCTAAAGCCCTTTTACAAATACGAACAAGTTTGAATACTGCTTATATTTACCAGAAGTGATCACCTGGTTTTAGCCGCATCGCGAATACGATACAAATCTTCAGCCCAACAAACAGTAGGTTCACAACGACCAAGTTGAGAAAACCAAGCAATTTGCTCAGCAACCAAATCAAACTGAAACCCACAAGTTCTGTCATCAGGCAATAGCAAGCTAATAGTCAATTCGGTTGAAGTACCCGGCAGGATTGGAGTCCCTCCCAAAGAGAATCGTAAAAAGTCAACCTTTTTGACCGTCTTATCAGGCCCGATCAATTGACACCCAAGGTTAACTACGCCAACTGCACCCTGACTAGAAATCCAAATCGCCTGACCCGTATTGAGAATACGAAATTTCAGTGCAATGGCATTCAGACTATCAGGTGTAGTATTAACTGAGACTAGTTCAATCACAGCAGACAATGCGTCCGGGCGGCGGCTATCAACGCCCCCAGCTTGGCCTGGCTTAAGCAGAAAAAAACATTGGGTATCTGTGAACTGGCGATGTATTCTGGCTAATAACTGTTCTCCCTCACTCTTTGGTACTCTTACAGACCACTGCAGATATTGATCAAGTGAAAGCAACATGGGTTCCTGCAATTGCACCAACATTTGGGGTGCAGCTAAGCCTATCTTTGTCGCCGCAGCAGCAATATCAGCAACAACAATATCATTTTCAATCACGTTGTACTTGGACATTTCTGCCTGCGATTGCGCAGTTTGCGAATGAAAGGGACCAGGCTCTAACATTGCAATTCGGCCACCCGGGCGTAAGACTCTAGCAAACTCACTCAGTGTTGCCTGTTGACTTTTAACGTGGTGAAAGGCATCAAAGCACACAATCCGGTCAACGCTGCTATCCTCCAACGGAAGTTTAAGTCCATCGTAAACCGCAAACCGAACTGCCCCGCCGGATCGAACACCACGTTTCTCACACAGGGCCTCTGCAAGACGAAGAGCTGATGGGGCAACATCCACTCCTACGACATTGCAACCCAAATTTGCAAGCGCCAAACTTAACCAACCGGTTGCACAACCAAAATCCAACACATCGGCACCACGAAACAGATCCGCCGCCTGGAATAACAAGCTCAGGTTGCGAGTAATGTGGATGGCGTCAGCCACATTTGAAAATGGCTTATGGCACTGCTCACTGTCAATATCCAAACCATGAAAATAACCGTCCGCAGCAGCCAATAATTCACTGTCATCGAGTTCCGCGATTAGTTGCTTGACATCAATTTTTGGCGGTTGGTGCTGAGACTGACTTCCAAACAATTGGGAGATAACTCTCAAAACGCGGCTCACTGAGCACAACGCTCAATTAGTAGATGCGCTAGTGCACGACGCTCCTGCTCAGCAGGTAAGTCAGATTCAGCACCCAACACCTGCCGACAATACCATCCACGCCATGATCTGCGCTGTCCCTTTTTGTACAAGGCCAACATGCTCGCGAGGCCGGGCAAGTTAGCAGACTTCTCCCGCGCCTCCGGCGAATCGTAAAGCGCCGCCAAAATAAAACTCTTTGAACACCCTGATCTTAAAAGGCCAATATAACGAGCAAAACCCTCGGGGTCGGGTTCGCGTTTGAACATAACTACGTAGGCTCCGATCACAAATAGGTCGCCCTGCAATGCCATTAATTCAGCGACGGAGCTGTGTTGACGACTCAACTTCAGCCAATCAGCCAAGCCTGGTAATTTAGAGCTTAATGCCTTCCCCTCAAGTGAATCAGACATATCAGCAATAACCGAGGTCTTTGAATTGCCAGCCTCCAACTGCTGCAAAAAAAATTGAGCGCCGACCCGATCTGCTTGACGTCCTAAAACAGAGCGAAAAGCTTTGAGCACGAAATCATCTCCGTTTAACATCAAAAGATCGGACAAAGGGGTAACAGCCACACCAGCTTGCGCAGGCGGACGCGATTGTGGGTCTTGCGCCACTGCGTTGCCAGTCTGACGCAAATTAAACCGCTGTGCTTCAGCGCTGTTAGCCAGCTCCTTCAAAATTTGACCGCGTGTCGCACCCGCATTCAGACGGTAAAGGTAATCTTTGAGTCCGCTCGCGTCTGCAGTACGGCCCAAAAGCGTCTGATACGCCTGTTCAAGAAACGCTTCATTTTCCAGTTGAGCAAAAGAAGGCGCCAATAAGTCCATAGCCATGATGAATGTAAGCTCCAAAATCAGTGGTTGAGTGTAAGCGATGGGCTGTCCAAGGCTCCTGAGCGTAGGCTACCGGATGACCAGCTGAAATAGGCCCAATCAACGACATTGATGCCCCTCGAAGAACTCCTCCCATTTTGGCAATATGTTCGCTGGGGCGTATAGCTGACCAACTGTCCTGCCTCTTGCGCGCATTGCGTCTCGCGCGCCTTTCGCGTCATGCGCGGCAACCATGCCAATTTTGTCGGCTGCATCATCCACTGAATAGGGATTAAAAAAAGCAGATGCATCTTGGTAAATCTCACGGTGTACAGCAATGTCCGAAGACACCACCGGGCAGCCGCAGCGCATGGCCTCGATGCCTGAATAATCAAAGCCTTCTGCCAGACTTGGACAAATCGTCGCTAATGCATGTTGGTAAAGCACCCTCAGTTCCGGCGATGGCACATTTTGGAGGTAATGCAATTCACCTTTCTCAGCCCACGGCTTGAACGCACGAATCACTGGCCCATGATCCCAACCGAGATTACCCACAACTATTAGCTTGAGATCAGGATGTGTAGTGTATTTGAGTCGTTCCCAAGCGCTGACCAACAACATATGGTTTTTTCGAGGCTCGATCGTCGATACCATAAGTAAATACTCAAAATCATCGATGACAAGCTTATCGAGCCCGGTCTTTGACTTGAATTCAGGTATATCTGCTAAACGATTCCTTACCAATCTAGAGACCAAGCTTCTAGGTGATTCTGTTTCATGGTATTCCTCAGACACCATATTGTGAATAACAAAAGTTTGTTTTTCCACCTCCGGAAAAATTTTTATTAAGTTACTTCTTGTGGCTTCAGAGATGCATGAAAACAGTGCGCCCGAAGCTATATTTGAGCGTAAAGCCTGAAAATGCTCTGCTTGATGAACGGCTTTGTTATGCACGGTATGAGGCATTAATATTGGCACTGCGTCATGATATCTAACAAGCATCTGTGTGCCAGCAGTCAACCTACCTGGAAATGGAGTTTGTGCTAGAAAGTAATCAAAACCTTGCGTATTCAGCAGAGGATAGCGTGGAAAACTTCCAAAACTTGAAGATTGCAATCCTACTTTATGAAAATGTTTCCTAGACGGCTTTACAACAATAAAGTCATCTAATGAAATAGTATCTTTTTCAGAGGCGCTCAATGTTTTGTCAAAAAATGTACGCCAAACAAAGTCTGAAAACAATCTTGCATCAAATACACTGTGTTTCACAGAAAAACCCATTGTTGTCCAAATGCCAAGTAATTTTGCATCAATAGATTTACCAATATATTCAATTGCGATTTCCCAGTTGTTACTGTATGGACGCTCACTTAAGGAGACAATAAACTTCGATAACTGAAATATACGCTTTGACTCAGATAGTGATGCATGCTTTGGCTCAAGCGCTGCCCGCAAACGTCTTCCACCGTGCTGTATCAACCCTTGCGTTTTTAATCCATCCAAACGTCGTAAACCTGTATATAGTAATCGCGTTTCTTGGGGTATACCCGCAAATCCATCGAGTGCTGGTTTCAAATCTACTAATATTTTTGATTTTTTCATATGAAATATCTTCTTAAATTTAATTCGATGGCAGAGTGATATTTTAAGATGGGCCTATCGGCCAACAAGTCAGCCCGTAACTAAACCAACCCAGTTTGAGTGATCGCAAGCGATTGGAGCTTTCCTCACAGAGTTTTGCGCCACATCATCTGCCGCGACACATGACACACACCAACCCATCAGTGCGAACTAACCAACTCAGCATACGCGGGTGGTTCTCTTCGTTGCCTGCCGGAAACAGCGCCAATACGCTTCGCACGACCCGCTGAATGCCGGTTTGATGGTCGTGCTGGGCTAATTCGGAAACGTCGTAGAAGAATTGCATAAACTTTGAATTCGTGGAAAATAAATCTACCAGCGATAACCCACTTCAACAGCAATCCACCCATTAGTCACGCCCTTCACATAAGGAACAGGGACGATATTTGCAAACAAATTCTTTTCATCACCAATTCGTATTTTTAACAATGGGGCACATCGAGATTTCATTTCATCGCGTTCGTATGAATTTCCCTTATGCATACAACTCAAGCTTACCACAGGTCTGATATAGAAAAAATAAAAGCTGTCATGAGAAATATCTGTAAACACTGTGTAGCTGCGTTTGTTATAAGAGTCTATAAAAGTATTTATTCCGGGTTCGAACTGCCATTTGTCTAATTTATATTATCTCGAATAACCAATCAACGACATATTCCCTTCGTGCGTCCTTGCCTCCGGCTTTTTATGTCTTACATAGCCACCGAAGTAAACACTCTGCATTTCTTCCCCATAAGCGAAAACTTGAGTTAATAGAAATATTATTAATAAAATTACTTGATGGGTTTTCATGAAAATGCCAAAAAGAAAAAGAAAAATAAAAAGAAAGAGAACGTGAAAAAAGGAATCAGCTCCTTATACATGCAGTCAATCTTGGTTAAATTTCGTCGTTAAATCGTTTTCGTCAATTTGGCGCCAACTCCCAGCAACATACGACACACCCAGAAAAACGCCGGCTTCTGCTCCAGCGACAACAGGCATCCAGTCCATGGTCAGCGCAATGCTTGTAGTAACTGTTCCACACATTCATCCATTGTTTTTTGCGCAGCCAACAGGTGCACATCCGGGCTGGTGGGTGCCTCGTACGGGCTGTCGAGGCCGGTAAAGTTTTTAAGCTCGCCGCGCAAAGCCTTGGCGTACAAGCCCTTGACATCGCGCCTTGAGCACTCGTCGAAAGGCACGTCCACAAACACCTCTACAAACTCATCCGGCTCAAACAGGCTGCGTGCCATGTCGCGCTCGGCGGCAAATGGCGCCCGGGCTCCAGCAGCCGGCCCCAATTCGTGCGGCGTGACATCGCAGCTATGACCTCGTCCGAAACCACGTCCTGGCCCTCGCGAATTTGCCAGCCGCCGCCCAGCGCGC
>CAJCCO010000041.1 GCA_903960915.1 uncultured beta proteobacterium
CGAAGTGCGTGGCAACCGCATGGCGCCCCAGCAGGTCAGCGCAGACATTCTGCGCAAGATGAAGAAAACCGCTGAAGACTACCTCGGCGAAGAAGTGACCGAAGCCGTCATCACGGTGCCCGCTTACTTCAATGACGCGCAACGCCAAGCCACCAAAGACGCCGGCCGCATTGCGGGTCTGGACGTCAAGCGCATCATCAATGAGCCTACCGCCGCCGCGTTGGCTTTTGGCATGGACAAGAACGAAAAGGGCGATCGCAAGATTGCCGTGTATGACCTGGGTGGCGGCACGTTTGACGTGTCCATCATCGAGATCGCAGACGTCGACGGTGAAAAGCAATTCGAAGTGCTCTCCACCAACGGCGACACCTTCCTGGGCGGCGAAGACTTCGACCAGCGCATCATTGACTTCATCATCACCGAATTCAAGAAAGATCAAGGCGTCGATCTGGGCAAGGACGTGCTGGCCCTGCAACGCCTGAAAGAAGCGGCCGAGAAAGCCAAAATTGAACTCTCCAGCAGCTCGCAGACCGACATCAACCTGCCTTACGTGACCGCCGATGCGTCAGGCCCCAAACACCTGAACATCAAGCTGACCCGCGCTAAGCTGGAGTCGCTGGTGGAAGAGCTGATTGAGCGCACGATTGTGCCAATCCGCACCGCGCTGAAAGACGCTGGCGTTACTGCGGCCGATATCAACGACGTGATTTTGGTGGGCGGTATGACCCGCATGCCCAAAGTGCAAGAAAAAGTCAAAGAGTTGTTTGGCAAAGAGCCTCGCAAAGACGTGAACCCTGACGAAGCCGTGGCCGTTGGCGCCGCCATTCAGGGCCAGGTGCTCTCGGGTGACCGCAAAGACGTGTTGCTGTTGGATGTGACGCCCCTGAGCCTGGGTATTGAGACCATGGGCGGTGTCATGACCAAGATGATCAACAAGAACACGACCATTCCTACCAAGTTTGCCCAGACCTTCTCCACGGCTGACGACAACCAGCCAGCCGTGACCATCAAGGTGTTTCAGGGTGAGCGTGAAATTGCCGCGGGCAACAAAATGCTGGGTGAATTTAACCTTGAGGGCATTCCACCCGCCTCGCGTGGCACACCCCAAATTGAAGTGTCTTTTGACATTGACGCCAATGGCATTTTGCATGTGGGCGCCAAAGACAAAGGCACGGGCAAAGAGAACAAGATCACCATCAAAGCCAATACCGGCCTGTCAGAAGCCGAGATTCAGCAAATGGTGAAAGACGCCGAACTCAATGCCGCTGATGACAAGAAAAAACTTGAACTGGTGCAGGCCAAGAACCAGGCCGATGCCAGCTTGCACAGCATCAAGAAAAGCCTGACCGAATACGGCGACAAGCTCGATGCTGGCGAGAAGGAAAAAATCGAAGAAGCCATCAAACACTTGGAAGATGCCATCAAAGGCGACGACAAGGAATCGATTGAAGCCAAGAGCACGGCCCTGTCCACTGTCAGCCAAAAGTTGGGCGAGAAAATGTACGCCGACATGCAAGCCAAAGAAGCAGCGCAAGCGGCTGAAAGTGGTGCAGGCGCACAGGCCGGCCCATCGGCAGCGCAAGACGACAATGTCGTGGACGCAGAAGTGAAAGAAGTCAAAAAAGGCTAAGCCTTTTCACTGAAACTTGGCGCAGGCGCCGCGTTGAACATGAAAAAATGTTCAACGCGGCGTTTGTGTTGAAACCAGGCATACATCACCATGGCAAAAAGAGATTTTTACGAAGTGCTGGGCGTTCCCAAAAACGCCTCGGACGAAGAAATTAAAAAAGCCTATCGCAAACATGCGATGAAGCACCACCCTGACCGCAACCAGGGCGATAGCTCCAAGGTGGCAGAGGAGAAATTCAAGGAATCCAAAGAAGCCTACGAAATGCTGTCTGACCCGCAAAAGCGTGCGGCCTACGACCAGCATGGACATGCCGGTGTAGACCCCAATATGCGCGGCGGCGGTGCTGGCGGGCCTGGCGGTTTTGCCGAAGCCTTTGGCGATATTTTTGGCGATATGTTTGGCCAGCAACGCGGCCGTGCCGGCGGTGGTGGTGGGCGTCAGGTGTTCCGCGGTGGTGATCTGAGTTACGCCATGGAAGTCACCCTGGAAGAAGCCGCCAACGGCAAAGACGCGCAAATACGCATCCCCAGCTGGGAGTCTTGCGAGCCCTGCCATGGCATGGGCGCCAAACCGGGCACACAGGTCAAAACCTGTGCTACCTGCAACGGTGCAGGCCAGGTGCAGATGCGCCAAGGATTTTTCAGCGTGCAGCAAACCTGCCCCACCTGCCGCGGCTCGGGCAAGGTCATCCCAGAACCCTGCCTGGCTTGCCAAGGGCAAGGCAAGATCAAAAAGCAAAAAACGCTTGAAGTCAAAATCCCCGCTGGTATTGACGACGCCATGCGCATTCGCAGCGTAGGCAACGGCGAGCCCGGCACCAACGGTGGCCCCGCAGGCGATTTGTACATTGAAATTCGGCTTAAAAAGCATGAAATATTTGAGCGCGATGGCGACGACATCCATTGTTCGGTGCCCATCAGCCTGGTCACCGCCGCTTTAGGGGGCGAGTTGGAAGTCCCCACCTTGGCGGGCAAAGCGGCGATTGATATTCCTGAAGGCACACAGCACGGCAAGCAATTCCGTCTGCGTGGCAAAGGCATCAAAGGCGTGCGCTCCAGCTATCCCGGTGACCTGTATTGCCACATCGCCATTGAAACGCCCGTCAAACTCACCGAGCATCAGCGCAAGCTGCTGCGTGAGCTCGATGAGTCGCTCAAAAAAGGCGGCGGCAAGCATTCCCCCTCGGGTGACAGCTGGACCGATAAATTGAAAAGCTTTTTCAGTTGACACAGATCAGCCGAAGTCATTTAAAGTGAACTGAGCACCAAGCCGCCAAACACCCAACCGGGTTTGGCGGCTTTTTTTGGGCATAGTGAAGGCTGCTGACACAACAGGAGCTAAGCACATGGGCGTCAACCTGACTTTTCTGGGGGGCACAGGGACCGTCACCGGCTCCAAATACCTGGTGCGTTTTGGCACCGAGTGCCTGTTGGTGGACTGTGGGCTGTTCCAGGGTTACAAACTGCTGCGGCTGCGCAATTGGAAACCCCTACCCATCGCGCCCGACCAGATCAACGCCGTCTTGCTCACGCACGCCCACCTGGACCACAGCGGGTACTTACCGCTGCTGGCCAAGGAGGGGTTCTCGGGCCCGGTCTTTACAACCAGCGGCACCCGCGATCTGTGCCACATCCTGCTGCCAGACAGTGGGCATATTCAGGAAGAAGACGCCTCCTTTGCCAACCGCCACGGCATCAGCAAACACGACCCAGCCTTGCCGCTCTACACGCGACAGGACGCACTCGATTGCCTGTCACTGATCAAAACCGTGGAACTGGGGCAACCCTTTGAGCCGATTCCTGGCTGGCGAGTCACCTACTCTTCGGCCGGTCACATTCTGGGCGCGGCCAGTGTGCTGCTGGAAGTTGGAGGCCGCAGGATCTTGTTCTCGGGCGATCTCGGTCGCCCCGATGACCTCATCATGAAGCCCCCTGCTCCCCCTCCTGCAGCCGATACCGTGTTGATCGAATCAACCTACGGCGATAGAACCCACCCCAAGGAAGATGTGCTGGCTGAGTTGGGAGCGGCTTTGAAAAAGCTGGCCAAGCGCGGCGGTATTGCCGTGCTGCCAGTCTTTGCCGTGGGCCGCGCACAAGCGATTCTGCACGCCATCAACCAATTGAAAGAACGTGGCGTTTTGCCAACCAGCCTGCCCGTTTTTCTGGACAGCCCCATGGCCGTTCACACCACCCACCTGTTTGACCGCCATCTAGGTGAACACCGCTTGAACCACCATGAGGCCAACGCGCTGACCCACTCTGCCACCATGGTCAGCACCACCGAAGAGTCGCGGGCGCTGGCTGACCGGCATGGCCCGATGGTGATTCTCTCGGCCAGCGGCATGGCCACCGGAGGGCGCGTGCTTCACCATCTGAAGGAATATGCCGGGAACCGCAAAAACATGATCATTCTGACCGGCTACCAAGCCCCCGGTACACGCGGTGCCACGCTGGCCAGCGGCGCCACCTCGGTGCGAATCCATGGCCACGACGTGGCGGTGAACGCGGAAGTGGTGCAACTGCAGTCGGCCTCCGCCCATGCCGATGCCAACCAGCTGATGGCTTGGTTACGGTCCATGCCGCATGCGCCGCAAGACGTTTATGTGGTGCACGGAGAGGCTGGCGCTTCAGACGAGCTGCGCAAACGTATCAAACATGAACTGGGCTGGCGCGCCACTGTGCCGGAACACGAGGCCACCTGGTCGGTTTGAATCAGTCCACCTCGCTGAAAAACTCGTCAATAATTACGCCTGATGCGCACCCTCCTCCCTTAACTCCAGTTGCCTTCAAATTAGCGGCGGCTCCAACGTCTAACCCCGACCGCTCCACTTCACCGCTGTTCATGTCCAAATACCTCACCGCTGCTTTTTACCAATTTGTTGAGCTGCCCGATTACGCCGAACTCAAGGCGCCATTGCTGGCATTTTGCGAAGCGCAACAGGTCAAAGGGCTTATTTTGCTGGCCAGTGAAGGCATTAACAGCACCCTTGCTGGCCCGCCTGAAGGGGTGCATGCGGTGCTGGCCTACCTGCGGAAAGACCCGCGCCTGGCCCAGTTGCAGCACAAGGAAGCCTGGGCTGACACGCCCCCGTTCTACCGCATGAAGGTGCGCCTGAAGCGCGAGATTGTGACCTTGGGCGTGCCTGGCATCAGCCCCACGCGCATGGCGGGAACCTACGTCAAACCGGCCGACTGGAACGCGCTGATTTCTGACCCTGACGTGGTGGTGGTGGACACCCGCAACGATTACGAAGTGGGTGTGGGCACGTTTGTGGGCGCGCTGGACCCGCACATCAAAAGCTTTGCCAAGCTCCCCGCGTGGGTGGCCCAGTCAGCCGAATTGAATCCGGCCACGGGAAAGAAGCCCAAAGTGGCGATGTTTTGCACGGGCGGTATTCGTTGCGAAAAATCGACTGCGCTCATGCGGGCCCAAGGCTACGACGAGGTCTACCACCTTGAAGGCGGCATTCTCAAGTACCTGGAAACGGTAGCCCCTGAGGACAGCTTGTGGCAGGGTGAATGCTTTGTATTTGACGAGCGTGTGTCGGTCGGCCACGGCCTGGTGGTGGGCAGCCACGGCTTGTGCCGCGCCTGCCGCCAGCCCCTGGTGCAGGCAGATCTGGCCTCGCCCCTGTTTGAGGCCGGCGTGAGCTGCCACCAATGCCACGACAGCACCAGCCAGACGCAAAAGAACAGCGCACGTGAACGCCAGCGCCAGTGGGAACTGGCCAAGGCACGCCAACAAACCCACATTGGCGCGCGACTGCCCCTTCCGGTGGCGCATGAAAACTGACACGGGCGCACCCTACCCCGTTCTGTACTCGTTTCGGCGTTGCCCCTACGCCATGCGTGCGCGCCTGGCGCTGCGCGTGAGTCAGCAGGTGTGTGCGCTGCGTGAGGTGGTGCTGGCAGACAAGCCTGCAGCTTTGCTGGCCGCATCGCCCAAGGCCACCGTGCCCGTGCTGGTACTGCCCTCTGGCTTGGTGCCTGGTGGGTTTGAGGTGATTGAACAGAGCCTGGACATCATGCAGTGGGCGCTGCAAAGGCACGACCCCGAGCACTGGTTGCCCCATGGTGAAGCGCTGGCACTGAGTCTGCAACTGATCGCGCAATGCGACGGCGAGTTCAAGCAGCACCTGGACCGCTACAAATACCCGCAGCGCTATGACCTGGCCCATCTTTCAGCACAGGACATGCCGCGCGAAAAAGGCGCCGCGTGGTTGAAACAGCTTGAAGCCCTGCTGCAAGTCAACACGTTCCTGACAGCCCCCCACTTCAGCCTGGCCGATGCGGCGCTGGCCCCGTTTGTGCGCCAGTTTGCCCATACCAACCCGGCTTGGTTTGCCAGTCAGCCCTGGCCCAGGCTGAACACCTGGCTGGCCAATTTTGAAGGCTCGACAGCTTTTCAAGCGGTCATGAAAAAGCACAGTCAGTGGTCGCCAGACCAGGCTGCTGTGCTTTTTCCATGACCTGAGCCCACAGCGTCCGGGCACATGGCCTGGGTGAGCGGTCGGACTCAATAAATTTAAGCGAAGTGGGCGGCTAAAACCCGCTCCCGGGCAGCCATGTACTGGCGCTTGATCTGGGCCACGTAGTCGGCCGTGCTCTGGATCTTGTCAATGGCGCCAATGCCCTGGCCGCAGCCCCAGATATCTTTCCAGGCTTTGGACTTGTCGCCGCCAAAGTCCATCTTGCTGGGGTCGCTCTCTGGCAGGTTTTCGGGGTCCATGCCAGCGTTGCGGATGCTGGGTGCCAGGTAGTTGACATGCACGCCCGTGAACAGGTTGCTGTAGACGATATCGTCTGAGTTGCTGTCCACAATGGCCTGTTTGTAGGTCTCGGCGGCGCGTGCCTCGTGGGTGGCAATGAAGGCCGAGCCAATGTAGGCAAAGTCGGCACCCATCGCTTGCGCAGCCAGCACAGCATCACCCGTGGAGATCGCGCCGCTCAAGGCAACCGGGCCGTCAAACCACTGGCGAATTTCCTGAATCAACGCAAATGGGCTCTTGACACCGGCGTGACCGCCTGCGCCTGCGGCCACGGCGATGAGGCCGTCGGCGCCCTTCTCAATGGCTTTGTGGGCGTGTTTGTTGTTAATAATGTCGTGCAGTACCACGCCGCCGTAAGAATGAGCCGCCTCGTTGATGTCTTCGCGCGCGCCCAGCGAAGTGATGATGATGGGCACCTTGTATTTGACGCACATGGCCATGTCGTGCGCCAAGCGGTCATTGCTTTTATGCACGATCTGATTAATGGCGAAAGGGGCCGCAGGTTTGTCGGGGTTGGCCTTGTTGTAGGCAGCCAGCGTTTCGGTGATTTCTATCAACCACTCTTCAAGTTGCTCCGCCGGGCGCGCATTGAGCGCGGGCATGGAGCCCACCACGCCCGCGATGCACTGGGCAATGACGAGCTTGGGGTTGCTGATGATGAACAGCGGTGAGGCAATCACTGGGAAAGGCAGGTGGCTTAAAGCGCCGGGAAGCTTGGACATGTAGTCTCCAGAAGGGGAACGTTAATTATTGACAGCAATGACACTTGCCCGTGTCGCTGGCTTGACATGGTTTGTCCTGATGGCTTGGGCCATCAGAAAGACGCCAAATCGAGCGCAGTCACAGCATCAGCGCCCTCCACTATGGCGTCACGCATGCCGGGCGCTTTGGTCAGCAGGTGGTCGGCGTAAAAACGGGCGGTGGTGATCTTGGCCTGCATGAAGGCGGCGTCATGGCCTTGGGCCAGTTGATCTTGCGCCATTAGCAAGGCGCGCGCGAGTTGCCAGCCCGCCATCACGTTACCCGCCAGCAGCAGGTAGGGCACGCTGCCGGCAAATACGGCGTTAGGGCTGGCCTTGGTGTTACCCGCCACAAAATTCACCACATCGACAAAGGCCTCACGGGCAGCGGCCAGGCGCTTGGCTACCGCGAGCGCATCGGCACTGCCGTTTTCGGTCAGCTCTTTTTCCGTGGCGGCAATTTGGGCCGCCAGGGCTTTGGCGGTCTGCCCGCCATCGCGTGCGGTTTTACGCCCCACCAGATCATTGGCCTGGATCGCAGTGGTGCCTTCATAAATGGTCAAAATTTTGGCGTCGCGGTAGTACTGGGCGCATCCGGTTTCCTCAATGAAACCCATGCCGCCGTGCACCTGCACCCCCAGCGAAGTCACCTCCAGGCTCATCTCGGTGCTGTAGCCTTTGATGAGGGGCACCATGAATTCATAAAACGCCTGGTTCTGTTTGCGCACCTCTGCGTCTGCGTGGTGGTGTGCGGCGTCATAGGCGGCAGCAGCTACCGTGGCCATGGCACGGCAACCTTGCACATACGCGCGCATGGTCATGAGCATGCGCTTCACATCGGGGTGGTGAATGATGGGACCGCTTCCTGGCAAGGAGCCGTCCACGGGGCGGCTTTGCACGCGGTCTTTGGCAAACTGCACCGCCTTTTGGTAAGCCCGCTCGGCAATGGCAATGCCCTGCACGCCCACGCCAAAGCGAGCGGCGTTCATCATGATGAACATGTACTCTAGGCCACGGTTTTCCTGCCCCACCAAAAAGCCCACCGCGCCACCGTGGTCGCCATACTGCAACACGGCGGTGGGGCTGGCCTTGATGCCCATTTTGTGTTCAATGCTCACGCAATGCACATCGTTGCGCGCGCCCAGGGAGCCGTCGGGTTTGACCATGAATTTGGGCACCACAAACAGGCTGATGCCCTTGACGCCTTCAGGCGCCCCTTGTACCCGGGCCAACACCAGATGGACGATGTTGTCGGCCATGTCGTGCTCACCCCAGGTGATGTAAATCTTGGTGCCAAATACTTTGTAGCTGCCGTCGGGTTGTGGCTCGGCGCGGGTACGCACGGCCGCCAGGTCGCTGCCGGCCTGTGGCTCGGTCAGGTTCATGGTGCCGGTCCACTCGCCACTGATGAGTTTTTCCAGGTAGGTGGCTTTGAGCTCATCGGAGCCAGCGGTCAATAAGGCCTCAATCGCGCCGTCGGTCAAGAGCGGGCACAGGGCAAAGCTCATGTTGGCGGAGTTCTGCATTTCGCCGCAAGAGGCACCAATGGTTTTTGGCAAACCCTGGCCACCAAACGCTTGGGGATGTTGCAGGCCCTGCCAGCCGCCTTGCGCAAATTGCAGGTAGGCCTCCTTGAAACCTGCGGTGGCGGTAACCACGCCATCTTTCCAGCTCGACGGATTTTTGTCACCTTCCCAGTTCAGCGGACTGAGTACGCCCTCGTTGAACTTGGCCGCTTCTTCGAGCACGGCCTGCGCGGTCTCCAAACCCGCATCCTCAAAGCCCTCGATCTGGGCGATCTGGTCAATGTTGGCCAGATGTTGGATGTTGAACAGCATGTCTTTGATAGGGGCCACATAGCTCATGAGGAATCTCCAGAACAACAAATAAAAATTGGCGCCACCTGATCTGGCGCGAAAAAAAAGGGCATCGCAAGCGATGCCCTTGTTGGTCTGCGCTTAGAGCGCTGCCACCAGTTCAGGCACTGCCGTGAACAGGTCGGCTTCAAGACCATAGTCAGCGACCGAAAATATCGGTGCTTCAGCGTCCTTGTTGATGGCCACAATGACCTTGGAATCTTTCATGCCGGCTAAGTGCTGAATAGCCCCGCTGATACCGCAGGCCACATACAACTGCGGCGCCACGATCTTGCCAGTTTGGCCCACTTGCCAGTCGTTGGGGGCATAACCCGCATCGACAGCCGCACGGGATGCACCCATGGCAGCACCCAGCTTGTCGGCCAACGGGGTGATGACTTCCATGAACTTTTCGCTCGAGCCCAGGGCACGGCCGCCAGAAACGATGATCTTGGCAGAGGTCAGCTCGGGGCGGTCGTTCTTGGCAATCTCGCCGCCCAGGAAAGTGATCTGGGCGCTGGCCGCCACGGCAGACAACACTTCCACGGCCGCAGAACCACCGGTTGCAGCAGCGGGATCAAAGCCGGTCGTGCGCACGGTGATGACCTTGATGGCATCGCTGCTTTGCACAGTGGCAATGGCGTTGCCGGCGTAGATGGGGCGCTCAAAGGTGTCTGGGCTGTCAACCTTGGTGACGTCAGACACTTGGCCCACATTGAGCTTGGCCGCCACACGCGGGGCAATGTTTTTGCCCGAGGCGGTGGCAGCAAACAGAATGTGGCTGTAGTTGGCCGCCAAGGCCAGCACCTGGGCGCAGACGTTTTCTGCCAGGCCGTGGGCCAGGGCGTCGCTGTCGGCGTGCAACACTTTGGAGACGCCAGCAACCTTGGCCGCCTCGGCAGCTACTGCACCCGCATGGGCACCGGCTACCAGCACGTGGACTTCGCCGCCGCACTGCAGGGCAGCCGTCACGGCATTGAGGGTGGCAACCTTGAGGGTGGCGTTGTCATGTTCAGCAATTACAAGAGCAGTCATGTTTTTGTTCCCAAAAATTAGTTAAGCGATTCAGGACAGCGCTTGCGGCTTGGCCGCTGCGCACAGTCCCGCAAAGAGTCAAATGACCTTTGCTTCGTTCTTGAGTTTGTCCACCAGCGCCGCCACGTCAGCCACCTTGATACCGGCGCTGCGCTTGGGCGGCTCCACCACTTTGAGGGTCTTGATGCGCGAGCTGATGTCAACGCCCAGGTCTTCAGGCTTGAACACGTCGAGCTGCTTTTTCTTGGCCTTCATGATGTTGGGCAAAGTCACGTAGCGGGGCTCGTTGAGGCGCAGGTCGGTGGTGATGATGGCGGGCATGCTGAGTTGCAGCTTTTCCATGCCGCCGTCGACTTCACGCGTGACCAGCAGCTTGCCGTCAGCCGCTTCTACCTTGCTGGCAAAAGTGGCCTGGGGCAGGTCTGCCAGGGCGGCGAGCATTTGGCCGGTCTGGTTGCAATCGTCGTCAATGGCTTGCTTGCCCAGAATCACCAGGCCAGGCTGTTCTTTGTCCATCAGGGCCTTGAGCAGTTTGGCCACCGCCAGGGGCTGCAGCTCTTCGGCGGTTTCCACCAAAATGGCTCGGTCTGCACCAATAGCCATGGCGGTACGCAAGGTTTCTTGGCACTGGGTCACGCCGCAGGAAACAGCGATGATCTCGGTGACCACGCCCTTTTCTTTCAGACGAACCGCTTCTTCCACGGCGATCTCGTCAAACGGGTTCATGCTCATTTTGACGTTGGCGATATCTACACCCGTGTTGTCCGATTTGACGCGGACCTTGACGTTGTAGTCCACCACGCGCTTGACTGCGACCAGGACTTTCATTGCTTCAACTCCAGATAGTTATGAATTCATTGACAGACTTGACGTTAACGTCAACTCCGAGATTCTATTCTGTGCTTTCCCACTCACTCGTCGTCATTACGACCCGCAAGTGGTTAATTGCGAAAAAGCACGATCGTTCTATTTTATACAGCAAGCCGGGCCAGCGTGCAGCAGCGCAAAAATAATCAGCCCGAATGGGTGTGAATTACACGTTGCGGGTAAGGAATTTCAATCTGGTGGGCGCGCAAGGCCGCCAAAATGTCCAGATTTATCAGCGACTTCAGGTTCAGCGTGCCCTCCTCGGGGTCTTCAATCCAAAAGCCCACGGTAAATTCCAGGCCATCGGGCGCAAAGTTGGACAGGGCCACGTGGGGCGCTGGCTCACGCAATACCCGGGGCTGGTTCAGGCTGGCCTGCAACAACAGGCGCATCACCAACTCCACATCGCTGGCATAACCCACGGTGACCACACAAGACTGCCACAAACGTTTGTCTGCCAGTGACAGGTTTTCCACCCGGCTGGTGATCAGCATTTCATTGGGCACGATGGATTCGCGCCCGGTGACGGCCCGAATCACGGTGTAGCGGGCGTTGATCTGGGTGATGCGCCCCTCGAACCCATCCACCCGCACCGTATCGCCAATACGCATGCTGCGCTCCGCCAAAATGACAAAGCCACTGACGTAGTTGGCCGCCAACTTTTGCAGGCCAAAGCCCACCCCCACGCCAATGGCGCCGCCCAGCACCGACAAAGCCGTGAGATCAATGCCCACGGCCGACAAGGTCAGCATCAAGCCCAAAAACAGCAGCAATACGCGGGTGGCATTGCTCAGCGCCTTGCGCAAGGACAACTCACCGCCTGTCGCCGAGCGCAGCAAGCGCGCCTCAATGGCCGATGAAATCCACAGCACACCAATCAGCACCGCAGCAGCCGTCAAGCTCCCTTCAATCAGATTGCGCACCGTCAGCACCGTGCCGCCCAGGTGCCAGGAAATCTGCTCAAGCTCCTCCAGAATCAAGGGCATCAGGCCGCTGACCCACAGCACCATGGCGATCCAGGCCAGCCAGGAAATGCTGCGCTCCAGCAAACGAACCACCGGCGTATGGCTGAAAGACACCTGCAAAACCTTGACCCCAAAACGAATCACCAGCAAAGCAATCAAAGCCGGAATAGCTATTTTGAACACCGCAGGCGAGAGCTGTTGCGTCAGCAGAAAACGCGCCAAGTAAGCCAAACAAAGTAGCAGCGCCGGGAAGAGCACGCCGTCCACAATGCGCCGGCCAAACATGATGGACGACTTGTCGCGTGCGCCCAAGGCGTTGCACACCATGGACGCCAGCCACCAGGCCAACAGCGCGCAAACGACCAGGCTGGCCAACTCCATCAGAGCGGTGGGCTGGGTGAGCGCGGCAATCCAGCCGTTCAAGTCGGTGATGGGAGCTTTAGACATCGGCCAACACGCGCAAGTGCGCCTCCACACTGCGCGACAAGGCGCTCAGGTCGTAACCGCCCTCCAGGCAGGACACGATGCGCCCCTTGGCGTGGCGCCGCGCCACGCTTTTGATGCGGTCGGTGATCCAGGCGTAATCCTGCTCCACCAAGCCCATTTGCCCCATCTCATCTTCACGGTGGGCGTCAAAACCGGCGCTGATGAAAATCATCTCGGGCTTGAACTCTTCTAGTCGCGGAATCCAGGCCGTCTCAACCAGCTCCCGTATCGCCATGCCCCGGGTGTACGCCGGCACCGGCAGGTTCACCAAATTGCCCGCGTTAGACAGGGGCCAGTCCATAGGATAGAAAGGGTGCTGGAAAAAACTCACCATCAAAATGTGCTCGTTTCCAGCCACGATGTCCTCAGTGCCATTGCCGTGGTGTACATCAAAGTCCACAATCGCCACGCGTTTCAGGCCGTGGTGCTTGACGGCGTGCAAGGCGGCAACCGCCACGTTGTTGAAAAAGCAAAACCCCATGGCTTGGTCGCGACAGGCGTGGTGGCCCGGTGGGCGAACGGCACAAAAAGCGTTTTCAAGTTCGCCGGCTATCACAGCATCGGTGGCGGCCAAGGCAGCACCCGCAGCACGCAAGGCGGCATCCCAGGTGTACACATTCAAAGAAGTGTCGGGGTCCACCTGCGCATGGGTGGGGCCGCCAGCTGCAATCTCTTCTTTCAAGCCGTCACACAGACCGCGAATAGCCGCCACATGCATGCGGCCATGGGCCAACTCCAGGGCGTTGACAGCGGCCAGGGGTGCCTCGCGTCGATCCAGTGCATGGCCCACGCCAGAGATCAACAGCCGGTCTTCAATCGCATCCAGACGCTGTGGACATTCGGGGTGGCCCGGCCCCATTTCATGGAGCCAACAATCGCGGTGGGTAAAGTAGCCAGTAGCAGTCACAATGCAAGCCTGTATTTCAAAAAATTGACTACATATCAGGGGGTGGAAACCATGAATATGCAAGAGAACTTGTGTCAACGGGCGATCAGCTTACCACGCGGCTTAAGGGCAAAGCCGCCT
This sequence comes from uncultured beta proteobacterium, assembly GCA_903960915.1. Taxonomy (GTDB): domain Bacteria; phylum Pseudomonadota; class Gammaproteobacteria; order Burkholderiales; family Burkholderiaceae_C; genus Rhodoferax. Next base: position 13,375 of record CAJCCO010000041.1, read on the forward strand.
CGTTACACTGCATGCAAATTCCATCAATTGCTCTGGCCCCAGTGACTATCAAACCCCTCATCACCGCCGTTTTATTGCTCTGCGCCTGTGCGCTGGCCGTGGGTGCACCCGCCAAGAAAACGGGCAAAAAAAAGGCCAAGCCGCGCAAGGTAGCCCACGCCGTGGTCACCGGCCCAATTTATGCCCAAAGCCCCGAAGCCATGCAAGCTGCCGATGAAATGGCTACGCGCCTGGCACTCGACCCCCTGTGGGTGCGCCAAACACTTGGCCAGGCTATGCGCTTGCCGCAAGTACTCAAATTTATTCTGCCCCCGCCCCCAGGCACCCCAAAAAACTGGGCGCTGTACCGCAGCCGCTTCATTGACGACAAGCGCATCAGTGCCGGCCTGAAGTTTTGGCAAGATAACCAGGCCACCCTGGTCCGTGCTGAGGCCCAAACCGGTGTGCCTGCTGAAATTATTGTGGGTGTTCTGGGGGTGGAGACCATTTACGGCCAGCAAATGGGCAACTTCCGTGTGATCGACGCGCTGGCCACACTGGCCTTTGACTTTCCCAGCCAGCACCCGCGCGCCCCAGAACGCAGCGCATTTTTCAAGGCTGAGCTTGAGCAGTTTCTGCTGATGACGCACCGCACCCAAACCGACCCCATGCGCCTGCGCGGCAGCTACGCCGGGGCTATGGGCATGCCGCAGTTCATGCCCTCAAGCTGGATGAAATACGCGGTCGACTTTGATGGCGATGGCCGCATTGACCTGTTCACCAGCACCGCTGACGTGATTGGCTCGGTAGCCAATTACTTCAAACTCTTTAACTGGCAGCCCGGCATGCCCACGCATTACTCGGTGAGCTTCGACCCGCAAAAGCTCGACAAGGATGCCCTGCTGGCGCCCGACATCTTGCCCACCTTCAGCGTGGCCAGTTTCACCGCCAAAGGCGCTGTACTGCAAGGCACAGCCCTGCAACACGCAGGCCCGCTGGCGCTGGTAGAACTGCAAAACGGCAATGAGCCACCCAGCTACGTGGCCGGCACCGACAACTTCTACGCCATCACCCGCTACAACTGGAGCAGTTATTACGCGATGGCGGTGATCGAGCTGGCGCAGTCTGTGGCGCGTGCCATGCCGGCCCGGTGAGCGCCGACCATTCACCATGGCGCACAAGCGTCCACTTAATTAGGCCTTTCACATGTCATTGAGCTCCCTGCCGCTGCTGCGGCTCTTACCCAAGACGCCCGGGGTTCAAACTTTTGCCTTGATTGCAGGCATGGAAGCGGTGGTGCGCGGCAGCATGCTGTCGGTGTTTCCGATCATCATGTACCGGGCCTGGGGCAGCGCGGTGCATGTGTCTGAAATCTACTTTGCCATCGGACTCATCTCCTTGCTGGTGGCGCTGACGGTGCCTGCGCTGACGCGCCATGTCTCCCGACGCCATGTCTATCTTGGCGCAATCATGCTGTATGTGCTGTCGGCCGCTATTGGTAGCCTGGGTGGCAAATGGGTCTCGCTGGCCCTGCTGTGCAATGCCACGGGCGCCGCCACGGGCTTTGTTTGCTTTAACTCCTACGTGCTGGACCACATAGACCGCGCCGATTTCGGCCGACTGGAGACTATGCGCCTGTTGTATGGTGGCCTGGGTTGGGTGGCTGGTCCCGCCATCGGTGTGTGGCTGATGTCGCTGTGGAGCGGCGCGCCATTCGTGCTGATGGGATGCGCCGCGCTGTGCATGTGGCTATTGGTCTGGCAGTTGCAACTGGGCCAGGGCCGCACCATTGTGCGCTCACGCGCGTCCAACCCTTTGTCTAATGTGTTGCGTTTTTCTTCGCAGCCGCGCTTGGTAGCCGGTTGGTTTTTGGCGCTGATGCGGTCTTGCGGCTGGTGGTTCTATTTTGTGTATGTGGGCATCTACGCCGTTGAGAACGGGCTGGGCGACAAGGTGGGAGGCATAGCCGCCTCTGTGGCCAACCTGGGGCTTTTTTTGGCCCCGTTCATGTACCGCTGGATGCAGAAGGGCTCGGTACGCCATGCCTTGCGCACGGGCACCATATACAGCGGCCTGTGCTTCATAGCGGCCTCGCTTTTATTCAAACTGCCACACTTGGCTGTGGCCATGTTGGTGCTGGGTACCTTGTTCCTGGTGCTGCTGGACGTGGCCGGCAACCTGCCTTTCATGATGGCGGTGAAGCCTTCTGAACGCACAGAAATGTCTTCGGTCTACTCCAGCTTCAGGGACGCCTCGGGCATCTTGTCGCCTGGCATTGCCTGGCTGGTGCTACTGGTGAGCCCGGTGGGCGGCGTGTTTGCCGCTTGTGGTTTGGGGCTGATAGGGGCCTGGGCAGTGGCAGGCAAATTACACCCGCAATTAGGGGTGGCGGGCTCGGTGCGGGCGCGGGGGCGCAGAGACAAAGCGGCCCGTCGCTCCTCTTAACGGCTGGGTAATAACGCCAGAAGCGTCCAGCACCTACAGGAACTCACTCCGATGGCGTGCTGGCCATCAAGGCCTCATCAAAAATGGCAACGGCACGGGTCCATCCGGCTGAGGCGCCACGAATTTTGTGGGGAAAGCAACTGATAAAAAACCCGGTGGGCGGCAAGCTTTCCAGGTTATGCAGTTTTTCCAGGTGGCAGTAGCCAATGTAACGCCCAGCCTTGTGGCCCTCCCAAATCAGGGACGCATCTTTGGTTTCCTTGTATTTTTTTGCTGTGTGCACAAAAGGGGCATCCCAACTCCAGGCATCAGTGCCGGTGAGTCTGATGCCTCGCTCCAGTAAATACATGGTGGCCTCATAACCCATGCCGCAGCCACTGGCCACATAGTCCTCCAAACCATAACGCGACCCAGCACGCGTATTGACCACCACTATTTCCAGGGGGCTCAAGGTGTGGCCAATACGCGTCAACTCCAGTTCCACATCGGCTGCAGTGACCACATAACCATCGGGAAAATGTTGGAAGTCCAGTTTGACCCCAGGCTGAAAACACCATTCAAGCGGCACCTCGTGGATGGCGATGGCGGGCTTCTTCTCACCAAGCGCCTGGTCCATGGTGGAGTGGAAGTGGTAAGGCGCATCCAGGTGGGTGCCGTTGTGGGTATTGAGTTGGACAAACTCAATGGCCCAGCCCTCGCCATCGGGCATATCTTCTTTTTTCAGACCGGGGAAAAAAGGCTCGATCTGCGCATAGGTGTTCTCATGCGTGAGGTATTGAATTTTGGGCGCGTAAGCGGGCGGATCGCTGAACACATCGTTTTCAAGAAAAATGGAAAGGTCAACAAATCTGCGAGGCATGTAGGGCTCCTTTGGCGTGCACCCGCATCATAGGCAAATCTGGACCTGCCATCTTCAAGCAGCGGGCTCCTGACATAGCGCCGAGGCTCAGCGCGATGGCCTAAGGCCTCAAGTCGAAGAAGGCACCAGAAAATCGCGGCTGATGTGCGCACCCAAGTCGTTCACGCGGTCTAAAAACTGCGTGAGGTAGGCGTGCAAACCGGTGGCCAAAATTTCGTCAATGCGGCCAAACTTGAGTTCGGCGCACAGCTTGCCGGCGCGGCGGTGAGTTTCGCCGGACTGGTCGTTGGCCACCATGGACAGGTTGCTCACCACTTCATTCAGGCTGGCGTGCAGTGAGCGCGGCATGTCGGGGCGCAAGATCAGCAGTTCAGCCACACGCTCGGGTTTGATGACGTCGCGGTACACCTTGCGGTAGACCTCAAAGCCCGACACGCTGCGCAAAATAGCGCTCCAGTGGTAGAAGTCGTACTCTTGGTCTTTCTCGCTGGCGGTGCCAAAGAAGTCGCTTTGCACGGCGTGAAACTTGACGTCCACCAGGCGCGCCGTGTTATCGGCCCGCTCCAGGAAGGTGCCCAGGCGCATAAAGTACAAAGCTTCGTCCATCAGCATGGTGCCCACGGTGACGCCGCGTGACAGGTGCGAGCGAAACTTGACCCATTCAAAAAACAGGGCTGGGTCGCGTTCAAATTCACCGCTCTTGATCATGCGTTTGACTTCCAGCCAGGTCTGGTTTTGCGTCTCCCACACCTCGGTGGTGAGCGTGCCGCGCACGGCGCGGGCATTTTCACGCGCGGCGCTCAGGCAAGACACGATGCTTGAGGGGTTGCTCTCGTCTTTGACCATGAAGTCCATGACCTCGCGGGCGGCCACTTCGCCATGACGCTCTTTGTAGGTGGGCAGGAGTTCGCTGATGCTGAGCAGGCCTTGCCAGCCCATCTGGGCCACGGCTTCAGACTGCGGCAGCAAGGCCGTCTGGTAGTTGACGTCCAGCATGCGGGCGGTGTTTTCGGCCCGCTCGGTGTAGCGGGACATCCAGAACAAGTGGTCAGCAGTTCTTGAGAGCATTGCAATTTCTCCTGTACCGTTTGCCCTGAGCGCGTCGAAAAAATCTAGGCGCGCTTAGTTCAAACGGAAAAAATAACGATCAGACTTCCAGAATCCAGGTGTCTTTGGTACCGCCACCCTGTGATGAGTTCACCACCAGCGAGCCGTCCTTGAGCGCCACACGGGTCAGCCCACCCGGCACCATCTGCACGGTTTTACCGGAGAGCACATAAGGCCGCAGGTCAATATGGCGCGGGGCAATGCCGCTTTCCACAAAGGTGGGGCAGCTCGACAAGCTCAGCGTGGGCTGCGAGATGTAGCCGCTGGGGTTGGCCAAAATGGCTTTTCTGAAGTCTTCAATTTCGGCTTTGGTGGAAGCCGGCCCGACCAACATGCCATAGCCCCCAGCGCCGTGCACCTCTTTCACCACCAAGTCTTTGAGGTTGGCCAGGGTGTAGGCCAGATCGTCCTTGTTGCGGCACATGTAGGTGGGGACGTTGTTCAGAATGGGTTTTTCACCCAGGTAGAACTCGATCATCTGGGGCACATAGGGGTAAATGGACTTGTCGTCCGCCACGCCGGTTCCAATGGCATTGCAAATAGCCACATGGCCGGCCTGGTAAACCTCCAACAAGCCAGCGCAGCCAATGGTTGAGTTGGCTCTGAAAGCCAGGGGGTCCAAAAAGTCATCGTCTACACGGCGGTAAATCACGTCCACCCGCTTGGGGCCGCGGGTGGTGCGCATGTACACAAACTTGTCTTTGACAAACAGGTCTTGCCCCTCCACCAACTCCACCCCCATTTGTTGCGCCAAGAAGGCGTGCTCAAAGTAGGCGCTGTTGTACATACCGGGGGTCAGCACCACGACGGTGGGCTCGGCCGTGGTGGCCGGACTGCTGGCGCGCAAGGTCTCTAACAGCAAGTCGGGGTAATGCGCCACGGGCGCCACACGGTGGGCATTGAATAGCTCGGGAAAGAGCCGCATCATCATCTTGCGGTCTTCAAGCATGTAGCTCACACCGCTGGGTACGCGCAGGTTGTCTTCCAGGACAAAGTACTCGCCCTCGCCTTTGGCGGTGGGGGCACGCACGATGTCAATGCCTGAAATGTGGGAGTAGATGTTGTTGGGCACGTTCACGCCGATCATCTCGGGGCGGAACTGGGCGTTGTTTTCAATCTGCTCGCGCGGAATGACGCCCGCCTTAAGGATTTCTTGCCCGTGGTAAACATCGTGCACAAAGCGGTTCAGGGCAGTTACCCGTTGCACCAGACCGCGCTCCATGCTGGCCCATTCGTGGGCGGGAATGATGCGGGGAATCAGGTCAAAAGGAATGAGGCGCTCGGTGCCCGAACCATCTTCGTCCTTTTCGCCATAGACGGCAAAGGTAATACCCACCCGGCGAAAGATCATTTCTGCCTCTTCGCGCCGCTTGGCCATCATGTCACCCGGTTGGCGCGCCAACCATTCGTCGTAAATTTTGTAGTGGTCCCGAATCTTCGCGCCTTGAGTAAAAAACTCGTAAGGCAACTGGGTGTACATCTCGTCGAATTTTTGCATAGGGACTTTTCTCCTCCCCGAAGCTTAGCAAGCTTTGCGCCAACCCCTCACGGGGTTTACCTCAAGGCACACGGTGATGCCAGTAGCGCAAGCCTTTTTCTCGCTGGCACGCCAGTTCTTGAGGAACCGCAGACTGCCAAGTAGCCGCACCACAATGGGGCGAATCCACCAGCCGTATTTTTCGCTCTTCATACCGCACCAAAACGGGTGCTGCCGGATGGCCATAGCGGTTGCGGTAGCCGGCCTGTACCAGTGCAATGCCAGGCTTTACGGCGTCCAAAAAGGCGGCGCTGCTGGAGGTTTTGCTGCCGTGGTGGGGAACCAGCAGCAGGTCAGCCTTGAGCGCTGCCCCGTGCAGGTCCACCAGGCGGGCTTCTTGTGCCGCCAGCAAATCGCCCGCCAACAAAGCAGACTGCTGGCCGTTGGAGATGCGCAGGGTGCAACTCATGGCATTGCTGACCAAGCCGGAGCCGTAGTCAGCAGACTGGGGGGACAGGATGTCAAAGTCCACCCCGTCCCAGTGCCAGTGTTGGCCGGCCACGCAGCGGGTGGCCGGGCGCACTGCCTGCAATTCGTGTCCGTCTTCAATGGAGCTGAGCAAGCTGGCCTGCGGGTACATGGCCAGTACGGCAAGTGCGCCCCCCACGTGGTCGGTGTCGCGGTGGCTCAGCAGCAGCCGATCTACCCGCGTGCCCAACGCGCGCAACAAGGGCTGCAGCACCAGATGACCGGCGTCGCTCTCCAGGCTGTAGCGCGGTCCGGCGTCGTACACCAGGGCATGGTGGGCGGTGCGAATGATGAGCGCGTTGCCCTGCCCAATGTCGGGCGCCAGCACTTCAAACTGCCCCTGCTTTGGAAGCGGCGCCTGCCACAACAGCACCGGCAGCATCAGCGGCAAACCCAAGGCGCGCAGGGCGCGTGGCCACGGCATAGCCAGCAACAGGCCACCGGCCAAACCCGCCACACCGGCCCATAACGGTGCTTGCGCCACCGAAAAAGTGGCAAAGGGCAAGTTGGCGAGCCATTGCAAACTGGTGGTCAGCACAGACAGGGCCAAAGCCGTCAAACGCCAGAGCGCTGGCCACAACGTGCCCAATAAAGCCAAGGGCGTGACGACCAGGGTGACCCACGGAATTGCCAAGGCATTGGCCAACAGCCCCACGAGGGATACCTGTCCGAACAGCAGCAAGGTCAAAGGTGTCAGCGCCAGGGTGATGACGCCCTGCTCTCTTGCCAATGCGGCCAAACGGGCTTTGACTCCGGGCGGCGCCGAAGGCCCCTCACCCGCATCCGTAGCAAACAACACGCCCACGGCCACAAAGCTCAACCAAAACCCCGCCTGCAGCATGGCCCAGGGGTCGAACAGCACCACCACGGCGCAGGCCAGCAGCCACACCTGGGGCCAGGGCCAACGCTTGCCCGACAGGCGCAACAAACCGACTGCGGCCAGCATGAGCACGGTGCGCTGTGAGGGCACGCCCCAGCCGCTGAAAACGGCATAGGCCAGCGCCAGCAGCATCCCTCCAACGAGTGCCGCGCTGGGCGCAGGCCAGCGCACGCACAAGCGCGCAGAACGCCGCCACAACCAGGCAATAAGCAGAGCCGCTACCCAGGCGAACAAGGTGATGTGCAGGCCAGATATGCTCATCAAATGCGCCACGCCTGTGGCCCGAAACACGTCCCAGTCGGCGCGGTCAATGGCGTTTTGATCGCCCACGACCAAAGCGGCAATCAGGCCGGCGGGTTGGGGCTCATCAACCGTTGCAAATATTTTTTCCCGCACTTGTTGGCGCGCCCTCTCCACCGGATGCCAACCGGTCTGCGCCAACCGCTGCGGTGGGGTGTCGTGCACGCCGGCACGCACGTAGCCCGTGGCTTGCAGGCCCTGCTCCCACAGCCACAATTCAAAATCAAAACCCTGGGGATTGCTCAGGCCGTGAGGCGATTTGAGCCGCACCGTCATTTGCCAGCGCTCCCCCGCCACCAGCGCCACGGGCTGGCGTTGCAACTGGATGGCGCTGTCGTCACCCCCGGCCAGCAGACCGCTGTACCAGGCGAGTTGCAGCCGGGGCGGCAAGGTCACGGCTTGGCCCTGCCAGTGAGCCGACTCCACGGCCAGGCTAAAACGCAGGCCCGTGGGATTGGGTTGCGGCATAGTGCGCACCACGCCCGTGACGGTCACATCGCGCCCTTGCAGCGCGGGGTTGAGCGAACTCGCCATGAAGTGGGTGCTGCGCCACCCCGTGGCACTCCAACTGACTGAGGCCACCGCCAAAATTAGCAACGGCAAGCGCAGCCTTTGGCTCAGGCCTTGGCTGGCCAGCAGCGCCATCAAGACTAGTCCTAGCAAAAGTACGGTCAGATAAGTCGACCCGTCCAGCAAAGTTGCCTGTTGCAACTGGCAGGCCGTGCCCAGCAGCCAGGCGGCCAGTGCAGGTGTGAGGCTGCTGGCAGACAGCCCATTCAAGCGCAACCACCCCAGTTGAAAGCGATGAGGCTGGGGGGCTGCCATGGCGGTACGCTGTGGCGGGGCGGAGTTGGCAGGTGTGCCGCTTAGAGCGCCAGCACTTGCCCCATGTCGGGCCGGGCTAGCCAGGCGTCAAATTCATCAGCGAGTTGTGCACTGGCCGACACCGCCGCGTTCCAGACTTTGACACGGGCCGCCAAGTCTTGGCCGTAGTGGGTGAAGTCGGTGCGGTCGGGTAGCTTGCCGTTGGGCAGGGTTTTAACCCAGTCCGGGTTGGGCGCGAGCAAGACCATGTTGTCCAGAAAATGGGTGGATTTGTGCCGCCACTTCAGGCTTTTGTCCAACCAACCCGGTACGACGGCTTGCTGGAAATGCGGGTACAGCACCAGGCCCTTGGGGTTGGGGGCAGCGGCGTAGTTCAGGTGCAGGTGGTAGTCGGTGATGCCACCGTCCCAATACGCGCCCCGGGGTGCGCCGGGAATATCGTGCACGGCTTGCAGCACAAACGGGATGGAGCAACTGGCTTGCAGGCTGGGCATGAAATTGGCAGCGCTCAAGGCGACTTGGCGCGTGCGGTAGTCGTTGCTGGCAAAGGGCAGCGCAGCGTGCTGGCTGGAAAACACCACCCGCTCCAACCAGGCGCCCATGGCCTTGCGTTGCACAACGTTGCTGAGAAAAGCGCCGAGGTACCCCAAGGGCGTGCGCCAGGTTTTTTCACGCGCCAACAGGTGGCGCCCGCGCGAGGTGACTACGTGCAACTTGTAGCGCGGGTGGTTCAACACTTCATCCACACGGTTGCCATAAAAGGCTTGCAAGTTACGGCCAAACAATTCGCTCACGTGCTGTGGGCTGGGCCGCTTTTCACCGGGCTGCAAAGCGTAATGCTGGTGAATGTAGTCATGCTCCAACCGGGCAAAGGCCGCCAGCGGATCATTCAAACACGCCGTGGCCATGCGCCACGCGCCGATGGAAGCCCCCACCAAATGCACCGGCTGGCTGGATTGCGACAACCAGTGGCCAAAAATGAAACGATCTAGCGGCCCGAGGACAAGCCCCTTAGGGCCTCCGGCGGCTCCAGGCAAAGTACCAATATCGCCCGCTTGCAGCCCATGCTGGGCCATGTGGCGCCTTGCCAAGGGGCCGGCGTGGATATGTAGGGCGCGCATGATCGTATTGATGTGTTGGGCAGGCGGTTGGGCAACCGTTTCAAAGACCTTTGAGCTTGGCAAATGCCGAGGCCATGGCCGAACCTTGCGCGGCTTGCGCTGGCGCAGGGTGGCCTGCGCCGCTGCGGGATCGGCTGTCACGGGAAGCATGCTCGAAACGGTTCTCGCCTGCGCCACTGCGGCGCTCTGGTGCGGCGCCGAGCTTCATGGTCAGGGCAATGCGCTTGCGCGCCACGTCAACTTCCACCACCTGTACTTTGACGATATCGCCGGTTTTAACCACCTCACGCGCATCGGTTACAAACTTATGGCTCAGCTGGCTGACGTGCACCAGGCCGTCCTGGTGCACCCCCAGATCAATGAAGGCGCCAAAGGCTGCCACGTTGCTGACTGTCCCCTCCAGCACCATGCCCGCCACCAAATCCTTGATGTCTTCTACGCCATCGTTGAAACGCGCCACCTTGAAGTCTGGGCGGGGGTCGCGGCCGGGTTTTTCTAACTCACCCAAAATATCTTTGACGGTGATCACGCCAAATTTTTCATTGGCGAATAGCTCCGGTTTGAGGGCCTTCAGCATATCGGCACGGCCCATGAGTTCGGCCACGGGCCGGGAGGTGTGGGTCATCAAGCGCTCGACCACCGGGTAGGTTTCGGGGTGAACACCGGTCATGTCCAGGGGGTTGTCACCGCCACGTATACGCAGGAAGCCCGCACTTTGCTCAAACGTCTTGGCACCCAAACCAGTCACCTCCAACAACTGCTGACGGTTGCTGAAGGCGCCGTGCGCCTCGCGCCAGCGCACCACGGCCTTGGCCACGCTGCCACTCAAGCCGGACACCCGCGACAACAAGGGAACACTGGCGGTGTTCAGGTCTACGCCCACCGAATTCACGCAATCTTCCACCACCGAGTCGAGCATCTTGGCCAACTCGCTCTGGTTCACATCGTGCTGGTATTGGCCCACGCCAATGGACTTGGGGTCAATCTTCACCAACTCGGCCAGCGGGTCTTGCAAGCGGCGCGCAATGCTGGCGGCACCGCGCAGGCTCACGTCCACATCGGGCATTTCTTGGCTGGCAAACTCACTGGCGCTGTAGACGGAGGCCCCGGCCTCACTGACCACCACTTTTTCAATCAGGCGCTCAGACACCTTGGCCAGTTGCTTAATCAGGTCGGCCGCCAATTTATCGGTCTCACGGCTGGCCGTGCCGTTACCAATGGCGATCAGGTTGACGCCATGCTTTTCACACAGCTTGCCCAGCGTGTGCAACGACCCTTCCCAGTCTTTGCGTGGCTCATGGGGAAACACAGTAGAGGTCTCCACCAGCTTACCCGTGGCGTCTACCACCGCGACCTTGACACCCGTACGAATACCGGGGTCCAGGCCCATGACCACGCGAGGCCCGGCAGGCGCTGCCAGCAACAGGTCGCGCAGGTTGTCTGCAAATACCTTGATAGCCACTTTTTCAGCGTCTTCACGCAAGCGGGTAAACAAATCACGCTCGGTCGACAAACTCAATTTGACACGCCAGGTCCAGGCCACGCACTTGCGCAGCAAGTCGTCTGCCGCGCGGCCCTGGTGGCTCCAACCCAGACGCAGGGCCATGCGGCCCTCGGCCAAAGAGACAACGGGGGCGGCCCGGGTTTTAGAAGCGGTGGCTGCTAATGCCGCAGCAGGCGGTTGCGGGGTTTCAGGCAGTACCAGTTTGGCGTCCAGCACATCAAGCGAACGGCCACGAAAAACGGCCAGTGCGCGGTGCGAAGGTACGCGGCCAATGGGTTCGTCGTAATCGAAGTAGTCACGAAACTTGGCCACATCGGCATTGTTTTCATCTTTGCCCGCCATGAGTTGGCTTTTGAAGTAGCCTTCCTGCCACAACCACTCGCGCAGGTCTTGCACCAAAGCGGGGTTTTCAGCCCATCGCTCGCTGAGAATGTCGCGCACACCATCGAGCACAGCGGGCACCGTGGTGAAGTCATCACCGGCCTCGGTTTTCTCGGTCAGCACAAAACCTTGTGCTTGCAGAGCGGGGGCTAGCTTGGGGTCGGCGAACAACAGGTCGGCCAAGGGCTCGATGCCAGCTTCACGGGCGATTTGTCCCTTGGTGCGGCGCTTTTGCTTAAAAGGCAAATACAAGTCTTCCAGCTCTTGCTTGGTGCCCGCGGCGACCAGTTGGGCCAGCAAGCTGGGGGTCATCTTGCCTTGCTCTTCAATGCTTTTTATAACCGCTTGCAAACGGTCACGCAGCTCGCGCAGGTAACTCAGGCGCACCTCAAGCTCACGAAGTTGAATGTCGTCCAAGCCGCCGGTAACTTCCTTGCGGTAACGGGCAATAAAGGGAACGGTGGCGCCACCATCAAGCAGCTCCACGGCGGCAAGGACTTGCTTGTTCTGGACGCGGATTTCCTGCGCAATTTGCGCGATGATTTTTTGCATGAAAATTAAACTAGCCGAAGACAGGGAAAAAAATGAAGCGGTCCTGAGGCCCAATTACGGGCTCTCAGCCCGTCTGATTCAGGTTGAAGAAGCCTATGAGTTTGCCACAAGCCCTGGCTCGAAAACGCCTGCGCTTCCCTAAACTTATTCACCTATACCCAATAGCGATGGGGATTGCATGGGTGCCAATGGCAGTTGCAGTTGGGCCCTTGTTTTACCAGCAATACGGCCAAGGCTGAACTCACCACCGATGGCTTTAGCCCGAGCCAGCATACCCATCACACCGTGCTTGCCAGAAGTGCCAAAAGATGGGGCATCATTTGATTGCTCGCTGGCGCTTAATCCAATGCCATTGTCGATTACCGACAGAAGCAGTTCTTGCGGCTTCAATTCAAACAGCACATGTATCTCGCTGGCTTGCGAGTGCTTGATGGCATTGGTGATGGACTCTTGCAGGATGCGCAAAATATTGAGGTGGACTTGCGGCGGCAGGTGCAAAGGCGCTGCGTTGCACAGTTCATAGCTAAAAGACATTGGGCTGCCTTGCAAAGTGAGCTCCTGAAGCAGGCAATGGTCGAAGACTGCATTTTGAATGTCTCCTTGGTCATCAATTTGGGCATTGATGACCAGCCGCAAGTCCGACAGACAATCTTTAAGCATGATTTCTATGGCATCAGGTTCAAGCCGCCCCTGGCGCAAGCGAAACATGGTGTTGACCAAGCGTGAGCCAATGCCGTCATGCATGTCAAGGTAAATACGGTCGCGCTCTAGACGTGTAGCTTCAGACAATTCCAATTTTTTTTGTTGGCTGTAGCTTTCATTGAGTTCTTTTTCTCGTTCATGCAAACTGGTTTGTAGAAATTCATTGGCATTGGACACACTTATGGCTTGGTCGCGGTATTCAAAAAGCAAGATGCAAGCCATGATGATTGACACACCTGGGACCCCAAGACTCAACAAGTAAAGTCCCTCATGGCTGAGCGACCACCAGTTCCAGGAATCAGGCATCAGGTAGATGTCCGCCAACCATCCAGCCACAGCTACATAGTCATGCAAACCCAGGACAATGCAAAAAATAGACTGGATCAGTAAAAAAATAGCGGGAACACTGCGGGTTTGAAAACAATAGAGCGCCAATCGAACCGTAGCGTAAAAATAGAGTAGCAACAGGAAGGTCGTCCATATCCTGTTCATTAGAATTTCAGATTGAATGCCCGCGACTGTATAGATAAGGGGGCCGCCCACCACATAGGCGAATATCAACAGTATTTGTTTTTTACTCAACGGCTGCTGAATGAAGGAGAAAACAAAAGCCGTCATCAATGACACGAGCAAGCCAATGCTCAAATAAATGGTGGCGCGCCACGTCACATACCATTCTGCGGGCAACATTTGCAGTTGTGCCAGACTAAATAAGGTGGCACAGGCTAAGGTGACTAAGCCAGTTAGGGCATATTGTTTTTTCTTTGGGGCGATTAGCCATGCACTCAGCATGAAGAATCCCATGACGAAACAAAAAACGTTTGAGGTATTGCTCAACATGCTGGTGAAAAAATACGACATCTCGTACACCAGACCCAGATCCCGCAAAGTACCAACATACGGTCGGCTTACGGTCAGATAGGGTGAGTAAGTTGATTGAACAACAGTCAAAACATTGGGCCGACCATCTTGGTGCAGCAACGAGGGTAAAAGTGGTACCAGCATGGGCCTGAACCAAAGCCATTGGTAAGCTTCATTGGAACGGGGCAAGCCTGCAACCCAGGAACCGTTGAGGTAAAAGTCTGCACCATTCACAATTTGCAAAAAGAGGAGTCCATGTACAGGTATGCCGGCAGCACGTTTGGCACCTGCGTCCAAAGGAGCGGAAACCATATCAGGCAGCTCAAGATTGAACATGTAGCTGGATAAGGAACTGCTTGTTTTCCGATCTTGACTATGGGGCAAATGAATGTCTTGCCCTAGGGTTGAAGGCGGTATTTCGGGAAGTATCCTTTGTTCATCTTCGACTTTTAGCTGCCAAAATTTGGCCTGCGTGACAGGGACGAGGTTGCGGTCTGATTTAGCATTTCCCAACCAGAATATCAAGGCAATAAGAGCGCAAAGACCCAACACCCAACTCATCAGGAAGTGTTGTGATGCACGCCCCCCCGTTACTGCATGTTTCATTATGGATAACTTGTGATGAGAGGTATTTGAACCTGTGCATGGGTTTCGTTTTTAATGCGACGAAAACTAAAGCTACCGGACACAGCTTTAGCACGCTCAGACATGCCCGCAAGACCCCGCTTTCCTTTGGACAAGAAGTTCACCAAGTCTGCGCCTTCTTCTTGGCCCGTATCAAGCTTGCCGTTGTCGACAATGCTTAATCTAAGTTCATTTTTAATGACTTCCAACTTGACGTTTATCTCGCTGGCACCGGCGTGCTTGATGGCGTTAGTAATGGCCTCTTGCAAAATACGCAGGATATTGAGGTGGTGCTGCGGCGCCAATCGAAGGGGCGGATCATCACCCACGTCATAGCTCAGAGTGATATTGTTGGCCTCCAAAAGCGATTCTTGCGTCAGACAATGTTCAAACACAGCACTCTGAATATCGCTCTCCTCATCAGAATGGACATTGATGATAAGACGCAAGTCGGACATGCAGCCTTTAAGATGCTCCTCCACGGTTTTAGCATTGGCATTACCCTGGCGCAGACTGAACATGGCACTGACCAACCGCAAGCCAATACCGTCTTGAACATCCTGATATATGCGGTCCCGTTCAGCGCGTGTGGCCTCCATAAGTGCCAATTTTTTTTGCTGCTCGTGACTCTGGCGTAACTCCTTCTCCCTTTGTTGCAAACTGGACTGAAGGTGCTGATTGGCAAAAGTTACGCTTTTTGCTTGTGTACGGTATTGCATGAGCAAGGTGTAACCCATCACAAAGCAGAGCAAGGGTATTCCCAAATTAAGAAGATAAATGGGCTCAATCAGCAAGGTCCACCAACTCCACTGCAATCCTGTAGGAACCAGGTCAGCAAACAGCCCCGAAAGGACTGCGAAGTCGTGGTAGCCCAAAAAGAAACAAAAAATTGACTGCACCAAAAGGGCAACAGACCGCAACTGTCGTGTTTTCATGACGTAAATAGTCAAGCGCACACAGGAATACAAGTAAACGAGACCCAGAAGACTTGTCCAGACATTGTTCAAGAAATTTTCTGTGGAAGGTCCACCGACTGCATACACCAGCGGACCTAGGCTGGCGTAACCTAAAAACAACCACGTCTCGCGTTTTGCAAGTGGCTCACCAATGTATGCCAACACAAATAATGACATCATGGCGACCATACCACCCGTACTCAGAAATACCACAATGCGCCACACTCGATGCAAATGAATTGGCAGATAAGACCAGTAGGATAAGGAGAAGAAAAAAGCAGCAAGTATGGTGGTCAAACCCGCCAGAGCAAAGATTTTGTCTTTTGGTGACACTCGCCAGGCCAGCAGCATAAAAATTCCCAACGCGATACACATCAATCGTGCTGTGTTAGCCAAAAGTGTACTCAAGAGGTTAGTGACTTCATAGACCTTGCGCAAGTGTGCGATAGGGCCAAGATAGGGTCGACCAATAATCAAGAAGGGCTCGTAACTTGATTGCACAATGGTCATCACATTGGGCTTACCGTTTGTGTTGAGAAGATGTTTCGGCAGGGGTACTAGCAGGGGGCGGTACCAAATCCAGCGATCAAGCATGTTCGATCCTGGCAATCCAGCTACCCAGGTGCCATTGAGGAAAAAATTACCCCCGCTGTAAATTTGAATGAACAGCAATCCGTGAGTGGCCCTGTCGTTCATTTCACCCAATGAGACTACCGTCTCGGTACTGTCCATGATGTGAAAGGTAAGGGTGTGCGCAAAATGCACCAAAGAACTGCCTTCAGGACGAGGCTCGAAGAAAGGTAATTGAACTGCTCGCCCACCTTTTAAAAGTTCAATGTCTTCAGCACTTTGGACATCTTCAGACTTTTTCAATTGAAAAAGCATAGCTTGGCTTTGCGGTTGCAAAATCAACCCGGAGCTTGGAAAGGCCCAATAGGCTGATACTGCGCAGACAGCAAAAAAAAGAATCACGGCCATCCATATTTTTCGTGCTTTGTGAGTGGCGTCTTGAAAAATTAATGCATTTCGCCAATCGAAACCAAGCTTAGAAAAAATCTTCAACCGCATTAGAAATGCTTTCAACTTTCACGAAATCCATTGATGACGGCCACGTGAACGGCCATGGCCCGTGAATGAACATTCAGCTTTTTATAAATGGAGCGCAAATACTCATTAACCGTGTGAGAAGAAAGTGAGAGCTGCTCGGCCATGTTCAAAATGGGAACGGCCTTGATCAACAAGCTGAGCACCTGGATTTCTCTGGGAGAAAGGCCAAATTTCTCGATACCACGTCGATTGCTGGCTGCCAAATTATCTTCAGTACTCTCCGCCATTTTTTGAAACAGGTGCCTGACCAGCGAAGGGCTGATCGGGGACACGCCATTGTGAACAGCAATGATTCTGTTGATGATGGCGGGGCCAACCTCTTCCTTGAGCAGATAACCCGAGGCCCCAGCCTTGATGCTGCGGGTGATGTGTTTGGAGTCACCAAATGTGCTGATAACGAGGCTTTGCGCCGCACTGCATGTCGCCTTGATGAGTGCGATCAAATCAACACCATCCGCATCGGGAAGGCCTAGATCGACCAAGTAAACGTCCGCCTGATCCGCTGCAATCAGCTTTTTAGCCTCTTCCCCATTGCGTGCAAACCCAGCCAATTTACAAAGGTTGGATGCGCTAATGATTTCCACGAGGTAGCTGCATATCGCTTCATCGTCTTCGATGACGCCTATTGATAAAGACATTTTTTATCTCTTATGAAAAATTGGAAGGACCCTAAAAACGTTGATCTTCAGGTCATCGATAGCCAACTTTTACGTTGAATTCTCTAGAACGTTTGGGTCTAGAAGGTTGGCCGTCAATCTCAGATTTGTCTAACTGGGTACGCCGTATAAGTTAACTATTATTTTGAATGTTTTTTAATTTTAATATTATTAAATCAACGATAAAAATTTTTCGCCTTTATTTTTCATTCTCAGACCGGGAAAGACACCCCCAAAACAACCATTAATTCTTGGGGTTAAACCATTATTTTTTGGAATAGACTGCCGCAATTCAAAATGTGAACATGTGCCTCCATAGAGAAACGAATGAACCCTGCAAGTGCGGGGAATTCTGTAGCTCACGAGGAGGATGAATGATCAAGCCAACTAGTCACCAATTGAAAGTTGTCAATTTGCCCAGGCGCTTTGAAGCACTGCAACGACAAGCAGATCAATCGGATGCAACCCTCAACAAAATTGTCAGGCACCAGGGACCTGACACATTGCGCATAGAAAAGCTGCTGCACCAGGTAAGAAACGGCGGGCTGGGACGGTTCGAGGTTTTCTTGGGTAATTCAGGGTCTGGTAAGACGACATTTTTCAAAACCTTGCCTCAAGTTTTCTCAGAGATCACTGTTCAAGAAATCCCTAAAGAAATTCCGCTCATCGAGGTAGCAGACTACATTCGAGCCAACCCTACCCAGGGGAAAAGCTCAAAGATTTGGCTGATAGCTGACCGAGATAACCCTTCAGTTCAGCCGCAAGAAGCCGCGGACTTTTTTGAGTCACTGCGGGTACTTTTTCGGGAAGATAGGGGGCGCGTACTCGTCTGTTGGCCGATGAGCGATTTATCGCAAGCGGAACAACTTTCGGTTCAAGCATGGGCTATTGGGCGTGATAGTTTGGTGGATCTCACGCAGGGACTCTACCGCTTTTGTGGACCAAGTCGCATCACTTTTTATGAAATTGCGGAGCAGACCCTGACCTCACTAAGTGGTCACGGACTAGCTGATTTTGGATTGACCGCTGAGATCGCTCACCCCCTGGCAGTTGAATCAGAAACTATTGCAGAGTTTTATGCACGGCTGGAAGCCAAGTCTGAAGAATTGAATGGGCTGTGCCACACCATATTAAAAGGCATCGGCTTGCCACCCGTTCTTATCCATCCGATTAGCCATGAGCATGAACTATTTGAAATAGACAGGAGCATGGTTCATTGATTTGACTTTGCGTTTGATGGGTCTTGGGTTTTCCCCTCGGGGAGTGCCCAAGCATCAAAGTCTGCGGTCTGATCCAGCACTTTTTGAATCTGATTTGGGACATCACCGGGGATTAAACCTTGCAGGAATGATTCCCTAATTTTCCGCTGGGGCAACAGCCTGAATCGCCCGGGGCGATTCATGAAGTATTTGGCCACATGACGATGTTGACTAAAACCTATGCACCCCAAAGCAACCCGCAGGCCTCCATGGGCGAAGCGGAGGCCAGACATTACCTGAAAGAACTCAACGAAACCTTGATGCGCTAATTAGTTAGATATCCATCCCAAACCCTGGGTCCCAATCAAGCTTTTGGATTAAGTTTCGGCAGGAATTCAATTTCTGTGACATAGTTGTTTGGTTAGCCGGAATGCAAGTTAAATCGGCGAGCATTTTTAGGATCATGCGATCATCACGTCCCAAAGGGGTAAACCGGTTGGCGTAATCCGAAAATTTGAAATCAAGAAAAGAAAATTCGACATGTTTCCCATTCATAAAAATATCATTGCAGGTACCGTTGGCCTGTTCATCGCCTTGTCAACGGGCTCAGTGCTTGCCTCCAAGGACCGTTTTGTCGTTGACCTGGTCAACGAGCCCTCGTCGCTCGACCCGCATGTGCAGTGGAACCCGGACAGCTACGCGGTCTACCGCAACGTGTTTGACAACCTGATCACCCGCAACAACAAGGGTGAGATCGTGCCGCAGATCGCCACCTCCTGGAAGCAGGTGTCTGATTCGGTGGTCGAGTTCCAGATCCGGACCGACGTGCTGTTCCACGACGGCCAGAAGCTCACGGCCGAGGACGTTGCCTACAGCGTGCGCCGCATCACCGACCCCAAGTTCGGCAGCCCGCAGCTGGGCCAGTTTGACAAGATCACCAAGGCCGAGGTCACCACCGGCAATACCGTGCGGCTGACCACCAATGGCCCCTACCCGGC
>CAJCCO010000042.1 GCA_903960915.1 uncultured beta proteobacterium
CGGTCCATCCGCCATGAGCCAATGGTCACCGCCAAGCCAAAAGCCACCCAAAGTACCGCCGCGATCAAATCTTCACGCGGTGAGACCACTTCGTCGTCTTCAAGTTCAATGCTCATGCCAAGCCTTTGTTAAAAAGGGGCAGCCTTAAGCCTGCCCCTTTGCAATGCTGTCAGGGTTTAGGGATGCCGACGGTGTCGGGTGACAGCTTGGTTTTGCCACCGGCGTGCAACAGCCAGGCGTTTGCCTGTACGGCAGGAAAGGCTGCAGCTTGTGCTGCCTCGCCACTGGCAGGGCCAAAGAAGGCGCCTCGGTTGACAGCGTATTTCTTGATGGCTTCGTTGTTGGTGATCTGAGTTGACCAGATGCGCTCAACAGTGGCCACCACTTCAGCCGGAACACCTTTTGGAATGAAAATTCCAAAGTAGTTGGCAGGCGCCTTGAAGTTCGTCAGGGTCTTTGATATGGGCTCAATCACACCATAGCCTTCAATTTCGAGCGCCTTGTCTGACACGGTTGCCAAGGGGCGAAGCCGTTTGCCGCGAATCATTTCGGCTTGCTCAACGGCCAGTTGCGTCGTGGCATCGGTCTCGCCAGAAACGGTGGAAATGACGGCTGGGTTGCCACCATCATAGGTGACATGGCGATACTTGCTGCCAGTGACACTCACAATGGCTTCCATCGCATTGTGACCACCTGAGGTGACACCAGCCGTGGCCACCTTGATGTCAGATTTGGTCTTCATGGCTTCCAGAAATTGTCCGATGTTTTGATAAGGGGTGGAAGGGTTGACGCTGACCACGGCAATGTTGGCCACATGCAAAAACAGGTGCCAGTCTTTGATGCCCGCATTCAGCATTCCCAGTGACTGGTAAGTGCCCAAGTCTTGAGCGGCACCCGCGGTCCAGGTGTAGCCGTCGCGCGGGGCATCCCAAGCGTTTTTGCTTCCAATTGAGCCAGACGCTCCAGGCTGGTTGACCACCACGATTTTTTGGCCTAAGGTTTTTTCAATTTCGGCCGCTGCGATGCGTGTGATCTGATCGGTAGAGCCGCCCGCGGCCCAAGGAACGATCAGGTTGATGGGCTTGGTGGGTTTCCATGTGGCCTGCGCCATGGCGCTGGCGCAAGTACCCAAGGCGAGTCCCAAGGCGATGGTTTGAATCAATGTCCGCTTTTTCATTGTCTGTCTCCTCATTTCATGGTTCAAAGGTCAAAAAAACAAGCTGTCTTTCAACAGCTTCGCAAAAAAAGTTAGCCATCAAGCCATCGGGCCAAGTGATGTGTTACAAAATTATCATCGATCAAGTCCGGATAAGCTTGGCTGACTCGGGTGAGTTCTTCGGCTTGTCCAGCGCTAAGGGCCTCATGCGGGTCGAGGCACCAGATGCCTTCGAGCAAGCCCTGTCGGCGCAGGACTTCATGGCACCCGGCAATGCACCCGGCAAATTTATGGGCCACATCAAACAAGGCGCTGTTGCAATCGGTAACTTTCGAATCTAGGGCCAGCAGTTCCGCCGAAATTTGTCCACGTGCAGCTTCTTCTTGGCAACGCTTTAGCTGCTCGACCGCTTTGTGGGTCCAAACGCTCCAATGACCCAGCAAGCCCCCGCGGATGCGCACTTGCACTGTTTCGGCACCGCGCTTGACGTGAAAAGGTGTCACCAGGTCAAGCACGATGTGGTCATCGTTGCCGGTGTACAAGGTGATTCGTTCTTCGGCTTGCGCTGCGACCACACCATGAATCACGTCCAGTGTGCGATAGCGGTTGAATGGCGCCATCTTGATGGCCACAACTTGTTCAATACGTGCAAACGCTTCCCAGAACGCGGCCGACAGAACTACGCCGCCCACTGCAGGTTGAAGGTAAAAGCCCACCAGCGGTATGACCTGAGCCACAGCGCGACAATGCGCCAGTATGTCGGCCTCGTTAGCACCGCGCAGCGCCGCCAGACTGAGCAGACCTGCGTGGTAGCCCATCGCTTTTGCCGTAGCCGCTTCGGCGCACGCCTGTGATGTGGGGCCGGCCACGCCTGCAATCATGACCAGCGGACGCGAACCTCCCAGAGGAATCCAGTCTTGAGCCGTTTGCATGGCCATTTCCAGGACGGGGGCATACATGCCGTTTTCGCGAATGGCAAATTGGGTGGTGTGCACACCGACTGCCAGACCGCCAGCGCCGGCATCGAGGTAGTAGCGGCTGAGCGCCCTTTGTCTGCGAGGATCGATCTGGCGCTGTGCATTGAGTGCCAGCGGATGCGCAGGAATTACGGCACCTTGGCGCAAGACCTGCGATACGGATTCAGGCAACAAGCCGGACAAATCAGTAGTGGCCATCACGTACCTCAAAGTGGGTGGGTTTGTCCAAGGATTTGTGGCCTTGCATGACCCAGGCGGCTGTCCAGTCCAAAAGGGTGTCCAGTGCCACCGAGGGCGGTCCCCATAAGGCATCTGCCTTGTGGCAATCGACCAGCCAGGCGGAAGGCGCTTCGGTGTCAGTCAAATGCACAGTTTTGCCCATGCGGGCCGCTAGGCGTGTGGCGACATCGCGTATCGAGATGGGCGGGCC
>CAJCCO010000043.1 GCA_903960915.1 uncultured beta proteobacterium
ACAAGGACAGCAGGCTCAGACGCGACGTGAGGATCCCATGTTGCGAGATCCCGAAGGTCAGTACTGGTGGCTGGCGGAAGCACTAGGACACGAGATCGATGGCGATGTTCAGAAAATCATCGACCGGACCAGTTCGCAAGATAGTGGAGTGGCTGCTGATGCCGACGTAGTGGTCGCGACTGCGAGCCTTGAGGTCGGATTTGACGATGACCGTGTCGGGGCCGTGTTGCAACATAAGGCACCCCGGGATGCAGCACAGTTCCTGCAACGCAAGGGTCCCGCCGCCACGCCAGGCGGCCGGGTGCGCGCGGTGCTCACACCCAAGCGGGACCCACTGGCCACGCCCGCCACGCCCGCCACCTCCGCAGCCTCTGCTGCACCGGCCCCCGTGCTGCGTCCTTCCACCACCTTGAGTGGGGAGAAAAAGTGACCCAGGAGGTGACGTCCCTGCTGACGGGCGCCTCGCAGGTGAGCCAGTCTGACAGCCAGCTTGAAGCCCTGCATCTGCAAAAGTTTTACGGCAGCCGCAAGGCCGTCAAGGACGTGTCGCTGCGGGTGCGCAAGGGTGAAGTGGTGGGCTTGCTCGGCCCCAACGGTGCGGGCAAGACCACCTCGTTCTACATGATTGTGGGCTTGGTGCGCGCCAGCGCCGGCACCATCACCCTTGACGGCCAATCGGTCGAACACATGCCCATTCACCGGCGTGCGCGCCTGGGCTTGAGCTATTTGCCGCAAGAAGCGTCCATTTTCCGCAAACTCAATGTGGAAGACAACGTGCGCGCCGTGCTGGAGTTGCAGCACGATGCCCAGGGCAAGTCGCTCAGCCCTGCCGAAATTGAACGGCGGCTGTCACAACTGCTGCAAGAGCTGCGCGTGGAGCACTTGCGCAAAAGCCCGGCCCTGGCGCTGTCGGGCGGCGAGCGCCGGCGTGTTGAAATTGCCCGTGCCCTGGCCACGCAGCCCCGTTTCATCTTGCTCGATGAGCCCTTTGCCGGCATTGATCCGATCGCGGTGATCGAAATCCAGCGCATCATCAATTATTTGAAAGAGCGTGGCATCGGCGTGCTGATCACCGACCACAACGTGCGCGAAACCCTGGGCATTTGCGACCACGCCTACATCATCAGCGATGGCGAAGTGCTGGCCCAAGGCACCCCCGCCGAGATCGTGAGCGACGCCAACGTGCGCCGTGTCTATCTCGGTGAACATTTCAAGATGTAAGCGCAGATGAAGCAAGGCCTGTCCCTTCGGGTATCGCAGCATCTGGCGCTCACGCCGCAGTTGCAGCAATCGATACGCCTGTTGCAGTTGTCCACCCTGGAGCTGAGCCAGGAGGTCGAGCAGATGCTCGACGAAAACCCGTTTCTCGAGCAAGAACTCGATGCGCCGCCAAGAGAAGATTTTGGGCTGGCCCAGGCCGATACGCCGGTGCGCAGCGATGACCTGGAAGCCGAGGCAGGCAGCCATGCCAGCACCGACTTCACCGCCGAGGTTCGGGTCAGCAGTGACAGCGATGCCGAGGTGTCGCCCTTGTCGGCCGATGATGGTCAAAGCTGGGACGGCGACGGCAGCGCGTCCCTGTCGGCCGACGACAGCGAGTGGGGCGGCGACGCCAAACCGCGCAACAACAACCTGACCAGCGACGACGACACCGATGTGACCGAGCTGGCACGCCAGCAAATGTCGCTGCAAAGCACCCTGCACACCCAGGCGCTGGCCCTGCGCCTGGGCGAAGAAGACAGCGCGGCCTTGCGCTTCCTGGTCGAGTCCCTCAACGACGACGGCTACCTCGAAGATTCGCTCGAATCGCTGGTGCAAGGTTTGGCCGGCGACGATGAAGAACAGGTGCAGGAATTGCTGCACCATTTCACTGTGGCGCTGCGTTTGCTGCAAAGCCTGGAGCCCGCAGGCGTGGGCGCGCGCCACCTGGCCGAGTGTCTGAGCCTGCAATTGAACGCGCTGCTGCAAGGCAGCACGCTCAGCGCGCACCAGCGAGACACCGTGCAAGTGGCGCTGCGCATTTGCGCCCAGCCCATGGAGATGCTGGCACGGCGCGACATCAAGCGCCTGGTGCCCTTGTGCGAGGCCACTGACGCGGCTGTGCGCGAAGCCATTACCCTGATTGGGCGCCTGGAGCCCAAGCCCGGCCGGCGTTTTGTGGACGTGGAGCGCAATGTGGTGGTGCCCGATGTGATTGTGGTCAACACCGGCAAGGGCGGCGCCTTCAACTTTCGGGTGCGCCTCAATGCCGATGTGATGCCGCGCCTGCGCGTGCATGACATTTACGCCAATGCCCTGCGCCAGCACAAGGGTGGCGGGAAAGAGTCGTCCAACTACGCGGCGCTGCAACAGCGTTTGCAAGAGGCGCGCTGGTTCATCAAGAACATTCAACAGCGCTTTGACACTATTTTGCGGGTTAGCAACGCCATTGTGGAGCGGCAAAAAAGTTTCTTCATGCATGGTGAGTTGGCCATGCGTCCGCTGGTGCTGCGTGAAATTGCCGACGAGCTGGGTTTGCACGAATCGACCATCAGCCGCGTTACCACGGCCAAGTACATGGCCACCCCGTATGGCACCTTCGAGCTGAAATATTTCTTTGGCTCCGGCCTGGGCACCGACTCGGGCAGCAACGCGTCGAGCACCGCGGTACGCGCTTTGATCAAGCAATTTATTGGCGCTGAAAGCCCGAAAAAACCGCTGAGCGACAACCAGCTCGCCGAGATGCTCAAAGAGCAGGGCATTGACTGCGCCCGCCGCACGGTGGCCAAATACCGTGAAGGCCTGCGCATCGCTCCGGCCTCCTTGAGAAAAGCCTTGTAATTCAAACCCTCCCGCGTCATGGCCTGCATCGTGCAGCCCCTGGCGACTCAACCGACCGGACACACCCTTGAACCAACTTCAACTCTTTCTTCCCTGTGCCGCTGGCGTGGAAGACTACCTGGTGCCCGAGGTGCTGCGCATCACCAGCCTGCCGCCGGGTTGCGTGACCAAGCAGCGCGGTGGCGTGGCGGTGCGCACCTCGCTCAATGACGCGATGCTGCTCAATCTGTATTGCCGTCTGGCGCAGCGCGTGCTGGTGCTGGTGAGCTACACCGAATACCGCAGCGAGAACGACCTGTACCGCGCCGCCATGGACGTGCAGTGGGAACGCTGGTTCACGCCGCGCGAGAGCATCAAGATTGAAGTCACGGCGCAGCACAGCCCGCTCACCTCCTTGAACTTTGCCGCCCTCAAAGTGAAAGACGCGGTGTGCGACCGCTTCCGCGAAGTGGCGGGGGGCGTGCGGCCCAATGTGGACACCCAGTGGCCCGATGTGCGCATCTATGCCCACCTGACCACCGACAGCTGCTCGCTCTACATCGACACCTCGGGCGAGCCGCTGTTCAAACGCGGCTGGCGTGAGGACAAGGGCGACGCGCCCTTGAAAGAAACCCTGGCCGCCGCCATGTTGGCCGCCAGCGGTTGGGCCGACGGCGACGCCGATCTGCTGCCGCTGTACGACCCCTGCTGCGGCAGCGGCACCATTGCGATTGAGGCGGCGCAAATCGCCTGCAATATCGCGGCTGGTTCGTTGCGTCGCTTTGCCTTTGAAAAATTTGTGCCCTTTCGCCAGCAGGTCTGGAGCGACATGAAAAAACAGGCCGCTGAGGCGGTGGTGAAACCCGAGCCGGGCCAACCGGCGCTGATCTATGGCAGCGATGTGTCGCACCGCATGGTCGACTTTGCCCAGCGCAATGCGCAGCGCGCCGGTGTGGCTGATGTCATTGAGTTTCGTGGTGGCGATGCCTTGCAGCGCCTGCCGCCTATTGAGGGGGGCGGCGTCATGCTGCTCAACCCGCCCTATGGCGAACGTATCGGCATTGGCGGCGTGGCCGGCGAGGGTGACCAGGCCCGCTTTGGCGCGCGCGAGTTGGCCGAGACCGAAGACGGTGGGGCCTTTTTCACCCAACTGGCCACGCACTGGAAGAAAAACTACGCCGGCTGGACTGCCTGGGTGCTCACGCCCGACCTCAAGTTGCCGGCCAAGATGCGCCTGAAAGAGTCGCGCCGCGTGCCCATGTGGAACGGCCCGATTGAATGCCGCCTGTTCAAGTTCGACATGGTCAAAGGATCGGCGCGCACCAAATGATTGTTCTGGACACCAACATCGCGCTCGACCTGCTGTTGTTTGCCGACCCGGCCTCACAGCCCCTGCGCCAACTGCTGGCCAGCCGCCAGAAGCAATGGGTGGCCACCATGCCCATGCGCGACGAACTGGCACGTGTGCTGGACTACCCGTTGCTGGCTGCACGCCTGCTCAAGCAACAGCAAACCGCCAGCCAGTTGCTGGCCCTGTGGGACGCGCAGGTGCAGCTGCAACCGGTGGCCACCAAGGCGCCTTACACCTGCAAAGATGCCGACGACCAGAAGTTCATTGACCTGGCCGTGGCGTACCGTGCGCCGCTGCTCAGCAAAGACCGGGCCGTGCTGAGCATGGCCAAACGGCTCTTGACCTTGGGCGTGGTGGTGGCTTCTGGCTGGGGGGCCATAGCATGAGCGAGCGTTTTTGGATGACGGTGGTTTTGGTGTTGCTGGGCGTGGGCTGGGGCAGCACCCAGTCGCTGGGCAAGATGGCGGTGTCTACCGGCTTTCAGCATTTCGGTTTGATTTTCTGGCAAACCGTGATTGGTGTGGTGGTGCTGGGCGCGGTTAATTTGCTGCGGCGTAAAAGCTTTGCGCTGCCGCCAGCGGGGCTGCGCTTTGCCGTGGTGATTGCGCTGATTGGCACCATCATTCCCAACTCCACGTTTTACATGTCGGTGGCGCATTTGCCCGGCGGCATCATGTCGATTCTGATCTCCACCATTCCGCTGATGTCCTTTCCCATGGCGGTGGCCCTGGGCACCGACCGCGTGACGCGTGCGCGCCTGCTGGGCTTGTGCCTGGGCCTGGCCGGGGTGGCGTTGATCGCCTTGCCCGAGGCCAGTCTGCCGTCGGCCGCCATGGTGGCCTGGCTGCCGGTGGCCTTGATTGGCCCGCTGTTTTACGCCATGGAAGGCAACTATGTGGCCAAGTGGGGAACCGGTGGCATGGACGCTGTGCAGGCCATGTTCTGGGCCTCGGCTTTGGGCGCGGTAATGGTGCTGCCCCTGGCTTGGTTCAGCGGCCAGTGGATCAGCCCCATGCCGCCTTACGGCACGCCAGCCCTGGCGCTGCTGCTGTCGTCAGCCTTGCATGCGCTGATGTATGCCGCCTACGTCTGGTTGGCCTCCAAGGCGGGCGCCGTGTTTGCCTCACAGTCGTCTTACATCGTGACCGGCTCGGGCGTGCTCTGGGCCATGTTGCTGTTGGGCGAGCGCTTCAGCAACTGGATCTGGGCCGCCATGGCGGTCATGTTGCTGGGCTTGTTCCTGGTGCAGCCGCGTGCCCTCAAGCCGCTTGAAGCGTGAAGCGCTGGCCGCTGGCCAGTGGCCAGTTACGCTGGTAAATCATCGGCAGGGCGCTCAGGTCGTCGTGTAACAAGGCGCCGTGCTGCAGCTCGGTAGTTACCAAATGCGCCAGTGAACGCACCTGCCCGTCGGCCGTGCGCCGCACAATGTGGTGCGCCGTGATGTCCTGGGGGTGCGCCAGTCCTGCGGCTTGCACCAACTCCTTGAGGGCATCAAGCGTCAATTGGTGAAAGTTGAACACGCGTTCGGCTTTGTCCGTTACGACCAGGGACTGCTGGCGCAGCGGATCCTGGGTGGTTACCCCGGTGGGGCAGGCGCCCGTGTGGCAGTGTTGGGCCTGAATGCAGCCCAACGCAAACATGAAGCCGCGCGCACTGTTGCACCAGTCGGCGCCCAGCGCCATGAGCCGGGCAATATCAAAAGCGCTCACCACCTTGCCGGCGCAACCCAACTTAATTTTTTCGCGCAAACCGGCGCCCCGCAGTGTGTTGTGCACCAAAAGCAGGCCCTCTTGCATAGGCGAGCCCACGTGGTCGGTAAATTCCAGGGGTGCCGCGCCAGTGCCGCCCTCGGCGCCGTCCACCACAATGAAGTCAGGGGTGATGCCAGTTTCCAGCATGGCCTTCACCAGCGCAAACCACTCCCACGGGTGGCCAATGCAGAGTTTGAAGCCGGTGGGCTTGCCGCCCGAGAGTTCACGCAGGCGGGCAATGAAATGCATCATCTCCACCGGCGTGGAAAATGCGCTGTGGGAGGCTGGCGACACGCAGTCCACCCCCACCGGTACGCCGCGCGCATCCGCAATTTCTACCGTTACTTTGGGGCCAGGCAGCACGCCACCGTGGCCAGGCTTGGCGCCCTGACTGAGCTTGAGCTCAATCATTTTGACCTGGGGTTCGCAGGCGTTGGCAGTGAAGCGTTCGGCGCTGAAGGTGCCGTCGTCGTTGCGGCAACCAAAGTAGCCCGAGCCAATTTCCCAGGTCAGGTCGCCGCCATGCACACGGTGGTGCACGGAGATGGAGCCTTCGCCCGTGTCATGCGCAAAACCGCCGCGTTTGGCGCCGGCGTTGAGCGCCAGAATGGCGTTGGCGCTCAAGGCCCCAAAGCTCATGGCCGAGATGTTGAACACACTGGCCTGGTACGGCTGCGCGGTGTCCGGCCCAATGGTGATGCGAAAGTCGTGCGACGCCAGTTGGGTGGGCGCCATCGAGTGGTTCATCCACTCATAGCCCTCGCTGTAGACGGCCAGTTGCGTGCCAAACGGGCGCTTGTCAGACTCCCCCTTGGCGCGTTGGTACACCAGCGAGCGCTGGGCACGCGAGAACGGCGTGGCCTCGCTGTCACTTTCAATAAAGTACTGGCGAATTTCCGGACGGATGAACTCCAGTATGAAGCGCAGGTGCCCAATGATGGGGTAGTTGCGCAGGATGGAACGCTTGTTTTGGCGCAAGTCGTACACGCCCGTGGCCAGCAGCCCGGCAAACAGCACCAACCAAAGCCCGCCCGAGCCAAAAACCACCAGGGCAAACAGGCTCAGCAGCAAGCCGAAACCGCAGGCCGCCAAGGGCATAAAGCGAACAGGAAAAATGGAATCGAGGAATTTCAGCATCAAGGGTCTCCGGCGCAAGGCGCGTGAATAGGTATCGGATGCACAGGGCAAGGCAAAATGGGGGTATTCCCGTATCACAAAGACACGTATGACCAGCCCCGAGACTCTCGCCCCCTTAAGCCCTGAAGCGTTTGACGAGATCGACGCCATTCTCGACGACTTGCGCACCCGCTACGACGAAACCCCGCAGTGGGAGTTTTGCGAAGGCTTCATGGCCGCCCTGGTTTGCTGCCGCCGCCCCATCCCCCCGTCGGAATACCTGCCGGTGTTGCTGGGCATCGCAGCTGATGAGGCGCCAGCCTCGGATGACGAGGCTGATGACGAGGCAGTTGACGACGAAGGCTCATTTGCCGACGCCGCGCAGGCCAGCCGCTTCATGGCGCTGTGGACCCAGCGCTGGAACGAAGTGGCCGCTGCCCTGAATGTGTCCATCGAGTCGCTGGACGACGACAACGCCTACCACCCCGAGGTGATGGACGTGCGCGGCGCCATTGCCGCGCTGCCCGAGGACGAGCGCGCCACCATGGCGGGCGAAGATATTCCATCGTTCGGCCAGGTCTGGGGCTTGGGCTTCATGTTTGCGGTAGAGGCCTGGCCCGACGAATGGGCGGCACCGCGTGACAAGGAAGCGGTTAAGTGGCTGGACGCCGCACTGGAGTCCATCGTGGCCCTGACCGAAGACGACACCGGCGAGCCCACGCTGTCGGTGTTTGACGACGACGGCCCACCCAGCGTCAGCACCCAGCGCATCAACGCCTTTGCCGACGCACTGTGGGCCGTGTACGACCTGCGCGAACTGTGGCGCAACTTTGGCCCGCGGGTGCACACCGTGCATGCCGTGGCTACGCCCGGGCGCAACGATGCTTGCAGCTGCGGCAGCGGTAAAAAATACAAAAAGTGCTGCGGCGCCTGAGCTGCAACGCAACGGCCTTCACTTCATAACGAATCAACCCCCGGCGCCACCGCGCGCCACAACACCAAGGAAACACAGCACATGGGCGCGCAATGGAAAGCTAAAGGCAAAGAACTGGCGGCCAACGCCAAGGGCAAATTGTTTGGCCGCTTGGCCAAGGACATCATGATTGCCGCGCGCAGCGGCGCCGACCCGGCCTCCAACTCCCGACTGCGTCTGGTGGTGGAGCAGGCGCGCAAAGTCTCCATGCCCAAAGAAACGCTGGAGCGCGCCATCAAGAAGGGCGCAGGCCTGACCGGTGAAACGGTCAACTTTGAGCACGTGATTTACGAAGGCTTTGCGCCGCACCGCGTGCCCGTCATGATTGAATGCCTGACCGACAACGTGAATCGCACCGCGCCTGAAATGCGCGTGCTGTTTCGCAAGGGGCAGATGGGCACGTCTGGTTCGGTGTCCTGGGACTTTGACCACCTCGGCATGATTGAAGCCGAGCCCGCCGTGGCCGGCGCCGACCCCGAGCTGGCCGCCATCGAAGCCGGCGCGCAAGACTTTGAGCCGGGCGAAGACGAGGGCAATACCCTGTTCCTCACCGACCCCGCCGACCTCGACCTGGTCAGCCGCGCGCTGCCCGCCCACGGCTTCACCGTGCTGTCCACCAAACTCGGCTACCAAGCCAAGAACCCGGTCGACCCGGCCAACCTGACACCAGAACAACTGGAAGAAGTTGAAGCCTTCCTCGCCGCCATCGACGGCAACGAGGACGTGCAAAACGTTTATGCCGGCTTGGGTGCGTAAGCCGAAGTGGCTGGCGGTCCACAAGCCTGAACCGCCCGTCACTAGCCGTTCAAACGAAGATCTAGACACACACCGGAATGGTCGCTGGGCAATACCCCTGTGCATGCATCGACGTGGTTCAGCACCACGCGAGCGCCTGCCCATTGAACCGGGCGTCGTCCAGCAAACAAGAGGTGGTCCAGGTCTGAGTCCGCGCCGTCTGTGCTGCGGTGTGTAACCTTCACAGCCCCGCCAGCGGCTTGGTAAGCGTCCTGCCAGGGCGCAAATGGGCTTGCCAAAGTGTGCAGGTCTAGCTCGGGTAGGGCCGCGTTGAAGTCACCACAGATAAATTGCAAGTCAGTGTCAGTGTGGCCGGCCAGGGTTTTCGACAGGGCGTGTAATTGCTGCTGCCGCAGCGCAGCGCCGCCTGCAAGGGGCGACAAATGCGACAGGTGCACATTGGCGATCAGCAGCCTCACGCCGGCCACTTCCATGCGGCACAGTTGGGCGCTGCGGCCACCGTCTTCCAGGCTGGACGGCAGTGCAAGGGCTTGGCTGTCATCAAACGAGAACCGTGACAGCATCGCCAGTGACGAATAGCTATCGACGTTACAGCCCTCGACTTGACGCACTTTACGGCGTTCATGGACCAGTGCCACGTTCATGTGCAGTGCTGATGCCAAATAACCTGCAGTGCAGCGCTGGCCGTCGGCACTGTGAAAAGACTCTTGCAGCGCAACGATATCGGGCTTGAGCACCTGCAGTTGCCCACGCAGCGCCAACAATCGCTGGCTGTAGGGGCCATCACACTTCCAGGTGTTGATGGTGATCAGTCGCAGGTTCACAGCGTGGTGCGTGGACCGTACTTGGCTAGAAAGTTCCGTACATCGTAAAAATCGCCCAGCCGGTTGGCCAGCGTTTCATGGTCCCAGTCCCACCAAGCGGTGGCTTCCAGGGCTTGCGCGATATCTTTGGGAAAGCGCATGCGCAATACGCGCGCAGGGGTGCCGGCCACAATGGCATAAGCGGGGACATCTTTGGTGACGACGGCATTGCTGCCGACCACGGCACCATTACCGATGCGTATTCCGGGCATGATGACCGCGCCATGACCGATCCAGGTGTCGTGTCCGATGTATACCCGTTGACGCCGCCGCCATTCAAAGAAGGCGGTGTCGTCGTCTGGCGCTAATGCGTATTGCGTTCTTCGATAGGTGAAGTGATGCAGGCTGGGTCGTTCAATCGGATGAAAGCCTGGATTGATACGGACCATGGCGGCAATATTGGAGAACTTGCCAATGTCGGTGGACATCACCTCGCAATTGCGTTGCAGGTAAGAATAATCACCCAGCACGCTGTCTGTCAGGCGGACATAGTCATCCACTTCGGTGTAACGCCCAAACCGGCAGTCACGCACTTGGCAAGTAGGCGAGAGCGTAGGCGCAAGCCCCAGTGTCTGGCTTTCTGGGACGTTGTGGTTTTGAATGTGTGTGTAGTGCATGACGGGATGGCGGAAAAATTCTTTAGTGCGCCTTGGGACCAATCAGCGCGGTACGCAGCTTGGTGCTAAGCATGTCAATCAACATGACGGTTACCAACACCAGCAAGATGACAAAAGCCAGTGGCTGAAATTCAAGCATGCGAATTTGTTCTGAAAGAATCAAGCCAATGCCACCCGCACCAATGATGCCGATGATGGTTGCGCTGCGCGTGTTGGACTCGAAAAAGTACAGCACTTGGCTGAGCATGACGGGTAATACCTGCGGGAGGATGCCAAAGCGAATTTGTTGTAAACGGTTGCCTCCTGTGGACGCCACACCGTCAACGGCCTTGCGGTCTGCCGTCTCAATGGCTTCGGAATAAAGTTTTCCAAAGCTGCCAATATCTGCGCAGATGATGGCCATCACCCCTGCAAAAGGCCCCAAACCGACCACGTTGATCCAAATTAGTGCCCAGATAAGCATGTCTACACTGCGCAGCGTATCGCAGCTGCGGCGAGCGACCAACAGCACCAGCCGATGTACGGTGGTGTTGCGTGCCGCCAGAAATCCCAGCGGAAAGGCCAGCAAGGCGGCAATCAGGGTGCCCAAAAAAGCAATGGCGACGGTTTCCACCATGGCCACCATATAGTCCCTAAAGGGCCCATGCCAACCTGGATCTGGAGGCAGCATCAAGACCAGTATTTCTCCCAGCTTGTTCAGACCCTTGAAGATGCGAAATAGCGAAAAGTCAATATGGTACAAACCGAAAATAAACACCGCCAGTGCCAGCAGCAAGAGGGCGATCAACTTGAGACGCGTCGCCAAGGGCGCTCCAAATTGCTGGGGGTAGCGGTATTTGAAATGTTCTATGCGGCTCATAAGCTGGTGTCTCCATGCAGAATCCGCGTGCGAATGCGCTGGGTCAGTTGGTCAATCAGCATGACGGTGACAATGATGAGCAACAAAATGGCACTGACGTCGGCGTAGTAAAACTTGCGAATCGCCTCCAGCAGGGTCTGGCCTATTCCGCCCGCCCCTACAAAGCCCAACACCGCAGCGCTGCGCACATTGACTTCAAAGCGCAACAAGGTGTAACTGACAAAATTGGACAGCACTTGGGGAAGCGCAGCAAAGCGCACTTTGTCGAGCCAGTTGCCGCCCGTGGAAAGTACGCCTTCAACAGGTTTCATCTCAATGTTTTCCACCACCTCCGAAAACAGTTTGCCCAAAGAGCCCATGGTGTGTATGGCGAGCGCCAGCACACCAGGCAGAGGTCCAAGACTGAAGGCAATGATGAAAATCAGCGCAAAGACCAATTCGGGGACAGTCCTTGCAACTTCCAGAAAACGCCGTGCAGAAAAAACAAGCCAGCGCTGGGCGGTGATGTTCTTGCTGGCTAAAAAACACATCGGCAGTGCACCCAACGCGCCCAGCAGCGTGCCCATGTAGGCCATCAGCAGCGTCTCTGCCATCTGTGCCAGCCAGGTCTTCCAACCCCAAAACCATTCCATCGGGTTGGTGTAGACCCGTGCGCCGCTATCCAGGTTGAAGAGGCGGTCAATATAGCTGGTGAAGTTGCCGATGTTGCTGAAAAATTTATAGGCATTTATCTCTGTCAACCAGGCAGAGATGATGATCAACAGCAACAACAGAAAAAAGCCCAAGGTGCTTTTTTTCCGTTTTTCAGCCTTTGCCTGCGCATAAGCCTCCTGCAAATGGAGCAGTCGTACAACAGGCAAAGGGCTGACATTAGACATGAGGAATTACTTTATTTCTTACGCAGTGCGTCGACAAACTTGTTGAGTTCAACGATGGGCTCGTAAGCCGCATGGTCCACAGTTTGAAAGGGTTCGTTCTTGCCATCAGAGAGCTTGTCAAAAGCCGCCTTGGCTTTGACGGGCGAGTCCATCAGCGCCTTGGCAATGCGTTGTTTGAGTTCAGCGGGCAAACTGTCCAGGTAGGCATAAGGCGAATTAACAATGATGTCCGACTTGTAGATCATGCGGAAGTCTTCCTTCTTGACCATCTTTTTGTCGACCATGCGCTGCAGCTCTGAATCGGTCTCGTTGTTCCACCAGTTGGCAGCCACGTCCACGGTGCCTTGGTTCAAAGCGGTGATCGCGTTGATGTGGGTGCCTGTGTAGATGACCTTGCCAAAGAAATCTTCGGGCTTGATATTCATCTTGCTAAGGGCGTAACGCGGCACGTTGTTGCCTGACGTGGAATTCGGATCGACTAGACCGATATTTTTACCTTTGAGGTCCTGAATGCTTTTGTAAGGGGAGTCGGCTTTGACATAGAAAACAGAGTAATAGCCTTTGACGCCGCCTGCTGAGACTTCAATGGCGAATGGTGTGATCTTTGCGCCCGTCATGCGCGCGCGGGCATAGGAGGCCGGGCCATAGTAAGCCACATGCACTTGTTCAGCCCGCTGAGCTTCAATCACAGCCGCGTAATCAGAGGCAATGCGCAATTTGAAGGGGATGCCCACTTCTTTGGAAAGGTACGCCAAGAAGTCTTTGTAGCGCTCGGTCACGATGGCTGCGTTTTCTGCAGGGGCGGCTGAGAAAATGAGTTCAGGGTACTTGCTTTTCCAGTCCTGTGCTTGTGCTTGGGTGGTCAGTGCAACGGCGGCCGCCAGGGCCAAAATGTGTCTACGGTTCATCATGAAAAAATCCTTGCGTATTAAAGGTAGGTTAAAAAATCAGGCGAAGGCTTGTACAGCTTTCTTCTCCCCTGAAAGGTCGGTGGCATAGGCGTGACCAGCATCAATTTGCTGTGCGCCCAGTCCATACAGACGGGTCACCAAAGCATCGGTTAAAGCATCAGGCGGGCCATCGAAAACCACCTCGCCATCGGTCAGACCGATCAAGCGGGTGCAGTAATCGCGGGCAATGTCGAGTGAGTGCAAATTGCAGATAACGGTGATTCCCAGATCACGGTTGATGGCGCGCAGTGAATCCATCACGGTTTTGGTGTTGCGTGGGTCAAGCGAGGCAATCGGTTCGTCAGCCAAAATAATGCGAGGTTCTTGCACCAGGGCACGACAAATGGCGACACGCTGCTGTTGACCGCCAGAGAGTTGGTCGCAGCGTTGCGCTGCAAACTCACCCATGTCAAAGCGCTCCAATACGGCCAGTGCACGCACGCGGTCTTCATCGCTCCAGAGTTGCAACAAGGAGCGCCAGTTGGGCACCGAGGTCAAGCGCCCCATCAGCACATTGGTGAGCACATCCATGCGCCCTACCAGATTGAACTGTTGAAACACCATGGCGCAAGCGCGGCGCCATTGACGCAGCTCACGGCCTTCCAGGCGGGTGATGTCCAAGTCGCCAAAGCAAATGCTGCCGCTACTGGGTTCTTCCAGTCGATTGATCATGCGAAGCAGTGTGGATTTGCCTGCGCCCGAACGGCCGATAACGCCGACAAAGCTGCCAGACGAAACGGACAGACTGACATTTTTGACAGCGTGATTGCTGCCGTAGGACTTACTCAGATTTGCGATGTTCAGCATGAAAACTCCAGTTTCGAAGCAGGTATGTTGAATAAGATTTGTGACAACAGCATGTAAATAAGAGGGGGTGAAAGCAATTTCTTAAAGAACGCGCTGGCCTTGCCGCCAAACGGCCCGAACAACACCGTGATGCGACCCATCTGGCATGACGACGCGATGAACACGAATCAGATCAGCACGTAAACCGGCCTTGATTTCGCCCCGATCTGTAAAGCCAGATGATTGCGCTGGGTTGCGGGAGACCATGGCGACAGCTTCTGGCAGGCTCAACAATTGATCGTCAACAAGGCGCCACACCGCAGTGAGTAAACTGCCTGGTACGTAGTCAGATGACAAAATATCAAGCAAGCCCAGGCGTGCTAATTCGGACGCGGCGACGTTGCCAGAATGCGAGCCTCCACGCACTACGTTGGGCCCACCCATAACGGTTTTCAACCCGCGCTGGTGCGCCTCACGCGCCGCATTCACGGTGGTCGGAAACTCGGAGATGGAAGCGCCTTCGAGGGCGGCTTGCACCACATGCTCTATGGTGGTGTCATCATGGCTGGCCAAGGCGATGCCATGGGTTCGGCAGTAGTCCACAAAATAGGCCCGATGAGGTTCGGCATACTGTGACTGCAACCTGGCTGAATGCAAAACTTGTTGCTCAAATTTTTCTTCGCTCCAGCCTTTCTTACCCGTGTAGTACACCCGAGCATGGTCGATGTTTTCCCATTGACGTTGACCGGGCGTGTGGTCCATCAGTGAGATCAAGGACAAACGTTGATGCCCATGGAAAGGTTTGAAGAGCTCAATCGTGTTGGCCGCGGGTAATTCACAGCGCACATGCAAGTGATGATCGGCGCGAAGAATGTTGCGTTGGGTGCAGTCGTCAATGACGGAGATGACCTTGCCCATATCGCCACCACGCAGGCTGTCGTGCTCTACATCACCCACCCCCATGGCATCAAAGACGGTAGTGATGCCAGAGGCACAAATTTCTGCATCATGGGCCAACAAGGCTGGCAGTTCACCCCAATGCACTTTAGGGCGGGGGATGAGGTGGCGTTCGAAGTTATCGGTGTGAATTTCAACAAAGCCTGGCATCAGGTAGTCGTCTTCCAGGTCGATGGCTTCTGCTAAACCGGTCGAGCCTGCGCTCACAGTCGCTATGTTGCCGTTTTGCACTTGCAGCGTGCCCTTGAGTACCTCTTGCCCCAAGACCAGACGGGCATTTTTAAAAACAGGGTTCATCATGATGTGAGCTCTCTGAAATTTGCAACCGAGACATGCCGTGTTGCGACCGCTTGGCCAACATGCACATCATGAAAAATACCGACGATGGCGGCCCCTCGCGTGCGTGCCTCGTGAATCAGTTCAATAACTGTTTGGGTATTGGCGGCATCCAGGGACGCCGTCGGCTCGTCGAGCAACAACAAGGGCCTTGGCTTGATCATGTTGCGTGCAATATTGATGCGTTGCTGCTCACCCCCAGAAAACGTGGCAGGAGGCAAAAGCCAGAGACGCTCTGGAATGCGCAGACGCTCCAGCCACTGCTTCGCTTCGTTGCGTGAACTTTCCCACAACTGGGGGTCAGCGATACCCTCATCCATGAGGGATTCGGCCACAATGTCCAGGGCGCTAACGCGCGGAATAACGCGTAAGAATTGGCTGACATAGCCGATGGTTTGCTGACGCAGTGCAATCAATTCGCGCGGTGTCGCTTGCGTCACATCTACATCCACGCCATCGGCACCTGTGACCAAAATTTGGCCGGAGTTGCTACGGTAGTTCGCATAAATGAGTTTGAGCAAGGTGCTTTTCCCCATGCCGGAGGGTCCGTCCAGCACGACGCATTCACCGGCGCTTACCGTCAGATTCACATGGTCAAAAACGGGAATTTCCAAACTGTTTTGGTTATGCAGCGTAAATACCTTGGCCACGCCAGTGAGTTGCAAGAGAGGTTTATTCATGGCTGTAGTACCGAGGAAACGAGTAGTTGGGTATAGGGATGTTGGGGGTCGTCTAGCAGCTGATCGGTGAGGCCTGACTCGACCACGGAACCTCGGTGCATCACCACCATTCGGTGCGCTAATAGGCGGGCCACGGCCAGGTCGTGGGTGACGATGACCACAGCCAATTGCATGTGCCGGTTCAGCTGGCGCAACAGGTCTAACAAGCGCGCTTGCACGGACACATCTAGCCCTGAAGTGGGTTCATCCATGAAGACCAGACGCGGTTGCGTGACCAGGTTGCGGGCAATTTGCAGGCGCTGGCGCATGCCGCCTGAAAACATCTGCGGTGTGTCGTCAATGCGGTTGGCATCTATTTCCACACGTTCTAACCAGTCAGCCGCTGTGGCACGCAATTTTCCGTAATGGCGATGCCCCAGGCCCATTAACCGTTCGCCCACATTGGCGCCGGCTGAAACGTCCATGCGCAAACCATCCGCCGGGTTTTGGTGCACAAACCCCCAGTCAGTCCGAGCCAGCAACCGTTGTTGCGCCTGGCTCATGGCATAGATGTCCTGTAGCCCGACATCACGTACGGCAAACTCAACGCGACCTTGATCGGGCCGACTGCGAGCAGCAATGGTGTTGAGCAAGGTGGTTTTGCCTGAGCCTGATTCACCCACCACGGCCAGTACTTCGCCAGGCCACAGGTCAAAACTGGCTGACTGCAAGGCCACATGGTGGCCGTAACTTTTGCTGACACTATGAACGCGCAACAAAGGCGTTGACGATGCGTGCGTGCTCATGGCGTGACTCCTGCCGCGTTTTGGCGTGTTTCACAATGGTCTGAGTCAGAACACATATGCAGTCGGGTACCTGCATCGTCGGTAATGACTTCGTCCAAAAACGTGTCACTTGCACCGCATAACGCGCAGGGTATGTTCCAGCTTTGTATTTCAAAGGGATAGTCCTCAAACCCCAGGTTTTCAACCTTGGTGTAGGGCGGCACGGCATAAATACGTTTTTCACGGCCAGCACCGAACAGCTGCAGCGCTGGATTGAGGTGCATCTTGGGGTTGTCAAACTTCGGGATGGGCGAGGGCGACATGATGTAACGGTGGTTCACCAGCACGGGGTAGTCATAGGTGCTGGCAATGTGGCCGTGTTTGGCAATGTCTTCATACAACTTGACGTGCATCAGCCCGTATTCGGCCAGGCTATGCAGCACGCGAGTTTCAGCTTCACGCGGCTCCAATCGCTGCATGGGCTCAGGCACCGGCACCTGGTACACCAGAACCTGACCTTCGGTTAGGGGGTGCTCGGGGATGCGGTGGCGGGTCTGAATGAGCGTGGCTTGTGCGGTGTGGGTGGTGATTTGTACGCCCGTGGTCCGCTCAAAAAAGCGCCGGATATTGACGGCATTGACAGTGTCGTCGGCACCTTGGTCAATCACTTTGAGCACGTCATCAGGCCCAATCACGGACGCAGTCACCTGAATGCCGCCCGTTCCCCACCCATAGGGCAAAGGCATTTCGCGCGAGCCGAATGGCACCTGGTAGCCGGGTATCGCAATCGCCTTGAGAATGGCGCGTCGAATCATGCGTTTGGTGCGCTCATCGAGGTAGGCGAAGTTAAAGTTCTCACCGACTGCAAGCGTCTCGTGCAGGGCGGCGTCGCCGGTATCGGCGATCAGCATAGGCTCAGTCATGGCTTGCTTTCAATGTTGGCAGGAGCGGTGGGCTGCTGGGCTGAGAAGCGCATCTTGCGCACCAGATCCAGCTCGGCCTGAAAGTCCACGTAGTGGGGCAACTTCAAATGCTGAATAAAGCCAGAGGCTTCCAGACTGTCGCTGTGCGACAGCACAAACTCCTGCATTTGGGCCGGCGACTGTACGGCGTCGCCGAACTCGTCGACGCGCAGTGCGCGGTCCACCAGACTCATGGACATGGCCTTTCTTTCGCTGTGTCCAAACGCCAGTCCATAACCGCGGGTGAACTGAGGCGGTTCGGTTTTACTGCCGGCAAATTGGTTGACCATCTCGCACTCGGTGAGATCAAGCTCGCCGATGGAAATGGCAAAACCCAATTCTTCAGGCGCAATCTCCAGCGACACAGCGCCGACACGTATCTCACCCACAAAGGGATGGGTGTAGGAGTAGCCGCGCTGGGTTGAATAGGCCATGGCCAACAAAAAACCCTCGTCACTGCGCGCCAGATTCTGTAGCCGAGTGGCGCGGTCCGCAGGAAAGCGCAAGGGTTCGCGTGTTAAATCCATGGGTGCCGGGTCGCCCGGAGGAATCGGGGCTTGCTCTATCAAGCCTTCCTGATTGAGCATATCGACGACGCGTGGCATCGGCTCTGGGGCTTGCAGGTCGGGCACCAGGGCTTTTCCTTCGGCCACATCATGCGCTTCGCTGGCGGCTTGGGCCAAGAGGGTGAAGTCGAGCAGGCGCTGTGTGTAGTCATACGTTGCGCCCAACACCTGGCCACCCGGCATGTCTTTGAAAGTGGCAGAGACCCGGCGCTGAACCTGCATTTTGGCGGTATCTAGCGGGACACTGGTGCCCAAGCGTGGCAAGGTGGTGCGGTAAGCCCGTAGCAAAAAGATAGCCTCGACCAGATCGCCGGCGGCTTGTTTAATGGCCAGTGCGGCTAGCTCTGGGTCGTACACCGAGCCTTCTGTCATGACGCGGTCAACCGCCAAGCGCAGCTGCTGTTGAATTTGTTCAACGCTCAGCTCGGCAAGCGTAGCGTCACCACGCCTGCGCTGATCGAGTAAGCGGTAACTGTTGAGAATGGCCGCTTCGCCACCTTTTACTGCAACATACATGGTCAGACTCCAGAAGGTGAAATTTGTGTGGTGCGGGGCAATCCCACAATGCCATGCGAGGTGGCCAGAACAATGTCGACCCCGCGTGGAAACAGGGCCTGGCGGGCATGTTGCTGCTGCAAAAACCGCGCGCGGCTTGAGGGCATGACCGCCTCAATCGTCAAGTAGGCTTTGTCTTGGATACCCGGGCCTGTGAGCTCCCAGGCCAGGTCCTGGGCGACCGTACTCAGAGCGGGCACATCGATCAAGCAGGTAACCGATAGCTCGGGGCTGATATCCGTGCCCGTGCACAGTTGGGCTAAGTCGGGCAATTCATCTAGATGGGCAACCCACATAAATTGCGCTTGCTCGGGGGAATCCACCACAGTACAACCGGTGTGAAAGCGCAGCCAATGTGCAGCGCTGGTTCCGGCCAGACCCGGTGATAACCACAACGAAGTTTCTGCATCAAGCAGCGCCAGCAAAACAAGCGCTGATGCGCTGCGTGCCGTATCGGGCACCTCAGCATCTGACGCCACCTTGACACAGGTTCCTGGGTACGAAAAAGCGGATAAAACACTTCTGAAAACTGCTTGGCTACCGCGCGCCAAATCGCTAAATCCCGCACCCAGCGTGGCTAAATTCATGGCACTCATTCCTCGTCTCCTTCAGCACCACTGCCGGCTTCACGTGCTACCGTAAAAAATTCAACTTTGGTGGTGGCCACGTCGGCACTGCGTTGCGCTTCCAACTGTCCCAGATGCAGGCGCAGTGGCTCGAGCAATTGGCTTTGTACCCAACGGGTTTGGGCCGGGTCTTGAAGTAGCGCGTCCGCTATAGCGGCCAGCTTGGCTTGCTTGGCGATGCGTCCCATCACGTAAGCCACGCCCACGACACCGTTGTCGGTGCTGGTTTGGCCGTTGGCTTCGGGCAAGCGTAAAGCGCATCGTGTCACGGTGACTTCGCCCAGATTAAAGCGCTGGCCAGTTCCGCCGGTTCGCGCCTCCACCATCATCAAACCCGTTTCAGGTCGACGCAACCAAATAGGCGTCAGCTGCCCATGGGCTCCCAAGGCTTGCTCCAACATGGCTATTGGTGCACGAGCGAGCAATGCCATCCAGCGCGGGCGCGTCAACGGGGGTGCCGAAAATGAGTTGTCAAATGCTTGCAACATTAAAATGCTATCCTAAAAGTTGTGTAGACAAATTTATTCATCTAGGCAAATCTTAGAGTTCTTCTGTGTAGGTTTCATGACATTCACCACCATCTCATCCACAAAGTCGCATGCTT
The DNA here is from genome assembly GCA_903960915.1 of uncultured beta proteobacterium. GTDB lineage: Bacteria > Pseudomonadota > Gammaproteobacteria > Burkholderiales > Burkholderiaceae_C > Rhodoferax. The sequence goes on from CAJCCO010000043.1 coordinate 19,750, forward strand.
CAGAAAGAGAAAGTTTCTGGGAGCAAATTGCGACCGAAATCACCGCAGCGATTTCGAATGGCACCTACCTGCCGGGGCAGCGTCTGCCCACTGAGCATTCGCTGGCTAATCAATTTGGTGTTAACCGCCATACCATTCGCCGATCGCTGTCCAACCTGTGCAATCAGGGTTTGTTGCGTGTCATTCAGGGCAGCGGTACGTATGTGGAGGAATTTGCTGTTGACCTGTTGCTGACCAAGCGCACGCGTTTGCACCAAAGTCTGGAACAGGCGGGACTCAAAGGGGGCTTGCAGGTGCTGAAGAGCCAAACGGTGGTGGCTAGTGCAGATCTCGCGCACAAATTGAAGGTTCCGGTGCGCACCAAACTTTTGCTAATGCAAACCATTGGCGAAGCTTCGAATTTTCCGCTCAGCGTGAGCGAGCGCTACTTTCCTTTGCCGCGCTTTTCTGGGCTCGAGGCCAGCGTGCTACAGACCGGCTCCATCACGGCCGCCTTCAGTGCCTGTGGCGTGGCAGATTACACCCGCCTAACCAGTCGCATCACGGCCGATATGCCCAAGGTCGAATTGGCGGGCCTGTTGAAGCAGCCGGCTACCCGCCCGGTGCTGCTGGTGGAAAGTGTCAATATCGACGCGCAAGGCGTGCCCATCGAATTTGCAACAACTTGGTTTGCGGGCGACCGCGTGAGCCTCACTGTCAATACCCATGAATAAATCACATCTACCCATGTGGGTTTCCAATGCTTCGGCGTTTCATCGCTTTGCCGCGTATTTCGCGCCAGCCCAGGAAAGTGCCTTGTGGCAAGCGGGCCACCACTGGTTAGGCCTGGACCCGAACAGCGGACAGGCCCTTTTGCCCACAACGACAGGGCGACTGTCCGGGCCTTTGAACGGTGTGATGGATGCACCACGACGCTATGGCTGGCACGCCACCCTGAAGGCGCCGTTTTCACTGGCGCCAGGCCTCACAGGGGCTGACTTGCACGAGGCCATGCAGGCCCTATGTTCTTTGCACTGCACTTTTGTCATGCCTTCGCTTAAGGTGCTGCAAGTCGATAATTTTTTAGCCTTGGTGCCAGTGCAAGTGTCGCCAGAAATTCAGGGTGTTGCCGATGCCTGCGTGATGACCTTGCACCCTTTGGCGCAAGCACTACCGCCATCAGAGGTGCAACGACGACGGGGCCGTGGTTTGTCGGATGAACAGGAGCGTATGTTGCAGCAATGGGGTTACCCCTACGTACTGAAACAGTTTCAATTTCACATGTCGTTGACCGGTTCTCTGACAGGCGTTTCTGCCCAGGACGTGCAACTTTTGATGGCGCAGGCGCAGTCCATTTTTGAAGGGCTTGCGCCCACTCGGTTTGATGGCGTTGCCCTGGTGGGCGAGCCCTTGGCTGGCGCCGCTTTTAAGCTGCTCCACCGTTACCCGTTCAGCGCATGAGCGCCCGCCTGATCTACGTGCTGGGCCCCTCGGGGGCGGGTAAAGACAGCGTTCTGGATTGGCTCAAGACCCACATTGCGGGCCATCCAGAAGTCAATGCGCAGGTTCACTGGACGCAACGTTCCATCACCCGAGCTGCGGTGGTAGGCGGCGAGGCCCACGAGTCTCTCTCTGTGGAAACTTTTGAACAATTGGAATTGGCGGGCGCCTTTGCACTGTCCTGGCAAGCCAATGGATTGAGCTACGCGATTCGCCGCGAAGAGCTCAGTCCCCTGCTCCAGGGTGGCTGGGTTTTTGTGAATGGTTCGCGCGCCTATTTGCCAATAGCCAGTCGATTATTTCCAGACCTCACAGTGCTGCACATCACGGCCAGTATGCAAAGCTTGCGTCAGCGTCTGTTGGCGCGCGGGCGCGAGTCCCATGAACGTATCGACGCGCGTTTGGCCCGAACGGCAGAGATGGGTCCCTTGCATCACCCGCGCATGATGGAGGTGAGCAATGACCTGACCTTGGAGGAAACAGGGCAAGCCGTTCTGGCCCAGCTCAAGCAATTGCCAGGATGGCCGTAAACCGCCTAAGGTGTGCCAAATTTTTCCATCATGGTGCCGGTTTACTGAAAAATACCGGACTTTGATGAGACCCATTGCCATGCATTCCGGCTGCCCCCTCATCTACCGCACCGCCGACCAATGCCACGGCCCCAATTTTGGTTTTCACCCGCATTCGGGCATTGCCACCTTGACCTATCCGCTGTCGTTTGTGGTGTGGCCTGGGTGTTTGCGCAGTCGGTCCAATTGCAGGTGAGCGGCAAAACGCTGGTGCGCGAGCTGGCGGTGTTTGAAGAAGGGTTTAGGTTCGCGCCAGTTGCTGGCGAATAAATTGCGCGGTGACCTGCAGTGCGTCGCGTGCTTCCGGCAGGAGCCGGGCAAACACAGGAAAAGCATGCGGGGTCTTGGGCCAGGCCCGGATCTGCACTTGACCGCCTTGTGTCTGTATTTTTTGGTGCAGGCGTTGGGCATCGTCCAACAGAATTTCGGTCGTGCTGGCGATGATCAGGCCGGGCGGCAACCCGGCCACATTGCCCAACAGCGGGGAGAGTCGCACATCGTCGGGGGCGCGTCCGGGTGCATACAGGGCCACCGCTTCATGCAGCACTTGTTGGGTCAGCATCACATCGGTCTTGGCATTGGCGGTGTAGCTGGGGCCTTGGTTGTTCAGATCGAGCCAGGGCGAGAACAGGAAAAATGCTTGCGGCAGCGGCAGACCGGCGTCGCGAATGGCTTGTAGCGTGGCCAAGGTGATGTTGCCACCGGCGCTGTCACCGCCCATCACGATCTGCGTGGCGGCGGTGCCTTGCAGCAGTAGCGCGCGGTACACGGCCAACGCGTCATCCAGCGCCGCTGGAAACGGGTGTTCTGGGGCCAGCCGGTAGTCCACCATCAGCAGGCGAAGGCCGGCTTTCTCCGCCAGGTGCGCCGCCATGTCGCGGTGGCTGTTAGGCCCGCCCATGACAAAAGCTCCGCCATGAAAATACACACAGACCGGGCCATTACCCGTGTTGGCCAGGGCTTGCGGCATGACCCATTCAACCGGCACGCCCGCCAGTTCACTGGACTGAACGTGGGTGCGTGCGTTGACCCGGCTGAGGTCTTTCGCCATGAATCGGCGCTGGCGTTTGAAGCGGTGCTCGGGGCTGAGCTTTCTGAGCGAGCGTTGATTCCATTGAATCAAGGCTTGGAGGAAAAAATTTTGCAGGCTCACCGGTTGCCCTCCGTCAGGTAGTCGTTGGCGTTGAAGCGGGCCAACCGCCAGCGCATGTAATAGGTGGTCCACGGCCAGTTGGTGCTGTTGCGGCCATTCTTGTCAATGAAGTAGCTGCTGCAGCCACTGTTCCAGACGCTGCGCTGCAAGGACTGTTGAAGCAACAGGTTGTAACGCGCCGATTTCACCGGGTCCACCGCGATGGTGGCCAAGGATTTTTTGCGGGCGGTGAGCACGGCAGAGCCAATGAACTTCAATTGCGCCTCAAGAATCACAAACGCCGAGGTGAAGCTGTAAAGGTTGGGGCCAAAGGTCAGAAAGAGGTTGGGGCAGTCTGGCGTCATGGTGCCAAAGTAGGCCTGCGGAGAACCTTGCCATTGCGTGCTGAGCAGTTGTCCGCTGGCGCCCACAATGTGATGCGCAATGGGCGGGTTGGCCACCTCAAAGCCGGTGGCGAAAATGAGGGCGTCCACTTCAGCACGGGCACCGTTGCTGGCGACCACCGTTTGGCCTTGAATACGGGCAACGCCCGGCAGCACCTCCACCTGCTTATGCGCCAGCGCGCGGTACCAGGTGTTGGACATCAGAATGCGTTTGCAGCCAATAGAAAAGTCAGGGGTCACCTGGGCCTTGAGCGCGGGGTCTTGAATACTGCGTTGAATATGTCGCAGCCCAACGCCTTGCAGGCGCTTGAGCAGGGCCGGGTACTTCAGGCAGACGTTGAGCAATTCAAACTGCTGGTAAAGCAGCCAGCGCAGCCCCGACTGAACCACCGGCAAGCGTTTGAAAATGGTCTGCCAGCGGGGCGAAATGGCGGCATCCATTTTGGGTAAAACCCAGGGCGCGGTACGTTGAAAAAGTGACAGCCGCTGGACCTGCCTATGAATTTTGGGAACGAATTGAATGGCCGAAGCCCCGGAGCCAATCACTGCCACCCGTTGCTGGGTCAAGTCGTAGGCATGGTTCCACTGGGCTGAGTGAAAGCGCGTGCCGGTGAAGGTGTCCAGCCCCGGTATATCGGGGACGATGGGCGTGTGCATGGGGCCGCAAGCCATCACCACGAACTTGGCGGTGTAGGTGCCTGCAGAGGTCTCCAGCTGCCAATGTTTTTTGTCCACCAGCCAGCGGGCCATAAGCAGCTCGGTCTGCAGACGAACCAAGGGCAGCACGCCAAAACGGCGTGCCGTGTCCACGGTGTACTGTTTGATTTCTGCCTGCGTGGCGAACCACCGGCTCCAGTGGGGGTTGGGGGCGAACGAATAAGAGTAAAGCGCCGAGGGAATGTCGCAGCCGCAGCCGGGGTAGTTGTTGTCACGCCAGACGCCGCCAATGGCCGCGGCTTTTTCCAGCACCAGCAGGTCAATGCCCTGCGCCCGCAGCTGAATGGCCGCACCGAGTCCGGCAAACCCGGCGCCCACGATGATGACTTCGTGGTGGGCCAGCGCGGTTGCGGACTCAGCAGCGGGTGGCGTTGAAGACCTGGGCATGGATGGAGCGGTTGATGTAATTGCTGAATTGCAGAAGAACGTAGGCTGTCAAAGGCAGCAGCTTAAATCATAGGCAGCAGTCAGCCGCTCGCCTAACGCCTTAGTCACGTGGGTGACCTGCGCGTTTAATAGGCCGCTGGCTATACCGCCACGGCCTTGTGGTTTTTTTGGAGCGAAGACATGAAGCAAGCCCATGAAGCGCAGTCACTGCTGTGGGTGCCTGGACTGATGTGTGATCAAGCCGTCTGGGCGCCGCTGCAGGGCGTGGCCTTGCTGTGCGAGAGGGTAACCTTGGCTATCATTGAAGACGCACCAGCCCCGAACCCGGCGGCTTAGCCGAATTTTTCAGTAACCCATGGATTGAAGGATGGTCATGTTTGCAAAAAACGCCTGGTATGTTGCCGCTACGTCAGCCGAGCTGCAGGCCAAGCCCTTGGGACGAATGGTCTGCAGCGAGCGCATCGTTTTTTACCGGGGTGAAGAAAACCGCGTGGCGGCCCTGGAAGATTTTTGCCCGCACCGGGGGGCGCCCTTGTCGCTGGGCACCGTCTGCGAAGGCAAGCTGGTGTGTGGCTACCACGGCCTGGAGATGGGCTGCGATGGCAAGACAGTGGCCATGCCCGGTCAACGCGTGGGTGGGTTCCCGGCCATTCGCAGCTATCCGGTGGCCGAGCGCTACGGCTTTATCTGGGTCTGGCCAGGCCAGGCCGATCTGGCCGACCCCGGCACCATTCCGGTCCAGGCATGGCACAAACACCCGGAGTGGGCTTTTGGTGGCGGCCTGTACCACATCCATTGCGGATACCGGCTGATGGTGGACAACCTGATGGACCTGACGCATGAAACCTATGTGCACGCCAGCAGCATCGGACAAAAGGAAATTGACGACACGCCCTGCAAAACCACGGTGGAAGGCGACATGGTGGTGACCAGTCGTTTCATGAACGGCATTGAAGCCCCGCCGTTTTGGAAGCAGGCCCTGCGCGGGCACGGACTGGCCGATGACGTGCCGGTGGACCGCTGGCAAATCTGCCGCTTCACGCCGCCCAGCCACGTGATGATTGAAGTGGGCGTGGCGCACGCTGGCAAGGGCGGCTACGACGCGCCCAACGAGCACAAGGTGTACAGCGTGGTGGTGGATTTCATCACCCCTGAAACTGAAACTTCTATCTGGTATTTCTGGGGCATGGCGCGCAAGTTCAACCCCCAGGATCAGAACCTGACGGCGGCCATTCGTGAAGGGCAAGGCAACATCTTCAGCGAAGACCGGCAAATGCTGGAGCGCCAGCAACAAAATATGCTGGCCTGGCCCGGACGTGCGCTGCTCAAGCTCAACATTGATGCTGGTGGCATACAGGCCAGAAAAATCATGGACCGCCAGGTGGCGCTAGAGACGAAGGTTGCATGAGCCACCCCTCTACCCTGACCGTGCGCGTGGCGCGCAAGCAGCGCGAAGCGCTTGACATTGACAGTTTTGAACTGGTCGCTGCCAATGGCGAACCCTTGCCTGTGTTCACCGCCGGCGCCCACGTGGACGTGCATCTGCCCGGGGGCCTGCTGCGGCAATATTCCTTATGCAACCCACCGGGCGAAACGCACCGTTACCAGATTGCCGTCTTGCGCGATGCCCATTCGCGCGGCGGCTCGCAAGCCATGCATGACCTGGTGAAGGCGGGCGACACGCTGCAGATCAGCTCGCCGCGCAACCACTTTGAGCTGGTGCCAGATGCGCAGCGCCATGTGCTGTTGGCCGGGGGTATTGGCGTTACGCCCCTTTTGTGCATGGCTGAGCAACTGGTCAGCACGGCTGCCAACTTTGAGCTGCATTACTGCGTCCGCTCGCGCGAGCGCACTGCGTTTGAGGCGCGCATTGCCAACTCCAGGCTTGCCCCGCACGTCAAATTTCATTGGGACGACGGCCCGGCGTAAGACCGGTTGGCGCTTGACGTCTTGCTGTCGCAGCCGCAAGCCGGCGTGCATGTGTATGTCTGTGGCCCCAAGGGTTTCATGGACGCGGTGCTGGGCGCTGCCCGTGGCAAGGGCTGGCCTGAGCAGCAGCTCCACTGCGAGTTTTTTACTGGTGAGGCCGTGCGCCCAGGAGACGCCAACAGCTTTGAAGTGCAGTTGGCCAGCAGCGGCCGCGTGGTGCGCGTCCCCGCAGACCAAACCGTGGTGCAGGCCCTGGCTGCCTGTGGCATTGAGATCCAGACCTCGTGTGAGCAGGGCGTGTGTGGCACTTGTTTGACGCGCGTACTCGAAGGCGAGCCTGACCACAAAGACCTGTACCTGACGCCCGAAGAGCACGCCGCCAACGACCAGTTCCTGCCCTGTTGCTCCAGAGCCCAGTCAGCGCGTCTGGTGCTTGACCTTTAACGGCCCCGAGTAATTGTTGGTGCCGAGCCTGCGCCAGTAAATACAAATCAGGCCAAGTTTTTTATGTGCCCACGTCGCAAGGTGGGCTCAATGCTATTCAGTCCACTTGGGCTAAAGCAAACTTCACCACTTGGTCGCTCAGCCAGATGCCTTGGTTTTGCATACGCTGCAAGGCCTGCGCAATTGACACCTCAAAACCCAGCTGCCGGGCCTTGAGCAAGATGCCCACGGAGCCAGTTACATCAAGCCCACACAGGCGCGCAACACGTCTGCCCGCTGCTTCGTCAATGCAGGCCAGTGGCAGGCCCATATTCATGGCGGTTTGAATGACCGACGCTTCGCCCCGGTCAAGGGAATTTCTCAAAAAAGGTTGCAACGAAACTTCCGCCATTTGGATGTCCAGCCACTCGGCACCATTGAAAACGTCCAGCCCAAACGACTGCTTGCCACCCACGCGCACCTCTTCGGCAACTTCCAGCGGAACGACGACGCGCGCATACAAGTAATTCAGAATGTCTAAATTACCGGTGGCTGCGGTTAACGCAATCAGCGGCGTGGTGTTGGTAACCAGTACCGGCTTGGGCTCACGCATGGCCGATGTCCTGCGCCAGCTCATCCGCATCCAGATCGATCATGGGCACGCCAAATCGCTGAAGTTGTGCCAAAAAAGTCACCCGGTCCATACCAATCAGGCTGGCGGCCATGCCGGAGGACAGGCGTTTCATTTCAAACAGCTTGGAGGCCATGGCCAGTTTGGCCTCTTGCGCAAAGTCGTCTGGCCCGCGGTGCATGGCATCGAGGTAACTATTAGGGACATCAACAATGATTTGCATGGTGGCTCCATTGAATGTAGGGCTGCATGATTACCCTTCCGGAAAAGATCGAGCGCATAAACGGTATTTTGCCTGCTAATGCTAGTCTGCTCTAAGGTGGTGGCGTTACAGGGCGTCTAGGTGAGCAAAACAATTCATTCGGTCAAAAAAAGCTGCGCGGTATTGAAGTGGCAGACGATCAGGCCACGCGTCTGCAGCAAGCCAACCTATGCCTCACCAAGGCAGCGCCGCCCCATCGTGGTTGAAGAAGCCGCCTGAGTCGGCGGGTTGCAGTTGCGCCAGCACGGCCAGCAGGCGTTGCGCGGCCACTTGCGGCGAGACCACGGACAAGCCGGTTTTTGCAAAGGGCGCAGACAGGTCGCTGTGTACCGTGCCGGGGTGCAGCGCCACGCACAAGGCGTGCGGCTGGCGGCGCTGGAGTTCGATGGCGGCGGTGCGCACCAACTGGTTGAGCGCGGCCTTGCTGGCGCGGTAGCTGTACCAGCCACCCAGGCGGTTGTCGCCAATGCTGCCCACTTTGGCAGACAGGGTGGCCAGCACGCTGGGGCCTGACGCGTCGAGCAGCGGTAAAAAATATTTCATCAACAGGGCCGGGCCAATGGCGTTGAGGGCGAAGACGCGGGCCATCTGGCTGGGGTCTATCTGGCGCCAGCTTTTTTCGGGCTGGTGCTGGCTGTCGTGCAAAAAACCGGTGGCGTCTATGACCAGTCGCAGCGGCAGTTTTGTGCTGGCCACATAGGCGGCCGCCGCAGCGATGCTGGCCTCGTCCAGCAAATCCAGCGCGGGTTGCGATTGGCGCGACAAACCCAGTACCTGAGTAAAGCGTGTGTCGGTTTGCAGTTGCTGCACCAGGGCTGCACCGAGCGCGCCGCTGGCGCCAATCACCACGGCCAGGCCATCACTTGACGCGTTGGTGTTCAAGGTTCAGTGCCCGATTGACGTTGGCATGAAAAACGCTGCCAGTTGCGCCGCCGTGTCTTGTGGCAACTCTTCGGGAATGAAATGCCCGGCAGGCAGGGCATGGCCGGTGACCTGCGCAGCGCACTGCGCCTGCCACAGCGCCAGAGGCTGAAACAGCCGTTGCACCACACCGCGTTCGCCCCACAGCACCAGGGTGTCGCACATGATCTTGCCTAGGCCGTTGGCTTGGGCCGCGCGGCTGTCACGGTCGTGCACCAGGTCGATGCTGGCACTGGCCCGGTAGTCCTCGCACAGGGCGTGAATGGTGGCGCTTTGGCAAAAGCAGCGCTCGTACTCAGCCAGCGCAGCAGGCTCAAATGTGGTGGCGCCCTGGTATCCCCAGGCCCCTAGCGTGGCGTGCAAGTAGGCCTTGGGGTTGCCGCCAATCATGTTCTCGGGCAGAGGCTGGGGTTGGATCAAATGGAACCAGTGGTAGTAGGCTTTGGCAAATTCAAAGTCGGTGGCGGCGTACATGTCCAACGTGGGCGCAATGTCGATCACGCACAGGCGCTGCACGCGGGTGGGGTGGTCCAGCGCCAGTCGGTGCGCCACGCGGCCTCCCCGGTCGTGGCCACACACGCCAAATTGCGGCACGCCCAGGGCGTCCATCAGCGCCACCATGTCTTGAGCCAGTGCGCGCTTGCTGTAGTTGCTGTGGTCGGGCAAGCCCGGTGCTTTGCTGGAGTCGCCGTAGCCGCGCAGGTCGGGCATGACCAGATAAAAGTCCTGCTGCAGGCGCTGCGCCACCCGGTGCCACATCACATGGGTTTGCGGAAAGCCGTGCAGGAGCAACAGCACGGGGCGGCCGTCTGGCTGACCCTGGGCGATGCGGGCATTGATTTGCACGCCGTTGACGTCAAAGCGGCGTTGTTCAAAGTGCTCAAACCAGGGGATCGTCTTCATGCCAGGTCTTTCTTTGGGGTGGGGCGGCGGTTGGCTAGTTGGCCAGCAGCAAGCCGGCCAGGCTCAGCATGGTCAGCGCGATCAGGCTGTCAAGCACGCGCCAGGCGGTCACGGTCTGGAACAGGGGGGCCAGCCAGCGCGAGCCAAACCCGAGTGCGCCAAACCAGCACAGGCTGGCCGTGCAGGCGCCCCAGCCAAACAGCCAGCGCCCGGCTTCTGGCCGCTGGTTGGCGAGGGTACCCAGCAGCACCACGGTGTCCAGGTAGACGTGGGGGTTCAAAAAGGTGAAGCCAAAACAGGTCAGCAAGGCTGCGAACAAGGTCACGCTTTGACCCGCTTCCAACTGCAGTTGTTGGCCGCGCCAGGCGCGCAGTGCCGCCTGCACGCCGTACGCCCCCAGAAACAGGGCGCCGCCCCAGCGCGTGAGGCTGAGCAGCAAGGCGTTGCCCTGCACCAGCGCGCCGGCGCCGCTGATGCCGGCCCAAATCAGCAGGGCATCAGACAAGGCGCAAAACAGCACCACAGCCAGCACATGCTCGCGCCGTATGCCTTGGCGCAGCACAAAAGCGTTTTGTGACCCAATGGCCACGATCAGCGCCAGTCCGCTGGCAAAGCCAGCTGCCAGGTCGGCACTCATGCCGCAGGCTGCGTCTGTGGGGTGAGCAATTGCACCAGCCGTGTCAGGGCATGCTGCACGGTGGCATCGCGCACAGCCGCACGGTCGCCGGCAAACCAGCATTTTTCGGTGACGACTTGCCCTGGCAGCGCAAAGCCAAACCACACGGTGCCCACGGGTTTGGCCGGACTGCCGCCTGTGGGGCCGGCCACGCCGGTCACGGCGACGGCCACCTGCGCCTTGGCATGCGCCAGCGCACCTTGCGCCATGGCGCGTGCCACGCCTTCGCAGACGGCGCCAGCGCGGCGCAGCAAGCGCTCCTCCACGCCCAGCAGTTCCATCTTGGCGTCGTTTGAGTAGGTGACAAAACCACGCTCAAACCAGGCGCTGGAGCCGGCCAGGTCGGTACAGGCCGCTGCAATCATGCCGCCGGTACAACTCTCGGCGGTGACCAGGCGCAAGCCTTGCTGCAGCAGTGCCGTGGCGAGCTGCCCGGTCAGCACGGGCAGGGTAGGTGGGGTTGAGTTCATGTCACGTATCTCCAAAGTGCGATGACCAGCAGCGTGCAGGCGGCAGCCACCACGTCATCGAGCATGATGCCAAAGCCGGCCTTGCGCCAGGCGGCGGGGTCGGTGTCAGGTTGGACGTCATGAAACAACTGGTCGGCCCAGCCCACCGGGCCGGGTTTGACGGCATCAAAAAACCGAAACAGCGCAAAGGCGGCCAGCTGGCCCCACCAGCCGGTGGGGGTGACCAGCCACAGCACCAGCCAGAAGGCCACCACTTCGTCCCACACCACGCAGCTCGGGTCGAGCACGCGCAGGTTGCGGGCGGTGACGGTGCTGGCCCACCAGCCCAAGGGCAGCGAGAGGCCAATGAGCAGCGCCCAGCGGGTGTCGTTCATCCAGGGTTGCAAGGCCAAAAAAGCCAGCCAGGCCCACAGGGTGCCCGCCGTGCCGGGCGCCAGCGGGCTCAGGCCCGAGCCAAAGCCCAGGGCAATGAAGTGCGCGGGGTGCGAACGCATGAAACGCGAGTTGGGGCGCACTGGGGGCGTCAGCACGGGCGCCGTTGGTGGCGCCGGAGCCGGGGTAGCTGAGGGGGCGTCGTGTTCAAGCATCAGGGGATTATCCGGGGGCGGCGGGAGTCCATGGGGGCAGCCGCGGCGCATCCTGGTTTAGGCAAAGTGGTCAAACGAGGCGAAGGTGTTGGGCAGCGGCTGGCCATGTTCGTCCAACAGCCGCAAGCCGCGTTCGGCTTCAATCTGGCCAATGCGGGTCACGGGGGTTTGGGCACGCAGCGCCGCCTGCGCCACCTGCGCACGCTGGGCAGGCGCGGCGGTAAACAGCAGTTCGTAATCGTCGCCCCCGGCCAAGGTCCAGCCCAGCAGACGGGCTTTGGAGAGTGGGGTATCTGGTTCGCTAAGCCAAGGCACCAAGGCACGCCAGCTGGCCAAGCGCTGCAGCACCACGTCGGTGTGCACCACGGCGCCTACGCCAGACTGTTGCAGCACATGGCCCAAGTCGCCCAGTAGGCCGTCGCTTACGTCAATGGCCGCTGTGGCCACGCCGCGCAGGGCCAGGCCCAGGGCCACGCGCGGGGTGGGTGCTTGCAGCCGGGTGCGGGCTGCTTTCAGCACAGCGGGTGGCACGCTGAGCTGGCCTTGCAAGACCTCCAGCGCCAAGCGGGCATCGCCCAGGGTGCCGCTGACGTACAGGTCGTCACCGGCCTGGGCGCCCGAGCGCAGCAGGGCTAGCGTGCGCCCGTTGATCACCGGCACTTCGCCAAACACGGTGATGCAGATGTTGAGCGGACCTTGCGTGGTGTCACCGCCCACCAGCTCGCAGCCGTGCAGGTCAGCCAGTGCCAGCAAGCCTTGCGCAAACGGCGCCAGCCAGGCTTCGCGGGCTTCAGGCAGGGCCAGCGCCAGGGTGAAGGCGACGGGTTGGGCGCCACAGGCCGCCAGGTCGCTCAGGTTGACGGCCAGGGCTTTGTGGCCGAGTTGGCCGGGGTCGGTGTCGGGAAAGAAATGGCGGCCAGCCACCAGCATGTCGGTGGAGATGGCCCACTGGGTGCCGGGGCGGGGCTGCAAGACAGCGCAGTCGTCGCCTACACCCACCACCGCGTGCGGCGTGGGGCGCTTGAAGAAGCGTGCAATCAGGTCAAACTCGCCCAGCGGCTGCATGCCGGGCTCAGTGCAGGGTGCGGGTGCCGCCGCTGGGGCTCAGGGCGTCGAGCACAAACATGGGGATGTCGGTGTCAAATTTTTCGCCATCTTCAGCCATGCAGAAAAAGCTGCCGTGCATGGTGCCGGTGGGCGTGCGCAGGCGCGTGCCACTGGTGTACTCAAAGGCCTGGCCGGGCTTGAGCAGCGGCTGCTGGCCCACCACACCCAGGCCGCGCACGCGCTCGGTGTGGCCGTTGGCGTCGTTGACATTCCAGGTGCGCGAAATCAGTTGCGCCGCCACCTGGCCTGTATTGGTGATGGTGATGGTGTACGAGAAGACATACAGCGCCTGCTCCGGTGAGGATTGCTCGGTGATGTAACTGGGCGTGACTTCCACGCGAAATTGATATTTGGACATGCTTGAATGCTACCTGCGAAAATACCTGGGTTCATCGACCCCGGTTGATTCCCTTTGATCCCCTACGAATTAATAAGTCTGACCCCATGACCTACCGTATTGCCCCTTCTATTTTGTCCGCCGATTTTGCCCGTCTGGGCGATGAAGTCAAAAACGTGATTGCCGCCGGCAGCGACTGGATTCACTTTGACGTGATGGACAACCACTACGTGCCCAACCTGACCTTCGGGCCCATGATTTGCAGCGCCCTCAAACCGCACGCCAAAACTGCCGCAGGCGTGGCCGTGCCCATTGACGTGCACCTGATGGTGCAGCCGGTAGATGCGCTGGCCAGCGCCTTTGCCGACGCCGGTGCCGACCTCATCAGCTTTCACCCGGACGCCTCGGGCCATGTGCACCGCAGTATTCAGGTCATCAAGAGCAAGGGCTGCAAGGTGGGACTGGCTTTCAACCCGGCTGAGCCGCTGGATGTGCTGGACTGGGTGATTGACGACCTGGACATGGTGCTGATCATGAGCGTCAACCCCGGCTTTGGTGGCCAGAGTTTCATCGACTCGGCACTGCGCAAAATTGAAGATGTGCGAAAACGCATCACCGCGACTGGCCGCGATATTCGGCTGGAGGTGGACGGGGGCATCAAGGTGGACAACATTCGCCGCGTGGCCAGCGCTGGAGCCGACACCTTCGTGGCCGGCAGCGCCATTTTTGGCAAACCCGATTACCAGGCCGTGGTGAACGCCATGCGCCGCGAACTGGCGAGCTGACCCAACTCAGGGCTTGTCAAGCGGCTTGTCCAGGGGCGGCAGTTCCAGCGTGACCGCCGCAGGCCCCTTGCGACTGGCGCCCAGCACGGCGCTGCGCGCGCTGACGGACTGCAACACCAACCCTTGGGCGACCAAGCTGCCCACCCCAAAGGGCTGGGCACTTTGACCATCGACTGCAATCACCGCATACCCGCGGTGGGCGCGGTCGGCCACGACCCCGGTCAGCTTGAAGCGGCTACTGAGACTTTCTGGCGCGCTTGCCGCAAGCCCTGCTTCGGCTGCACCAGCTCCCAGCAGCCGGGCAATGGCCGGCGTATCGGTAGGCGCTGTGCTGGAGGCTACGGGCGCCGCACTGCTCTGCCAGGGGGCGGGTACGCTCCACTTCAGCGCCCAGAACGTCGCGCTGCCAGCTGCCAGGGCAGCGAGCGCCAAGGTGCTGAGTCGAAGCGGCCAAGGGCCGGAGGGGCGGGAGTGCATGGCGCGATTATGCCGCCCTTGAGGCCAGGTTAAAACGCCAGTTTCAAAGGCTGGCGTTTGCGCTGGGACTGGGCTAAAGTCGGGCCTAGTTTTGCACGGACCTGACGCTACGCCGCGCTAAACAGACCCCCAGAAAAGTTCCGAAGTTTGATACAGAAGTTGGAGAGAAACGCCCATGAACGCCCCCACAATCCACGACCACCTGGCCCCGTTGGTGTCCCAACGCGAGGTGCCCCAGGCCCTGCTTGACGCCCTGTCCCAACGCTTCGGCGCTAACTGCTCCACCGCGCTGGTGGTGCGTGAGCAGCATGGCCGGGACGAGTCGGCGTTCACCAGCGTGCCACCGCCTGCCGCCGTGGTCTATGCTGAAAGCACCCAAGACGTCGCAGATGCCGTGGCGCTGGCGGCGCGCTACAAAGCGCCGGTAATTCCGTTTGGCGTGGGCTCCTCGTTGGAAGGGCATTTGTTGGCGGTGCAAGGCGGCATCAGCTTGGACGTGGGTCGCATGAACAAGGTGTTGCGTATCAACGCAGAAGATTTGACCGTGACCGTGCAACCCGGCGTGACCCGCAAGCAACTCAACGAAGAGGTCAAAAGTACCGGCCTGTTTTTTCCGATTGACCCCGGCGCCGACGCCAGCATTGGGGGCATGTGCGCCACCCGCGCCAGTGGCACCAACGCGGTGCGCTACGGCACCATGCGCGAGAACGTGCTGGCCCTGGAAGTGGTGACCGCCAGCGCTGAGGTGATACGCACTGGCACGCGCGCCAAGAAATCGAGCGCAGGCTACGACCTGACGCGCTTGATGGTGGGCAGCGAGGGCACGCTGGGCGTGATCACCGAGGTCACCCTGCGCCTGTACCCCTTGCCAGAAGCGGTGTCGGCTGCCGTGTGTTCGTTCCCCAGCATTGAGGCGGCTGTACAAACCACCATTGCCATCATTCAGATGGGCGTACCCATTGCCCGGGTTGAGTTGATCGACCCCAATGCGGTGCGCATGGTCAACGCCTATGCCAAGCTGGGGCTCAGCGAGTCGCCCATGTTGTTGATGGAGTTTCACGGCTCGCCCAACGGCGTGCAGGAGCAGGCGCAGACCGTGCAGGAGATTGCCTCCGACCACGGGGGCCAATCGTTTGAATGGGCCACCACCCCCGAAGAGCGCACGCGCTTATGGACAGCGCGGCACAACACGTACTTCGCGGCGATTCAAACCAAACCGGGTTGTCGTGTCATCAGCACCGACACCTGCGTGCCCATCAGCCGACTGGCCGACTGTTTGCTGGACTCGGTAGCCGAAGCCGATGCCTCAGGCATGCCGTATTTTTTGGTGGGCCATGTGGGCGATGGCAACTTTCACTTTGGCTACTTGATTGACCCCAACCTGCCTGCCGAACGTGAAATCGCCGAAAAGCTGAACCACCAACTGGTGCAACGCGCCTTGGCCCTGGAAGGCACCTGTTCTGGCGAGCACGGTATTGGCTTGCACAAAATGGATTTTTTACTGACCGAAACAGGCCACGGTGCCGTGGACATGATGCGCACCATCAAACGCGCGCTGGACCCGCACAACATCATGAATCCCGGCAAGATTTTCAGCAGCTGAACATTCAGACGAGCGCCTGTTCGGTGGGTAGGGAGCCTTACTTGGGGCTGCAATTACACTCCCAGCTACAAAAATGAAAGCTGGAAATGGCGAGTAAAAAAAATTTACAAGTAGGCATGAAATCGTCCAACGTCAGTCATCACACGGCGGTCACCCTGGAGATGGTCGCCCAGAGGGCGGGGGTGTCCCCCAGCACGGTGTCACGTATTCTGAATGGCACGGCGGTCGTCAGTGATGTCAAAAAGCAAGCGGTTGATGAAGCCATTGCCACCTTGGGTTACGTGCCCAATCCGGTCGCCCGTGGCTTGGCGGGTGGCCGAACCTTGAGTATTGGCGTGATAACCCAGGCGATAGACAGCCCCTTTTATGGCGCCTCCTTGCGCGGTATCGAAGATGAGTTGGACCCTGCGGGGTACAGCCCCTTGTTTGTGAGTGCCCACTGGAACGCCGACCTGGAGGTGCGCCATATCGACATGCTGCGGTCGCGCCGTGTAGACGGCATCATTGTCTTGACCGGGCGGCTCAATGACCAAGCGCTTAAAGCCTATGCCAAGAGCCTGCCATTTGTGGTGACGGGTCGGGCGATTAAGGGCCCAGGTCTCTTTGCACTGAATTTTGACAACTTCAAGGGTGGCCTGTTGGCAACCCGCCACCTTATTGAGTTGGGACACCAGCACATTGCTTTCATTGCCGGTGACCCTGAGCACCCTGATGCCATGGAGCGGTTGCAGGGTTATCAGGCGGCGCTCAAAGAGGCCGGTCTGGTGTTCGATCCGGCTTTGGTTATTCCCGGGCAGTACCACGAAGAAAGCGGCCTTCTGGCGATCGATGCCTTGTTGGCAACGGGCAAGCGATTCACCGCCATCTTTGCTGCCAACGACCAGATGGCCGTTGGTGCCGCCCTGGGACTGCATCGCCATGGCCTGCGGGTGCCGCATGATGTGTCTTTGATTGGCTTTGATGATTTGCCAGCCTCCCTCTACTCGGTTCCGCCTTTGAGTTCCATCCATCACCCGGCTTATGAAATTGGCCGCCAGGCGGCCTCTGCCATGCTGCAACTGGTGTCGGGCAAAAAACCCGACTTGGCAGTGAGCGAGCCGGTTCTGGTGGCGCGCGAATCAAGCCGCCGCCTGCCTACCTAAAGCCCAGACTACGGGCCTTTCCCAGGGCCTGCGCGCATTTTCCTACGGGATTTCCCTTGGGTAAATTCCTATTTTGCTAACCTATAATAAATTTTGAAAGCGCTTTCATGCCATTGCTTCTGCCCATTGGCAAGATCTTGGCCAGCGTCACGGGCGCGACGTTTATATTGGTGTTCATCTGGGGCAAAAATGAAATTTTCAAGCCACAAAGCACGCGCTGTTGTGCAAGCGCTGCGCATAAGCGTCTGCTTGCTCGCAGGAGCCCTGCTAGGGAGCGCAGCCATGGCGCAACAAACCTTGACCGTGGCCGCTTTCCCGGCGATTGATGACATCGTCAAAGCTGCACTGCCGCAGTGGAAGAAAAAGCACCCCAACGTCGAAATCAAGGTGGTCAGCCGGGCCTACGCCGATCACCACACAGCCATGACCACCGCGTTGTCAACGTCGTCCAATCTGCCCGATGTCATGGCGCTTGAATTTGGCTATGTCGCCCGATTTTCTGAAGGCGGTGGCTTGGAAGATCTGTCCCAAGCGCCCTACAAGGTCAAAGAGCAGCAAAGCCGTTTTGTCCCCTATGCCTTCCGCCAGGGAACGGCCATCTCGGGTGCCGTGATGGCAGTACCCACCGACATAGGCCCGGGCACACTGCTTTACCGCACAGACATTCTCAAAAAAGCCGGCATCGCTGAGGCGGATCTGACCAAGTCCTGGGAGTCTTACATCAACGCGGGTATCAAGATCAAGGCCACAACCGGTGCGTACCTGATGCCCCACGCGCGTGATATCAAAGATATTTTGATTCGGACCGGTGTGCAAAACGGGGAGGGCCTGTACCTGGACGCCAAGGGCAAAGTGCTGGTGGATTCGCCTCGCTTTGTGCGTGCCTTTGAGTTGGCCAAAAAAGTGCGCGAGAACAAGCTCGACGGCAAGATCAACGCCTGGTCCAACGAATGGTCTGAAGGGTTCAAGCGCGGCACGATTGCAACGCAGATGTCGGGTGCTTGGTTGGCCGGCCATTTGAACAACTGGTTGGCCCCCAGCACCAAAGGCCAGTGGCAGGCCGCGCAGCTGCCAGAGGGCGCCTTTGGCTCGTGGGGGGGGAGTTTTTATGCCATTCCCAAGACTGGCAAAAACAAGGCCTTGGCCTGGGAATTCGTCCAAATGATGACCTTGACGCCAGAGCTCCAGTTGCAGGCCTTCAAGTCGCAAGACGCTTTTCCAGCCCTGGTTGCCGTGCACAACGACGCCTTCTTTGACCAGCCCATTGAGTTTCTGGCCAACCAAAAAGCCCGGCTGCTGTGGCGCCAGGCTGCAGCCCGTATTACGGCGGTAGATGTGCACAAGCTCGATCCGATAGCCGAGGAAATCATCAACACAGAAATGGACAAAGTGCTCGACCAGGGTAAGGACGTGCGCCAAGCCTTGGCAGATGCCAAGTCCCTGCTGGAACGGCGTGTGCGGCGCTAGGCCGCGCTGACTCCTGAAGCGATGAAACTCTTACACAAACTGCAACCCGGTCCGGACGTGGTCCCCTACGTCCTGTTGGCGCCCTTTGTGTTGCTGTTTCTGGTGTTTGGGGTGTTCCCCCTGGGCTTCTCGTTTTATCTGGCGTTTCAAAGCTGGGAGCCGACTGCGGGCCTGACGTCCATGAAATTTGTTGGCCTGGATAATTTTGCTTTCGCCATCACGGACGAATGGTTTTGGAAATCGCTGAAAAACACCGCCTGGTTGGCCGTGGCCTCCGGGGTGCCGCAACATGTGGTGGCGATACCGTTGGCGGTGTTTATTCACAGCGCCTTCAAACGTGGCCGCAACAGCGTGGTGGGCGCGTATTTCCTGCCCTACATCACCTCCACCGTGGCCATTGCCATGATGTTCAGCACCCTGTTCTCCACCGACTACGGGCTCATCAATATTGCCCTGCAGGCCATGGGCCAGTTGCCTGGGCTGGCTTGGTTGTTTCCTGCAGCGCCTATTGACTGGCTCAACCGGGCCGAAAACGTGAAGCCTGCTATTGCCCTGGTGGTGTTCTGGCGCTACGTGGGCTTCAACACCGTGCTGTACCTGGCTGCCTTGCAGACCATTCCCAAAGACATGTACGAGGCCGCCACCATGGATGGCGCGGGGCGTTGGCAGCAGTTTTGGTTCATCACCCTGCCCAGCCTGAAGCCCATGATTTATTTTGGCGTCACGCTCAGTGTGGTGGGCGGCTTGCAGTTGTTCGAAGAGCCCTTCATTCTGACCGGGGGACGCGGCGGTACCGACCAGGCCGGCATGACCACCGCCATGTACATGTACCGCACGGCCTTCGAGTTCAATGATTTTGGTGGCGCCAGTGCCTTGTCGTGGCTGCTGTTTGTGTTTGTGGCCCTGTTGACCTGGTTGACCAACCGGGCCTTCAAGCCACGTGGCCCGGCCGCCTGAGGACAGGATGATGATCAAGACCGATCGCATGGCGCCCCTTGCCGCCTACCTGTTGGTAGGGGTGGGTAGCTTGCTCATGCTGGCGCCCTTTTATTTCATGTTCGTGTTTGCCACCCATTCACGCACTGAAATTTTCAATTTGCCGCCGCCCTTGTTTTTTGGCAATGAATTTTTCAACAACCTGGCCCTCCTGACCAGCAAAATTCCATTCTGGCGCAGCCTGGGCTGGAGCTTGTATGTCGCCCTGGCCTCCACCGGGCTGACGCTGTTGTTTTGCTCCATGGGCGGGTATGCCTTTGCCCTGTTTGAGTTTCGCTTCAAGAAGCCTCTCTTCATGCTGGTGATGGGCACCATGTTGATCCCCTCATTTCTCGGCATGATTCCGACGTTCATGATCATGGACGCTTTTGGCTGGATCGATCAACCCCGCGCGCTCTACATTCCGGGCGCGGCCAGTGCGTTTGGCATTTTCATGATGCGCCAGTTTGTGGCCTCCGCCATACCGCGTGATCTGATTGAAGCCGCACGCATGGACGGCTGCAGTGAGCTGGGCATTTACTGGCGCATTGTGCTGCCCTTGCTGAGCCCGGCCATGGGAACTTTAGGCCTGATTACTTTCATTGCCTCCTGGAACAACTTCATTGGGCCTTTGATCGTGATGCGCTCGCCCGAGATGTACACCTTGCCCTTGGCTTTGCGCAGCATGCAAAGCCCGGTCAATACCGAATGGGGTGCCGTGATGGCCGGTGCGGCTATTGCCACCTTGCCACTGCTGGTGTTGTTTGCCATTTCCTCTCGCCGTCTTATTGATGGACTGACCGCGGGTGCCGTGAAATGAGTCCACGCGGGGCAACATCGCAGCGCACTGTATTGACCACTGTTGAATTTAGATTGACCTGAAACATCCATGAACATGACTGAGCTACCTACTTTGCACGAGCGCTTTCCGCCCCATTTTGTGTGGGGCGTAGCCACCAGCTCTTTTCAAATTGAAGGTGCACCTGAGCAAGATGGCAAGGGTCTTTCGATCTGGGACCAGTTTTGTCGCGTGCCCGGCGCCATTGCCGATGCCAGCAATGGCGATGTAGCCTGTGCGCACTACAGCCGCTGGCAGGAAGACCTCGATCTGATTGCTTCTTTGGGCGTGGATGCTTACCGCTTTTCCATTGCCTGGCCGCGCGTGCGCCCTGGTGGCTCCGGGGCCTGGAACGAGAAAGGGCTTGATTTTTACGAGCGCTTGGTGGACGGCATGCTGGCGCGCGGCGTTAAGCCCTATGTCACCTTGAACCATTGGGACCTTCCCCTGGAACTGCAAGCGACAGGCGGCTGGGCCAACCGCGATACGGTCCCTTTGTTTGTGGAATACGCCCGCAAAGTAGCAACGCGCCTGGGCGACCGGGTGCCCTCCATCACCACCCACAATGAACCTTGGGTGATGTCGGTTCTGGGCCATGAAAGCGGCGTATTCGCCCCGGGTCTGAAGAACCGTGCCATGGCCATGCAGGTGGCGCACCATTTGCTGCTCAGCCATGGCCTGTCGCTGCAAGCCCTGCGCGCAGACGGCTGCCAGGCCGATCTGGGCATTGTGCTCAACCTGTCGCCCATGAGTGCCGCCACCGACAGCGCGGCTGACCAGGCCAAGAAGGTGCTGGAAGATGGTCGCTTGGTGCGCTGGTACATGGACCCACTGTTCAAGTCGGCTTACCCTGAGGATGTGCTGGCCTATCTGGGGCAGGACGCGCCCCAAGTACAAGCCGGCGATATGCAGGCCATTGCCACGCCCCTGGACTTTTTGGGCATCAACTACTACACCCGCTCCGTGGTGAGCGCTGATGATTCCTGGAAATCCAGCCAGAGTGGCTTGCCACTGACCGACATGGGGTGGGAAATTTACCCAGAAGGCCTGACCGAGCTGTTGCTGCGCGTGCACCAAGACTATGAATTGCCTGTTATTTTTGTGACCGAAAACGGCGGCGCTTTTCCGGACGTGTTGGATAACGGGCAAGTGCATGATGCCGCGCGCACCGAGTACATTGCTAAGCACATAGAAGCTATTGCACAGGCGATGGACCAGGGTGTTCCGTTAGGGGGCTACATGGTGTGGAGCCTGCTGGATAATTTTGAATGGGCGTCGGGCTACGAGAAGCGTTTTGGCATCGTGCATGTCGACTTCGCCAGCCAACAACGAACGCCCAAGGACAGTGCGCTGTGGTACCAGGATTACCTGCGCTGTGTGCATGCGCACCGCGCCAGTCTGGCACAGGCCACCACCGGAGCTTGAAATGGGCCAAGTAGAACTGCAAGGTGTGCGTAAAAGTTTTGGCGAGCAGGAGGTCATCAAAGGCATTGACTTGACGGTACGTGCCGGCGAGTTCATGGTTTTTGTGGGGCCCTCGGGGTGCGGCAAGTCCACCACCTTGCGCATGATCGCCGGGCTTGAAAGTATCAGCGCCGGCACCCTGTTGATCGATGGGGTGAAAGCCAACGGTCTGCGCCCGGCTGACCGGGGTGCGGCCATGGTGTTTCAAAGCTATGCGCTCTACCCGCACATGACGGTGGCAGAGAACATGGGCTTCTCGCTCAAGATGGCGGGTGTGGGTAAAAGTGAGCGCGAGACACAGGTTAGACGCACCGCCGATATCTTGCGCATGACCGAGCTGCTGGACCGCTTTCCCAAAGAGTTGTCGGGCGGGCAGCGCCAGCGCGTGGCCATTGGTCGGGCCATTGTGCGCAAGCCCAAAGTGTTTTTGTTTGACGAGCCCTTGTCCAACCTGGACGCGGCCTTGCGGGTGAACATGCGCATTGAACTCTCGCGCCTGCACCAGGAGCTGGGGACCACCATGATTTATGTCACCCACGACCAGGTGGAGGCCATGACCATGGGTGACCGCATTGCCGTTTTCAACCAAGGAAAAATTGAGCAGCTCGGGGCGCCCATGGATTTGTACAACCGCCCCGCTAACCAATTTGTGGCCACTTTTTTAGGCGCGCCACGCATCAACCTCATCCACCAACCTGCTGCCGATGCCACCCCCGCGCACCGCCAGTTATGGGCATTGCTGCAGTTAAAGCCCGAGCCTTTGGCGCAGCACATGGGACTGCGCCCCGAGCACTTGCACGTTGATCTGCAAGGCCAGGGTATTCCTGCCACCGTGGTACTGGCTGAGCATTTGGGCGACACCTCGGTGCTGTATCTGCGCGTGGACGGTGTGAGTGACTTGCTCAATGCCAAAGTGGGTGCGCAGTTCAGTGCCTGTGCCAAGGGGCAGGTGGTGGGGCTGGTGCCTGATGCGCAGGCCGCGCTGGCGTTTGACGCACAGGGCCAATTGCTGGCTTGAGCTGGCTTGCCCCAAGCGGCCTACAGCGCACTCAGTGGACGTAAGTGGACGTAAGTGGCAATGGCGCGGGCGGGTAGCTCGGTGGCCCAGCGCTGGCCATCCACGACCAGCTCAAAAGATTGGGCGCTGCTGCTGGCATTCATCACCACCACGGCCGTGCTGCCATCGGTGTTAATAAAGGCGGCGGCCTCCAGCTGCGGGCGGGCGCTGCTGCACAGCACGCGGCGTGCGCCGGGCCGTACAAAGCGAGAAAAATGGCCTATGTAGTAGTAAGAGCTTTGCAGCAACAAGCGGTCGTTGTGGGTGTCAACCAAAATGGGGGCGCTGCATAAATTGCCCACATGGTTGGGGCCACCGGTTTCATCCAGCACCAGGTTCCAGTCAATCCAGCCCACGGTCCACCGGTTCAGGTCCTTGATCATGGAGCGCGCGTAGCGTTCACCCAGATCCCATGAACCCAGGTGCGGACCGCCTTCCTGGCAGCCTTCGGTAAACAGCAGGTGCTTGTCGGGCCAGGCATCGTGCGTGAGTTGCACATGGTCAAAGCACGACTCGCCATACCAGTGAAAGCCCGTGCCCCAGACATAGCGCGCGGCCTGCGGGTCTGAATACACCACGCTGGCTCGCTCCACCATGCGGTCCCGGTTGTGGTCCCAGATGATGATCTTGACATGGCCCAGGCCGGCCTTGGCCAACTCGGGGCCGAGAAAATCGCGCACAAAATCACGCTCTTCTTCTGCGGTGTACAAGCAGGAGTCCCAAACCTGATGGGCTTCAGGCTCGTTCTGCACGGACACGCCCCACACCGGTAGGCCTTGCGCTTCGTAGGCCTGAATGAATTTCACAAAGCACAACGCCCAGGTTTGACGGTAGGCCGGCAACAAATGCCCGCCCTGGTTCATTTGTGCATTGCTTTTCATCCACGCTGGCGGGCTCCAGGGCGATACCAACAGTTGCAGGGGCTGGCCCGCTACCTGTTGCGCCGCTTGTATGAAGGGCAGCAAAGCGAGTTGGTCCCGTGCAATGCTGAAGTCCTGAAGCGTGAGGTCGCCCGGCGTGGCGGCATGGGCGTAATTGCCCAATGAAAAATCGCAACTGTTCATGTGCACGCGGCACAGGGTGTAGCCGTGGCCGGTTGCACGGTCAAAGTACAGGCGCAGCACTTCATCGCGTTGCGCCGGGCTGAGCTTGAGCCAGTTGTGTGCGCTGGACTCGGTAAAAGCGCCGCCAAAACCCAGCACGGTCTGAAAGCGCCTTTCGGTGTTGACCCACACCGTCGTGGGGCTGGGCGGCATGGCGCTGGCAAGGGCTTGAAGGGCGGGCGCGGCCTGCAGGCGTTGGTCGGTTGCACAGACGGTTAAATAAGGCTGAATCATGCGGCAAGGCTCTCGCTTGGCGAATAAAAAAGGCGCAGCAAATGCTGCGCCTTGTGTGAACGGCCCAGGTTATTTGGACCAGTAAATGTTGTCGACGTAAATCTTGGTGTTGGTGGCTGCGCCCTGCGTATTACCGGTCTTTTCGAAGCGGTCGGCGATCACAAAGGGGTTGGTCACCATGGTGAGGTCAAAGTACGACTTGGTCGGATCATAGTTTCCGTCCGCCCTGAATGCCATGGCGCCGTTTTTCTTCAATTCACTGATTGGAACTGAAACTTGATGCCAATTGCCATCACTGATGTAGCCATAGCCATCCGCATTGTTATTGCTGATTTTCATATAGACATCGTAGGCGGACGGGGTGAGGCCCTTACCAGTCAGGAACCCGACTTCAATCGGCCCGGGATAGGTGGTCATGATGCTGAAATTAAGCTTACCCGACTCGTAAGCACTGAGATCTGCGGTCACAGTGCCGTCGCCTGGCGCCACCACAATACCCCACCCCCAGGATACCGGCTGAGGTTTGATCACGATGCCGTGTGGACTGTCGCCAGGTTCTCCTGTGACTGGCACGCCCGAGTCCTCTTCACCGCCAAAAGCCGTGGCCGGCGCGTCCCAGCCGAACCAGTTGGCGCCTGTGGCCACGGCGGGCGAGGCGCCTGCGGGCACGGTGTCAGCGTAAACGGTGAAGCGGTTGCCTGTGACCACGGCATTCGTCACATCGGGCGCGTATACGGCATTGGCTTCGGTGTAGGTGCCGGCTTCATGGGTGTAGCCCTGCGCCTTCGGGTAGAGCGCCTGCACGACGTATCGAGCCTGGCGGTCTTTGTTGAACAGGCCCCACTTGTCGTCAGAGCCCTTCCACTGCTCGTCAAATGCTGCAAAGTAAAAGATGGACTTGGGGCCACCTTTGCCGGCCCGCGACTCGCTGGTCCAAGTGTTAAGGCGCTCTAAGTACATCTTCTGATTGACCGGATGGGCGCGGTTGCTCTCGCCGTTGGATGCCACGGCCTTCCAGCCGGTCTCTCCGATCACGATCGGCATGTTGGGAAAGCCCACACTGTCGAGGTGGGCGCGCACTGCCCCGTACTGCAGACGTGCAGCGGCAATCGATGCATCCATCATGGCAGTGGCTCGCAGAGGGCCTGCTTCTTCCCCAAACTGCTCCCAAACCCAAGTTGCTGGCGGATGAATGGTCTCTGCGAGCGGGTAGGTGTGCATGGCCACAAAGTCGATCACATCCAGCACGGCGCGCGGGTTCTTCTCCTTGGCGCCGGATTGTGCAAAAAACGCCCAGTTGTCGTCGGTGGTCACCGGCTGGGTCACTTGGCTGCGCACGCTCTTGATGTAAGCAGCCATTTGCGACACTGACAGGGGGTTGAAAGACCAACTGACCATGGTCTCGTTACCGACGCTGAGGGCTACCACAATGTCGCTGTACTGCTTCGCCAGCGCGACACCGCGGGCAATTTCTGCCTTATTAAAGGCATCGTTACCACTGGCGATCCACACACCGAGCATCACCTTAATGTCCAGGTTGTTGTCGCGGATGATCCTCAGGATTTGTTTGCTCACTTTATCTGAGCTGTCGAAAAGCCTAATCAGGCGAAAATTGCCAGCAACCATCAAGTCCAAATCTTCCTTGATATGCGCCGCAAAATTAGCACTGTCAGGTTCTTCTAGTGTCGGAGGCTCGCCGGTGGGAATGGCCACTTGGTTGTTTGATAAGGCCCTCAAAATATTGTTTGAATCATAGGCGCATTGACCTACGTAAACGTAAACTTTTGGTCTTATCTCGACTTTGCATTCAAGCGTACGGAAAGGCGCGTAGTTGACTGCGTTACGCGAGGCCACTTCTGCGCTGAGCGCGCGTGGCGAGGCGACCCCTGTTACCACGGAGCCACCTCCCCCGCAGGACGCAAGAACAAGCGCTGCTGACAGCGCCAGGGCTGCGCGCGCTAGTAGGTTGGATATTGGGAGAATTTGCAATAATTTCATGAGACTAACCTTTGCCATGGGCATCAAAACGAATACACCACGCCTACTGTGAACCAGTTGCCTTGGTCGGTGACGCGCGAATCTATCTTGGTGAACGATTCGTTGTCTGGTGCTGACATGGGCGAGAGTCCCACCCGGCCGTAATGCACCATGCCGGCTTGAACGTTGAATTGCACGCCCTGACCGTAGTCGTACTTCAGTCCGGCGGTGTTGATCAGGGCCGAGTTGCTCTGGCCGCGTTCGCTAGGGTTAGCGGTCTTGGCCTTGCCCAGGTAGACCATGCCGGTAGAGGCTGTCCATTGGCCCATGCGGTAAAGCACACCCAACATGAGGTCTGTGGAGCGCGCTGAATAGCCAGGGTTGCCAATGCCGCTGCGCACGCCGTCCCAGTCCACGTTGAACATCTCGTTCCAAGTATTGCCACCGGTCATAACGGCATTGGCACCACTCCAGAAATTTCGCCGAATGCCACCCGACACCTCCCACTGGCTGGTGACCTGGTAGCGCGCCATCAGCATGGCTATGCCCTGGTCAGAGCCGGTGAGCTTGCTGTCGTCTTGCGCAAACGGTGTCAAGCCGGTGAATGGGCCATGCGACCAGGCCATGGGCGTGCCGTTTTTGCCGTGCTGCAGAGTGGCGTCCATCACCAGGTCACCCTTGTGGAACTGGGTGTACAGCTCCATGAAGCTGGGTTTGTTGATCTTGAAAGCGGTATTGCCCTGGTCGTACGTGCCTTCCACCACCAAGTCGCCATCGGCCACATCAAACATGCGCGAGGTGTAGCGCACCGCGCCCGTCAACATGCCGTAGCCCGCGCCGCTGGAGCCCCAGGCGCTGGCTACCCCGACGTTGGTGCCGTAGGGGTAATCGGCCACGCTCCAGCCGCGTGTGGTCATGGCGCCAATGCGCAGGCTGCCAAAATCTTCGTGGCTAACCGCCACATTTTTTTCGTACCAGAAGTCCTTCACGTCCACCTCGCCATCGCGCCAGCGTTGGCTCAGCAGGCCTGACAACTTGACGCCTTTGCCCAGGTCGTACTTGAAACCCAGGTAAGGTTGTATCTGGGAGAAGGCGCTGGTCTGCGTGTCGAACTTGGCCCCTTGAACCAACTCGTCGGCCCAGATGCGCTGCTTGTTCTCGGTGGGGAAGAGCTGGCAGTCCTTGCATTGGTTGCTGCCAGCGCCCACGGACACTTCGGCAAACCCGGTCAGGCTGAACATGCCATTGGGGCCGAAGTCCAGGGCCTGGCCTAGGCTGGGTAGGCCAGCCAGGCAAAGAGCTGCGTAC
Organism: uncultured beta proteobacterium; assembly: GCA_903960915.1. Lineage (GTDB taxonomy): Bacteria > Pseudomonadota > Gammaproteobacteria > Burkholderiales > Burkholderiaceae_C > Rhodoferax. The sequence continues at coordinate 47,114 of CAJCCO010000043.1, forward strand.
AGCCGGCCCAGCCTCGCCCCCGAGCGGGGTGCCAAAGACAGGGCGGATGAAGTACGCTGGGAAAGAGGAGGAGGTTTACAAATCATGGATAGGCCTGAAATTTTGAAAGCGCTTTCAAGCTTAGAATTTTAGAGAGAATTTGCGCCAGGTGTCAATCAGAAGTCGTCCGTGTTTACCCTCGATAGGCTCAATTCAAGGTCACTCTTGGGCGTTTGCTTTGCCTGCCAATCAAGTTAGGGTAAACCATTCCTGCTTTTTGAAAGCGCTTTCATTATGATGCCAGCCTTACCGTAAATAATATTTTTAAGAGCATCTTCATGAAGTTAAACCCCGGCTGGCTTTTGTTTTTGGGTCTGGCCTGCACCCCCGGTTCCCCGCTCTACGCGCAGCCGGTAAAAGCGGGAGCGGGTAATTATTTTCAAGCCCCCAAGGGCGCAGACCGCGTGGTGCCCAAGGCCCCTTACCGCACCCCCGCCATGCTGGCCAAGGCAGCCCCCACCAACCAATGGTATTCAGCGTTGATTTTTAGCGCCGAGCCTGAAGTGCTGTTTGCGCACCCGCTCACCGTGCGTGCCACCAAGACCGGGCTGGAGTTGGCCCTGCCGAGCAAAGAGGTGGTGCCCACGGAACGCAAAGACGTTGAAATTCACTACCCGCACCGCGACCCGCTGCTGATTTCTTCTACCGCCATGGCGGCGGCTCAACCGCTGCTGGCCAAAGCCGGTGACTGGTCCATTGACATTGCGCTGGGTGGCGCGCAAGCGCCCTTGCTGGCTACCGTGGCGCATGGCAGTCCGTATGTGTATTTTCAGTTCAAGCAGGGCGACCTGAGGCTGCAGTTGCCGGCAACCGCGCAGCGTATTGAGCAGGCCGATGCGCGGGTGTTGGCCTTGCGCGTCAAGAACAAGTCTTACGCCTTGTTTGGCCCCAGCGGTGTGCGCTGGGAGCAGGTGTCTGCTACCGAGTGGCTGGGCCGTCTGCCCCCCGGTAAGGGGTATGTCTCGGTTGCTGCATTGCCTGACGAGCAGCCGGCCACACTGGCCTTGCTGGCACGCCATGCCTACGCCTATTTGCAAGACACCCGGGTAGATTGGCGGGTGGACAGTGAGAGCAGCGAAGTGGAGACCACGTTCAAAGCCAGCACCCAGGTTATGGAAGGTGAAGATGCAGGCCCGCTCTTGGGCCTTTACCCGCACCACTGGAACGGCAATGCCCAGGTACAGCCTAAATTAGGCCCCGCCTTTGACACCTTGCGCGGCGCCATTCGGCTACTGGCTGCGCCTGAGTTCAAAACGCGCACCGCTTACAACGGCTTTGTGCCGTATTGGCCTGGGGTGAAAGCATCGCCACGCCAAGATGAACTCAAAACCCTCATGACTGCCGACAAGCGCAACGCGCGCCGAATGATGTTGGAGTTGGGCAACGGGCCGTACTGGCAAGGAAAAGGCTTGCAGCGCATCACCAAGTTGATGGACGTGGTGGAGCAGCAAGGCGACCTGGAAGGGCGCGACCAGTTGCTCAAAACGCTCAAGACCCGCATCGAATCCTGGTTCTCGGGGGACAGCAGCAAAACCTATTTTCACTACGACAAACAGCTCGGCACGGTGGTGGCGTATCCAGAAGAATATTTCAGCATTGAGCAGATGAACGACCACCACTTTCACTACGGCTACTGGATTCGTGCCATGGCCGATATCGCCCTGCGTGACCCCCAGTGGGCCGCCCAAGACAAGTGGGGCGGTATGGTTGATTTGCTGGTGGCAGATATTGCCACGGGCAAACGTGGCGGCGCAGACTTTCCCTTTGTGCGTAACTTTGACCCCTATGAAGGCCACTCCTGGGCCTCGGGTGTGGGCTTGGGCGCATTCGGCAACAACCAGGAATCCTCCTCGGAGGCCATCAATGCCTGGGCAGGCTTGATCATGTGGGGCGAGATCACCGGTAACCGCCAGTTGCGCGACCTTGGCATGTACCTCTACACCAGCGAGATTGAGGCCATCAACTACTACTGGTTCGATATTCATGGCAAGGTTTTCCCGCCCGAGTACAAACATGTAGAAACCAGCATGCTGTTTGGCGGCAAGTACGCCCACAACACCTGGTGGACCGACGAGCCACGGCAAATCAAGGGCATCAACTTATTGCCCATCACCACCTCATCCACCTACCTGGGGGCTAACCCCCAGTTTGTGCAGCGCAGCCTAAACACACTCAAGCCCGATACCGCCATCTTCAACGGCCGGGGCAAGTACGCCGAGCCTAAAGACATTTGGCAAGACATCTTCGCCAAGTACCTGGGCCTGGCCGACCCGGTGCAAGCGCTGAACCAGTGGGACCGCTGGGGCTCGGTGGAGCTGGGCGACACCCGCTCACACGCCTTGCACTGGTTGCTGAACCTGCAAGACATGGGCCCACCAGACCTGAGCACGCGTGCCAACACCACTTTTTACAGCGTCTTCAAGCGGGCTGATGGCCGCAAAACTTACCTGGCTTACAACGCGGGAAAGACGCCCTTGCTGGTCAAGTTTTCAGACGGCAAGGAAATGAAGGTTGAACCCGGCACGCTGGGTCAAGCGCAGTAATTCACAAGCCAACCAACTGAGTCAATGATGTCATTTTTTCTTTTCCCGCTGGGGTCCAAGTGGCGTCTGGCTCACGCCTTTGCACTCGTTTGCCTTGCACTGTCGGCATGCGGTGGGGGTGAAAAGGTCGCAGACAGCGTAGCGCCCACATTGGTCGTATCCGACGCATCGCCTGGGGCAAGTGCAACAGGGGCATGGACCGTGTTGTTTGCTTTTAGCGAAAGTGTGGGAACGAGCTTTAGCGCGGAGGATATCGCCCTCACCGGGAGTATCGCGGTAGGGGCGTTGGAAAAAATTGATGAAAAAAACTACAGCCTGCGGCTAACACCAGACGCCAACAGCAGTGGTGTACTGACCCTGAGCGTGGCCGCCAATAAGTTCAGCGACGTGGCGCTCAACAACAACGCACAAGCCAGTAGTTACAGTAAAAATTACAACACCCAAACCGTCACTTCGGACTGGGTAATGGACTGGAGTGAAGAGTTCAATGGAACGCAGCTCAACACCAACGTCTGGAGTTTTGATACCGGTTCAGGTGGCTGGGGAAACAATGAATCACAGTACTACCAAGCCAGCAACGCCACCGTGAAAGATGGATTTCTAACGATCACGGCCAAGCAAGAGCGGGTTGGAGACGCCGATTACACCTCGACGCGTATCCAGTCCTCGCGCAAAAAAAGTTTTACCTATGGGCGCTTTGAAATGCGCGCCAAGTTACCCGCCACCCAAGGTATGTGGCCTGCGTTTTGGTTGCTGGGCGATGCCTGTAACTCGTTTAATTTGTATGGTGGCACGGTCAACTGGCCCGACTGTGGCGAAATTGACATCATGGAAATGATTGGCGGCCTAACCGACCGAACCGGCGACTACACATCCTACGGCACCTTGCATTACCGCAATGCCTTGAACTTCAACCCGGCCCCGTCTTTCTCGAACAGAAATGCCAAGCCACTGTCTGAAGATTTTCATGTCTACACCATGGACTGGACGCCCCAAGGCTTTACCTGGTATGTCGATGGCATCGCCTTCGGTACCAAATTGATCAGCGCTGACATGGCGGCTTTTCACAAACCCTATTTCATGCTGCTGAATCTGGCCGTAGGGGGTAATTGGGGTGGTTGGGTTGACAGCTCCACGCGCTTCCCTCAGACCTTCGTGATTGACTATGTACGCCACTACACCCGCCCTTGGCCGGCCAAGAACAGCACGGCTGGTTTACCTTCAAGCTGGCACCTGGCCAGCGACCCCCACCTGAACGTGGCGGGCGGCACGCAAACGGGTGCGCAGCCGGTGGTCTCGCTGGGTGAGACAGCCATTTCTTGGTACAGCCCATTTCTCACCGGCAGCTACGATGCGGGGGCCTGGACCGCCAGCATCTGGACCCTGGCCAGTTCAGGCAGTTCACCTGTTCGCGCCCGCATTTACAGGCGATCGGCCACGACCGGGTTCGAGTCGATGCTTGGAGAAACCACCGTAGACCCAGCCACCACGGGCAGCGGCAACCATGTCACTCGCTTCACGTTCAAGGCCATGCCAGCTATGGTGCTGAGCAACGAAAGTATTCGCCTTGAATTAAGCAAGCTCAGCGGCCCCATCTTGAAACTGGTTGTCAACGGCAATGATTTCGACTCCAACCTGACCATGCCCTGGAGTACGGCGGGCACTTACGGCGCTTACCCCTCGGCTGCATCGTTGGCATTTCCCGCCGCCACTGCATCAACAAATGCCGGCAACACCAGCACCGCCGCTGCAACCTTGGGCGTCTACGCTGATACCGCCCTGCTGTCGAGTTGGCCTGGTTTGAAAGCTCCAGACGCCTACGCCAGAGGACAGGTTCAAGACACCCTGCTCCTGCCTTTTGAAGGCAGCCACAGCCTCAGTGTTAACTTGAACTTTGATGGCAGTGGCTGGCAGTTTGTGGGTGAGCCCCTGGACATTACCCCCTACGCCAAGCTGCGTTTCATGATCAAGACCAGCTCAGCCCCTCAGTACGTGCGCGTGCGCCTGGCCGGCACGGGGCAGGTGGGCAGCGTGCCCTTGTCGGCTTACCTGGCTTCTACGTCTGAATGGCAAGAGATTGTGATCCCCCTGTCGGCCTTTGGCACAGCTGCGCTGGGCGCTGTTTCGGTGCCTTTCAGTCTTGAATCAGTGGGCGGTGCTGCCAGCTTTAGCGCCCAGGTGGACAAGGTTTACTACTCGAAAAATTGAAGGCCTGTTGAAGCTCTGTTGAAGGCAGGGCCCCTCTAGGTACAAGCCCTAGTGGGCAACCTAGGGAAAGCCCTAGTTCTTCGGCATTGTTTTAATCACCCTGCTGCCGTACTATTCATGAAAGCGCTTTCATGAATGCGCTTTCATTTCGAAGTTCTGAGATCAATCATCATTACCAGCCAGGAGTTAACCCATGAAACAACTTACAAAACAATTTGCCCTGTCGGCTAGCGCCCTGGCTGCGGCCCTACTGATTACCGCCTGCGGCGGTGGTGCCTCAACAGATGACACAACGGCACCAACAGTGACCATTACCGATAGCGTGGCTGATACTACGGCAACTGGCAATGTGACGTTTACGTTCACCTTCAGCGAAAGTGTGGGTGCCAGTTTTACAGTGGATGACATCACGGTTACCGGCGGTGTTAAATCTACTTTCACCATGGCTGACACTGGTTTGAGTGCCACCTTGTTGGTGGTGCCAACGGCCAATACCACGGGTACGATTTCAGTCGCGGTAGCGGCAGACAAATTCAAGGACGCAGCAAACGTCGTCAATACTCTGTCAGCCACAGCAACCCAGGCTTACAACACGGTGACGGAAGGTACCGCGCTCAACTTTGAGACGGGCGGAAAAGGCGCTGCATTTACCTGGAAAACTTTTGAGAATGATACGAACCCTGCCGTTGAAATTGTGGCGAACCCCAATACAACAGGTATCAATTCATCAACCAAGGTGGCTAAATTCACGACATTGGCAACGGGGGCTCCCTACGCTGGGTTTGAAAGCAAGCATGGTACAGATTTGGGGACTGTGAAACTGAGTGCTGCTAACGCCCTTGTGAAGATCATGGTCTACAAAACGGTTATCAGTGATGTGGGCATTAAATTTGCCAACGCTACAGATGGTTCTACTGGTGAGATCAAAGTGCCCAATACAAAAGTTAATGAATGGGAAGAATTAACTTTTGACTTCTCTGCTGTGATTGGTGGTGTGAATGATGCAATTGATCAAATCATATTCATGCCGGATTTCAAAGCGCGAAGTGCTGACAATATTATCTACATTGACAACATAACCTTCTCAGCCAAGCCAGTAGCTGCGACATTTCCTGTCTCTTTTGATGAGGCAACTCCGCCAAAATTTGCGGGGTTTAATGGAGCCGAGGACACATCTATTAAACCTGGGCCAACCGGTGGTACCGGTGATGCCTTGAAGATCATTCGCAACACTGGTGATACTTGGGCTGGCGCCAAGTTGACGGAAATGAGCGTGGGTATCACGACAACAAACAACACGGTATCCGCAAAGGTTTACTCACCCACAGCGGGGATTCCTTTCGAACTTAAATTAGAGGGCAGCAAAAGTGATACTGGAGAAATCGCTGCAAATGAGGCGGTTGTTGTTGGTTGGCAAACCCTCACCTGGACGGTGCCTAGCGGCAAGATTGGGCCAGTTCGGGATGTTGTTGTCTTTTTACCCAATAATCGGACGGTGGGTGCCGGCGAAATTTATTACATCGACGATATCAAGATAGTCGCTGGCGCGGTTGCTCCCGTTGTGGTCTCCACATTGCCGGTTACCTTTGATGGTGTCGGTGTCACATATAAATTTACTGGCTTTGGTGGTACATCCGCGGAACTGGCGGCGGATCCAGCGGGTGGCGCCAATAAGGTGGCTAAGGCCATTAAATCGGCAACTGCAGAATCTTGGGCGGGCGTCACTTTCTCCACAGGTGCGAGCGATTCAATAGCCACGGTTCCATTCACTTCCACCGCTAAGTCGATGACCTTGCGTGTGTATTCGCCTGCTTCTGGTATCCCAGTTCTTTTGAAGCTTGAGGATGCGTCGAATAAAGATAAGAATACAGAGGTCCAGGTAAACACGACAGCGGCTAATGCGTGGCAAACCCTGACCTTTACTTTTGCCGGTGCAGACGTGACTACAACCTACAACAAGGCCTCGGTGTTCTATAACTTTGGGACGACTGGTGCAACGGGTGGCGGTGGCACCTTCTACTTTGACGATCTGACCTTTGTGGCGCCCTAAGTAATCAACCATGAAAAGCCTTTCGGAATGGATTTCAATGGATGGCTGCGGGAATGACGCGCATACAAATTATTTGGGGTGAAACATGAAACAAAAAGTTAGATTGATACCAGCAGCTGCGTTGCTCATGCTCGCCGCCTGCGGCGGCGGTAACAGCGGGTCATCGGATACCCCTGCCGTAACGCCGACCAGTGGCCTCGCGGTGGACGGTTACCTGAAACAGGCCAACGTCACCTGCGATGCCAACGGCAACGGCTTGGTGGACAGCGGAGAAGTGAAGGTCACCACAGATGCTGTGGGCGCCTTCAGCTTTCCAAGTGGGTGTAGCTACGGGATCATCGTCACAGGCGGTATCAACGTCGACACGAACCAGGCCTTTACCGGTGTCTTGAAAGCCCCGGCTGGCGCTAAGGTGGCAACCCCGTTGACCACCTTGCTGGTGGGCGGCATGACCCCGGCTGAGCTCAAGACCTCTTTGGGGCTTGATGCCAACATGGATTTGTTGACGCTTGACCCAGCCGCTAAGAGTGGCGGCACCTACACCAATTTGGCGTTGTTTCAGAAGACGTTGGCTGTTCAGCAGCTGATGCAAAAAACTGCCGAATCTTTGGGTGGGTTGGCTTCAGCAACGGGTAGCGATGCGCTGCAGCCCATTTACACCGAAGTGGCTAAAGCCTTTGCGACCGCCATGAAGAGTTCTTCAAGCGGAAACCTTGCCAGCAGCACGGCTTTGAATCAAACCCTGGTGGAGTCGCTGGTGAGTGCTGCAACCACCCGTGTGGCCGCCTCTGATACGGTTAGCCCCAGTGTGAGAACCGCCTTGGTTTCGGTTAATTCCGCCACGTTTGCGGCGGTGATTGGGTCCTCTCTCAAGGTGCAGGCAGACGCTATTTTGCAGTCCAGCGACAGCACCTTGGTGTCGGTCACCACCACGCAGCAAGGCGATGACAAGGTTTCTGCGTTTGCCCTAGAGAAAAAATCATCGCTGAATTTGTTGCCTACTTCAACCGAAATTGCGGTGTTGAAAACTACCCTTTCAGAAACGGTGGCGGCTCCAAGCACGCCGGTTGTGGCTAACAACTACATCAAGCTGGTGGACAACACCATCAGCCTGACGTCGGGTACTGCCAGCACCGCTTACACCGCTGCAGCCTTTCAATCGGCTGCAGGTATATCGGTTGCTTGGCCGCTGTCAACGTCTTCGATGCTCGATCTGTCTTTGGCCGAGGTGGGCACTTTCACAATCGAAGAGGGTAAGAAACTGAGTGCTGCTTTCAAGGTGACGGATGAGTCGGGAAGTTCTGCTGAAGTGCGCGGCTTCATTGACAACATCTCAATCGCTAAAACCAGCAGTGGCTTGGTCTTGCGGGTGGCCAACACGGCAACTGCCAAGGTCTATGGCGTCTCCAGCGATGGTAAGAAAAAGGCAGTCGTCAACTTCTCTAGCAGCGTGGCTGGCATTACCAATACGCTCAAAGCGACAGGCAGCAACAGCATTATTTTGGGTGAAGTGGTGAATTACGCCATTACCAGCCTGAGCAATGACTTCACGGGCATCAGCGAGTTGAGTGGTAAATACAAGGTGACCTTGGTCATCAGTGATTTGCCCTTGCGCAAGGCGGATGGCACTAAATTCGAGCTCATGGGAGTTGATGTGCCCACTGGCCTGAGCAGTGTGGGCGCTACCACCAGCTCGAGCGCCGTGGTGGGCTATGGATTGACCGGCTACATTACATTGACAAATACCAATGAACGATGACCGCTCCTGAACCTTTCAAATCAGCCGCTGCGCAGCGAAAGTTGCGGGGGGGCTGGCTTGTAGGGGGGGGGCTGTGGATGGTGGCGGCATGGTGCGGTCAAGCAGTGGCGGCGCCTCTCGATGGGCTGCTGACGGCTGCACCTGATACGGGTGCCTCTACGTTTTCCCTGGCCTTGGCCACGGACCACATGAATAGCAGTCTTGATATTTTCAAGGTGCGCAGCAACGACGCCAGCCTTGAGTCGGCCAACACGGGTGATTACTCGGGCCAGCACCTCACGGCCATTTGGCAGGCGGCGCCTGATGTCTGGTTGTCGGGCAGTTGGTGGCGGCGGGCTGTCATCAGCGCGGCCGACACCTACCGTTACAACAGTTGGCAAGTGTCTGGTCAATACCGTTTTCTCCAAGCCAGGGACGCCTGGCCTGCCATGGCGGTTCGTCTGTCTTCCTGGGGCAATGAGGCCAGCGCAACGGAGACCACCTCGCCTGTGCGCGTGCCGGGTGCGATTTTGAACACGGTGAAGATCACTCAACCGGCGGACCAGCAGGTGCAGCTTGATCTGGTGGGTAGCTGGCAGCTGACGCCCGCCTCCGAGCTGAGTTTGTTTGCCAGTGGCGGTGTCTCACGCTTGTCGTATGGCGGCTTGTCGGCCACCACGACACAGAACGGCTGCAACTACCAACTTCAGTTCACGGGCAATTCTATTTACGGCAGTCTTGCCCCGTCCTGTAGCGGCTCTTCAGGGGTCATAGAACAGTTCTTTGACAGCAGTGGCGACTACGGCGTCGATGTAGCCAAAGAGATTGCCTGGCGCGGCAAGTTCATTCAACTTGGGGTGAATGGCAACTGGCGCAACGGCCCCTGGAAGCTGGCGGCTGGGTACCACGTGAATGTTATTTCGCGCTCGGATGTGGACCAAATTCTCAGAGCCCGCAGCAAAACGCCTTACACCAGCAACAAGGCGTTGGTGCTTCAGGCGAATTACCGTTTCAACAACACCTTCAGCACCTTTGCCCAAGCCCAGTACAACACCAATTTGTTTTTCAATGACCTGCCAGTCACTTACAACAGCAGTACGTCAGAGCGTTTTTCGCGAAGTTACTCGCTCTACACCGTGGGTGTACGGGCCGACTTTTAAAGCCTCAGTCCGTGGCGGGCTGCGTGTATTATCAAAAGCGTCATGATCCTTGCAAAGCTTTATTCAATGCCTACCTCGCGTAATTCCTTCCACCGCAGAATCCAACGCGGCTTCACCCTGATCGAGCTCATGGTGGTGCTGCTCATCATTGGTGTGCTGGCGGCCTTGATCGTGCCCAATGTGCTGGACCGGGCAGATGATGCGCGCGGTACAGCGGCCAAGACCGATGTCAGCAACCTGATGCAGGCGCTCAAGCTCTACAAGCTGGACAACCAGCGCTACCCCAGCACCGCGCAAGGGTTGCAGGCCTTGCGCGTTAAACCTACGGCAGACCCGGTACCGGGCAACTGGAAGCCCTACCTGGACCAGTTGCCCAACGACCCTTGGGGTCGACCCTATATTTACCTTAATCCGGGCGTCAAGGGCGAGGTCGATGTGATGTCTTTTGGCGCCGACGGCCAGTCTGGCGGCGAGGGTAAAAATGCCGATGTTGGCAGCTGGCAGCCCTGAGCGCGCCTCAGGTTTCACCCTGCTGGAGTTGCTGGTGGTGTTGGCCATAGTGGCCATTGCCTCCGCTGGCGTCAGCCTGTCACTGCGTGACACCAGCCAGACCGCCTTGGCGGCAGATGCGCAACGCCTGGCTGCCGCGCTTGATGCGGCCCGCGCGCGCTCACAAGTCAGCGGCGTGCCGGTGCGTTTTGTGGCCGACGACAAACAAACCCGCTTTGAAGGACTGGCCCAGGCCGATGCGCCTGCCCTGGCCTGGGGCCCGAACACCCGCGTGGTGGGCCCGGTAAATCTGCTGCTGGGCCCCGAGCCGGTGATTGACCCGCAGCAACTGCAACTTCAATCCATCAACCCACCGGGCCAGCGACTGACCCTGGCCACCGATGGCGTGCGTCCGTTTGCCGTGCAAACCGCGGCGCCGTGAATTTGTCCTTATGAAAACGGCCATGCCTGCAAAGGGCTTCACGCTGATTGAGGTGCTGGTGGCGCTGGGCATTGTGGCCATTGCGCTGATGGCCGGTTTGCAGGCTACCGGCGCCTTAAGCAACCACGCGCAGCGCCAGGTGGACGTGTTGCTGGCGCAAACCTGCGCAGAAAATGAATTGATCAAGTTGCGCCTGGCCAAACAAATGCCCGGCGTGGGCGACAGCGTGGTGGACTGCCCGCAAGCGGGGCAAACGTTCACGGTGAAGCTGGTGGTGCGGCCTACGCCCAACCCGAGTTTCATGCGCGTGGAGGCGCAGGTCAGTACGCCGCAATACCCGGTACTGCAAGTGATGACGGTGTTGGGGCGTTACTGATGCGCGCCCGTTCTTGGCCCTTAGTGGCCCCACAACGCGGCTTCACCCTGATTGAGTTGCTGGTGGCGATCAGCCTGATGGCGGTGATGTCGGTGTTGAGCTGGCGCGGGCTTGATGGCATGACCCGCTCGCAGAGCCGCTTGCAACAGCATGGCAACGAGGTGCAGGCCCTGCAGGCCGCGTTGGCGCAATGGGGCGTTGACCTGGATGCGATGGCGATTCAACCCCAAACGCCTAGCCTGGACTGGGATGGCCGGGCCCTGCGTATCGTGCGCCAGGGTGTGCTGCCAGGCGAGGGGCTGCGCGTGGTGGCCTGGACGCGGCGCAATGTGGGCTTGACGAGTTCAAATGACCCAACTGGCCAGTGGCTGCGCTGGCAGTCGCCCCCGCTAACCACGCGCGTGGCCCTGTTGCAGGCCTGGCAACAGGCGGCCGACTGGGGGCAATACGTCAGTGCTGCGGACGCCCAGCGCGAGGTGCGCCTGGTGCCGCTGTCGCAGTGGCAAATTTTTTATTACCGGCAAGACGCCTGGAGCAACCCTTTGTCCAGCGCGGGTACCCCTGCCACCACACCTACACCCGAACCCGCTCCTGCACCTGCACCTGCACCCGCACCTTCCCCCCCACAAGGACAAGGGCAGGGCGCCCAAGCCCCGGTTCAGGGCAAGCCCGAAGCACTGCCTGACGGTATTCGGCTGGTGCTGCAATTGGCCCCGGGACAGGCGGTGAGCGGCCAGCTCACGCGCGACTGGATTCGCCCCGGCGTGGGAGGTGGCAAATGACACGGCTGCGTAGGCATGCCAGGCCACAAAGTGGTGCGGCCATTTTGAGCGCCATGCTGACGGTTGTGCTGGTGGCCTCTTTGGCCGCCAGCATGCTGTGGCAGCAATGGCGCAACGTCGAGGTAGAAGCGGCACAACGCACCCGAACGCAGTCTGCCTGGGTGCTGTTTGGCGCACTGGACTGGGCGCGGTTAATTTTGCGTGAAGACGCCCGCAAAGGCGGCGCCGACCACCTGGGCGAACCCTGGGCGGTGCCGCTGGCGCAAACCCGGTTGTCCACCTTTTTGTCGAACGACCGCAGCGATGCCCTGGCGGCGCAGGCCGAGCAAGCCTCGTTTGTATCGGGGCAGGTGCAAGACCTGCAAGCGCGCCTCAATGTCACCAACCTGTTGCAGGACGGCAAGATTCATTCGCCCAGCCAACTGGCTTTTGCCCGCCTCTTTGCGCAACTGAACCTGCCTGAATCGGAGTTGAAGGGCTTGACCGAGCAACTGCTGGCCGCCCACGGCGCCACGCTGGTAGCCAAGCCCAATATGGCGGCCCCTTTGTGGCCGCAAGAGGTGGCGCAACTCGCCTGGTTGGGCTTGTCCAACCGCAGCCTGCGGCGCTTGCAGCCCTTCATCACGCTGTTGCCCGAGCGCACGCCGGTTAACCTCAACACCGCCTCGGCCGAGGTGCTGTATGCCTGCGTGCCAGGCATTGAAATGGCGGACGCCCAGCGCCTGGTGCAGGCGCGCAGCCAGTCGCCCTTAACCACGTTGGAGGACGCCCGCAAAGCGCTGGGGCTCAATAAATCGCCTTTCAATGACTTGGCGCACAGCGTGGCTACGCGTTACTTTGAAGTCAGCGGCCTGTTGCAAATAGACCAGAGCACGGTCCATGAGTTGTCGCTGTTGCGCCGCGACGGGGCGGAGGTCAAAGTTTTGTCCCGTCAACGTGGTGCCAGCGGGCTGCCAGCCCAGGCAGTCGCCCTACAATGATTCGAGAGACCTGCCGCGCATGACCACCCTGATCGTTACCCCGCCAACCGACCCCACTGACCCGCACGCGTTGTGGGACTACCTGCTCTCGTCGGATGGACGAGTGGTGGGTGAACACGCCAGTGTCAGCCTGCTTCAACTGCCTAAGCGCAACGCTTCCGGCGACCAGGTGGTGGCGCTGGTGCCGGCAGCGCGTTTGTCCTGGCATGCGGTGCAGTTGCCCGCCGGTTCTTTGAGTCAGCGCCTGTTTCAGGACCGCGCAGCACCGCGTTTGCGCGCCATTCTGGAAGGGCTGCTGGAAGACCATTTGCTGGACGACCCCGCCCAGCTTCATTTCGCGCTGGAGCCGCAAGCGCGCAACGATGCGCCGGTGTGGGTGGCCGTCTGTGACCGCACCTGGCTGCGCGCGGCTTTGCAGGCGTTGGCGCAGTCGGGCCACGTGGTGAGCCGTGTCGTGCCCGAGTTCACCCCGGGTGAGCCTGCGTTGTTGCAAGTGGTGACGGCGCCCCAGGAGAGCGCTGCCGGCACGGCGCAGCTGGTGGCTGCCAATGCACAAGGTGTATCTGTCTGGCCCTTGTCCAGCGCCTCACTCGCTGCGTTGGACTGGCCACCAGAGACGCCGGTGCTGTCCGAGCCTGCGTGGGCGCAGCAGGCAGAAGCGCTTTTGGAAAAACCTGTGACCCTGCAAGCCAGCACCGAGCGGCGTGTGTTGGCGCTGCAATCAGCCTGGGACTTGGCGCAGTTTGACTTGCTCAGCTCGCCGCAGCGCCGCATCTGGGCGCGCTGGCGCGATGCCGCTGCCACGCTGCTGCAGGCGCCGCGCTGGCGACCCGCCCGGTTGGCTTTGATGACCGTGGTGGTGGTCAACTTGCTGGGGCTGAATGCCTGGGCCTGGCGCGAGCAGGCACAACTGCAAGAGCAAACAGCGGCCATTCGCCATGTGTTGACCAGCAGCTTCCCCCAGGTCGTGGTGGTGGTCGATGCGCCTGTGCAAATGGCGCGCGAAGTGGCTGCCTTGCAGCAAGCCAGTGGCGCGCTGTCGCCGCGCGATCTGGAGAGTCTGCTCAGTGCCGTGGGTGCGGCAAGCCCCGCCCCGGCACAGCCCAAAACATTGGACTATGCCGCGGGTGCCTTGCGTCTGCAAGGTCTGACGCTCAATGCTGAGCAACTCAGGCTGCTCAGTGGCCGGCTCCAGCCTCTGGGTTACAGCGCCAATGCCGTGGGCGATTCGCTTAGCGTGCAACCTAAGGGCACGCCATGAACCCTACGAGTTTTATGAGTTTTAGGCCGCTGTGGCAAGCCCGTTGGCGCGCCTTGTCGGGCCGTGAGCAAACCCTGCTGTTGTCTGCGCTGGCTTTGGTGCTGGGCGCTGCGCTCTGGTGGCTGGCCCTGGCGCCCGCTTTGACGGTGTTGCGCACGGTGGACAGCCAGCGCACCGCGCTCGATGCGCAGTGGCAGCAAATGCAAAGCCTGCAGGCGCAAGCCAGCAGCTTGCAGGCCCAGGCCCGCCTGGCGCCTGAAGAAGAGCGCCGTTTGCTGGAGGCTTCACTCAAACCACTGGGGGCAGGCAGCGTGCTCAAGGTGGACGGTGAACGCGCCACCATCAACCTGCGGGCGGTACCGGCCCAGGCGCTGGCGCTGTGGCTCACGCAAGTGCGCCAAAACGTGCGCCGCACCCCTGTTGAGGCGCATCTGGTGCGCAACGCCGCAGGCAGTTGGGACGGTACCGTGGTGCTGTCGCTGGCTCCGGGCGTGCGCTGACCGCGCTATACAAAGATAGACAAAGATAGACAAAGATAAACGAAGATAAACCATGGCCCGCCCCTCCTTTTTTCAGTCGACTGCCCGCACCCGCAGCACGCTGCCGTCAGCGCCGTGGGCCTGGGCGGTGGGCGGCCTGCTGCTGGGCTGTTTGCTGATGTTGCTGTGGCAAGCCCCGGCCCGCTGGCTGGCCAGTGGGGTGCACACGGTCACCCAAGGGCGTGTGGTCTTGCAGGACGCACGCGGCACAGTCTGGCAGGGCTCGGCCCGGCTGCAGCTGAACGGTGGAGCCGGTAGCTTGGACGCCGCCGCCCTGCCGGGTCGTCTGAGCTGGCAGCTGCGCCGTGACGGCACCGCACTGCAAGCCCACTTATTGGCCGACTGTTGCATGCAGCAGGCCCTGCAGGTGCAGGGGTCGCTGGGTTGGGGTGGCTTGCAATTGGCCGTGTCAGACAGCCAGTCGCAGTGGCCGGCCGCGTTGCTCATTGGCTTGGGTGCGCCCTGGAACACGGTGCTGCCCGAGGGGCAGTTGAGCCTGTCCACACAAGGTCTGGCAGTACAGCTGCAGCAGGGCCGCAGCAGTGTGCGCGGCAGTGTTCGGCTGGAAGCGCAAGCCCTGTCGTCGCGCCTGTCCACCCTCAAGCCCATGGGCAGTTACCGCTTCACGCTGACCGGCGGCGCGCTGCCGAGTTGCGCCCTGGAAACCTTGGACGGCAGCTTGCGCTTGTCGGGCAAGGGCCAGTGGGTGGCCGGACGCTTGCGTTTTGACGGCGAGGCCAGCGCCACCCCCGAGCGGCAAGAGGCACTGTCGAATCTGTTGAACATCATTGGTCGACGCGATGGCGCACGGGCCATCATCAAAGTAGGTTGAACGTATATGACAACTCCAAACTTTTACCGACCCGCCTGGGCGCTACGGACTGCCACCCAGCAGTTGCTGTTGGCCTCTGCGCTGGCCTTGCTCGCTTGGCCTGTGGGTGCCCAGACCACGCCAGTGTCCAAGCCCGGCGAACCCGCCACGCTGAATTTCAGCAACGCGGATATTGAGTCGGTGGCGCGCACCATGGCGGTTATCACTGGGTACAACCTGGTGGTCGACCCGCGCGTCAAGGGCACCCTCACGCTGGTGACTGAAAAACCGGTGAGCCGTGAGACAGCCATGAACCAGTTTTTGGCGGCCCTGCGCTTGCAGGGGTTCACCATGGTCGAGTCAGCCGGTTTGTACAAGGTGATTCCAGAGGCCGACGCCAAACTGCAAAGTGGCGCCCTTAATCTGGGCGACGGTGTCCCAAGCAAGGTGGTGGGCAACCAGATCACCACGCAAATTTTCAAACTCAACTTTGAGCAGGCCGCCAACCTGGTACCTGTGCTGCGCCCGCTCATCAGCCCCAACAACACCATCAATGCCAACGCGGGCAATAACTCGCTGGTGATTACCGACTACGCAGACAACCTGCGTCGTTTGGCCCGCATCATTGCGGCCATGGATGTGTCCAACGCCAGCGAAGTTGAGGTGCTGCCGCTGAAGCACGCCATTGCGGTAGACCTGGCGCCCTTGGTGCTGCGTCTGGTGGAGTCGGGCAGCGCCCCTGCAGCAGGTGCGGGCCAAGCCGACAGCACTTTCAAAACCTTGCTGATTGCCGAGCCGCGCTCCAATTCGCTGTTGCTGCGTGCGGCCAATGCGGCCCGGGTGGCGTTGGTGAAGTCACTGGTGGAGAAGCTGGACCAACCCGAAGCACAGGGCAGCACCGACCCGGCGGGCAACATTCATGTGGTGTACCTGAAGAATGCCGATGCCACCAAATTGGCGGCCACCTTGCGTGCCGCTATGAGTGGCGAAGTGCGCACGCCAACCAGCTCGCAGTCGGGCGCACCCGCTGGCGCCTCGACCGCTGCAGCGGCTTCCAGCACCGGCGGCCAAGTGCAAGCCGATGCGGCCACCAACTCACTCATCATCACCGCGCCCGACCCGCAGTACCGCCAGTTGCGCGCCGTCATTGACAAGCTCGATGCCCGACGCGCCCAGGTGTTTGTGGAGAGCCTGATTGCCGAGGTCAGCGTCGACAAGGCGGCCGAATTTGGCGTGCAATGGCAGGGCGCCTTGGGTAAAAGCGGCGACTCTCTGATTGGCCTGTTGGGCTCCAACTTTGGCAGCGGTGGCAGCAACATCATCAACCTGGCCACTGGCGCAGCCAGCAGCACGGTGGCGCCGTCGCGCGGCCTCAACGTGGGCGCGCTCAAGCAGACCAATGGCGTGTATGTGCTGGGATTTCTGGCACGTTTTCTGGAAGAGTCGGGCAGCGGCAATGTGCTGTCCACGCCCAACTTGCTGACGCTGGACAATGAAGAGGCCAAGATTGTTATTGGGCAGAACGTGCCCTTTGTCACGGGTCAATTCACCAACACGGGGGCGGGCAGTGGCAGCTCGGTTAATCCGTTTCAGACGATTGAGCGCAAGGATGTGGGGCTCACGCTCAAAGTGAAGCCGCAAATCAGCGAGAACGGTACCGTCAAGCTGGCCATTTACCAGGAGGTCTCTAGCGTGCAGGCCTCCACGCTGAACGCCAGCAATGGCCCCACCACCAACAAGCGAACCATTGAGTCCAACGTATTGGTGGACGACGGCGCCATTGTGGTGCTGGGCGGTTTGTTGCAAGACGAGTACTCGGGCAGCCAGGAGAAAGTGCCCGGTCTGGGTGATGTGTCCTTTTTTGGCAACCTGTTCAAAAGCGAAACCCGCAGCCGCAAGAAAACCAACCTGATGGTGTTTTTGCGACCCGTGGTGGTGCGCGACGCTGCGGCCAGCGACCGCCTGTCGATGGACCGCTACGACCAGATGCGCTCGGGCCTGAAAGAGGCCCAGCCGCTGCCCAACCAGGTACTGCCCATCAATGAAGCCGCCGTTTTGCCGCCGCTCGCCCCGGCCTCAATAGCTGCACCTAAAGCAGCGCCTGAAGCGCCTAAGGCACCGCTGGCGCCTCTCGCGAACAAGCCCTGAGTTTTTCTGGCCACCCCCACACCTCACCACCATGGCCATGCGCTACCCGCTACCTTACGCCTTTGCCCGAAGCCACCAACTGCTGCTGGAAGAGCAGGCCGGTGCGCTAACCCTGTTGACCCACCCGCAGTCGCTGGCTTCAGGCGTGAGCGAGGTGATGCGCAAGTACCCGTCCTGCCAACGCCAGCCCATGGCGCAGGCGCTGTTGGTGCAACGCATCAGCACGGCCTATGCGCAGGGTGAATCGAGTGCGGCGGCGGTGGTCAGCGAGGTGGAGAGCGATGTCGACCTGTCGCGCATGATGCAGGAGCTGCCGGCCATTGAAGATCTGCTGGAAACCTCGGACGACGCGCCCATCATCCGCATGCTCAACGCCTTGCTCACGCAAGCCGTGCGCGACGGCGCCAGTGACATTCACATCGAGCCCTATGAGCGCCACTCCAGCGTGCGCTTTCGGGTGGACGGCGGTCTGCGCGAAGTGGTGCAACCCAACCGTGCCTTGCATGCCGCGTTGATCTCGCGTCTCAAAATCATGGCCGAGCTGGATATTGCAGAACGTCGCTTGCCGCAAGACGGCCGTATTTCGCTGCGCATCGGCACGCGTGCGGTGGACGTGCGCGTGAGCACGCTGCCCAGCGCGCACGGCGAGCGCGCAGTGTTGCGTCTGCTGGACAAGTCGGAGGGCCGCATGAGCCTGGAAGCGCTGGGCATGCAGGGCGAGGTGCTGGCCCGCTTTGAGCAGCTGATTGCGCAACCGCACGGCATCATTTTGGTCACCGGCCCCACCGGCTCGGGCAAAACCACCACGCTGTACGCCGCGTTGAGCCGGCTCGATACGCAACACAGCAACATCATGACGGTGGAAGACCCGGTGGAGTACGAGCTGGCCGGAATTGGCCAGACCCAGGTGAACGCCCGGATTGACCTGACCTTTGCCAAGGCCCTGCGCGCCATTTTGCGGCAGGACCCCGACATCATCATGATTGGCGAAATTCGTGATTTTGAGACCGCGCAGATTGCCATTCAGGCCTCGCTCACCGGTCACCTGGTGCTGGCAACCCTGCACACCAATGACGCCGTCAGCGCGGTGACGCGTTTGACCGACATGGGGGTGGAGCCGTTTTTACTCAGCTCTTCTTTGCTGGGTGTGCTGGCGCAGCGCCTGGTGCGCAAATTGTGTGTGACGTGCAAGCGCGAGGTGGCGCCGGCTGCTTTGGCGAACCCGACGCGGCCTTCCATGGCCTACGCCCCTGTGGGCTGCGCGGCCTGCGGCCACACCGGCTATGCCGGCCGCAACGGCGTGTTTGAACTGCTGGTGACCGACGAGGCGATTCGCGCCCAGATTCACAACCGCGCCTCAGAGGCCGATATCCGCACAGCCGCTCTGGCCGCCGGTATGACGCTGATGCGTGACGATGGCGAGCGCCTGGTGCAAAGTGGTGTGACCTCCCGTGAAGAGCTGCTGCGCGTTACCCGTGATTGAGCGCAGGCATGCTGCCGCCTCGCTTGCCTTGACCGACTGATAAAGCCCCAGCCATGCCTGCCTATTCCTACCAAGCCCTCAACGCCGAAGGCCAGAGCCGAAAGGGCCTGATCGAGGCCGACTCGGCACGTGCCGCGCGCAGCCTGCTGCGCGCCCAGGCCTTGGTGCCGCTGCGTGTGGAGCTTGCGGGCCAAAGCGCCGATGCCGGCACTGGCTCGCTGAGCTGGGGTTGGGGTGAGCGCCGGGTGTTCAGCGCCCATGCGCTGGCCGTCTGGACGCGCCAACTCGCCGGCTTGGTGGGCGCGGGTCTGCCGCTGGAGCGGGCCTTGTTTTCTCTGAGCGAAGAGGTCGAGCTGGAAGGGCAGCGCCAACTGGTGGCTGTGTTGCGTGCCGAAGTGAATGCGGGCAGCCCCTTTGCCCGTGCGCTGGCGCAGCATCCCAAGCAGTTCTCAGCGATTTTTATTGCGGTCATTGGTGCTGGCGAGCAAAGCGGCAACCTGGGCTTGGTGCTGGAGCGCCTGGCCGACGACCTGGAGGAGCAGCAGGCCCTCAAGTCCAAGCTGCTAGGCGCTGCGCTGTACCCGGCCATTGTGTCCTTGGTGGCCCTGGGCATCGTGCTGTTTTTGGTGGCCTACGTGGTGCCGCAAGTGGCCCATGTGTTTGCCGGCAGCAAGCGAGCCTTGCCGTTCTTGACGGTGTTGATGATGGGCATCAGTGACCTGGTGCGCAGCTACGGCTGGCTGCTGCTGGTCTTGCTGTTTGTGGGCGGGGTGTTGGGGCGCCTGGCACTGGCCCGGCCGGCGCTGCGGCTGCGCTTTGATGCCTGGTTTTTGCTGCTGCCGGTGCTGGGCAAGCTCTCGCGCAGTTACAACACGGCGCGCTTTGCCGGCACGCTGGCCATGCTGGCGGCTGCGGGGGTGCCCATATTAAAAGCCTTGCAAGCGGCCGCAGAAACTTTGTCCAACCAGGCCATGCGGGCGGATGCCCTGGACGCCTTGGTGCTGGTGCGTGAGGGCGCGCCGCTGGCCTCGGCCTTGGCGCAGAAAAAACGGTTCCCGGGCTTGCTGGTGATGTTTGCGCGCCTAGGTGAGCAAACCGGCCAGTTGCCGTTGATGCTGCAACGCGCCGCCCGCCAACTCAGTGCTGAAGTGCAGCGCCGCGCCATGGCACTGGCCACGCTGCTGGAGCCCCTGCTGATTGTGGCCATGGGCGGCGTGGTGATGCTGATTGTGCTGGCCGTTTTGCTGCCCATCATTCAGATGAACCAGCTGGTCAAGTAGCCTCGGGGCTTGGCCGGCGTCTCAGGGACAGGCTTGTTACAGTTCGCCCTTCTCCACCACTTTGCCTGGATTTCTTTCTGATGAGTGTGCAATCCGTTCGCGACTTTTTTTTGGCCCAGCAGCTTGACCTGCCCATTCTGGAGCTTGACGTCAGCACCGCTACGGTGGCGTTGGCGGCGCAGGCGCACGGCGTAGAGCCCGGGCGCATTGCCAAGACGCTGGCGTTTCGCCTGGCAGAGGGCCAGGTGATTCTGGTGGTGTCCAGTGGCGACGCCCGCATGGACAACCGCAAGTTCAAAGAGACGTTTGGCAAAAGCAAAATGCTGCCCGTTGACGAGGTGGCCGTGTTGACCGGGCATCCGGTGGGCGGCGTCTGCCCGTTTGGCTTGGCGCAGCCTCTGCCGGTCTACCTGGACAAGTCGCTACAAAAGTATGACGAGGTATTGCCTGCTGCAGGTTCCACCCGCAGCGCCGTGCGCATCAGCCTGGCGCAGCTGGCAGCGGTGACGCAAGGGCAGTGGGTGGACGTGTGTTGACAGGTCGTACGGTGAACCTGGCCGAGCTGGATGCAGTGATCGTCGACCTGGACGGTACCCTGGTCGATACCCTGGGCGACTTTGTGGTGGCGCTGAACTTGATGCTGGCCGACTTACCTGCTCCGTTTAACCAACGCCGGGTGGAGCGCCCTACGGTGGAGACCCTGGTCGGAAAGGGCTCCGAGCATCTGGTTAACAGTGTGCTGACCCTGTGGGACAGCGCATTGGGTACGGTGGGTTCAGAAGTGCATCCGCTGTTTGCGCAAGCCTTGGCGCACTACCAGCGCCATTACCTGCGCATCAATGGCCAGCATGCCACGGTGTATCCCGGCGTCTTTGAAGGGTTGCAACAACTGCAAGGCCGTGGCCTGCGACTGGCTTGTCTGACCAACAAGCCCACCCGGTTTGCGCTGGCGCTGCTGGCGGCCAAGGGGCTGGACATTTTTTTTGAATTCACCCGGGGTGGCGACGCCTTTGCGTTCAAAAAACCGCACCCGCTGCCTTTGCTTGAAACCTGCGCTGCGCTGGGGACGGTGCCGGCCCGCACCCTGATGGTGGGCGACTCCAGCAATGATGCGCAGGCGGCGCGCGCCGCCGGTTGCCCGGTGCTGCTGGTGACGTATGGCTACAACCATGGCCAACCCATTCGCGCGGTAGACGCAGATGCCTATACCGACTCGCTGGCCCGCCTGGGCATTTGACGTTTGATACACTGGGCGCATGTTCATTCACCGTCTGCACATCACAGGGTCAAGCGACCGGGGAGCCTGGCTTTGGCGCCCCTTGGCCGCCAGGTCGGCTCGCGCCTGACTTGTCCCTCTGGTTGAATGGACTGCAGCCTCCCTGGCTGCCCGCTGATCCTGCCGTGCGCTGGGCTCAGCCTTGAAGTGAAAGAATTTTCCCGTGATCTCTGAACTCGAATTCAAAAGCCTGAGTGCCCAAGGCTATAACCGCATCCCTCTGATGGCCGAGGCATTTGCGGACCTGGAAACGCCGCTGTCTTTGTACCTGAAGCTGGCGCACTCCAAAGATGGGGGCAAATTCAGTTTCTTGCTGGAGTCGGTGGTGGGCGGAGAGCGCTTTGGCCGCTACAGCTTTATTGGCCTGCCCGCGCATACGCTGGTGCGCGCCATGGGTTTTGGCGCAGAGGTGCGCACCGAGGTGGTGACTGACGGCGTGGTGGTGGAAACCTCTTCCATGAATCCGCTGGATTTCATTGCGGCGTATCAAAAGCGCTTCAAAGTGGCGCTGCGGCCTGGTTTGCCACGTTTTTGTGGCGGCTTGGCCGGTTATTTTGGTTACGACGCCGTACGTTACATCGAGAAAAAGCTTGAAACCACGTGCCCGCCCGACACCCTGGGCTGCCCCGACATTCTGCTGTTGCAATGCGAGGAGTTGGCAGTTATCGACAACCTGTCGGGCAAGCTCTACCTGATCGTCTACGCGGACCCCACCCAGCCGGAGGCTTATGCCAACGCCAAGAAGCGTTTGCGCGAACTCAAGGAACAGCTGCGCTATTCGGTCAGCGCGCCGGTCGTCAAGCCCACGCAAAGTTACCCGGCCGAGCGCGACTTTGCCAAGGCCGACTACATTGCCGCCGTGGAGCGCGCCAAAGCCTTGATTGCCGGTGGCGACTTCATGCAGGTACAGGTGGGCCAGCGCATCAAGAAACGCTACACCGAGTCGCCCTTGAGCCTGTACCGAGCCCTGCGCGCGCTCAACCCCAGCCCGTATATGTATTACTACCACTTTGGCGACTTCCATGTGGTGGGCGCCTCGCCCGAAATTTTGGTGCGCCAGGAGCAGGTAGAGCTGAACGGCAAGACCGAGCAAAAAATCACCATTCGCCCGCTGGCCGGCACCCGGCCGCGCGGTGCGAGCCAGGCCTTGGACAAGGTGGCCGAGGCCGAGCTGATCAACGACCCGAAAGAGCGCGCCGAGCACGTGATGCTGATTGACCTGGCGCGCAACGACATTGGCCGTATTGCCCAGGTCGGCAGCGTGCAGGTGACCGAGGCCTTCAGTGTGGAGCGTTACAGCCATGTCATGCATATCGTGAGCAATGTGGAAGGCCTGCTGGTCAGCGGCCCGAACGGCCAGCCGCTGGGCAGCATGGATGTGCTCAAAGCCACCTTTCCGGCCGGTACGCTCACCGGCGCCCCCAAGGTGCATGCCATGGAGTTAATAGACCAGCTAGAGCCGACCAAGCGCGGCCTGTATGGTGGCGCCTGCGGCTACCTCAGTTATGCCGGTGACATGGATGTGGCCATTGCCATTCGCACCGGCATCATCAAAGACCAGACCCTGTACGTGCAGGCCGCCGCCGGTGTGGTGGCCGACTCGGTGCCCGAGCTGGAATGGCGCGAAACCGAGGCCAAGGCCCGAGCCTTGCTTCGCGCTGCCGAGCTGGTGGAAGAAGGCCTGGAGTGAACGCCATGAACAAAACAGACAAGTCCGCTATGGCTAAAAAAATCCGGCTGTTGATGATCGACAACTACGACTCTTTCACCTACAACATCGTGCAGTACTTTGGCGAGTTGGGGGCCGAGGTGGAGGTGTTTCGCAACGACGAGATCACGCTGGACGATCTGGAGGCACGGCTGCAGGCCGGGCAGCTCGACCGCCTGGTGATTTCACCGGGTCCGTGCTCTCCGGCTGAAGCCGGCATCTCGGTGGCTGCGATTCGCCAGTTCGCCGGCCGGGTGCCGATACTGGGGGTGTGCCTGGGGCATCAGGCTATTGGTGCGGCCTTTGGCGGCAAGATTGTGCGGGCGCAGCAACTGATGCACGGCAAGACCAGTGTCATCACCACCACCCAGACCGGCGTGTTTGCCGGCCTGCCAGAGCGCTTCACCGTCAACCGCTACCACTCGCTGGCCATTGAGCGCGCCAGTTGCCCCGCTTGTTTGCAGGTCACGGCCTGGACCGAAGATGGTGAGATCATGGGGGTGAAACACGCCACGCTGGCCATTGAGGGCGTGCAGTTTCATCCCGAGAGCATCCTCTCCGAACACGGCCATGATTTGTTGAAGAATTTTTTGCTTTCCTCCACCGCTTCTTGAAGTGACGAAAGGTCCTCACCATGCACACCGCAGCTTTGAAAACAGTCGACTGGCGCAGTGACACCGTCACGCAGCCCACGCCAGGTATGCGCCAGGCCATGTTCAGCGCCCCTTTGGGGGACGATGTGTTTGCCGACGACCCGAGTGTGAACGCCTTGCAGGACCAGATGGCCGCCTTGCTGGGTTTTGAGGCGGCGTTGTTTGTGCCCACGGGCACGCAAAGCAATTTGTGCGCAATCTTGGCGCACTGCCAGCGGGGCGACGAATACATTGTTGGCCAAATGGCGCATTGCTACCGTTGGGAGGGGGGTGGAGCCGCCGTGTTTGGCAGTGTGCAGCCGCAGCCGCTCAACCACCAGGCCGACGGCACACTGGCGCTGGCCGATATTGAAGCGGCCATCAAGCCCGATGACGCCCACTTTGCCCGCACCCGCTTGCTGACGCTGGAGAACACCTTGGGTGGCAAGTTGCTGCCTTTTGACTATGTGCAGCAAGCCACGGCGCTGGCGCAAAGTCGCGGTTTGGCGCGCCACCTGGATGGCGCGCGTTTGTTCAATGCCGCAACCGCGCAGGCGGCCTTGACTGGGACCGATGCCCGGGTGGAGGCGCGCCGTATTGCCCAGTGTTTTGACAGCGTGTCGGTGTGCCTGAGCAAGGGCCTGGGTGCCCCCGTGGGTTCGGTTTTGTGTGGCAGCCGCGAGTTTGTGAGCCGCGCCCACCGTGTGCGCAAGATGGCGGGTGGCGGCATGCGCCAGGCCGGCGTGCTGGCCGCAGCGGGCAGCTATGCGTTGACACACCAGGTGGATCGTCTGGCGCAAGACCATGCGCTGGCCCGGCAATTGGCACAGGGCCTGAGCGGTATAGCGGGCTTGGTGGTGGAAGCACCGCAAACCAATATTGTGTTTGTTGACTTGGTGGGGCCGGCCAAGGAACGGGCCCCTGAGCTGATGGCCTTTTTGGCAGCGCGCGGTATTTTGACCACAGGCCTGTACCGGCTGCGCTTTGTGGCCCACCTGGACGTGGATGCAGCCGGCGTGGACGTCACATTGGCGGCGCTGCGCGAGTTTTTCCAGGCCTGAAGGTTCAAGAGATGGCCGGCATAGAACACCTGGGGCTTTTCATCGTGGCAGGCTTGCTGCTCAACCTCACGCCTGGGCCGGATGTGCTCTACATCGTGACGCATGCGCTGCGCAGCGGTGCGCGCACCGGCATCATGGCCGGGCTGGGTATCACGGCGGGTTGCTTTGTGCATACCTTTGCCGCCGCGTTGGGCGTGGGCGCTTTGCTGGCGACATCGGCCTCCGCCTTTGGTGTGCTGAAGTGGGCCGGTGCGGCGTACCTGCTGACGATGGGCGTGAAGCTGCTGCTGTCGCGAGCCGGCGCCAGCCCGTTGGCCGCTGCGGCACAGTCTCAGGCGCCCGCTGCGGACAGCCTGTGGCGGGTATTCACAGGCGGGTTCTGGACCAATGTGCTCAACCCCAAAGTAGCGATCTTTTTTCTGGCTTTTGTGCCGCAGTTCATTGCGCCCGGCGCGGCCAACCCGATCTGGCTGTTTCTGGCGCTGGGTGTGCTGTTCAACGTCAATGCCCTACCGGTCAACATCGGCTGGGCGCTGGCTGCGGCCTGGATGGCCCGGCGCGCCAATTTGGTACAGCGCGGCATGCATTGGCTTGACCGCGTGGCCGGCGTCCTGTTCATGGGTTTTGCCCTCAAATTAGCCCTGACCGACAATCCTTCCCACTGAAGTCCCTCACCATGCCTAATACCAACAAAATCACCCCCCAGGAAGCCCTGCTGCGCACCATTGAGCACCGGGAAATTTTTCACGACGAGATGCTGCACATCGTGCGCCAGATCATGAGTGGCGCTTTAACGCCGGTGATGATGGCCGCGCTGATCACCGGTCTGCGGGTGAAAAAGGAAACCATTGGCGAAATCACGGCAGCGGCCCAGGTGATGCGCGAGTTTTCTACCAAGGTGCACGTGGCCGACCACACGCACCTGGTGGACATCGTGGGCACCGGCGGCGACGGCTCGCACACCTTCAACATCTCAACCTGCGCCATGTTTGTGGCCGCGGCGGCGGGCGCCAAGGTCAGCAAGCATGGTGGGCGCAGCGTCAGCAGCAAAAGCGGCAGCGCGGATGTGATGGAGTCGCTCGGCGTCAACATTCACCTCTCGCCCGAGGCGATTGCCCAATGTATTGCTGAGGTGGGGGTGGGCTTCATGTTTGCGCCTAACCACCATCCAGCTATGAAAAACGTGGCACCGGTGCGCAAAGAGCTGGGCATTAAAACCATTTTCAATTTGCTGGGGCCACTGACCAATCCAGCCAGCGCGCCGAATATTTTGATGGGCGTGTTTCACCCTGATCTGGTGGGTATTCAGGTGCGGGCCTTGCAGCGCCTGGGTGCTGAGCACGCCGTGGTGGTCTACGGCAAAGACGGCATGGATGAGGTGTCGCTGGGCGCTACGACCCTGGTGGGTGAGCTGAAAAACGGCGAGATCACCGAGTATGAAATTCATCCTGAAGATTTCGGCATGGTGATGGCCAGCAACCGCGCCCTCAAGGTGGACACGCCCGAGCAGTCGATGGCCATGCTGATGGATGTGCTGGACAACGTGACCGGTGCGCCCAAAGATATTGTGGTGCTCAATGCCGGGGTGGCGCTGTACGCGGCCAATGTGACCGACACCATGCAAGCCGGGGTACAGCGCGCACGCGATGCGATAGAGTCGGGCGCTGCCCGCGCCAAGTTGACCCAGTTGGTGGCTTTAACAAAACAGCTCGCGAGTAAGCCGTGAGCTATCACGCAGTGTTGGCGGTGATGGTGATTGGGGGCGCGATAGCGCTGGGTGTGTATTTGTGGATCAAGTTGCTGAATTCCGAGAGCGGCGAACGCTATCTCAAGCAGCGTATGCAAGGGCCGTTTGTGCCCACCGAAAAGGACAAGAAGTGACAGACATTCTGGACAAAATTGTGGCCGTTAAACGCGAAGAAGTGGCGGCGGCCTTGAAGCGGAAATCGCTGGACTTGGTGCGCGCCGATGCGGAGTCGCGCGTGCTGACGCGTGACTTTGTGGGCGCTCTGCGCGCCAAGTTGGCGCAAGGTCAAGCGAGTGTGATTGCCGAGATCAAGAAAGCCAGCCCGTCCAAGGGCGTGCTGCGCGAAGACTTTATTCCTGCTGATATTGCGCAAACTTATGCCGAGAACGGCGCCGCCTGTTTGTCGGTCTTGACCGATGTGCAGTTTTTCCAGGGCGCCGTCGATTACCTCAAGCAAGCACGTGCTTCTTGTCAGTTGCCGGTGTTGCGCAAGGACTTCATTGTGGACGCCTACCAGGTCTACGAATCACGGGTCATGGGCGCCGACGCCATTTTGTTGATTGCTGCCATTTTGGATGACGCGCAAATGAAGGCGTTTGAGGCGATTGCCCTAAGCCTGGACATGGCGGTGTTGGTGGAAGTGCATGATGAGGTGGAGTTGGCGCGGGCCTTGAAGCTCAAAACACCCTTGATCGGCGTCAACAACCGCAACCTCAAAACGTTTGAAGTCTCCCTGGACACCACGCTGAGCCTGATGCAGCAGGTACCCGCGGACCGATTGCTGGTCACCGAGAGCGGCATCCGTAACCGCGAAGACGTACTGCGCATGGGGGCGGCCGGTGTCAATGCCTTCTTGGTGGGGGAGACCTTCATGCGCGCGCCAGACCCGGGTGCAGCGCTGGCTGAGTTGTTTGCCATTCCGGCTTGATCGCCACGAATACCCGGGACGCTCCGCATTTCAGAGGTGACCGACTTGCGCACGCAGCCCTCGTTGTTTTTGGGCGATGAGGCGTTTGAGCCAGCAGCCCCTCGGTTGATCGAGTGGGCGCCGGACCAGTGGCCGGTGGCAGACGATTGGCGGTCCTTGGTCGATGCTTTTGTGGCGAGCCAGGCAGGGCGGCAGTTGGGTCAGTTCATCCGCGAGCGTTTGGCCAGTGGCGCCGTCATTTACCCGCCCGAACCGTTTCGAGCGCTGGCACTGACGCCCTTGCACCAAGTCAAGGTGGTGATCCTGGGGCAGGACCCCTACCATGGCCCTGGACAGGCGCAGGGTCTGGCTTTTTCGGTAGCCCCAGGGGTGCGCTTGCCGCCCTCGCTGCGCAATATTTTCAAGGAAATCGCCCAAGACCCGCAACGAGGCAAGGCCGCAGAGGTGCCCAGGAATGGCTCTCTGGAGCCTTGGGCGAGGCAAGGCGTCTTGCTGCTCAATACCTGCCTGACGGTGGAGGCAGGCCTACCCGGTAGCCATGCCAGACGGGGCTGGGAGGTACTGACCGATCAGTTGATTGGGCAAATTGCCGGCCAGCCCAGGCCTGTCGTTTTCATGCTGTGGGGCGCTCATGCGCAGGCAAAACAGGCCTTAATAGACGCCAGTGTGTTCAGTTCAGGCCATTTGGTGCTGACGGCGAACCATCCATCCCCCTTATCCGCCCTGCGCGGCCCTCGGCCTTTTATGGGCTGCGGCCACTTCGGTTTGGCGAATAATTTCTTGCAAGGACAAGGGCTTGCGCCTATTCAATGGACTTTGCGGTGAGGAAATCAACGCTCTGGCCTATTATTCCGTGGCATAATCTGTGGTTCACCAAGGAGAGGTGGCCGAGTGGTTAATGGCAGCAGACTGTAAATCTGCCCTCTTACGAGTACGCTGGTTCGAATCCAGCCCTCTCCACCAGTGACAAAAAGTTAGTGTTGAGTGCGTGCTCAAGAAGTGCAAGAAGCGCAAATAGGCTGCCGCAAAGCTTGACGCGCACAGTTGTGCGGGGTTCGTATAGTGGTAATACCTTAGCCTTCCAAGCTAAAGCGAGGAGTTCGATTCTCCTACCCCGCTCCACAATAATTTGTTGCTAAATTGTTGATTTAGCCCTTTTGGCTCAGTGGTAGAGCACTCCCTTGGTAAGGGAGAGGTCGCGGGTCCGATTCCCGCAAAGGGCACCAGAATTGTTTGCATCCGCTGGTAATGGCTATGTTTTGCGGATGGACTGTATTTTTATCGGTTGCAACTCATTACTTTTCGGAGTCTGAAAATGGGAAAAGAAAAATTCACGCGTACCAAGCCCCACGTCAACGTCGGCACCATTGGTCACGTTGACCACGGTAAAACCACGCTGACAGCGGCCATCACCACCGTGCTGGCGGCTAAATTTGGCGGCACCGCCAAAGGCTACGA
>CAJCCO010000044.1 GCA_903960915.1 uncultured beta proteobacterium
CATTGACCTGGCCGCCAAGGCCCTTCGGGTAGCGCAGTTGCACGCTCTGGAAGCCCAGACCGTCGGTGTGACCTACCGTGAAATCAGCGCCGAGGGGTTGGCGGCTGAGCAAGCCGGCAGCTTTGACACCGTGACCTGCATGGAAATGCTGGAGCACGTGCCCGACCCGGCCTCAGTGGTCCGCGCCTGCGCCAGCTTGGTCAAGCCGGGTGGTTGGGTGTATTTCTCTACCCTGAACCGCAGCCCCAAGTCTTTTCTTTTTGCCATTGTCGGGGCGGAGTACCTCCTCAATCTTCTGCCCCGCGGCACACATGACTATGCCAAGCTGATTCGGCCCAGTGAACTGGCCACGTACTGCCGTGCCGCCGGCCTGGAACTGCACCATACCCGTGGCATGGCCTACAACCCGCTGACGCGACGCACCCGGCTCAATGATGACGCCAGCGTCAACTACCTGTTTGCCACCCGTAAGCCGCTGGAGCAGTTGCCGTGATGCAAGCTGCAACGGGGTTTGCAGACGTCCGGGCCGTACTGTTCGACCTGGACGGCACCCTGATCGACAGCGCACCTGACCTTGGCGCTGCGGTCGACAAGATGCGCGTTGCCCGGGGCCTGCCGTCGCTGCCTCTCTCACACTACCGACACATGTCGGGTACGGGCGCCCGTGGAATGATTGGCGTGGCTTTTGGCATTACGCCAGATCACCCTGATTTTCCGGCCTTGCGGGATGAGTTTTTGAACAACTATGAGCAATGCATGACCGAACGCACCTTCGCCTTTGACGGGGTGGGTGAACTGATCGCGCGGCTGGTGGCCATTAACCTGCCCTGGGGCGTTGTGACCAACAAGGCGGCCCGCTTTGCAGAGCCCCTGACGCGCGCCATGCCCCTGTTTGATTCAGCCCGTGCCCTGGTGTGTGGCGACACCACCCCGCACAGCAAGCCGCACCCGGCGCCGCTGCTGGAGGCCGCACGCCGTCTGGACATCGCACCGGCCCAGTGCCTCTATGTGGGGGATGACGAGCGAGACATCGTGGCTGGCCTGGCTGCTGGTATGAGCACCGTGGCCGCTGGCTACGGCTACCTGGGCCAAGGTGCGCAGCCCTCGGCCTGGGGCGCCCATGCACTGATTAATTCTCCGGTGGCCCTGTTGCAATTGCTCGGCAAGGCCTAAAATAACATTCTTGGGGCTGCACTGGTTTCGACGTGGGTACGGACGCGCAGCAGGGCATGTCGAGCTGAATGCGCTCGTAAAACAGATTCAAAAAAACTAACTGCAAACGACGAACGTTTCGCACTCGCCGCTTAATCGCGCGTGAGCCTCGCAACAGCAAGCCAATAGGCTGGGCAAGGGTTATCAGGCCGCAAGGTCTGATAGTCCAGGCTGCGGGGTAATTTCATTTGGCTGGATCCACCTTGGGTAACTTAGGGTGGCTCAAGACAATAGGTTGCTGGCGATTTGCATAGCGTGCCACTGCGCGATGTGAAAAGTGAGATCCAAACCAGATGGCTACACATGTAGAACTGTTCGAAGAAGACTTGCGGACGCGGGTTCAAATCCCGCCAGCTCCACCATTTTTTTCATGCTGGTTATTGCCAGTTCCTGCGGGTTAATGAGGGTTCATGCGGCCCTCATTAACCCTCATTTTTTCAAAAGCGGCGATGTTTCCATCCCTAGCCGGTATGAAAAACAAACTCCAAGAAAAATACCCAATTAAATCAATGGGTTGCTTGCGGACTTCGATGGCTAGACCGTCGCCGTGCCAGATTTTCTGAATGGCTTGTATTTGTCATGAACTGGCTGCGGTTTTGACCCGGCATGACAACTCGTAAAGTCGCACATCTTCCAATCGGTAAAGAACCTTGCCGCCGATCTTGAGGTAGGTTGGTCCTTTTTCATCCATGCGCCAGCGCTGAAGCCGAGAGGTAGAGCAAAACCATCGCTGCGCGAGCAGTTGTTCTGTTAGCAACTCACTGCCGCCATTTGTGATCGTGGTTGTGCGCTGGGGAACACTTTTTTTCACGAGTTTTGCTGGACCGAGCTTCAAATCTATCTGTGCCAGTTGAGACTTCAATCGGACACGCTTCTTGAGATCCTGAATGTCAAATAGCGTATGGATGACGAGGTGACCGTCAGGGCTTGCTACTGTTTGCGATGGCGGTTGCCGCATCCCGATGGCATGTAACTGTTGTTCAATTTCCTGACGTCGATCGATGAGTGATTTGACAGATTTCATAGGGCCTCCTGATAAAGGCCCCATTTGACTTCTTGTCGTTAGGCAGATGGACTGCCCCGACGGCAAAACCATGGCCTATCCGCTGAGCCTGGGTCACATTGAAGAGATGATGCGGGAACGCGGTGTTTTCGTTGACCACGCCACTGTGCATCGCTGGGCAATCAAGATGGTGCCGGTGCTGGCCGCTGAGCCGGAGGGGTGGCTTGCCCAATCCCTTGCAGACTGGTTTCCGGGTCACGCGGATTACCTAGACTCTGCGTTGGCGCAATGGATGGTGAAGAAGCAGCTCGGTGCGATTTCTGTTGTGGTGCGCAAGAACCTGAAGTTCGATCAGACGGTGCCGTTGGCGCTGGCTCCCAAAGGTGCGAAGAGCTACTGAGACCGCATCTGAATAGGTCCTCAGCTCGACTTTTTCACCCCCAAATGGATCATCTGTTCCATGACTGCCTCTATTTACTTGCTGCCGCAAAAGCGGTGGCGGCAATCCGGACCATGCTCGGATGCAGAGTTCCGAGTTTTGGGATTTGGCCGTATGGCGCATGCGGTGGGACCGAGAAGTAGGCGTCGTTGAACGGGAGCTCAAGAACGTTTCTCAGATCGAATTTGGTGTCATAGCTCAAACCGGCGCTGGTATATGCACTAGGTTGCTCGCTCTTTGCGATTCTGAATTCCCCGCTGTAGAGACGGTCCGTCTTTTGGCTGGTCCCATACGCCACGCTCACGAAAATCATGCCTTCGTCGTCTTCCTTGGTCGAAACAATGAGGCCGGGGCGTGGCTTTGGTTTGGGGTGAATGTTGTCAGGGAAATGGCACCAGACGATTTCGCCAGCCGTGGGTTCCGGCCACCAGCGCATCAGGCGTTTTCCAATTCAAACAGACTGCTGCGGACAGTGCCGCCTTTGGCCTTGGGGGCTGATTTTTTAACCTGATTGAGTTGGGCTTTGGTCAAAGCTCCCTCATCTGCCTCGTATTGAGGCAGGAACTTGGTGGCCAGCTCATGCAGCGCCAGGTGAATCACTTGCGTTTCGTCAACACCCAAAACTTCCGCCAGTCG
>CAJCCO010000045.1 GCA_903960915.1 uncultured beta proteobacterium
CCATCGAGCGCACAGAACACGCCAATCATCAAACCGCTCAAGATCAGGAAAGCGCCCATGTACTGGTTGACGCGCTTGGTGATGACTTCCCAGCCAGCAATGACGACCACGACGTTGATGAAAGCGGTCAGCGGCACAAACCAGAAGGAGATACCATCCAGGCCCAGGTGGTAGTTGACGTTGAAGCGCTCGATCCAGGGCGCTTTTTCAACAAACTGCATGCCCGAAGTGCCGAGTTTGAAGCCGTCATAAAGAGGCAGCGTGACCAGCAAACTGACCAGCGCACCAATCAATGCAACCCAACGTACAGCACGTGCCTGTTCGTCACGACCCAGTGCCAACAGCAGGACACCGAAAACAATCGGCGTCCAGATAGCCAAGCTCAAAAATCCCATTTTTCTTATTCTCCTATTTGAGCCAGACGAAATACGTCATGAGCACAAAGATACCCAGGATCATCGCCAAGGCGTAGTGGTACAGGAAACCAGACTGCAGGCGGCGCACCAAGCCTGCAAACCAGGCGACCAATTTCCAGGAACCATTGACCAAGGTACCGTCAATCAAGAACTGATCACCGCCCTTCCACAGTCCGGTTCCCAGAGCACGCGCGCCACGGGCCAGCACGTTTTCATTGAACCAGTCGAGGTAGTACTTGTTTTCCAACAAGGTGTAGAGCGGCTGTACGCGGGCCTTGATGGCTTTCGGCAAGGCCGGGTTGATCATGTACATGTAGTACGAACTCGCCACACCAGCAACCGCCAGCCAGAACGGCAAGGTAGTCAGGGCATGCCAGGCCATTTGTGCGGGGCCGTGAAAGGCTTGGGTCAGCTCTTTCATCGCAGCGTGCTTTTCGTGGTCGATGAAGATGACGCCCTTGAAGAAATCGCCGTAAAGCATGGGGCCGATCGTCATGTAACCAATCACCACCGAAGGAATCGCCAGCAAGATCAGCGGTACCGTCACCACCCAAGGCGACTCGTGCGGTTTGTCATGGCCATGGCCGTCTCCGTGATCGTTGTGGCCGTGGTGATCATCGTGGTGAGCATCCGGGTTCTGGTCGTAGCGCTCTGGGCCATGGAAGACCAGGAAGTACATGCGGAAAGAATAGAAAGCCGTGACAAACACCCCCGCCAAAACTGCGAAGTTGGCAAAGCCAGCGGCGGGCAAGGTGCTCAGGTGCACGGCTTCGATGATGCTGTCCTTGGAGTAAAAACCTGCGAACAGGGGCGTGCCAATCAAGGCCAGCGAACCCAGCAAGGAGGTGATCCAGGTAATGGGCATGTACTTACGCAAACCGCCCATCCAGCGGATGTCCTGGTTGTGGTGCACGCCCATGATGACCGAGCCAGCCGCAAGGAACAGCAGGGCTTTGAAGAAGGCGTGTGTCATCAGGTGGAACACCGCCACCGAATAAGCCGAGGCGCCCAGGGCCACTGTCATGTAGCCCAACTGAGACAAGGTGGAATAAGCCACCACGCGCTTGATGTCGTTCTGGATGATGCCCAAAAAGCCCATGAACAAGGCGGTGATGGCACCAATGACCAGAATAAAGTTCAAGGCCGTGTCGCTGAGCTCAAACAGGGGTGACATCCGCGTCACCATGAAGATGCCGGCCGTCACCATGGTGGCGGCGTGGATCAGTGCCGAAATGGGGGTTGGGCCTTCCATGGAGTCAGGCAACCAGACGTGCAGGGGAAACTGCGCCGATTTGCCCATGGCACCAATGAACAGGCAAATGCAGATCACGGTGATGAGCATCCAGTCGGTACCCGGGAAAGTCAGCTTGGCCAGCTCACCCGACTTGGCAAAAGCTTCTGAATAGTTCAGGGTGCCGGTGTAGGCCAAAATCAGGCCAATGCCCAGGATGAAGCCGAAGTCGCCCACGCGGTTGACCAGAAAGGCCTTCATGTTGGCAAAAATGGCCGTTGGTTTGTTAAACCAGAAACCGATCAGCAGGTACGACACCAGGCCCACCGCTTCCCAGCCAAAGAACAGCTGCAGCATGTTGTTGCTCATGACCAGCATCAGCATGGAGAAGGTGAACAACGAGATGTAGGCGAAGAAGCGGTTGTAACCCTCGTCTTCTTGCATGTAGCCAATGGTGTAGATGTGCACCATCAGTGACACAAAGGTCACCACGCACATCATCATCGCAGTCAGGCTGTCGACCAGAAAGCCGACCTCCATCTTGAGACTGCCCACCTGCATCCAGGTGTAAAGCGTTTCATTGAAATAAGCGCCGTCGACGACCACGCTGTTGAGCGTCATGACCGACAAAATAAAGGCCACCAGTACGCCCAGAATGGTCAGGGAGTGCGACATGCGCCGGCCAATCCAGTTACCACCGAACTGGGTGCCCAGCACGCCAGCCAGAATTGCACCGGCCAATGGCGCCATGGGGACCGCAAGCAATGTGCTTGCTGAAAGGGTTTGACTCATCTTATTAACCCTTGAGCGAATTGAGTTCGTCCACGTTGATGCTGGACTTGTTACGGAACAGCAGCACCAAAATGGCCAGCCCGATAGCGGACTCGGCGGCCGCGACGGTCAGAATGAAAAACACAAAAATCTGTCCGTGCATGTCACCGAGGTAGTAGGAGAAGGCCACGAAATTGGTGTTGACCGCCAGGAGCATCAGCTCAATGGCCATCAACAGCACGATCAGGTTTTTTCGGTTCAAGAAAATACCGATCACCGACATCGCAAACAGCATGGCGCCCAGTGTAAGAAAGTGTCCAAGAGTGAGCGTCATGCTTTTTTCTCCGCTTCTGGGGCAACGTCTGCCACTTGGGGCAGCGCGGCTTGGGTGGCATCCATTTTGAGCACGGACATCCGGTCTTTGGATCTCACGCGAACCTGGTCGCCCGGACTCACGTGCTTGCTGTCCTTGCGCTTGCGCAGTGTCAGGGCAATCGCGGCAATCATGGCCACCAGCAAAATCGCAGCAGCCACTTCAAGCGGGTAGAGGTATTTTGTGTACAGCAATATGCCCAAGGCTCGGGTATTGGTCATTTGCGCGCCGGCGGCAAGCGCAGCCTGGGGCTCTTCGCTGACGCGAAATCCACCCATCAGAACCGCGGCCATTTCCAAAGCGATGAGCACACCCACCACGGCAGCGAGCGGAAAATGTTGCCAGAATCCTTCGCGAATGCTGTCGACGTTGATGTCCATCATCATCACGACAAAGAGGAACAGCACCATGACGGCGCCGACGTACACCAGCACCAAGGTGATGGAAAGAAACTCGGCTTTGAGCAACATCCAGATCAAAGAGGCTTGAAAGAACGCCAGCACCAAAAACAAGACCGCATGCACCGGATTGCGGGCGGTGATCACCCGGAAAGCGGCAAACAGCATGACCACTGAAAATACGTAAAAGAGACCCGTTTTGACATCCATGGCTTTTATAACTTTCTTGCAGCGGGTCAGCGGTATTTGGCGTCAGCGGCTTTGCTGGCGGAAATTTCGTTTTCGTAACGATCGCCAACGGCCAGCAACATTTCTTTGGTGAAGTACAAGTCACCGCGCTTTTCGCCGTGGTATTCCAGAATATGCGTCTCCACGATGGAGTCCACCGGGCAGCTTTCTTCACAGAAGCCACAGAAAATGCACTTGGTCAGATCGATGTCGTAGCGACTGGTGCGGCGTGAGCCGTCATCGCGCACTTCGGATTCGATGGTGATGGCCATGGCTGGGCATACTGCTTCGCACAGCTTGCAGGCAATACAGCGCTCTTCCCCGTTGTCGTAACGGCGCAGCGCATGCAAGCCACGAAACCGCGGAGACAAAGGTGTTTTCTCTTCTGGGAACTGAATGGTGACCTTGCGTTTGAACGCATAGCGTCCAGTTAAGGCCATGCCCTTGAACAGTTCGAGCAACAAGAAGCTGCTGAGAAAGTCCTTTAAGGAAAAGGGCGTGCGTGAGGTGGCTGAAGTCATAGTAGACATGCTCGATTCCTTTTACTTCCAGATGTTGAAGGGCGTCTGCATCCAGACCCCCACAACAACCAGCCAAACCAAAGTGACTGGAATAAATACTTTCCAGCCCAAGCGCATGATCTGGTCATATCGGAAGCGCGGGAAGGTAGCGCGCACCCAGATGAACAGGCTGACGATAAAAAAGGTTTTGATGCCGAGCCAGATCCAACCTGGAATCCAGTTGAGCAGCGCACTGTCAACCGGCGAGATCCAGCCCCCCAGGAACATGATGGCCGCCAGGATGGAGATCAGCCACATGTTGGCGTATTCGGCCAGGTAGAACATGGCATACGACATGCCGGAATATTCAACCATGTGCCCCGCCACAATTTCAGCTTCGCCTTCGACCACGTCAAAGGGATGGCGGTTGGTTTCAGCCAAGCCAGAAATAATGTAGACCACAAAGATGGGCAGCAGCGGCAGCCAGTTCCAGGACAGGAAATTCAGTCCCATCTGCGCAAAATGCCCTTTACCCTGACCGGTCACGATGTCGGTCATATTCATGCTGGCAGACACCATCAGCACGATCACCAGACAAAAGCCCATGGCAATTTCATAGCTGACCATTTGTGCCGATGCACGCAGGGCACCCAGGAAGGCGTATTTGGAGTTGGAGGCCCAGCCTGCAATCACCACACCATAGACTTCCATCGACGTGATGGCCATAACGAACAGGAGACCGGCATTGATATTGGCCAGCGCCACATCGGGCCCGAAGGGAATGACAGCCCAGGCGGCCATGGCCGGCATGATGGTCAAAATAGGTCCGATAAAAAACAGACCTTTGCTTGCCGCTGTAGGCACCAAAATTTCTTTGGTCAGCAACTTCAGGGCGTCGGCAATGGGTTGCAGCAAACCCATGGGGCCCACTCGGTTGGGGCCAATGCGAACCTGCATCCAACCCAGGAACTTTCGCTCCCAAAGCGTCAGGTAGGCGACCGCGCCCATCAAGGGCAGAACCACCACCACAATTTTGAGCAGCGTCCAAAGCACAGGCCAGGCCAGGTCTACCCACCAAGTGGCATCGACCAGGCCACGGCCAAAGGAAGCAATGGCGTCAATCATGGGGTGGCCTCCTGCACTTTGGCATCTGCGGTGAGTTGCAAGGAGCTGGCGCGACGCACCATGCCGTCAAGGGCATAAATGCTGGCGGTCACAGGCTGCTTCACAGCGGGCGTCAGATCCACCGAATGATGTGAGGCGTTGCTGAGCAAATGGGCATCTGCATGGCTGGCATCAGCCGGCATGGCACCACGGCTCTGCGCCAATACCTCTTGCGTCGACTCAAAATCGAATCCGGGCAAGTTGAGCAGATTGGCCAACACACGCAGAACTTTCCAGGCCGGACGGGTTTCACCCAAAGGCTTGACCACGGCGTGGAAACTTTGCACCCGGCCTTCGGCATTGACAAAAGTGCCGGGGGTCTCAGTGAAAGGTGCAATCGGCAAGAGCACATCGCTGAAGGACATATTGGCCTTGAACGGACTCAAGGTGACAACCATCTGGGCTTGGGTCAGGCCAGCTTTGGCCTGGGCACCGGCCGCTGAATCGAACTCAGGTTCGGTATTGAGCAAAATGACGGCTTTGAGAGCACCCGCCAGCATTTGCCCGGCGTTCAGTCCGTTGGCACCGGGCGTGGCACCCGCCAGCTGCGCGCCAACGGTGTTGGCGGCTTCAGACAAATAGCCCACCGTCGCGCCGGTCTGCGCACCAATCCAGTTGGCCAAAGCCAGCAGGCTGCTGGAACGCTCATGGTGGGCCGCGGCATTGCCCAGCAAAATGGCTTTGCGCTCACCGCCGAGCAACGATTTGGCAATGGCTTGGGCTTCAGCGCCGGGCGTTGCTTGAACGGGCGCGGCCACATCTTGCGCTTGGGCAACAGCGGCGGCCACTTCGGCCAGTGCTTGCACCCATTGCGATGAATCGCGCAACAGGCGTGTGGCCACGGGAATGGCCCAGTCCTGGGCTTGCGAACCAATCGCGTGCACCGCACAACCTTTGCGGTTGGCCTGGCGAATGCGTTGTGCAAACAAGGGGTGGTCTTTGCGCAGGTTGGAGCCAATCACCAATACGCGCTGTAGTTCTGACAAGGCGGCCACTGAAGTGCCGAGGTAACGCACACCTTCTGCTGCCGGAAATTCGGCATGACGCAGGCGGTAGTCAATGTTCTGGCTGCCCAGAGCGCGCACCAGGCTATTGGCCAGGAACAACTCTTCGCAGGTGCTGTGCGGGCTGACCAGTGCGCCTATGCTTTGCGCGCCGTGGTCGGCCTTGATTTGCGACAGGCCGTTGGCCACGTATTCGAGGGCTGTTTGCCAGTCAACCACTTTCCATTCACCACCCTGCTTGAGCATGGGGCTGGTGAGGCGCTCGTCGCTGTTCAAGGCCTCGTAGGAGAAGCGGTCGCGGTCGGCAATCCAGCACTCGT
Organism: uncultured beta proteobacterium; assembly: GCA_903960915.1. Taxonomy (GTDB): domain Bacteria; phylum Pseudomonadota; class Gammaproteobacteria; order Burkholderiales; family Burkholderiaceae_C; genus Rhodoferax. The sequence goes on from CAJCCO010000045.1 coordinate 6,406, forward strand.
TGACGGCCTCGTTTTCCAAGGGCACAACGCGCATCACGCGGTTGTTCTTGACCTGGACAATCAGATTGGTCCCGGTGGAGTCGTGCGGACTCACGGACTTGCGGCGTGACAACTCCCAGGTACGCGCGCTGTAGCGGAAGGGTTTGCTGGTCAAGGCACCCACGGGGCAGATGTCAATCATGTTGCCCGACAACTCGGAGTCTACCGACTGGCCCACAAAGGTTTCAATCTCTGCATGCTCACCACGGTGCGACATACCCAGCTCCATCACGCCAGCCACTTCCTGGCCAAAGCGCACGCAACGGGTACATTGAATGCAGCGGCTCATTTCCTTCATGGAAATCAACGGGCCAACGTCTTTGGGTGCGACCACGCGCTTTTCTTCTTCATAGCGTGAAGAGGTGCCACCGTAACCGACTGCCAAATCTTGCAGCTGACACTCGCCACCCTGGTCACAAATCGGGCAATCCAGGGGGTGGTTGATCAACAGAAATTCCATGACCGACTGCTGGGCCTTGATGGCCTTGTCGCTCTTGGTGCGCACAATCATGCCTTGCGTCACTGGGGTGGCGCAGGCCGGCATGGGCTTGGGCATTTTTTCCACATCCACCAGGCACATGCGGCAATTAGCCGCAATGCTGAGTTTCTTGTGGTAACAAAAATGAGGGATGTAGGTGCCTGCTTTTTCGGCCGCATGCATGATCATGCTGCCTTCAACAATGTCCACCTTCTTGCCGTCGAGTTCAATTTCAATCATTTGGTGACTCGCTCAGACGTAAGCTGGGACCATACAGGTCTTGTGCTCTACGTGGTATTCAAATTCATGCCGGAAATGCTTGATCATGGCGCGCACCGGCATGGCGGCGGCATCGCCCAGGGCACAGATGGTGCGCCCCTGAATGTTGTCGGCTACCGAGTTCAACAGGTCCATGTCTGTGGGACGGCCATGGCCGTTTTCAATACGGTCCACCATGCGTGACAACCAGCCTGTGCCTTCACGGCAGGGCGTGCACTGACCGCAGGATTCATGCATGTAGAAGTAGCTCAAACGTTGCAGGCTTTTGACCATGCAGCGGGAGTCGTCCAGCACAATCACTGCGCCAGAACCCAACATGGAGCCCGCCTTGGCGATGGAGTCGTAGTCCATCGTGCAGTCCATCATGACGTTGGCCGGCAAAATGGGCGATGAAGAACCGCCAGGAATCACGGCCTTGAGTTGCCGGCCTTTGCGGACACCACCGGCGATTTCGAGTAATTTCGAAAACGGCGTGCCCATCGGAATTTCGTAGTTGCCTGGCAACTCCACATCACCACTGATGGAGTAGATTTTGGTGCCGCCATTGTTGGGCTTGCCACACTCAAGGTAGGCCTGCCCGCCGTTGCGGATGATCCAGGGCACCGCCGCAAAAGTTTCGGTGTTGTTGATGGTGGTGGGTTTGCCATACAAACCGAAGCTGGCCGGGAAGGGTGGCTTGAAACGTGGTTGGCCTTTTTTGCCCTCCAGGGATTCAAGCAAGGCGGTTTCTTCGCCGCAAATATAGGCGCCAAAACCGTGTGCGGCATGCAACTGGAAACTGAATTTACTGCCCAGAATATGGTCGCCCAACAAACCGGCGGCACGGGCCTCTTCCAGGGCTTCTTCAAAACGCTCGTAGCTTTTGAAAATCTCGCCGTGAATGTAGTTGTAACCCACGCTGATGCCCATGGCGTAGGCAGCGATGATCATGCCTTCAATCACGATATGCGGATTGAATTGCAAAATATCGCGGTCTTTGCAGGTGCCGGGTTCGCCTTCGTCGGAGTTGCACACCAGGTATTTTTGACCCGGGAACTGCCGCGGCATGAAGCTCCATTTAAGCCCAGTGGGAAAGCCCGCACCGCCGCGCCCGCGCAGAGCAGATTCTTTGACTGTGGCAATGACCTGGTCTTGCGTCAGGCCTTCGCCACCGTCTTTAGCCAAGATTTTGCGCAAGGCCTGGTAGCCGCCGCGCGCTTCGTAATTTGACAGGTTCCAGTTGGTGCCGTTCAAGCCCGCATAAATCTGTGGGTTGATGTGGCGGTCATGGAAGCAGGTTTCTACCCCTGATGCCTGAAACTGTTCAAGAACTTTTGCAGCCTGCATTATTTATCTCCTGCTGCGCGCAGACCATCGACCAACTGGTCGAGCCGGTCGTTGCTCATTAAGCTGCACATGGTGAGGTCATTGACCAGCATCACCGGCGAATCCGCGCAAGCACCCAGACATTCCGATTGCTGCAAGGTGAACAGGCCATCGGCGGTGGTCTCACCCATTTTGACGCCGAGCTTGTGCTCGAGATGGGCCAAGGCCTTGCCGCCATCGCGCAACTGACAAGGCAAATTGGTGCAGACATTGAGCTTGTACTTGCCAACGGGTTGTTGGTTGTACATGTTGTAGAAAGTGGTGACCTCGTGCACCGCAATAGCGGCCATACCCAGGTAATCAGCGATGATTTTTTCACTGGCCGCACTGACAAAACCCAGCTCATGCTGAACAATGGTTAAACAGGCCATGACAGCAGATTGCTTTTGATCCGCAGGGTATTTGGCGACTTCCTTGGCGAAGCGGGCCAGCGCCGCTTGTGAAATTACTTCAGAAGTCATCGGTCGATCTCTCCAAACACAATATCCATCGTGCCAATCACAGCCACTGCATCGGCAATCATGTGGCCACTGGCCATCTCATTGAGCGCGGCCAGATGGACGAAGCCCGGCGGACGAATTTTCAAACGGTAAGGCTTGTTGGCGCCATCGCTCACCAGGTAGATACCAAACTCGCCTTTGGGGTGCTCCACAGCCGCGTAGGCTTCGCCTTCTGGCACATGGAAACCCTCGGTGAAGAGTTTGAAATGGTGAATCAACTCTTCCATGTTGGACTTCATGGATTCACGATCAGGCGCAGCCACTTTGTGGTTATCGGTGATGACTGGGCCAGGATTGACCCGCAACCAGTCCACGCACTGCTTGATGATGGCGTTGGACTGCCTCATCTCTTCCATGCGGACCAGGTAACGGTCGTAACAGTCACCGGTTTTACCGACTGGAATATCGAATTCAAGTTGGCTGTAGACATCGTAGGGCTGCTTCTTGCGCAAGTCCCAGGCAACGCCTGATCCGCGCAACATGGGGCCCGTGAAGCCCATGTTCAGGGCCCGCTCGGCGCTGACAACGCCAATGCCAACGGTACGCTGTTTCCAGATACGGTTTTCAGTGAGCAGGGTATGGTATTCGCCCAAGTAGGTGGGGAAGCGCTGCGTGAAGTCGTCAATGAAGTCCAGCAGCGAGCCTTGCCGGTTGCTGTTGAGTTCAGCCATACCTTTGGCATTGCGAATCTTGTTGGCCTTGTACTGGGGCATGGTGTCGGGCAAGTCCCGATAGACACCGCCCGGACGGAAATAGGCCGCATGCATGCGTGCACCACTGACCGCCTCGTACATGTCAAACAAGTCTTCACGCTCGCGGAAGGTGTAGATCAGGATAGTGGAGCTGCCGCAGTCGTTGCCATGCGAACCCAGCCACATCAAATGGTTGAGCAAACGCGTGATCTCTGCAAACATCACACGGATGTACTGCGCGCGCACCGGAACTTCTAATCCCAGCAACTTTTCTATGGCCAGGCAGTAGGCGTGCTCATTGCACATCATGGACACGTAATCGAGCCGGTCCATATACGGGAGCGACTGGATATAGGTCTTGCTTTCCGCCAGCTTTTCAGTCGCGCGGTGCAGCAGGCCGATGTGCGGATCAGCGCGCTGAATCACCTCGCCGTCAAGCTCAAGCACCAGACGCAAAACGCCGTGGGCCGCCGGGTGCTGCGGTCCAAAATTGAGTGTGTAGTTTTTTATTTCAGCCATGGCAAAACCGCTTAGTGCAGGCCTCCGTAGTTGTCTTCACGGATGATGCGAGGCGTGATTTCGCGCGGCTCAATGGTGACCGGTTGGTAAACAACACGCTTGCTTTCAGCGTCGTAACGCATCTCGACATGCCCTGTCGTGGGGAAATCTTTGCGAAACGGGTGACCAATAAACCCGTAGTCTGTGAGGATGCGGCGCAAATCGTTGTGACCCTCAAAAACAATGCCGAACAGATCAAACGCTTCACGCTCGAACCAATTGGCGGAATTCCAAAGCTCAGTGATCGACGGCAAGACGGGCATGTCATCGTCTACGGCAAATACCTTGAGTCGAACACGCTGGTTCAAGCTGACAGACAGCAAATGCAAGGCCACACAGAAGCGAGGACCCTCACGGCCGACGCCTTTGTAATCAGAATAATCGAGGCCGCACAAGTCCATCATCTGCTCAAAACGACAGGCCGGCGCATCGCGCAAAATTTGAGCAGCTTGAAGGTAGTTTTCAGCCGAGACTTCTACCGTGACCTCACCCAAAGCCACCGTAATTTTGGCAGCCTTATCTCCCAGCGCTGCTGCGATATTTTCTTTGAGAACCAGGGGGTTAATTGCAAAATCAGACATCAGCTAATCCTCAAGCCCGCGCAATGGTTTGGGTGCGGCGAATTTTTTGCTGCAATTGCATGATGCCGTACAACAGGGCTTCTGCAGTGGGAGGGCATCCCGGCACGTAAATATCAACCGGCACAATGCGGTCACAGCCCCGGACGACTGAATAACTGTAGTGGTAATAGCCGCCACCATTGGCGCATGAACCCATGCTGATAACCCAGCGGGGCTCAGACATTTGATCGTACACCTTGCGCAAGGCGGGAGCCATTTTGTTGCATAAGGTACCCGCAACAATCATCAAATCAGATTGACGAGGGCTGGCACGAAACACTTCAGCACCAAAACGGCTAATGTCATAACGGGCTGCAGCCGCGTGCATCATTTCGACCGCGCAGCACGCCAGACCAAAGGTCATGGGCCACACCGAACCGGTCTTTGCCCAGTTCATCACCGAGTCGTAACTGGTGGTGACGAAGCCTTCTTTCAATACGCCTTCAATCATTGCATTGCTCCGAGTTACTCCCAGTCAAGGGCGCCTTTTTTCCACATGTAGATAAAGCCGATGACCAGAATTCCAACAAATTCCATCATGGCGAAAAATCCGAGCATGCCAATATCCTTGATAGATACCGCCCAGGGAAACAAGAAGGCAATTTCCAGGTCAAACAGAATGAAAAGAATAGCCACGAGGTAGTAGCGCACATCAAACTTCATGCGCGCATCTTCAAATGCCTCAAAGCCACATTCGTAAGGGGAATTTTTTGCCGAATCGGGCCGGTTAGGGCCCAGGATGTAGCCCAGAATCTGCGGAACGATGCCTACGGCAACGCCAACCAGAATGAACAAGAGAACTGGCAGGTACTGATCAAGGTTCATCTGGATGTTCTGATCAAAGTCATTGCGCGCCACCACTGAAAATAGCGCGCATATTATTGTTTGGTGCCGTCGGCGAGACTCGAACTCGCACAGCTTTCGCCACTACCACCTCAAGATAGCGTGTCTACCAATTTCACCACGACGGCGGCTTTCAGTTGTCTAAATTGCTTGAGGTACCTTGCGGTTTTGCTTTCCAGACAGACTTAGAGTTTACCCTGAAATGAAGCCAATCTCCGGGGTAGGGAGGCAATTTCAGATGCAATTATTTTGTTGGAATTTGGGCTGCTCCAGATGCGGGCGCTGCCGGCACAGAAGTAGCAGGCACAGGCTGCGCCACAGATGTATTTTCAAGCACGCTGCCAGAGCTGGCGACCGGACGAGCCGTCCCGAAGTAAGCCAAGGACAAAGTGGCCAAGAAAAATACGGTGGCCAACACGGCCGTGGTACGGGATAGAAAATTGGCGCTGCCTGTGGCGCCAAACAGGCTGCCCGATCCGCCGCTACCAAAGGCTGCGCCCATGTCAGCACCTTTGCCATGCTGAATCAAAATCAGACCAATCATGACCACGGCCGAAATCATCTGAACGGCGAGAAGTGCGGTGAGAAAAAATTGCATTGAATACTCCTGAATTTGTGATGCCCGTTGCGCCTGGTGTCAGCGGGCTGCGTCAATAATTGTTAAGAAATCAGCGGCTTTGAGGGCTGCGCCTCCAATCAAACCGCCATCGATATCGGGTTGGGCCAGCAACTGAGCGGCATTGACTGCGTTCATGCTGCCACCGTAAATAATTTGAATGCGCTCTGCCTGTGAGGAAGCCGCCTTCAACTGAGCGCGCAGTACAGCATGCACCTGCTGCGCTTGCTCAGGACTTGCCGTTTTACCTGTGCCAATAGCCCAAACGGGCTCGTAAGCCACCACAATTTCACTGATGCAGTGCCCGTTTTCATGAATGACTGCGGCAAGCTGACGTTTGACAACCTCTTCGGTCTTGCCCGCCTCACGATCAGCCAGTGTTTCACCGACGCACACAATGGGCGTGATGCCACTGGCCAAAGCGCGCTGGGTTTTGCTAGCCACCAGGGCATCAGACTCGGCGTGGTACTGGCGACGCTCGGAATGTCCCACGATGCAATAGCGCACACCAAATTCTTTGAGCATGGCGCCAGACACTTCACCGGTGAAAGCGCCTGCCTCATGGGCTGAAATATCCTGTGCCCCCAAGTCAATAGGGTGACCGGCCAGCAAGTGCTGTATTTGAGCCAGATAGACAGAAGGTACGCATACCGCAACAGTAGCCACTGGTTGCTGGACTGCTGCCAACAAAGCCCGAATCAAGCTTTCATTGGCTGCCAGGTTGCCGTTCATTTTCCAATTACCGGCAATCAGCTTTTGTTTCATGTATTCCCCCAAGTCAGGACAATCTTGCCCACATGCTGGTTGGACTCCATTAAGACGTGCGCTTTAGCCGCGTCGTGTGCGGCAAATGTGCTGTGAATCACCGGTTTGATATGGCCAGAAACCAGTAGCGGCCAGATGTTTTTCAAACAGGCTTGCGCAATTGCCGCCTTGAAGGCTGTAGAGCGCTGACGCAAGGTGGAACCGGTCACCGTCAAGCGGCGGCGCAGCACCAAGCCGGCATTGAATTCACTTTTAACGCCACCTTGTACGGCAATGATGACCAATCGGCCATCTTCACTCAGACATTCCACCTCTTTCGCCACATAGCTACCAGCAACCATATCCAGAATGACATTAACACCCTGGTTATTTGTCAAACGCATCGCTTCTTCTTTGAAGTCATGCGTTTTGTAATTGATTGCCGCATCTGCGCCCAAGGCCAGACAAGCCGTGCATTTTTCATCGCTGCCCGCCGTCACCAAGACCCGCGCACCCATCGCCTTGGCCATCTGTATCGCGGCGACGCCAATGCCGCTTGAGCCACCTTGAATCAACAAGGTCTCACCACGCTGGAGTTGACCACGGTCAAACACATTACTCCACACGGTAAAAAAGGTCTCAGGCAAGGACGCTGCCTCGATGTCGCTCAGGCCTTCTGGCACCGGTAGACACTGGGCAATAGGCGCCACGCAAAATTGGGCATAACCGCCGCCCGCCACCAAGGCGCACACCCGGTCTCCCAACTTGAAGCCGGCGCTGGCCAAGGCCAGCGCATCGCCCTGCTCAATCACTCCGGCTACTTCTAAGCCAGGAATATCGGAGGCACCAGGCGGCACCGGGTAATTGCCGGTGCGCTGCAACACGTCTGGCCGGTTGATGCCACTGGCCGTCACACGAATGAGCAGCTCGCCCGCACCCAGCACGGGTACAGGACGGTCAACTTGCCGCAAAACGTCTGGGGCGCCAAACGCGCTGATTTCAATGGCTTTCATGGTCATTTCAGAAGATAGCCTTGCTTCACACAGAGGCCGTGAAACAAGAACTATCTATTTTGATAACGTGGCTGATTTGATAACAAAAGGCGGTTTATGCCTGATCAGAACCGTTGTGCACGGGACGATCCAGCAAGGCCTTCATGGACAACTTAATGCGGCCTTTCTCGTCGGTTTCCATGACCTTGACCTTGACGATCTGGCCTTCCGACAAATAGTCTGTGACTTTTTCGACCCGCTCGTGAGCGATCTGGCTGATGTGCAGCAAACCGTCTTTACCAGGCAGCAAGTTGACCAACGCGCCGAAGTCCAGAATCTTAGTGATCGGGCCTTCGTAGACTTTGCCAATTTCAACCTCAGCAGTGATCTGCTCAATGCGGCGTTTGGCTTCTTCAGCCTTGGCCGGGTCAGACGAAGCGATGGTGATGGTGCCATCTTCATCAATGTTGATCTGGGTACCGGTCTCTTCGGTCAGCGCACGAATCACCGAACCGCCCTTGCCAATCACATCACGGATTTTGTCGGGGTTGATCTTCATGGTGAACAGGCGCGGCGCGAAGTTGGACACTTCAGTTTTTGCTTCAGCCATTGCCTCTTGCATCTTGCCCAGGATGTGCATGCGCGCTTCTTTGGCCTGAGCCAACGCCACTTGCATGATTTCCTTGGTGATGCCCTGGATTTTGATGTCCATCTGCAGGGCCGTAATACCGTTGGTGGTACCCGCCACCTTGAAGTCCATGTCACCGAGGTGATCTTCATCGCCCAGAATGTCAGTCAGCACGGCAAAGCGGTTGTCTTCTTTGATAAGACCCATGGCAATACCTGCCACGTGCGCTTTCATGGGCACGCCAGCGTCCATCAAGGACAAGCAGCCGCCGCAAACCGATGCCATGGAAGACGATCCATTGGACTCGGTGATTTCCGACACGACACGCATGGTGTAAGGGAAGTCTTCTTTTGAAGGCAACACCGCTATCAAAGCACGCTTGGCCAGACGACCATGGCCGATTTCACGGCGCTTGGGCGTACCGACGCGGCCGGTTTCACCGGTGGCAAACGGAGGCATGTTGTAGTGCAGCATGAAGCGGTCTTCATAGTCGCCGGACAAGGCATCAATACGCTGCGCATCACGCTCGGTGCCCAGCGTGGTAACCACCAGGGCCTGGGTTTCGCCACGGGTAAACAGGGCCGAGCCGTGGGTACGGGGCAGCACGCTGTTGCGGATTTCAATGGCGCGCACGGTGCGTGTGTCGCGGCCGTCAATGCGTGGTTCGCCAGCGAGAATTTGGCTGCGCACGATCTTGGCTTCAATGTCAAACAACATGCCTTCAACGGCAACGCTGTCAAACGCCACGCCTTCCATTTTCAGATCGGCCATGACGACGGCGTAGGCTTCACGGCAAGCGCGTGTGCGGGCTTGCTTGTTGCGAATTTGGTAAGCAGCAACCAGTTTGTCTTTGGCCAGTGCGCCAACTTTGGCGATGAGCGCTTCATCCTTGGCAGGGGCTTTCCAGTCCCAAGCCGGTTTGCCTGCATCACGCACCAGTTCATGGATGGCGTTGATGGCGATATTGCCTTGCTGGTGGCCAAAGACCACAGCGCCAAGCATGATTTCTTCGCTGAGTTGCTGGGCTTCGGACTCCACCATCAACACGGCCGATTCAGTACCCGCCACCACCAGATCCAGAATGGAATCTTTGCGTGCTGTCTGGCCTGGGTTCAGGACGTATTCGCCGTTGACGTAGCCCACGCGGGCTGCACCGATCGGGCCACTGAAAGGAACACCACTCACCGACAGAGCCGCGCTAACGGCGATCAAGGCAGCAATATCAGCATCAACTTCGGGGTTGAGTGACAAGGTGTGAACCACCACGTGCACTTCATTGAAGAAACCTTCGGGGAAAAGTGGGCGGATAGGACGGTCAATGAGGCGGCTGGTCAGCGTTTCAAACTCGCTGGGGCGACCTTCGCGCTTGAAGAAGCTGCCAGGAATCTTGCCTGCAGCGTAGGTTTTCTCAAGGTAATCGACGGTCAGCGGGAAGAAGTCTTGCCCGGCTTTACCTTCAGTCTTGGCAACCACTGTGGCCAACACCACGGTGCCGTCCATGTCGAGCAGCACGGCGCCGCTGGACTGACGGGCGATTTCGCCGGTTTCCATCGTGACCGTGTTCTGGCCCCACTGGAAGGTTTTAGTAACTTTGTTGAATATGCTCATATTTTTCTCCTGTTGATTTCGGAAATTGCATGGAAGGTAAAGGCCACCTCACCCAAGCCCGGATTCAGCATTACGGAACACGATGCCATTCCAGAGAAAGTCGACGAATCGGCTCAAATTTCTCTGGAATGACACAGCTTCGCTCCGCTTTTGCCTTCTCCGAAGTAAAAAACGCCTGAGCTAGGAACCTAACTCAGGCGTTCGTCATTTGTTTAAGCGCTTACTTACGCAGGCCCAATTTGGCAATCAGTGCGGTGTAACGGTCAGCATTTTTGGACTTGAGGTAGTCCAGGAGCTTACGGCGACGACTCACCATGCGCAGCAGGCCGCGACGACCGTGGTGGTCTTTGGCGTGCGTTTTGAAGTGGGGAGTCAGTTCGTTGATACGAGCGGTCAGCAGTGCAACTTGCACTTCTGGGCTACCTGTATCGCCGGCTTGGCGTGCGTTGTCTTTGACGACAGCGGCTTTGATGCTGGATGCGATCATTTTATTTCCTGTAAATATAAAACTTGCGTCAGGCGCTGGAACTGCCCCTGACGTGCGCTGATGCAAAATGCACAGCCTCGGAATTATAGCCCGTAACACCTGGCCTCAAGCTTGTTTGGCCAGCCATGCCTTCAGGCGATCTACGCCCAGCTCAAGACGCTGCAGGTCTTTGGAGGCAAAACACCAGCGCAACCAGCCCTTGGCCTCAGGCGCAAAAGCATCGCCTGGGGCCAGTCCCAGGCCGGCCTCGACCACCAGTCTTTTGGCGGTTGCCAACGAGTCTTCATGCCCTTGCAGCTTGAAAAAGGCGTACATACCACCCAAAGCTGGCGCCACTTGCACCCCTGGAATAGCTTGCAACAAGGGAATCAGCGTGTCACGGCATTGTTTGAGGTGCGCCACGACCTGCGGCGTCACCGCGTCAGTGCCTTTCAGGGCCGCCACGCCGGCGCGCTGGGTGAAGACACTGGCACAAGAAGTGTTGAATTCAAGCAGTTTGCTCATGTGGGGCGTCATGGCGGGGGGCATGACCAGCCAGCCCAGCCGCCAGCCGGTCATGAGAAAGCTTTTGGAAAAACTGTGAACCACCACCAAGCGGTCATCGGCTTGCGCGACATCCAGAAAACTCGGGGCGCAGCCGTTGGCGGTGGGCTCGTAGTACAGCCGCTCATACACCTCGTCAGCCAGAATCCAGGTGCCGGTACGACGGCAATGGTCCAAAATCTGTTGCTGCTCTGCGCGGCTAAGCGTCCAGCCGGTCGGGTTATTCGGGGCGTTAAGAATCAGAAGCTTGGTTGATGCCGTGACGTTGCCCAGCAACTGAGCCATATCCAGCACCCAGGCGCCATTGACCGGCTGCAACGCCACACAGGTGACACGGGCCCCCATGATGGCGGGCTGGGCGGTCAAATTGGGCCAAACCGGCGTCACGGCCACCACCTCGTCGCCCGCATCCACCAACTGCTGCATGGCCAGCATCAGCGCATTGACGCCACCGCTGGTGACAGCCAGCCGTTCTACGCCAATCGGGCCGTGACGGGCACTCATGTAATCGGAGATGGCCTCGCGCAGCTCCCGCAAGCCCAAGTTGTGGCTGTAAAAAGTCTCGCCCTTATTCAGCGAGTCAATGGCAGCCTGGCGAATGAAGTCTGGCGTGACTTCATCGCTCTCGCCAAACCAGAACGCCAGCACATCGGCGCGACCCATGCCGGCATTGGCCACCTCGCGAATGCGGGACTCTTCCAGGTTCAAAATGACTTGGCGCATGGGATCCTTTGTTTTTTACTGGGTTAACTTTATGCAAGCTAGTCGATGTTAGCGTTGCATTTTGCAACTGCTGGGCAACTCGGCCTGCGCGGCGGTCAGCGTCTTGATGACTCGAAAGCCATAACCGGAGCCTTCCACATCAAACTTGACCCCCGCAGTGCCCACCTTGTCCATCAAGCCCACCACCAGCGTTTGCTGAAATTGATGGTCGGCTGCGCGCATGGCGCCACTTTGGCCGGCCACCGTTACGCGGGCTTTTTCCAACTGGCCAGCCACCGCCAGCGGTTCACTGCTGCCCGCCTTCTCTAACGACTGCACCAGCGCCTCCACCATCAACTGCATGCGCATGTGCACGTAATCGTCGGTGGGTTTGGGAAAGCGCTGGCGGAACGACTGGTAGAACGCCTCGCTAGAGGCCGTGGCCACATTGGGCAGCCAGTCGGCCACTGCCACCACTTTGCCGATACCGGAGTCGCCAATGGCAGCAGGCGCGCCCAGTGCATTGCCATAAAAAGTGTAGAACTTACCCTCAAACCCCACCTCTTTGGCGGCCTTGACCAGCAGCGTCAAGTCATTGCCAAAGTTACCTGTGATGACCGCCTGCGCACCGCTGGCCTTGATTTTTGCCGCATATGGCAAAAAGTCTTTGATGCGGCCCATGGCATGCAGTTCGTCGCCCACCACTTGCACATCGGGGCGCCACTGCGCGAGTTGGCGTTTGGCTTCACGCGCCACAGCCTGACCAAAGCTGTAGTCCTGCCCCAAGATGTAGACGCTTTTCAGGGCCTTGTCGTCCTTGAGCACAGACATCAGGGCGCTCATGCGCATGTCGGCGTGGGCGTCGAACCTGAAGTGCCAAAAGCTGCATTTCTCGTTGGTCAATATCGGATCGACCGCCGAATAGTTCAAAAACAACACGCGCTGGGTCGACTCTCGTTCATTGTGTTTATTCACCGCGTCTATCAGTGCCGCCGCCGTAGCCGACGAGTTGCCTTGCAAGATATATTGCGCGCCGTTGTCGATGGCTGATCTGAGCGCTGACAAGGCCTCCTCGTTTTGCCCTTTGCTGTCATAGCGCTCCAGCGTCATCAGCCGGTTGCCGCCCGGCATAGCCACCCCACCCCGCGCATTGACGCGCTCCACCGCCCAAATCAGGTTGCGAAACACCGCCTCCCCCGTGTTGCCAAACGGACCGCTCAAGCTCTCTATCATGGCCAGTTTGATCGGCGGTGGGGCCGCCTGCGCCGTTGGCAAGGTCAACAGAAATAGCGCCTGAAATAGCGCCAAAGTCACCCATTTCAAGAGCTGGCGTTGAAGAATAAACATGCGGAAATTTCTCTTGAAAAAAGTTGTTTGAGACACAGCTTGAGTACATGCGGCGACCATGTCGGACGCCGCGCAGTGTACTAGGAGCCACACCATGTTTTTTGCCACCACAACACCCGCCAGCTTCAGCCGTCAAGCCTTTCCCACCGCAGGCCGCTCGCTGGAACGCTTCATTGAAGAAACCCAACGCGTGAGCCGTCAGGGCGCCAGCGTTGTCAGTCAGGACGAGACCTCTTTTACGCTGTCTTTTGACGTGCCTGGCATTGCCAAGGACCAGCTCAGCATCGGCGTTGAGGGCAGCATTGTGCGGATCGAGTCCAAGGAAGGCGCGCCGCGCCAGTACAAAAAAGCCTATGAGTTGCCGCAGGACATTGATGCGAGCAGCAGCCAGGCCAAGCTAGAAAACGGCGTGCTCACGCTGAAACTGGGCAAGCTGGTGCCGCAAAGCCGTGTCACCGAATTGACGATTGCTTGAACCTCACAGTGCATCAAGCGGCCAGCGGGGTTTGACGTCAAAAGCGTAAATACCGCTGGCTTCTTGTTGGCCGCTTTGCAAGCGCATGGCGCCCGCCATGGCAATCATGGCGCCGTTGTCGGTGCACAAATGCAGCTCCGGGTAATGCACCCGAACCTGCCGAGCGCTACAAGCGCTGTTCAGTTGCTCACGCAAAGATTGATTAGCGCCCACCCCACCGGCCACCACCAGGCGCTTGAGCCCAGTTTGCGCCAGTGCCGCCAGTGATTTTTTGAGCAGCACCTCCACAATCGCGGCTTGCGTAGACGCTGCCAGATCGGCCAGCACCGACATCGGCAAGCGCTCCACAGCAACTTCCTGCACTGCGGCCAGTTTCTTGGCCTGCACCATCACCGCAGTTTTCAAACCCGCGAATGAAAAATCCAGGTTGCCGCTGTGCAGCAATGGTCGGGGTAATTTGAAGGCGGCAGGGTTGCCCTGGGCCGCCAGCTTGGAGAGTGCCGGCCCGCCGGGATAACCCAAGCCCAGCAACTTAGCCGACTTGTCAAACGCCTCGCCTGCAGCGTCATCAATGGTTTCACCCAGCAGCGTGTAGCGCCCTACCCCGTCTACCCGCATCAGCTGTGTATGCCCGCCCGACACCAGAAGGGCAACAAATGGAAATTCCGGTGGATCGGCGCTTAAAAATGGCGACAGCAAATGACCCTCCAGGTGATGCACGCCCAAAACTGGTTTTTTCAAAGCAGCCCCCAGCGCGCAGGCCACGCCTGCCCCCACCAGCAAAGCGCCGGCCAGCCCGGGACCACGCGTAAAGGCCACCACATCCACCTCTGACAGCGTGCGACCGGACTCGGCCAACACTTGCTGAGTAAGCGGCAAGACGCGGCGAATATGGTCGCGGCTGGCCAACTCGGGCACCACGCCACCAAAAGCCTGGTGCATCTCGATCTGGCTGTACAAAGCATGCGAAAGCAACACCGGCAGCCCCGTGCTGGCCATGGTGACCAAGGCCACCCCGGTTTCATCACACGAAGATTCAATTCCTAACACCAGCATTTGTTTCGACATAGTGGGCAAGTTTATCTGGCGTTATTTCCAGCTGAATTTCTTCAACCATGCCCCTCCCCCACTACCCAGCACGGTTCATGACTGCCCTGTTCTGCCCTGTTTCCAGCGCTGGTACAAGGCCATCCTGAAGCCTGGTAAGAACACCTGACATGCTCAATGTAGGGGCGCACCGCATAAGCTCATAGCGCCAAGTCATCTGGATTCACAGACAATTCAGACATGGGCATTGGCAACTACATCAAAGAAATTGGGCGCGGCAAAGACGGCGCCCGGGCTCTCTCGCGCGAACAAGCCAGCGACCTGTTCGGCCAGGTACTGGACGGCGCCGTGACCGACCTGGAAGTCGGTGCGTTTTGCCTGGCCATGCGTATCAAGGGCGAAACGCCGGCTGAAATGGCGGGCTTTTTGGATGCCACCGCGCTTCGGATGCACCACATTCCAAGCGCTGGCCCTGCCGTGGTGCTGCCCAGCTACAACGGCGCGCGCAAACTACCCGTCTTAACCCCCCTGCTGGCGTTGCTGCTGGCGCGTGAAGGTTTGCCCGTGCTGGTGCACGGCACGGCCACCGAATCCAGTCGCGTTACTTCACAGCAAGTGCTGAGCGCCCTGGGCCTGGCGCCCCAGACTGCGATCAAGCCTCTGGCCAGCGGCACGGTGCAGTTGGTACCCACCGAACTGCTGTGCCCTGGGCTGCAGCGCCTGCTGGACGTGCGTCGGGTGGTGGGTTTGCGTAATCCAGCGCACAGCCTGGTCAAGTTAATGAACCCCTGCCAAGGGCCTGCGCTGATTGTGAGCAGCTATACGCACCCTGAGTACGCACTATCCATGGCCGCCACGCTGGCGCTGGTGCAAGCCCATGCCCTGCTGTTGCGCGGCACCGAAGGCGAACCTGTGGCCGACCCCAGGCGCACGCCGGCGATGGACGCATTTGCCAACGGCACGCTGACCCGGGTGCAGGACATGCAGGCGGGTTCCCTGGCATCGGTGCCCGGCTTGCCCGCGCCTGATGCGCCCAGCACCGCCCACTGGATTGATGCCGTGCTGCGTGGCCAGGCCGCGGTTCCCGCGCCTATCGCCCTGCAAGTGGCGCACATCGTGCGCTTGGCCAACGCTATTCCCTCCGCACCATGACAAGCCACACCTCTTCCAATTTGACAATGGGTAGCTGCACACTGGTCGGCGCCGGGCCGGGCGACCCGGAGTTGCTGACCATCAAAGCGCTCAAAGCCATCCAGGCCGCTACCGTGCTGCTCGTAGACGACCTGGTCAGCGACGCCATCGTGGCGCTGGCCTCTCCCACAGCACGCATCGTCCATGTCGGCAAGCGCGGGGGCTGTAAGTCCACGCCTCAGGCCTTTATTGAAAAGCTCACCCTTCAGGCCGTGCTAGAAGGCCAGCGCGTCGTGCGCCTCAAAGGCGGAGACCCATTTGTGTTTGGCCGGGGTGGCGAAGAAGTTGCCAATTTACAAGCGGCGGGCGTGGCGGTAACGGTCGTCAACGGCATCACGGCCGGGTTGGCGGCTGCAACCTCATTGGGCGTACCGCTGACACACCGCGAGCATGCCCACGGTGTGGTGTTCGTCACTGGCCATGCCAAACCCGGCGACAGCGGCACCGACTGGCGCGCCCTGGCCGCTACCGCCAACAACGCGCGCCTGACGCTGGTGATTTACATGGGCGTACGCGGCGCCGCCACCATTCAAGGCGAACTGCTCCATGGATTGCCTGGGCACACGCCAGTGGCCATTATTCAAAGTGCCAGCCTGCCCACGCAACGCCATGCGCTGTGCACCCTGGGTGAACTGCAAGCCACCATCCTGCGAGAAAAATTGGCCAGCCCCAGCGTGATCGTGGTGGGCGATGTGCTGCAAGGCTTGCTGGCTTTGCAGCGGCCCCTGGCACAAGACTCACCCCAGGCGCGCCAGGCCTGACCGCGCAGGCCAACACGAGGCCGCCCAACCGAGTGGGCGTCTAAACTGCAGGCATGGAAAAATATGATGTTGTCGTCTTGGGCGCTGGTGCAGCCGGGCTTTTTTGTGCCAGTGTGGCCGGGCAATTGGGGCTCAAGGTACTGGTCATTGACCACAGTGAGAAGGTGGCGGAGAAAATTCGTATCTCTGGGGGCGGCCGCTGCAACTTCACCAACCTAGACACCGGGCCGGCCAATTTTTTAGGCAACAACCCGCACTTTTGCCGCTCTGCCCTGTCGCGCTACACCCCGCGCGACTTTGTGGCACTGATGCAGCGCCACCAGATTGCTTTTCACGAAAAACACAAGGGCCAGCTCTTTTGCGACCGCTCGGCCGAAGACATCATCGAGATGCTGTTGGCCGAGTGCGGTGCAGGCGGCGTGACGCGCTGGCAACCCTGCAGCGTGAAATCCATTCACTATGCGGTCGAGCCCACGGCTCCCTCAGCTCCCACGTCTTACGACAGCTATACCCTGGCTACCGACCGCGGCCCCGTGGCGTGCGAAGCCCTGGTGGTGGCCACAGGCGGGCTGTCGATTCCGAAAATTGGCGCGACTGATATGGGCTACAGAATTGCCCGCCAGTTTGATCTGCCCGTGGTCGAGCCGCGTCCGGCCCTGGTCCCCCTGACTTTTGATGCGGATGCGTGGGCGCCCTTTGCCGACCTATCCGGTTTGTCGCTACCGGTCGTGATAGAAACTGGCAGCAAAAAAACCCGCATGGCTTTTACCGAAGACCTGCTGCTCACGCACCGGGGCTTGAGTGGGCCAGCCGTCTTGCAAATTTCAAGCTACTGGCAGCCCGGCACCCCCATTCGCCTCAATTTAACGCCGCAAGGTCACTTGTCGGAGCGCTTGACCCAAGCCAAAGCCACCTCGCGCAAGCTCATTGCCAATGAACTGGCCAGCTGGGTACCGGCGCGCCTGGCCGACACCTGGACTGCGCTGGGTCCGGCTTGCGGCCACAACTGGCAACGCCCCATTCACGAAGCCACCGACAAGTCCCTGGCAGCGTTGGCCGACCGCCTGGCCAGCTGGGAACTCACGCCCACCGGGTCTGAAGGCTACCGAAAAGCCGAGGTCACCGCAGGCGGCGTGGACACCAAAGCCTTGTCCAGCCAGACCATGGAATCGCGCCAAAGTGGCCTGTATTTCATTGGTGAAGTGGTCGATGTGACGGGCTGGCTAGGGGGCTACAACTTCCAATGGGCCTGGGCCAGCGGTTTCGCCTGCGCCCAGGGCCTGGCGGCCAAGCGTCAAATCCGTGCCTCTGCCGCATAAAATGCTTGGGGAAGTTCGGCAAGGCGCCCAGAAGAAGGTCTATAATCCGTGGCTTTGCTGGCAAACCCCCGCTGCCTGATCAACTTTTTAGCGGGGAACTTCGCAAGATATTCGTCAACTGGCCCGATCTTCCATTGACAGAAGTCTGCACCTTTTGGACAACATTACGTAATGACAACTATCCGTGTTAAAGAAAACGAGCCGTTTGACGTCGCTCTGCGTCGCTTCAAGCGCACCATTGAAAAACTCGGCCTTCTGACCGACCTGCGTGCTCGCGAGTTCTACGAAAAACCCACTGCCGAGCGCAAGCGCAAGAAGGCTGCTGCCGTGAAACGCAACTACAAGCGTATCCGCGCCATGCAGTTGCCCAAGAAAATGTACTGATCCAGTACGGCTCTCAAGGCCAAAACAAGCTCGCCGGGGACGCTCAGGCGGGCTTTTTTTATGTCAAAAATTGAAACCTTTAAGGAATACGCCATGTCACTCAAAGACCAAATCACCGAAGACATGAAAAATGCCATGCGGGCCAAAGACAGCGAACGCCTGGGCACCATCCGGTTGTTGTTGGCAGCGGCCAAACAAAAAGAGGTGGATGAGCGCGTGGTGCTAGACGATGTAGCCATGGTGGCCATTGTGGACAAGCTCATCAAACAGCGCAAAGACTCTGTGGCGGCCTTTGAGTTGGCCAAACGCCAGGACCTGGCCGACAAAGAGGCTGCCGAGATCAAGGTATTGGAGGCCTACCTGCCCCAGCGCCTGAGCGCCGAAGAAGTCAGCACAGAGGTCAAGCAAATCGTGGCCGATTTGAGTGCAGAATTAGGCCGCGCCGTAGCCCAGGGCGATATGGGAAAAGTCATGGGCGCGGTTAAAACCCGGCTGGCAGGCAAGGCCGACATGGCACTGGTCTCAGCTGCAGTCAAGGCCGCTTTGGCCAGCTAATCTTTAACAGCTTGATAAGAGGAGTACGTCATGGCCATCGACTGGACCCACTTCACGCCTTGGACTGCGCTGGCTGGCGGCGTCCTGCTGGGTGTCGCCTCAGCCATGTTCATTTTGTTGAACGGGCGCATTTTGGGCATCAGCGGCATCCTGGGCGGTTTGCTCCCACCTCGCAGGGGTGATAGCGGCTGGCGCATCTCTTTCTTGTTGGGCACCATGGCCGCGCCGTTGGCTATGTCGTGGCTGTTGCCAGGCGCCAGCAGCCTGTTGCCCGCACCCCGTATAGATGCCAGCGTTGTGCTCGTGGTGGTGGCTGGCCTGTTGGTCGGAATCGGCACGCGTTACGCCTCAGGCTGCACCAGCGGACACGGCGTTTGCGGACTGTCACGCTTGTCTGCCCGATCGCTGGTGGCCACCCTGTCCTTCATGGGCGCCGGGTTTGCCACGGTGTATGTCATGCGCCACGTACTGTAAGGAGCTAGAAATGCAACGTATTTTTGAATTCCTCGCCGGCTTGCTTTTTGGTCTTGGCCTCATGCTTTCGGGCATGACTGACCCGTCCAAGGTTCAGGGTTTTCTAGACCTGTTTGGCCTTTGGGACCCGTCACTGGCCCTGGTTATGGGTGGCGCCATTGCCGTTGGATTTTTTGCCTTTGCCATCGCCAAAAAGCGCACCCGCTCCTTTTTAGGTCATCCCTTGGAGCTGCCAGCTACTGAAACCATTGACAAACGCTTGGTGATCGGTAGCGCTGTATTTGGTGTGGGTTGGGGTTTGGCCGGGTTTTGCCCGGGGCCGGGCCTGGTTTCCATGGCCAGCGGCCAGGAAAAAGCGGCGGTCTTTGTGCTGGCCATGGTGCTGGGCATGGTGGGCTTTGAGCTGCTGAACCGCCTGATTCATAAGCCGCGCCACCAGGCGGGTTGAGTCCACAGCAGACCACCGGCTGACGTCAGTACTTGTCAGCCTTTGGGCGGCTAGAGCCGCTTACTTGTAATAGGCCTCGACTTTGCCTTTGAGCTTGATCAACAAGGGATGCCCCTTGCGGTCCAGCGTCTTGCCTGCGGGCACCTTGACCCACCCCTCGCTGATGCAGTATTCCTCCACGTCAACCCGCTCTTTGTCATTGAAACGGATGCCCACGTTGTGTTCAAACACAGCGGCATGGTGGTGCGGGCTGCGCACGTCGGCCGACAAATGGTCTGGCAGCGCTGGGCGTTGAGTGGCGTCGTTCATGAATACCTTTGAAAATTGATTTGGTTTTGTGGTTTGGATTGACCCGCCATTTTCCCGTATTTTTTCAGGTATTTCGCAGGCCCTGCGCTTCACGTTCACCCAGGCAGCCAGCAGGTGACGAGCACTGCAAAACACCGGGTTAGGATACGGCAGCCTCCCGTTTGACCCTCTCCAACGAACCCGCCCTGAAATACATGAACGCTCTGCCCGCTCCAGCCAGCACCCAATCGGCCAACATCATGTGCATGCTCTCCATGCTGATTTGGGCCATGGGTCTGCCGGCGGCCGATCTGCTGATAGACGTGGTACCGCCCCTTCCCTTGAATGCCGCCCGCATGGTGATGGCCGCTGCGTGCTTGCTGCCGCTGTGGTGGTGGCTGGAAGGGCGTGACGCCCTCACCAGCGCCAATTGGCTCAAAGGATTATTGATTGGCGGGGGCACCATCGGGCTGGGGGCTTTCATGTTGCTGCTTGGGCAAGGCATGACCAATGCCGTCACCGTGGCAGTCATCTCCGCCACCATGCCGGTGATGGGCATTGCGATTGAAGTCGTCCTCGATGGAAGAAAAATCACACCGGGTCTGGTCATTGGCTTACTGCTCAGCCTGGCCGGCGGCGTCATGGCACTCGGGGGCTTCAAGGATGGTATTGGCCTAGGCTTGGGCGCTCTGCTCTGCTTCGGCTCCATCATGCTGTACACCTTGGGTTCTCGCATGACAGTCACCTCCTTCCCGCAGCTCACGGCCTTGGGACGGAGCACCATCACCTTGGTGGGCGCCGCCCTCGCCACCACCCTAGCGGCAACAGCAAGCGCCATGTGGGGCGGCCCCGGTCCAGACTGGCAGACGCTTGGCCTGAAGGAACTCGGCGCCTTGGCGATTTTTTCTATTGGCGGTCTGGCCATCAGCCAGTTGCTCTGGATTCTGGCCATTGGCAGCCTAGGCATTGCGCTGTCTTCTCTGCACATCAATGCCACACCGTTCTACGTCATGGTCATCCTGTTTGCACTGGGCGGCGAATGGAATTGGATACAACCCTTGGCCGCCACCATCGTGGGGCTTGGCGTGCTGATTGCGCAGGGAATCATTCCCGTTTGGAAGACTTCGGTGACGCCAGCAAGCACCGAGTAGCTTGCTTGGCCAACGCGCGTGGCAAATAGTTGGTAAAGTCGTCCCCGGCTAATCCATGCCCTTGAAAGCGGACTGGCAGCCCAAGTTACCCCCCCCAAAAAGCCGCAACATAGTGGCGCAAGAGGCAACAAACGATGGATGCCAAGATCGCTCCCAACCCGAGCCTTTACTTGTTTGAGAAGTTCGACATCGGCGTCATTCACCTCGATGCGAAACGCCATGTGGTGGCGATGAACGACTTTGCGCGGCGGGTCTTACCGGTTGATAAAAAGCAACCGTTTGACAAACTCGTCACCTCTTTTCACTCAGAGCGCTCCAAACCTAAGGTCAAATTTTTGCTGGACGAAGCATCCGGTTGCCCCATGTCCAATGCGGGGCCGATGACGATGATCATCAACATCCCCGAGCAGGTGCTGTTGATCAAAGTCAGTCGGTTGGGCAACGAACAAGGCAAAACCACCGGCTTTGTGCTGGTTTTCTACGACGTCACCCAAGTGGTGGGGCAGGAGCAGCCCCCTGCCGAGGCGCCGGTCAGAAACGTGCGCTTGTCCCGTATCCCTATGGTGGCCAACCAGAAGGTGTCTTTTGTAGACACCCAAGATGTGCTCTGCCTGGAGTCGCAAGCCCACTCCACCCGAGTACTGACCCGGGACGGTTACCACTTTTGCAACTTGAGCATTGGTGATCTGGCCTTGCGCCTGGACCCCGCACAGTTCATGCGGGTGCATCGGCGCTTCATTGTCAACCTGCGAGCGGTGCAGGAACTGGGCCGCGACGGCAGCAAGACACACCTGGCGCTCAAAGGGAAAAAAACGCCGCTTATCCCTGTATCGCGCAGCGAAGTGGGGCGCTTGCGCGCAGCTCTGGGCTTGGGTTGAGGTCTGCAGGCGCAGACATAACGCCCCGACGACCCACTTCCAAGGCTTGACGGCCTTCATTTCAAGGGTAACTACCAGTGCCAGCCGGCCTAAGGATATTCCCTGATTGCGCACATCCAGAAATTTGAGCAACGCATTTCATGCGCGAAAAAAAGCGTTTGATGCGAAAAATCGACCAAAAAATGACCTATGGGATGAATGCCGTACTAAAAAATAGGAAAAGGACTCTACCCAATACTGATTGCTGTTTTCAAACAAAACCACAGGAGACCTCGATGATTCCACCGCGTTTTGAATACCACGCGCCTAAAACCGTGGGTGAGGCTGTTGCCTTGCTTGGCCAATTAGGCGGCGACGCCAAGTTGCTCGCAGGTGGGCACAGCCTGCTGCCCATGATGAAACTGCGCTTTGCACAACCCGAGCATCTGATCGACATCAACCGCATACCCGAACTCAAGGGCATTTGTGAAGATGGGACAACGGTGGTCATTGGTGCCATGACGGTGGAAAACGACCTGATCACCTCCCCCATTCTGCAAGCCAAAGTACCTTTGCTGTGCGAAGCGGCCAAGCTGATTGCTGACCCACAAGTACGCAACCGCGGCACCATTGGCGGCGACATTGCCCACGGCGACCCCGGCAACGACCACCCTGCCCTCTCGATTGCGATAGAGGCCTCCTTTGTGCTCGAAGGCCCGAATGGCCGCCGCACCGTGGCAGCCGACGGGTTTTTTCTGGGCACCTACATGACGCAGCTCGAAGAAAACGAGGTCATGTGTGCCATTCGCGTGCCTGCCTTTGCGCAGGGCACAGGCTACGCCTACGAAAAACTCAAGCGCAAAACCGGCGACTGGGCCACGGCCGGTTGTGCGGTGGTCATTCGCAAGCACGGCGACCAGGTTTCCCACGTGCGCATCGCCCTGACCAACGTAGCGCCCACCGCATTGCGCGCAGAAGCTGCTGAAACAGCCCTGCTCAATAAGCCGTTCAACGCCGCCAATGTGCAGGCTGCCATGGAGGCCGCCATTGCCGTTTGCGACCCCGCCGAAGACTTGCGCGGAGACATTGAATACAAGACTGCCATGGCCGGTGAGATGGTCAAACGCGCTTTGAACAAAGCCTGGTCACGTTGCTCATAAAACAAACAAGGAACCTCACATGTCTAAAAAACTCGTCACTGTTTCTGTCAACGGCAAGAAGGAAGAAAAAGCTGTTGAACCGCGCACCCTGCTGATCCATTTTTTGCGCGAAGAACTCAACCTAACCGGTGCCCACATCGGCTGCGAAACCAGCCACTGCGGTGCCTGCACCGTCGACGTGGACGGGCAGTCCATCAAGTCCTGCACCCACCTGGCGGTGCAGTGCGATGGCTCTGAAGTGCTCACCGTGGAAGGCCTGGCCAATAAAGGCGTGCTGCACGCCGTGCAAGAAGGTTTTTACAAAGAGCACGGCCTGCAATGCGGCTTTTGCACCCCGGGCATGCTGATGCGTGCTTACCGCTTTCTGCAAGAGAACCCCAACCCGAGCGAAGACGAAATACGGCACGGCATGAGTGGCAATTTGTGCCGCTGCACTGGCTACCAGAACATCGTTAAAGCCATTCAGTACGCCGCTAAAAAATTGCAAGAGCCCGTTGCGGCTTGAAGCACCCCCTATTTGATCGGAGACACACATGAACGCACCGGTACAAACTGTTGAGGCCCGCGAACTCGCGCTGGCTGGCATGGGCGCCTCGCGCCTGCGCAAGGAAGACGCCCGTTTCATTCAGGGCAAGGGCAACTACGTTGACGACATCAAGATGGCTGGCATGCTGCACATGGACATCGTGCGCTCACCCATTGCCCATGGCCGCATTATCAGAATCAACAAAGAGGCCGCGCTGGCTATTCCCGGCGTGCACGCCGTGTTGACGGCTGACGACCTCAAACCCCTGAAACTGCACTGGATGCCCACCCTGGCCGGTGACGTGGCCGCCGTGCTGGCCGACCAAAAGGTTCACTTCCAGATGCAGGAAGTGGCCATCGTGATCGCCGACGACCGCTACATTGCCGCCGATGCGGTGGAAGCGGTCGAGGTCGAATACGAAGAGCTGCCTGTGGTGATGGACCCCTATGCAGCCTTGCATCCCGACGCACCCGTTATTCGTGACGACCTGGCGGGCAAGACCGAAGGCGCTCACGGCAAGCGTGACCACCACAACCACATCTTCACGTGGGATGCGGGTGACAAATCAGCTGCAGATGCCGCTTTCGAAAAAGCCGAAGTGACTGTTTCGCAGCACATGTACTACCCCCGGGTGCACCCCTGCCCGCTGGAAACCTGTGGCTGCGTTGCTTCGTACGACCCGGTCAGGGGCGACCTGACCACCTTCATCACCTCGCAGGCGCCGCACGTGGTGCGCACCGTGGTGTCCATGTTGTCAGGTATTCCTGAGTCCAAAGTGCGCATCGTCAGCCCCGACATCGGTGGTGGCTTTGGCAACAAGGTGGGCATCTACCCGGGCTATGTGTGCGCCATCGTCGCCTCCATCGTGCTGGGCCGTCCGGTCAAGTGGGTTGAGGACCGTATTGAAAACATTTCCTCCACCGCCTTCGCCCGTGACTACCACATGGACGGCGAACTGGCCGCCACGGCCGATGGCAAGATCACCGGCCTGCGTGTGAACGTGGTGGCTGACCACGGTGCGTTTGACGCCTGTGCCGACCCCACCAAGTTCCCGGCCGGCATGTTCCACATCGTGTCTGGCAGCTACGACATTCCCGCGGCACACGCCAGCGTGAAAGGTGTTTACACCAACAAGGCGCCTGGCGGCGTGGCGTACCGTTGCTCGTTCCGCGTGACCGAAGCCGTGTATTTGATTGAGCGCATGGTCGATGTGCTGGCGCAAAAGCTGGGCATGGACAAGGCCGAGATTCGGGCCAAGAACTTCGTCAAAAAAGAACAGTTCCCGTACACCAGCGCCTTTGGTTTTGAATACGACTCGGGCGACTACCAAACCGCGCTGGACAAAGTGCTCGAAGCCGTGGACTACAAAGGCTTGCGTGCCGAGCAAGCGGCCAAACGGGCGGACCCCAACAGCCCCACACTGATGGGCATTGGCCTGGTCACCTTCACCGAGGTGGTTGGCGCTGGCCCTTCCAAGATGTGCGACATCCTGGGTGTGGGCATGTTCGACTCCTGCGAAATCCGCATTCACCCCACCGGCAGCGCCATTGCCCGCATGGGCACCATCACGCAAGGACAAGGCCACCAAACCACCTACGCGCAGATCATTGCCACCGAGTTGGGCATTCCGTCTGAGGTGATTCAGGTTGAAGAAGGTGACACCTCCACCGCCCCCTACGGCCTGGGCACCTACGGTTCTCGCTCCACACCCGTGGCTGGCGCAGCCATTGCCCTGGCGGCCCGCAAAATCCACGCGAAAGCCCGCAAGATCGCTGCCCACATGCTTGAAGTCAATGAAAACGACCTCGACTGGGAAGTGGACCGCTTCAAAGTCAAAGGGGACGACAGCAAGTTCAAAACCATGGCCGACGTGGCCTGGCAGGCCTACCACCAGCCGCCAGCCGGCCTGGAGCCTGGCCTGGAAGCCGTGCATTACTACGACCCGCCAAACTTCACCTTCCCCTTTGGTATCTACCTCTGTGTGGTGGACATCGACCGGGCCACGGGCGAAACCAAAATTCGCCGCTTCTACGCGCTGGACGACTGCGGTACCCGCATCAACCCGATGATCATCGAAGGCCAGATTCATGGCGGCCTGACCGAAGGTTTTGCCGTGGCCATGGGCCAGCAAATGCCGTTTGATGCGCAGGGTAATCTGTTGGGCAACACGCTGATGGACTACTTCCTGCCCACCTTCGTCGAAACCCCCCATTGGGAAACCGACCATACCGTGACCCCTTCGCCCCACCACCCGCTGGGTGCCAAAGGCGTGGCCGAGTCGCCTCACGTTGGCTCAATTCCCACCTTCACCTCGGCCATGGTCGATGCCTTCGCTCACCTGGGTGTGACCCACCTGGACATGCCGCACAACGCGTTTCGAACCTGGAAGGCACTGCGCGCGCACGGCGCTGCCTTGTAATCAGGAATAAGCATGGAAGTCAAACTCGACAAACAATACCCGCTGGATGTGGATGCCGCACGGGCATGGGCCCTGCTCACCGACCTCAAGGCGGTGGCCAGTTGCATGCCTGGGGCTGCCATCACTGAGCAGCTGTCAGAGACCTCGTACAAAGGCGGAGTGAAGGTCAAGGTGGGGCCGGCGGTCGCACAATTTGGCGGCACGGTAGACGTTATCGAGGCAGTCATTGCCGAGCGCAAGATGGTCTTGCGCGGCAAAGGTGCCGACAAAGGCGGCTCGTCTGCCTCCATGGACCTGACCGCCATCATCACCCCCGACCCGACCAACCCGGCGCATTGCGTGCTGAATGGTCAGGCCGCCGTGATTGTGAACGGCAAGTTTGCACAGTTTGGTGGCCGCATGATGGTGCAGGTGTCCGACATGCTGCTGGCGCAGTTTGTAGAAAACTTTCGCCAGACCGCCCTGACCTTGCCGGCCGCTGATGGTTCGACCAGTGCTGCGGCACCAGCTGAAGGCTCTGCAGCTTCTGCGGGTCAGACCACTTCTGCGGCAGCACCTGTGGTGGCCCGCGAGATCAATGGTCTGGCTATTTTTTGGGCCTTGATCAAGAGTTGGTTCAGCGGTTTGTTCGGCAAACGGGCCTGAACATGTCCAAGCCAGACCTGTCTGGGCAGCCTGCCACCGAAGAGCGCTTGCTGCGCGAAAGGTTGCAGCGCTCGGGCTATCTGGTTGACGAAGACCTGGCCACCACCGTGTGGCTGGCCTCTGCCTTGCAGCGACCTTTGCTGATTGAGGGCGACGCCGGGGTCGGTAAAACGGCGCTGGCTACGGCGCTGGCCCACTCTCAAAGTGAGCAAGGTGCCACGCTGGTTAGGCTGCAATGTTTTGAAGGCCTGGACATGGCGCAGGCCGCTTACGAGTGGAACTACGGCCGCCAGTTGATGGCCATCCGCTTGAGTGACGCGGCGCCATCGGGGGCGGCCAAAGTTCGTGAGTCCGACGTCTTCAGCCGCGCGTATTTGTTGGAGCGACCCCTGCTTCGCGCCATCAGCCAGACCGGCCCCTGCGTGCTGCTGATTGACGAAATAGACCGTGCCGACGAAGCCTTTGAAGCCTTCTTGCTCGAAGTGCTTGCCGACTACCAAATCACCGTGCCCGAGATTGGCACCATCCGCGCCACACACATTCCTCAAGTGATTCTGACCAGCAATGGCACCCGTGAACTGTCTGACGCCTTGCGCCGCCGCTGCCTCTACCACTACCTCGATTACCCGACGCTGGCGCGAGAGATCGCCATCGTCAAAAGCGCCTTACCCGAGGCCGACACCCGGCTGGTGGAAGACGCCGTGCAGTTCGTCCAACGCCTTCGCCGGGAAGACCTGGCCAAAATTCCCGGCATCGCCGAAACGCTGGACTGGGTGCGCGCGCTCTTTCTCCTGCGCCACGTCTCTCTGCCCGAAGACATGTCGGCGGTGCTGGGCACCTTGGGCTGCTTACTCAAAACCCGTGAAGACCGCTTCATGATGGGGGCGGACCGGTTGCGCCAACTGGTTGAAGGGCGTCGCTCGGTGGGCGTGGCTGAAAAGGGTGCGGGCCAGACTCAGGCGGTGGCATGAACGACACCCCAGCCACTGCGCCCTCAGAGCGTCTGGCTGGTTTCGCCGCGCTGCTGCGCGAACACGGCTTGACCGTGGGCGTGGCCGAGCAACAAGCCATGCTGCAAGCGGCCGTGCGCTTTGGCCCCCTGCAAGAGCGTTCGCTGCAGGCCGCCTGGCGGGCCATTGCCTGCCACAGCCACCGCGAATGGAAGCTCTGGCCCGACGTGTACGAGCGCTTTTGGCACCCCGACAAATTACGTGGCGGTGTCAAAGTAAGCGGCCAGACCCGCGCCAGCCACAACCTGCGCCAAAGCGTGCAAGCCCTGCACGACCGGATGAACGAACAGCAAGACACGGCAAGCCAGCCCGGCGCGCAGCCAACGTCAACCCATACGGCAGGCGATATGCCAGCCGTCAGCCACAACGAGCAAGATGCGGCCAGCTCGCGCGCGCAAGGGGGTGCTAGCCGCACCGAAGCGTTGCACCAGCGCGATGGCCAGATGTGGATGCCGCAAGAACTGAGTGCCCTGCAAAGCCTGGCCCGCCAAATTACCGCCAAGCTGCAACCGCGCAACACCCGGCGCTGGCGCGTGGCCCTGCGTGGCCCGCGCCTGGACTTGCGCCAGACGCTGCGCCGCAGTGTGGGCTGGGGCGGTGAGCTGATGCAACCGGCCTGGAAAGTGAAACGCCAAGAACCGCCCCGCCTGTTCATCCTGGCCGATGTCAGCCGCTCCATGGAGTCGCATGCTGCGCTGTTTTTACGCGTGGCACGGGCTTTCGCGCTGGAGGCGCAAGCCCGGGTCTTCGTGTTCCATACCCGCCTGGCAGAAGTCACGCCGCTCATGCAGCGCGACACACCGGTTATTCAGGAAAAGGTCAATGCCGTGACGGCCGGGTTTGGCGGTGGCACGCGCATCGCGGCCAGCTTGCAGGACTTTACCCGCCACGAGGCACGCGTGCAGCTCAACCGGGGCTCACGTGTGTGGGTGTTTTCGGACGGTTTTGACACCGACGAGCCTGACCGTCTGGCCGCCGCCCTGCAAGCGCTGCGTGCTCGCGGCGCGCGCATCACCTGGTTCCACCCTACCCTGCAAATCCCAGCTGCTGCAGCCCTGCAACGTGCCCGCGGCAGCATTGAGCGCTTTGTACCACTGGCCAGCCTGGCCGACCTGGCCGCTGCCCGTGCTGTATTGCAATGACGTATTGCCAAGACGTGTTACACAAACATTTGAATTCAAGGAGATCACCATGAACCGAAACGAATGGATCACCCAAGCCGCCCGCTTGCAAAGCGCTGAGCAAGCGTTTGCCCTGGTCACCGTGCTGAGCGCCCAGGCCCCCACGTCCGGCAAAGCGGGCGACAAAGCCGTAGTCACGGCCGATGGCCAGATTCACGGCTGGATTGGTGGCGGTTGCGCGCAGCCCGCAGTGATCAAAACCGTGCGCCGCGCCCTGATGGATGGTCAACCGCGCAAGATCCGCATTTCACCTGCGGATGAAAGTGCCGAACGTGATCTGGGTGACGTGCTCGAATTTGGCATGGCCTGCCATTCAGGGGGAACGCTGGAGTTGTTTGTTGACCCAGTCTTACCCTCGGCCACCTTGACCGTGGTGGGCGACTCGCCTGTGGCCCGTGCGCTGGTCAGTTTGGCTCCCCGCGTGGGCTTGCGTGTGGCGCTGGTAGCGCATGGCGCAGTAGCCGCAGATTTTGCAGATGCCGATACGGTGCTGGCCAGCGACGAGGTGGACGCCGTCTTGGCTCAACTGCCCTCGACCCCGTTTGTGGTGGTGGCGACCCAAGGACGGCGTGACTTGCAAGGCCTCAAGGCTGCGCTGGCCCTGCAGCCTCAGACCCTGTGGTTTGTCTCCAGTGCCAAGAAAGCCCTGGTGCTACGCGGCACCTTGGTGGCCAGCGGTGAAGACGCCGCGGCCGTGGCCCGTATCGTGGCCCCAGCCGGAGAATTTATTGGCGCTCAAACGCCGGAAGAAATTGCCTTGTCGGTGCTGACCTCGGTGGTGGCTGCGCGCCGCGGCCGTGAGCCTCAAGTGGCCATGGCACCGCTGGAAGCGCCGGCTCTTGCTGCCCTGGCTGTGGCACCATCGGCCAAATCATCTTGCTGTGGAGGTTGAACATGGGGTGCATTCTCAAGGGCGGTGGCGGCTTGTACAGCCGTGTGGCAGTCGGTGCTGTGTTGTTGGCCGCCGGGTCAGGTTCGCGCATGGGCCATCGCCCCAAAAGCTTGCTGGAGCTTGGGGGGGTGCCCCTGATTCGGCGTCAGCTGATTGCGCTGTCGGGCGCGGGTGTGGACGAGGTGGTGGTGGTGCTGGGGCATTACGCCGACCGCATTGAAGAAGCCGTCCGAGAGTTCCCGGTCACCCTGGTGCGCAACCCCGACCCGGATGCGGGGCAAGTTTCTTCGCTGCGTTTGGGACTGAGCGCGCTGTCCCCCAAACTCGATGCGGTGCTGGTGGCCCTGGCCGACCAACCGCTGATCAACTCGCAAGACATCAATGACCTGATCGGGGCCTACAAAAAGCGCCCGGCCAACACCCAAGTGGTGCAGCCCATGGTGAATGGCTTGCCGGGCAACCCGGTCATGTTCAGCGCCGAGGTGCGTGAGCAAATTCTGGCGGGCGATGCGAATGTGGGCTGCCGCCAATGGCAGTCAGCCCACGCCGACCAGGTGCACCCGTGGGTCAGCAGCAACAACCGTTACCGAACCGATGTGGACACCCTCGAAGACATAGAGGCGCTGGCCGCGCGCACCGGACACCGCCTGAAATGGCCCGCCGAATGGGTCGAAGTGGCCTGAAGTCGCCTGAATTCATCGCAGTCAAACCATGCTCCAGCCCGACCCCTTGCACGCGTTTTGGCACACGCCCATTGGCGTGCACCGCCTGGCACAAGCCGATGCGGTGAACGAGGTGCTGGTGCGGGTGTTCCAGACCCTGCGGGCGACCGATGCCACAGCGCCAACCGCTCAACCCTTTTATGCCAGCCGCGACGATTTGCTGCAGCGCATTCGGCTGCCCGAGTGGGAGCAATTGGTGCGCTTCATTGTGGACAGCGTGCGCCAGACCGTGGTGCTGGCCAACCAGGGCGCTTGGCATGAGGCCAAGCCAGGTTTTCAAATTGCCATGCGCGGTATCTGGTTCCAAATCTCCAGCCAAGGCAGCCACCACGACGTGCACACCCACGGCAATTGCTCATGGTCGGGGGTCTATTGCCTGCAGGTCGATCCGACCGAACAACGCAGCCAGCACCCGGTGCTGGGCGCGGCCAACGGCGTCACCCGTTTTTACGGCCCGCACTTCAACCGCTTGGGCGGGGCCGCCATGGATTTTGGCAACGCCTATTTGCAAAACGCCCACCTCGATGTGCCGCCTGTGCCAGGTCAATTGGTGGTATTTCCCTCGTGGCTGGCGCACCAGGCCATGCCCTACCATGGCTCGGCTGATCGGGTCATCGTGTCCTTCAATGTGAGCGTGCATGCGGCCGGTGGCTCGGACGAGTTGCACAGTTATGCCCATGTCTGAAACGAAACGCGTGTCACCCTCAGCACCCCGTGGCTTGGCCCATGCGGGCGAGGTCGCGCAGTGGACCGTTCTTTTGCTGGGCTGGCTCTGGTTGGGTGAACAGGGCATGCGGCTCGGTTGGTCAATGGCCAGCGGCGTGCTAGCGGTGGCGGTGTGGTGGACAGTTCGCATTGTCTTGCGGGGCAGCACCTGGGCTTTTCAGTGCGCGCCTGCAGTGATGGGCTTTTGCGGCCTGTTGACCGCCTGGGGCGTCTTCATGCCCGAACTCTTGGTCAACCCCGCAGCGGCCCATGCCTGCCTGCTGGGCCTTGCGGTGGTCTGGGGCCTGTGGAGTGCCTTGATGGAGACGCGCACCCAGGTCAGCACATTTCAGCTCGCACCCATGGCCTGGCATCCCTTGCTGGCTGCCGGATTGGTGGTTGGCGCCTGGCACATGCCCGGCGTTCAACAATTTGCACCCTTGGGTACTGGTCTCTTGCTGGCCTTGTGTGCGCTTATTTTGTACATGCGTGACCGTTGTCAGGCCTTGCGCGCACCCCAGTGCCGCGGACCGCGTGCCAGCCTGCCCAACTTGCTGGCGCCCTCGGCCATGGGGGTGATGATGGGCAGCCTGTGGCTGGGCAACGCATGGTGTGACAGCCTGGGTATCAGCACCGATCAGCGGGTGGTGGCACACCTGGTTCTGATGGCGGGTTTGCCCGCCCTGATGGACTGGGTGCTGCGCTTGCCCGGCCCCTCCAAGTTGCCGGGCATGCCCGATCTTCGAACATATGCCGGTCTAGGTTTATTGGCGCTGGGGACGCCCCTTTTTCTGGGTGATAGCCCTGTGCATAGTGTGTTGGCCATGCTGCTGCCCTCGCTGGCCTGGGCTGTGCACTGCAGCCGATACCGTACACCCCAGGGGTTGGCTGGTGCCGTCTCGTCTCGGCCTACAAAAAGCCTGGCCGTGCTGCTGGGGCCTGTTTTACTGGTGTTGGTGGGGGTGGCCAGCCCATTGCATGGGCCTGCGGCCTTGCAGTCGGCGCTGTCTTTGCTGGGCGGGCTGGCAGCTTGGCATCTGATCCATGTTTGGCGGCGTACGCAAGCTGCCAGCAACGCGCTGTCCGTCACCTGATCGACATCCCCTATCGCGACCCCTGATCAATCCATAATTCCCCTGACCTATGAACAGCATTGACATCGACGTGATCCGCACCGCCCTGGACTGGCAAAGCCGGAACCACCGCGTGGTGCTGGGCACCGTGGTGCGCACCTGGGGCTCGGCCCCGCGCCCCCCCGGCTCGCTCATGATCATTCGCGACGATGGACAAGTGGCCGGATCGGTCTCAGGCGGCTGCATTGAGGACGACCTGATTCGCCGGGTGGCCGCCGGTGAGCTGGCCATGCACACACCCGAAACCACCACCTACGGCCAGACAGCCGAAGAAGTGCGCCGCTTTGGCCTGCCCTGTGGCGGCACCGTGCAAGTGGTACTTGAGCCTTTATCGCCCCAGTCGCAACTGCATGAATTGCTGCACCAGATAGAGCAGCACCAGCGCGTAGAACGGCGCCTGGACATGGCCACCGGGAAGGTCCGCATGGCTGCTGCCACGCAGGGCGACAAACTTCAGTTTGACGGCCAAAGCCTGACCACCGTGCATGGTCCCAGGCTGCGCTTGCTGATTGTTGGGGGTGGCCAACTCTCACGCTACCTCGCGGCCATGGCCGTCATGCTGGACTACCAGGTGACGGTGTGCGAGCCGCGCGCCGAGTACCACGAAGGCTGGGATACCTTGGACGGCGTGACCTTGTCCACCCAGATGCCCGACGACCTGGTGTTGGCCATGCACTTGGACCACAACAGCGCCGTGGTGGCCGTCACCCACGACCCCAAGCTAGACGACCTGGCCCTGATGGAGGCGCTGCACACCCCCGCGTTTTATGTGGGTGCATTGGGCTCGCGCCACAACAACGCCCAGCGCCGCAAACGCCTGCTTGAATTTGACGTGTCCGAGGCAGAAGCAGCACAACTGCGTGGCCCGGTAGGTCTGAACCTGGGCGCCTTGACGCCTCCAGAAATTGCCATGAGCATCGTCGCCGAAATGACCGCCATGCGCCGTGGCGTTGACCTGAGCCAGGCGCTCAGTAGCTGGGAGAGCTCCAAGACGGTTTGCGGGTTGGCTTGATTCGTTGAAGCGGCGCGGGAGAAAGCTGTTTTTACTTCTAACGCCTATGGTTCTAGGGGACGATTACCGGAACTGACCCATACTATTTTGAAGCCGGTGGATGTGACGCACCAGCAAACAGTGTCTCAGCGCGAAAACCCAGGCCGGGCAAGTGCATAGCGTGTTCTCCCTTGATAGGCCAGTTTTGCAGACTGCCATTGTCTAGGCCTTCTTTTACGGCCTGACCCAAGTTGCGAACCCAAGCTGCTGGGACCTTGGCGGCGTTAAGACGCTCTTCGAGATCCAGGACACTTTCATTGCGCATAGCAGTTGCCAGCAAATGGCGAAATTTTTGCAAATGGACGTTGCTGACGAAACCCCGTGTTTGGCCTTCGAGAAGAGGCAATATTTGCGCCTCTATGTTGAGTACACGCGCCAACGCAATCATTTGCTGTGGCGTGTTGGCTCCTAGAGCGATACATCCGTCCTTACATTGCACTATCTCGGCACCGGGACTGCCGGTAAATCCAACGTTGCCCATGCGGGGGGGAGCTTCACCACTGTCCATCGCCATAACCGTCATGGGATACATCAGTTGCATCGCTGCACCGAACATTGAAGCATCCAGGGACTCACCTAGCCCGGTGAGGTCACGCCTACGTATGGCAGCAATGATGGCGAGCGCGCCCACCATGCCGGTCGCACAATCAATCACTGGGAAGCCCACTTTGACCGGTCCCCCATCTGGCAATCCAGACATCATTGCCATCCCTGAGGCTGCTTGAATTACATGATCGTACGCGGGCCTTTTCGACCA
Organism: uncultured beta proteobacterium; assembly: GCA_903960915.1. GTDB lineage: Bacteria > Pseudomonadota > Gammaproteobacteria > Burkholderiales > Burkholderiaceae_C > Rhodoferax. The sequence goes on from CAJCCO010000045.1 coordinate 40,598, forward strand.
CTCACTTTTAAGGCCATAGGCACTGATATTGCAATGAATCAAGCTTGGCTTGATGGCCCGCACCTGCGACTGACCAAATCCAAATTTTTCCATTACCCCTGGACGCATGTTGTCCACCATCACGTCACACTGTTCAAAAAGTTCCCACGCCTGTTTTCGACCTGCTTGCGATGACAGATCAATCGATAAAATTTCTTTGCCGTGGTTAAAGGCCTGGAAATTTTTTGGCTTATTTCTTAATGAATCGCCCCGCAAAGGGTTTTCTATCTTGACGACCCGAGCGCCCAGCATAGCCAGATAAAAGGTCGCAAAAGGCCCTGCCATGACATGCGAAAAGTCAAGAACAGTCACCCCGTGCAAGGCAGCCGTATCGGCAGGAAATGAGCCTGGGGTTTGATTCGAAGTCATAGGCATTAGGGTCGAGTTCTTGGGAACGGGAGGTGCAACGGCGCCGGATCTACACCCGTTGCCTTTTTCATTTGGTTGATGCGTTCACGATTAGCCAATTGACTGCTATCTTCATCTTGAGTCGCAAAAACCTGTCGTGTCAGAAAGCGCATGCCGTCTCGAAAACGAGGGGGTACGGTCCGACCCCAGTGATCACCACCGCGTACAACTCGATATTCGTGATCAACGCCATGGTCCCACATGACCCGATGCAGAAACTCAACGCCGTCGAATGTATTGAGAATGTCGCGATCACCAACGTCCAGATATATTTGGAGCCCCGAGGCTTGTATTTGTGCAGCACGCGCTACCAAAATGTTGGCTGGATTATTTGCTTCCCAGTAAGCCGTGTCGACAGGCTTACCGAAGAAAGACTCCATCAATGCAGGTGGCCGGAAAAAACTGTTGCGGACATGGATGTCGGCATAGTTGAAGGCGGGTTCTATCGCTGACTCAAGTGCCGCGACCCCACCGAACTGATCAGGGTACTTGAACGCCAGTCGCAGGCCACCGAGACCACCCATCGAATGACCAATTAAAGCCGTTTTACTAGCGGTCTTGCCCACCTTAAACGTGGTTCTCAAGTGGGGAATAAATTCCTTGATCATGAAGGTTTCCCACTTTTGTGTGCCATCTCGCCAGTCAAGCCAAAACGAACGACCTGAGTTGGGGATGACCACCACGCACGGGGCGAGCTCACCTGACGCCCAAGCCGCCTGTACGGTGGCTTGTATGAATGCAAAACCACCTATGCCATCGCCACCATGAAGCGCCAATAGAAGCGGCAGGTCCTGCGCATTCTCATACCCTAGGGGCAGCATGGCGGTGTAGGCCACAGGAGAGGGCACCAGACCCGAGTTGAGCTGGCCTTTGACCTCAGTGCCATTGGCCGTCATTGCACTGGATTGTGCAGCGCTGGTGCCATGAATAGCCATAAGTCCAGCCAACCCAGCTAAGTAAATTGCCTCGCGGCGCGTATTTTTCATGTTTGTCTCCTTGATGGTTTTTGACGATTACTGCTCGGGCTTAATTCCGGTTTCCTCGATGTATTTTTTCCAGCTGACTACCTCTCGACTAACGAAGCGTTTACCACCGGCCAGATCCATCACCATGGCAGTGCTGCCAGCTTTACCTCGCAGCTGGACCATTTCCGGGAAGTCGGTAATCTTGTTGATCGCAGCATTGAGTTTTTCGGCGATCGCCGTCGGCGTACCTGCGGGAGAAAAGACGGCTGTCCACGCGGTGAATTCAAAGTCTTTCATGCCCTGCTCAGAAAAGGTCAGTACATCCGGTGCCACTGAGTTTCTCTTTTCACCTGCGCTGGCCAACGGGCGTACTTTTTTTGTGGCAACAAAGACCTGCGCTGCGGTTGAATCAGAGAAAGCAAACGACAGTTGTGCGCCTGCCAAGTCAGTCAATGATTGAGAATTAGATTTATACGGGACAGTGACTACATCTACACCGGCCCTTCGCTTGAAGTATTCGCAAGCCACCTGAGTGACTGCATTGCCGCTACCACAGCTCAGAGTACCCGGATTCTTTTTCGCAGCTGCAATGAGTTCGTTTATGTTTTTCCAAGGCTGTGAACTGTTGATGTACATAGAGACATCACTTGAACCTAGGCCACTGATGAAATCAAAGGACGAAGAGTCATAGCCGAGCTTGCCTGGATAAAAAGCGTAATTCACAGCATTGGTTGTTGCGCTACCCAACAACAAGGTATAGCCATCGGGCTTGGCGCGGGCTACAGCCTGCGCGCCCAGTGCGCCATTTGCGCCAGGCTTGTTCTCCACCACCACAGTAGCTTTGATGGTTTCACCAAGCCCTTTGGCAATGATCCTTGCAACGATGTCTGATCCGCTGCCCGCTGTAAATGGGACCACAAGCGTGATCGGCTTATCCGGATAAACGGACTGTGAATGCGCAGGCCATGAGCAAAACAGTGCGCAAGCAATCAGTGCAAAAAAGTTTTTTGAAAAAGGGGTTCGCATGGCAGCTCCTTGAGATGTGCGGGTCGGGCTTCTCGCCCGTTACTGAAGTTCCCACAAATCGTAAGACAGGGCTAACTGCTGAAATGTCAATGGTTTGACATTTAATGAAATATCGATTGGCCCAAATCTAGCAAGGCACTGCGGCCTGATTTGGACCTATTGGGATTCACTCTCAGCAATCACCTTGCGCAAGGAATTGATGTCGTTGATCCTGATGCGACCGTACTCCAACTGCAACGCGCCGCATTCTTCAAGTTGTTGCAACAAAGCATTCGTTCTTTGTCGTGAGAGGCTGATCATTGATGCAAGATGGGCTTGCGTCAGGGTCACTTCAAAGGCTGAGCTGACCAAACCGGTTGCATCTACAGTCCTGTTTTGCAGGACGTGAACCAACAATCGATGAGCCAATCTAGCGATCCCTGAATTCAGGTTCGAGAAGGTGAGTGCTTCAAGAGCACCGCCAAGGCGCATAGCAATAATTGAGATGACTGCATCCTTGAGCTCTGGGCATGTATCCGTAATTAGCAACCAGTCTCGCGTTGGCACGATCAAAACCTCACATGACGTGCGCGCCACCAGATTGCTACTGTGGGGGTCTGGGTGATAGATGTGAAGAAAACTATACGGCTGTCCAAGTCTCAAAATATTTATGATCAACTCTTTGCCTGAAGGGCGAAGGACAGTCACGTCAGCTTGACCAGCAAGCAAAATATGCAAGCCCTTGGAGGCCGAGCCTTGCCTTGCAATGACAGATCCGGCCTCGAATTTCGCCACCCGACCGAACTGCAGCAACAGGTCAACGGCATTTTCTGTCAGATCTACAGGCCAAGCCTTGAGCATGACTTCCATGACATCTTTGACACCCCAACGAGCCATTTTTTTACCTTTAAAAGGGGAGCAATTCACCCTGCAAACATAGGTGCAATAGCACTCGATGGATACCTTCTCTCTCTTATGCTGATCGCATTGGAGTCAACTTGGTAGGTCGCATGATAGCCAATGCTTCTCTTACAGCATGGAGGTTTGAGACTCCTGTGCTTGGCCTTAGCGGGAAGCCGCAGTCAGGAGCCCAAAGCAAAAAGCCCACGTGGTGCAGGGCCTTGGGACTGCCTCAAGGCCTGATGCAACGGCTTCAATAGCTGCTTATGCATCGTTGATGGGTACAAGTAGCTCCTGGAGCCCACAAACACTACAGCCTACCCTGCGCCCTCAGCAGCTGCGCCCGCTCCCGGATGCCGTGCTCGCCCAGCTGCAACGCCTGGTTGCTGGTGTGCACTGAGTAAGAGCCCATGTGCATCTCGTGCGGGTGCGGCACTGCAGAGCCAAGTACGAAGGATGTGTCTTCCAGCGCCGTGAACGTGATGTCTGCGCCGTTGCGGTCAAACACAACCAGCTCGCCCGTGTTCAATTCGGCTGGGGCGGACAAACTGCCTTCGCCTATGGCAGCCCAGACCACCGTATGGCCCTGCGGTGATTCAAACTGCCACTGCTCGCCGGCCTTCAGGTGCACGCCCAGGTAGGTCATCTCAGAAGGCGCAGTTATCGGACTGCTTTGGCCACCATAGCTGCCCAGCAGGACGCGCGCGGGGCCAGCACGCGGAATGTCTGCCGGGTCCAGGTAGCGGCTGAAGGCTGTGGCCAACTCCAGTTCAGGCGGCATGGCCACCCACAGCTGAAACCCCAGCACGCGCTCGGCATTGACCGGGCCTCCACGGTGCCATACACCACCACCGGCCATCATCCACTCCACACCTCCAGTGAGCAACACGCCGCGCTCGCCATGCGCGCCGGAGGTGTCTTCGTAGTTGACGCGGCCGTCTATCAGGTACGTGAGGGTGGCAATGCCCGAATGCGGGTGCATGCCGAACTGCGGGGGGCGCCCGCCGGCCGGCGACTCAAACCGGTCCAGAAAGATGAACGGTTTAAGCACCTCGCCCAAGTCGCCGGGGCTCACCAGCCGGGTGATAGGGCCGTGCGCACTGCCACGGGTGCGGTGAACCAGGGTGCGTTCGTCAGGGAGTTTAGAGACAGTTGATGTAGTCATGGAAGACGCCTATTGCCCAAGGCCTCATTGGTTTTTGAAGTAGGTAGTGTCTGCTCATTCGTTGCTAAATTGCGCGGGGCGGTTGTGCCACACGACCAGCGCACACAGCAAGCCCAACACCATGGTGCAAAGTTGTTGGTAATACCTGTAGCTTAGGATCAGCGATATGACTTGTCTATAAGCAATAATTCCAGTTGACCATGCTAATTTTGAAAGTAATAACATGCTCGATCTGAACCAGATGGCGCTGTTTGTGCAGGTGGTGCAAGTCTGTTGACGCCGACCGAAAATTACACCGCATCCCCAGTTTGCCGATATGTACGGCATGGACCCGCGTGATGTGGCCTATGCCCTGGAGCGGGTCAAAGGAACGACCGGTTCGGTCTAATCAGCGCAGACCGTGCGGTTGCGGCCTGAGGCCTTGGCTTCATAAAGCGACTTGTCCGCTTGGTGAGTCAGGGCACCCAGGAGGTCTGAACCCGGGGTGTTGTACGCTGTCGCTACCCCGATGCTGACGGTGATGGACTTCCCCGCTACTTGTACCTGGCGAACATTTTCATGGACCCGTTGCGCGGCTTTGCCTGCAGCCTTGCGGTCGGCCAGAGGCAGCCACATCACAAACTCCTCACCGCCATAGCGCACGGCCAAGTCACTGCTGCGCATGCTCAAACGCAGTTGCTCGGCCAACGCGCAAAGGACCTTGTCGCCCTCGCCATGACCGTATAGGTCGTTCACAGTCTTGAAGTGGTCCACATCCACCATCAATAAGGCTGCGCAAGCCTCGGAAGGCGCTTGCGCGCACCAATGGTTGACCGCGGTGTCCAAGGCGCGGCGGTTGGAGAGACCGGTCAAGGCATCGGTTCGGCTCAAGTCAGCGAGTTCACGGTTTTCGGATTGAATCACCACGGTGCGCTGTTCAAGTTGCTGGTGCAATACTTTTAGCTCGGCGTGGGCTTGTTCAAGATGCCTACTGATCTGTTGTGCCTGGGTTCGTGCGAGCAGTAGCTCGGCTTCATAGCAGCTTCTTTCTTTGGCTACAAAAATGACCCAGTAAAAATGAGAGCTACCGTTAAAGTCACGTTTTTGGCAATTCACCATGACCGGTATTTTTAGCTTTTCGGCATCCGAGAAATCCAGATAAATTTCATTGATGCGCCCGGTGTGAAGCAGCAAGGGCCAAACATGGGTTTGCAGGAATATCCGGCCCGCTGGTGTCAGTAATGTCGTCATGGGCTGGGCATGGCATTGCAAAGAACTTTGCCCCACAAGCGCCAATAACTCAAGATTGGTATTCAGAATTTGTCCCGTGCTGTCAGTGATCAGCAGGGCGCAAGGTAGTTCGTTAATCTGGATCATGCCGAGATTTATGGAGATCAGTCAGACAGGGGTCGCGAAAAATAGTCTTGCATGGCCTCAATGACCAGCAAATGGTTGCTCATGTGCGCACAATGCCCAACAACGTCAAGTACCTTGAGGGTGCTGCCCACTAACTGCTGGTGAAAAAAGTCCCCTACACCCAGAGGGGCCAACGCATCATGGAGGTGTTGCAGTACCAGGCATGGATGCGTTATTTTGCACAGATCTTCCCGGATATCCGAGAAAAAAGTGGCTTGTGCAAACAAGCGCGCGGCCACGGGGTCCGTGCTGCAAAAACTTTTTTCGAGTGCGTTGGCGTAGACACCGCCCTGCGCTTCTCCGGCAATCACGGGCGCCAGGGTGCTGGCCCAGCCCATGTAGTTTTGGTCCATCAAGGCGAGTAAACCTTCCAGGTCTTCGCGCTCGAAGCCGCCCAGATAGTGGGGTGGGAGATTGAGAAAACAAGGGGAGGGGCCGAGGAGGACGAGCTGTTTGAAGAGCGCAGGGCGCTTGAGGCAAGCCAGTAGTCCAATGCTGCAGCTGACCGAATGACCCACAAAGGTCACGCCGTTTGTCAAGTCAAGCGCATCGCAGACGTCCAGCAGGTCCTGCGCATAGCCTTCCAATTGGGCGTATCGTTTCTCATCGAAAGCTTGCAGGTCGGATTGACCGGTGCCGACATAGTCAAACAAAACCTGGGTGTGGGTCGTCGAAAACGCCGGGGTGATGCGGTCCCACATGGTTTGGTTGCAGCCAAAGCCATTGCCATAAATAAGAACCGGGCCGCCTTCGCCCGTGACCTGCACGTTGTTGCGCTTAAGATTATTCAAGTCATTTCCCCATGAGGGGCCCCGGTCACACAGGCCAAGTGAGGGTAGCGCTATATTGCAAATTTAATCATTGCCATATTCGCTATTTTATTTGCGAATTTACCGCGAGGTCAAGGTAATGATGATTGGCGGCGGGGCCGAAGAGATCATGAAGGAGTTGGCGGCGCGTCAGTTGGTGAATGGCTGAGGCGGCGATTTTGACTTGCTGCCGGCTAGGCCTGCGCCCGACGCATCCGTCGAAACGCTATGGGTTCTGCTCACGGTGAATTTCCATGGTGAACCTGCCACACGGGCAGGAAATCCAGGGTTCGCTTGGGGTTGGATGCCTGTAAGAGGTCTATACTGCCGCGCGTGCGGTTGAATGGCTTATCCGTGGCCGCCGTCGATCACGATGCGACGTCAGCTCGGCGTCGCTCGATCTCGTGAAGAAACAGGAATGCCGTTCAGCGGCGATAAGTCGTCTCCAACTCACCGAGAGGTATGAACGTGACATCCAAAACCGCAGTCTCCACTGACTTTTTCAAGCGACCAATCCAATATCCCGGATCTCAGGCGCTTGTGGTGCCGTCCGGTCGGGCGCTGTTGTTCACTCAAGGGATGACCGCTCGAGACGCTAAGGGCGACCGGGTGGCACCCCACGATGCCGCAGGACAGGCCGCTCAGATCTTCCAGCAGATCGGTGCCCTCGTCGAGGAGGCAGGCGGAACGATCGCCGACGTGATCTACATGACGGTCTTCGTGACCAATATGAACGATGTGCCGGCCATTCAAGCCGAGCGCGATCGAATCTGGGATCCACTCGATGCCCCACCGGTGTCATCGACCATCGAGATTCAGCGGCTCGTTACGGACGATGCGAAGATCGAGGTTCATGCGATCTGCTCGGTCCCTGATCGGCCCCAGACGATCCGCTCCAGCTGAGGGCAGTCATGGCCACCAAGGGACAACAGCAGCAATCCGCTCTTCGACGTACTGTGTTCGGGGACCAACTCCACCGACACGCCGCCAGTCGCCTACAAGAGCGCTTCCCTCGCTTACTGCCCCAAACATCACATACTTTTGTTCAAAGCAAGTACGAATCTCTGCTATCAGTCAGAAAGGACTGTACGGAATCTAATTGATGGAGGGTAAATTGGTGGGCAGAAATGAAAAACGCCCCGCGAGGGGCGTCTTTGCTGGGTCACTGGCGGAACGGAGTCGTTCACATAAGGTCTCAAAACCCTTTTAAATACTAGCTTTCAAGATTTTAAAAATGGCTGGTACCCCCAAAAATACCCTCAGCACGTTTGGAGGTCCTATTTTCAAGGGCTTTATCAAATTTTGCGTCGAGCAAGCGACAAAAGAATCAGCTCTACTTGTCGCGACAATGTTACAGCGCCGTAATGCAAAAAGTGAATCCTACTCACAGCATGGCCTGTCATTCATTCTGATCGAGGTGCCCACTATCGCTTGCCGGGTTGGCTAGAACGGGTACAAAACGCCAAACTGATTTGTTCGATGTCGCGAAAAGGGTGTTCGCCAGACAAATCCGCATTCGAAGGCTTCTTCGTAAGATTAAAAACGGAACTGTTCTATCCTCAGTGCCTTGGAATCGCTGCATAAACCAGTCCAAGTATTTCGTCGCACCTCCATTTAAACGCAACAAATAGGCTCGAGGGCAGGGCTAAGCGATTGGACGTGCTGGCGCAGGTCCTGCACATTCTTCTCCACCCGTCCTTTCTCCCAGCCAGCGGCGAGGTTGCAGAACTCGGCCTCGAACAGGTAGTGGCCATCAAGGATTCAAACCGGGCGTTGACACTGCGCTCCTTTACTTTACCCATCTTGTCAACGGCGGTGCGCATGTTGCCATAGATACCGCGCTTTGGAATGCCACCTAAAACCGTAAAGGCACGGGTGTGGGCGTCAAACAGCATTTCGTGCGACTAGGTGAAGTAAGCCACCAGCACGTAGGCCAGACCGGCAGCGAGCTTGGTATGCGCCACCTCCAGATGCCTGCGCAATCCGTCAATGACCACGTATTCGCAGATCCAGTCAAACTGGAAGGTTTCGCCGAGCTCAAAGCTCAAGGGGACGAAGCCGGTGTGGCGTGGATCGTTGTCCAGAGACTGCCTGAAGTTACAACAGTAGATGTAGACCTGGGTTGGGCCACCGCTGTAGCCCATGGCCTGGATGTTCGCGTCAAGCCCCTCATTCTCGAGGGGGATGTACCGAGCCCGTCGCGACTGCCTGGCTGCTGCACGTTCCACAAACGCTGGCCGCTAGTGCAGCCAATCTGTAGAACGCAGCGGCCCGAACTGCGCGAGGTGGCTCATGGCCAGAATGCGGCGTGTCATTTTGCGGCAGCTAATCCCATTCCAGCGTAAATGGTCCGCGCAATAGCCGAAGCATATTTCTTAGTCATCAGGCCTGAGACCGCACAGACAACGCCTGGTCAATGTTGAGTTTGCACTTAGTATAAGAAATAGACGGTTTATTGTTGCTAACTTTCCGGCCGGCAAGTAGAATTTTAAATACCTTAACAATGACAAATGGAGATGCCCCTATGAACAGCAACTTGCTGAATCGACGCGCCGCATTGGCCGGAATTGCTCTGTTGACATCCCCTGGCGCCTTTGCCCAGGCGGTTGATTGGCCTGCCAGGCAGCCAATTCGTCTTGTGATTCCAGGCCCCCCGGGTGGCGCCATGGACATCTATGCGCGGCTTATCCAGGTGCCGCTCCAAACGGCGCTGAAACAGACCCTGGTCCTTGATTTCAAGCCCGGAGCAAACAGCATCATTGGAATAGATGCCGTCGCGAAAGCGGCGCCAGACGGTTACACCCTGGTCATGGCGCCGTCATCCGCTATCGCGATCAATCCAGTCATCCTTCCCAAGATGCCGTTCGACGTCAAGACCGACCTCGTGCCGGTGGCCCAGTTAGGGGCTGCTGGCATTTTGCTCGTCAGCAACCCGGCATCGGGGCTCAAGAACCTGCAGGACATGGTGGCCTATGCAAAAGCCAACCCCGGAAAACTGGCTTATGGCTCTTGGGGTAACGGGTCAACCGGCCACTTGGTGATGGAGGGCATCAAGGCCCACTACGGACTTGACATGCCCCACATTCCCTACAAGACGACAGCCCAGGAAATCAACGACCTGCTTGGCAATACCTTGAGTGTGGCGTTCACAGACATCGCCTCGCCTGTGCCACATATTCGCTCCGGCAAACTGGTAGCCCTTGGGGCGACCGGTTCTGCCCGTGGCCCGGCCCTGCCCGAGCTACCGACCGTAACCGAGCAAGGGTTCAAGTTCGACTCGGATGGCTGGTTCGGCATTTTTGCGCCGGCTGGAACACCCCCTGCGATCGTCGCTCGCCTGAACCAGGAAATTGGCAAGGCGGTGGCGCTTGAAGAAGTCCGGCAGAGGTTCAATCAACAAAATATGGTGATCCCGCCGCACAAGAATGCACCGCAATTTGCGGCTACAGTTCGTTCAGACATTGACCTCTGGCAGTCGCTTGCCAAGAAGGCCAATCTCAAAATGGATTGAGGGTGAAACCAGCCCACACCAGCACGCGCAAGGTCCATGCGCAGGCACTGGAAAACCTGGACTTCACCGACACCCGGGATTTTGACGATGTACGTCGCGGGTTTATTGGCACACTACCAGATGCGCAGGTTCTGACAGCCCGTGGAGACGTCGCGTGGACGATGCGAGACCATGCATTTGTGGAGGGTGAGGCGCCAGAAACGGTGCACCCCAGCTTGTGGCGAATGGCCAGGCTCAACACCGTACATGGACTATTCAAGGTCACAGATCGTATCTACCAGGTGCGCGGATTCTGCCTCGCTAACGTCACCTTCATCGAGGGCGACACCGGCTTGATCGTCATCGATCCGTTGACCTTCGTTGAACATGCGCAGGCAGCGCTGCAGCTTTATCGTGCGCACCGCGGCGAGCGTCCCATCCGCGCGATCATCTATACCCATAGTCACCGGGACCACTACGGTGGAGCCAAGGGTATGGTGTCGTTGGAGGAGGTCCGCACACAGGCGGTACGAGTGATCGCACCTGCCGGGTTTCTCGAGGAGGCGTTCTCCGAGACCATCCTGGCCGGCGTGCCGATGCGCCGTCGCTCCCTGTTCCAGTTTGGGACCACGTTACCGCCGGGTCCCATGGGTCACGTCGACAGTGGTCTGGGCAAAGCGGTGGGGCGCGGCAGCGATGGCTTGATTCCACCTGAATGGCTAATCGCTGAGCCTATCGAGAAACACGTCATCGACGGTGTCGAGATCGTGTTCCAGCTCACGCCGGGCGCAGAGGCGCCGGCGGAAATGAATCTGCTGTACCCCGGCTTGCGTGCGCTGAATCTGGCAGAGAACGCCTGCCACACCATGCACAACCTCTGCCCGCTTCGAGGGGCCAAAACGCGCGATGCGCTGGCCTGGTCACGTTACCTTGACACGGCCTTGCAGGATTTCGTGCCCTATGTCGATGTGGTCTTCGCACAGCACCACTGGCCGGTGTGGGGCGCGCAGCGAATCCAGGAGTTTGTGGCTGGACAGCGCGACCTGTACCGCTACCTGCATGACCAGACCCTGCGCCTGATGAGCCATGGGCTAACGGCGACCGAAATCGGTGAAGCACTGATGCTGCCCAACCACCTATCGCGGCAATGGTTTGCGCGCGGCTACTACGGCGCCATCACCCACAACGTAGCGGCCATCTATGCACACTACATGGGCCCGTACGACGGCAACCCCGCCAATCTAAATCCACTGCCACCTGTGCAGGCCGGCACCAAGTATGTGGACTACATGGGAGGCGCCGACGAGGCTGTGGCAAAGGCCAGGCTGGACTTTGCAGCCGGCGAGTTCCGCTGGGTGGTTGAGGTGATGAAACATGTCATCTTCAGTGACCCGGGGCACGAGGCGGCACGGGCATTGTCCGCCGATGCGATGGAGCAACTGGGGTACCAGGCCGAGTCAGCCACCTGGCGCAACGCCTATCTGCTAGCGGCGCGCGAGTTGCGCAATCGTCGGCCGGCAGGTGCGCCGGGCAGTATTCCAATCAGTGCGGACATGCTCACCCTGTTGCCCCTGGGGAGTTTTCTGGAGTATCTGGCCATCCGGCTCAAGGGCGAGAAGGTGCAGGATCTAAAGGCACGGTTTGACTGGTCACTGCGCAATGATGATGGTCAAGCCGAGCAGCAGCGCCTGACGCTTTCCAATGGCGCCTTGAGCCACCTTGCAGGTCAGCATGAAGGTAGGGTTGACGCGGGTATCGTCATGTCACGCGCCGAGCTGGCCACATGGCTTGCCACACCCGACGGCCTGTTGCAAGCCCTTGATACGGGCGCGATGGACATTCGGGGCAACAAGCCCTTGTTCCGCCAGTTGCTCGCTGCGCTCGATCAGTTTGATCCGATGTTCAATGTCGTGGAGCCCTGAGGCCACTGAAGATGCTTGAAAGCCTGGTCGAGTCCGCGTTCGAATACGCGTACCCCTTGTTTGCCGTCGCCCACACGCGCTTCCGGGCGGTGCAGGATCCGGGCAACACGCAGCGGCACCCGCCCAATACGGTGCGACACGAGCGTCATTTGAGCGACCATCATTCCCGCTGGATCACAGCGCCCAACAATGACACGCTGTACTCGAATGCGTGGCTGGACCTCTCTCATGGGCCGGTACAGGTTCGCGTTGCTACCCTGCCGGCGGGGCGCTACTGGTCGGTGGCGTTCATGGACGCTTTCACGAATCACATTGCAATGCTTGGGCAGCGCCTGGATGGCATCGGCCCTGCCGACGTCACCTTGGTGGGACCGGGTCAGCATGACGCCAGTTTGCCGGGTAGGGTCATTCGCGCGCCCGGCAACGACGTCTGGCTGTTCGGCCGCTGGCTCGTTGACGGTGCCGAAGATCTCTCCTATGCGTATGCCATGCAGCGCCAGCTGGAAGTGTTAGCTCCCGCCAGCACGGGTCAGGCGTTGCGCGTGGCGCCCGGCGCGGCCACCGATGCACGAAACTTCCTGGCCGTGGTCAACGAGTCGCTGGCGCACAACCCACCTCCTGCTCATGAGAGCGAACTTTGGCGGTGTTGGGAGATCATTGGTTTGCGTCCGGGGGCTGTAGACGCCTGGAGCACAGTCAGCGAGGACGCGCGTACGGCCTGGACGATAAATATTGTCGCGGCTTTTGAGCGCCTGCGCATCGCGGGCGCGAGCGGTCGGACAAATATCCATGGCTGGGTCGCATCCGGTCCGGAGATCGGCAACTTCGGAGCAAACTTTGCATTGCGAGCCTCGGTCGCACTAGGTGGGCTCGGAGCCCTCGAACCCGTGGAAGCGAGGTATTTCGTCAAATTTCACGACCAGGCAATGCACGGGCTTGACGGGCGCAATCGTTATGTGTTGCGCGTACCGCCTGCGGGCATCCCTACCGATTCGTTCTGGTCGTTCTCCATGTACGCGCCCACCGCTGACGGTAAGCGGGTCTTCGTCGAGAACCCGATTCGCCGCTATTCCATCGGGAATCGCACGCCTGGTCTTGTGTCGAATGCCGACGGGTCGCTCGATATCTCTCTGCAGCACAAGGCCCCGGGGGACCCCCGAAGGCTGGCAAACTGGCTCCCAACGCCTGCCGGTCCATTCCAGATATCTCTTCGGGCTTACCTGCCGAGCCAAGCGTTGCTCGATGGGAGCGTAGAAATGCCCACGGTCATTTTTATCGATGGTCCGTAGCAGCGAAGATGCCGGGCGCGACCCAGATTTTTGATGAATACAAGGGTTTTCACTTACATTTATTTTACCGGTCGACAAGTAACATTCGGATGCGTATCAAACAATTTCGAGGAACCAGCATGAGCAATACAGATCAAGCACACATCAGAAGTGTGGCCACCCATCGGGTGGATGTGGTCGTGGTCGGTGCCGGCTTTGGTGGCATGTATGCGATCTACAAGTACCGACAGATGGGGCTCAAGGTTCAGGGTTTTGAAGCCGGTGGTAACGTTGGCGGGGTATGGTACTGGAACCGCTATCCAGGGGCTCGCGTTGACCTGCAGAGCATTGACTACAGCTACTCGTTCTCCCCCGAAATAGAACAGGAATGGACCTGGCCTGAGGAGTTCTCCGGACAGCCTGACGTGCTTGCGTACCAAAATTTTGTCGCTGACCGTCTCGACTTGCGTAAAGATATTCGGTTCAACACGCGTGTGACGGGTGCTGTCTGGAATACCGATCGCGCACTTTGGACCGTAGTGACTGATCAAGGTGACACTTTCGAGGCGACCTATTGCGTCATGGCCACCGGCCCTTTGTCTATCCCCAAGGACCCCGACATTCCCGGCCTCAACCGATTCAAGGGTCAGTTGCTTCGCGCTGCCAAATGGCCCCATGAGCCCGTCAACCTCGCTGGAAAGCGTGTGGGTGTCATTGGTACCGGATCGACCGGCATCCAGATTGTGCAGGAGCTGGGCCCGAAGGTGGGGGATCTGTACGTCTACCAGCGTACGCCGAGCTTCACGATGCCCATGCGCAACCGCAAACTCGAGCCCGACTATGTGGCGGAGGTCAAGCGCAACTATGCCGGCATCCGGGAGGTAGCCCGCAACAGCCCTATCGGCGGTACGCGACCGCAATCCACCCGGGCCTTCTTCAGTGTGACCCGGCAACAGCGCCGCCAGCTTCTCGAAGATGGCTGGCGCAACGGTGGGCTCGCCCTGCTGGGCACCTTTGCCGATCTGCTAATCAATCCGGAGGCCAACGAAGAGGTCGCCGAGTTCATTCGAGACAAGATAAGTGAAGTGGTGAGAGACCCGGTGACCGCCGAGAAGCTCAAGCCACGCGGATATCCAGTCTTCGCTCGCCGCCCCTGCCTAGACACGGGCTACTACGAGACCTACAACCTGCCCAATGTCCACCTGATGGATTGCCTGACCGATCCGATCCTAGAGGTCACCGAAAGGGGGGTGAGAACACAGGCTGGCGAAGTAGAACTGGACACATTGATACTGGCTACTGGTTACGACGGGCTCACGGGAGCACTGCTCGCCTTTGATGTCATTGGCCGTGACGGGCGCAAGTTGAACGAACACTGGAAAAATGGTGCCCGCTCCTACCTGGGCCTCATGATGGAAGGATTCCCCAACCTTTTCATGACAACCGGACCCAACGGCCCTGCCGCTCTGGCGAACATCATCCGAATCAGTGAACACGATGTCGACCTGGTTGCAGGCGCCATCACGCATATGGATAAGAATGGGCTCGAGACGATTGAGCCGTCAAAGGACGCGGAAGACAACTGGATGTCCCTCGTCGCCACACTCGCCCAGCGCTCGTTGGTCTCCAAGGCCAAGACTTGGTATGTCGGGGCCAACGTCAGGGACAAGCCCCAGGGGCTCACGCTTTTCACGGGAGGCTTCGGCAAGTACCGGGAACTTTGTTCCGCGGCCGTTCAGGATGGATACCGAGGTTTTGTATTCGGACAAAAAAAGAGGGCCGGCTCGGCTTAAGGGGACCACGCAAGGCTGGGCGTACGTCCGGTGTGCCGGCTTTACACCTCAAAACGGAGCCCTAGTGCAAGCCTGATTTCCCCTAACACTTTTCAATATTTTCGAACTTTAGAAAGCGTAAAAACTGTTATTCTTAATTTACTTACCTGTCGACATGTAAGCATCTTATTGATCAGATGATTGACATGCATTTTTGGCGTGCTACGAGGCATGTAGTTCGTGAACCGCGACCCGCAACAAACGTGAGACGATGATGACATTTAGAGGTTTAATGCAGCAGCAGCCGCTGCTCATATCGGGACTGATAGAGCACGTTGCCATGAACCATGGCCGTGTGAACATCGTTTCGCACCTGTCAGAAACGCACGTAAACCGGTCCACATGGGGCGATGTGCGCACCCGGTCCAAGCGCCTTGCCAATGCCCTGGAAACGCTCGCGGTACAGCCGGGTCAACGGATTGCCACCCTGGCATGGAACACCCACCGGCATCTGGAGCTCTATTTCGGTGTCTCTGGCATGGGTGCGGTGCTACATACGGTCAACCCGCGTTTGTTTGCCGAACAAATCGTCTACATCATCAACCATGCAGCCGACGAGTACGTGTTCTTCGATGTTTCGTTTGCCGACCAGCTAGTCGCCATTGCCGATGAGTTGCCCTTGGTTAAGGGTTTCGTGGCATTGTGCGATCGCAGTGAATTGCCTCAGTTGGCCTTGCCCAACCTGCTGTGCTACGAAGACTTGTTAGCGGCTGCCTCGCCTGACTACCTGTGGCCGGAGCTGGATGAAAACACGGCATCGTCGCTTTGCTATACATCAGGCACAACAGGCAACCCGAAGGGCGTGTTGTACAGCCACCGTTCGACCGTTCTGCAGGCCTGGGCGGCCTGCACGGTCGATGGGCTGGGTCTTTCTGCACGCGACAGCGTGCTGCTTGTAGCCCCCATGTTCCACGTCAATGCCTGGGGGGTTCCCTATGCATCGGCCATGTGTGGTGCCAAACTTGTGATGCCTGGTCATGATGTCAGCGGCCCTCGCCTTTTCGCCCACTTGCGGGACGAGGGTTGTACTTTCTCGCTGGGGGTGCCAACCGTCTGGCTCGGTTTCTTCAACTACGTCGAGTCTAACCTGGCAGTGCTCGATTTAACCAACATCCGGCTTGCCCGGGTTGTCGTCGGAGGCTCCGCCGCACCCCGCGCTATTGTCGAAAAATTCCACCAACTTTTCGGTACCTTCGTGATCCATTCCTGGGGCATGACTGAGACCAGCCCGGTAGCTCTGGTGTGTAACCTGCTGCCCGCTCATGAGGGTCTGCCACTAGACAAGCGGATTGACATACAGACCAAGCAGGGCCGGGCAATTTTCGGCGTCGAGATCGACATCTTCAGCCCCGATGGCCTGCGCCTGCCACACGATGGTACGACTGTCGGCGAGATGAAGGTGCGCGGTCCGTGGGTGGCCTCGGCCTATTTCGGCGATGCACCCGGCTCGGCAACGGACGAGCAAGCCTGGTTCAGCACAGGTGATGTGGCGCTGATCGATAGCGAGGGTTTTGTCCAGATTACCGACCGCACCAAGGACGTGATCAAGTCCGGCGGCGAATGGATATCTTCCATTGACCTTGAAAACGCTGCGGTGGGGCACCCCAAGGTCAGCGAGGCGGCCGTTATCGGCCTAGCGCACAGCAAGTGGCAGGAGCGCCCGCTCCTATTGGTTGTGACAAAGCCCGGCGAGTCCCTCACGCGTGACGAGATACTAAGTTTTCTGAGTGAGCGCGTTGCGCGTTGGTGGTTGCCCGACGACGTGGTTTTTGTGGATGCGTTGCCACACACGGCCACGGGCAAGTTGCTCAAGACGAAGCTGCGTGAACAGTTTCGCGAGCACCGCCTGCCGACTGAGGTTTGACAGATACAGAGAAATTATTGGTTTGAATTGATTTGATTGGAGCCACCGTAGGTGCGGGGGTCCGATCAAGTTTTGTAGGTGGTTCGGTAACTAAAACACAGGAGTCAAAAGTATGAAAGCATTCACTACAGTCCCTCAATTTCCCCGGCTCGCCCTTGTGGCAGCAGGTATTGCCGCCATGCTGGGTGCAGCGCCAGCGCAGGCCCAACTCAGCGATGGTGTGGTTCGCATCGGCGTGATGATGGATATGTCGGGCCCTTACTCCGGCGCGGGCGGGGCGGGCAGTGTATTGGCCGTGAAATTGGCCGTGGAAGACATCGGCGGCACCGTGTTGGGCAAACCCATCGAGGTGATTGAGGCGGATGACCAGAACAAACCCAATGTGGGCATCAACCTGGCCCGCCAATGGATCGAGAATGAAAAAGTGGACACTATCGTCACCGGCTCTGCGTCGTCCATCGCGCTGGGTATCCAGACCATGATGAAAGAGAAGAAAAAGCCGGTCCTGTTCGCAGGTCCTGTCGCCTCAGACCTCACAGGCAAGAGCTGTTCGCCAATGGGTATTCAGTACGTGCTGGACACCTTTGCGCTGGCTAATGGCAGCGTGTCTAACCTGCTCAAGCAGGGTGTGAAGACGTTCTACTTCGTCGTGGTGGATTACACTTTCGGCGCATCCTGGCAGGCTGATGCAACCAAATTCATCGAAGCGGCGGGCGCCAAGGTGATCGGCTCGGTGAAACACCCGCTGGGCGCAACCGACTACTCGTCCTACCTGCTGCAGGCGCAAGCCAGCAAGGCGGACGCCATCGTATTCCTGAATGCCGGCTCCGACACCACTAACGCACTCAAACAGGCAGCCGAATTCAGGCTGACCCAAAAGGGACAGAAAATTGCCGTGTTCGGTCTTAATCTCAACGTGGTGACTGCCACCGGCCTGGAGGTAGCACAGGGTCTTCAGTTCACCGCTCCGTTTTACTGGGACCGAGACGAGGACAGCCGTGCGTGGGCCAAGCGCTTTATGGCGCGTAACAAGGGAGTTGCCCCAGACTACAACCAGACCGCCTCATACAGCGCCGCATACCACTACCTCAAGGCTGTTCGGGATGCAGGCACTGACGAAGGCGTGGCAGTCATGGCGAAAATGAAGGCGACGCCTATCAATGACTTTGAAATGAAAAACGTGAAGATCCGTGAAGATGGCCAAGTGATGCGCCCCACCTACGGGGTCATGATCAAGACACCTGCCATGTCGAAATATGCGAACGACTTCTACGCCCTCAGTGGTGAAATCCCGGGCGACAAAATCCATCGGCCATTGTCCGAAGGTGGTTGCGACTTCGTTAAATCCAAGTAACGGTTGCTGGTCATGCTGTCTTCCCGAGTCCAATTGCTGCAGGCTAAGCCGCCCAGGCAAGCTGATTCAGCGTTAGCTGGCATGACCACCCTTGCGGAGCAAGATGGATGACCCACATCGACATCGTGACCGACGAGCGTGACGCGCTGGGCGAATGTCCTTTGTGGGATGAACGCAGCCAATCGGTACTGTGGATCGACTCGCACCGGCAACTGGTGCGGCGTTACAAACTGTCCACTGGCGCAGGCGAAGCGTGGAGTCTTCCCTCCGCCATCGGCTCCATGGCCTTGTGTGATAGCGGGCGCCTGATGGTGGCGCTGGCCAATGAATTTGTCTACCTTGACCTCGCCACAGGCACGCTGGAACCCATTAGCTCGGTAACCCATGTGGCGTCACGCATCCGTCTGAACGACGGGCGTACCGACCGCCGTGGGCGCTACCTAGTAGGCTCGGTAGTGATGGGCCGTGTCGACAAGCTCGGCGCCCTGTACCAATTAGAGGCTGGCCCGCAGATTCGCCAATTGGACGCGGGGTTTTCCTGCGTCAACGCGATCTGCTTCAGCCCCTCCGGCGACTGGTTCTACTACACCGACAGTCACAGCCGAAAGATCATGCGCCGTGCCTACGACACAGCGACAGGGGCCTGCGGCGATCCAGAGATCTTCGTGGATACCAACCCCCTGGGCTCCGGCGCGGACGGCGCTACCGTGGACAGTGAAGGCTGTCTGTGGACGGCACTCGTTGAAGTCGGCAAAGTGGCCCGCTTCGCGCCAGATGGCCGTCTCGAGCGGCTCATCGACATGCCGGTGCGGTATGTCACCTGCCCGTGTTTTGGTGGACCGGATCTCGATATTCTTTTTGTTACCAGCATCAGCAACAGCGGCAACGCACTGAAGGACAGCCATCCGGATGCTGGTGCCCTGTTTGCCGTTCACGGCACGGGCGTGCGGGGGCTGCCCGAAGTGCGTTTTGCCGATAGACCAACACCTACATAGAGGAATAAAAAATGGCTAAACGCCTGGATGGAAAAGTGGCGCTGGTGACCGGTGGAGCGCGGGGTATTGGACGCAGCATCTCCAGTGCTCTGGCCGCCGAGGGCGCGGTGGTCGGCGTGCTCGATCTGCGCGAAGACTTGGCGCAAGTTGCTGTGGACGGGATTCTCGCCGCTGGCGGCACGGCCATGGCGTTCGGGGGGGACGTTGCACAGCGCGAGACCTTCGATAAAGCGGTGCAGGCACTCAAGCAGGCACATGGTCGGTTCGATATCCTGGTGAACAACGCCATCTGGGTGCGTTATGGCCCTATTGCGGCCATCACCCCGGAGATGCTTACGCGCATGGTGGGAACCGGTTTCAACTCGGTCGTCTGGGGCATCCAGGTCGGCTCAGAAGCCATGACCGAGGGCGGCAGCATCATCAATATCGCATCGGCCGCTGCCTTCGTGGGGGTGGCCGAGGCCATGGTCTATGGCGGTGTTAAGTCGGGTGTCTTGGGCCTGACCCGTTCGTCGGCGGTAGAACTGGGCCCGCGCGGGATCCGCGTCAATGCCGTTTGCCCAGGCTCCGTTCCCACGGACGGCATGAAACTCAACGTAGACCCCGACATGATGGCCACACGTATTGCCCGCACGCCACTAGGTCGCCTTGGCGAAGTAGAGGATATCGCCCAGGCGGCACTGTTCCTGGCCTCGTCTGACAGCAGTTGGATTACCGGAACGTCCATTTTGGTTGATGGCGGCGCCACGCATGCGATACGGTGACGGCATCGCCATGCACGTGACTCAGAAGAAACGGAGACAGGCAATGAAAAGGCAATTTTTCCTGAGGCCGCAGTGGCACATGGGAGCAACCCATGCGTGAGGACTACATCCTGGAGGCCACCAGCCTGTCCAAGCAGTTCCGCGGTTTTTATGCGGTGAAGAATGTTGATCTGCGTGTACGGCGACACACCATACATGCCTTGATTGGACCCAATGGCGCTGGCAAGACGACCTGCTTCAACCTGCTGACGACCTTTCTGCCGCCGACTGCAGGCAGCATCCTGTTCAATGGCGAAGAAATCTCGGCCAGCGACCCTGCCACAGTCGCCGCCAAGGGGCTGGTGCGCTCGTTTCAGATTTCAGCGGTGTTCGGTCAGATGACAGTGCTGGAGAACGTTAGGGTAGCTTTGCAGCGTAAGGCCGGCATGACCTATGCCTTCTGGCGCCGCGATAGCAGCCTCAAGGTGCTAAATGACCGCGCTCTGGAACTCATCGAGATGGTGGGCCTGACGCGTTACGTCGACACCCTTGCAGTTTCGCTGTCGTATGGCCGCAAGCGTGTGCTGGAACTGGCCACCACGATGGCACTGGAGCCCGAGATGCTGTTGCTCGATGAACCGATGGCGGGTCTAGGCCATGAAGACATTGGCCCGGTTATACAGATCATTCGCGACTTTGCCAAGGGCCGCACCGTGCTGATGGTGGAACACAACATGAAGGTGATCGCTGAGTTGTGTGACCGGGTCACCGTGCTGCAGTCGGGTGAAATACTAGCCGAAGGCACTTATGCGGAGGTCTCGCGCGACCCTGCCGTGATTGAAGCCTATGTGGGAGGTGCGAATGACTGAATTGAATCCAACCGCTGGCACTGCCCAACCGCTGTGCCTGTCAATCAAGAACCTGGTCGGGCACTACGGCGAGAACCTGGCGCTGCACAACATCAATCTCGAGGTGCGCAAGGGAGAGGTGGTGTGTCTGCTCGGCCGCAATGGCGCCGGCAAAACCACAACCCTGCGCGCGGTGATAGGACTGCTGACCAAGCGTCAGGGCCTGATCGAGATCGATGGACAGCAAACCACTGGCATGCTGCCCGAGGCGATTGCCAGGCTGGGAGTTGCCTATTGCCCGGAAGAGCGGGGCATCTTCTCCAGCCTGAGCACCGAAGAGAACTTGTTGCTGCCACCTGTGCTGCGACCGGGGGGGCTGAGCATCGACGAAATTTACACTTTATTTCCCAATCTCAAGGAACGCCGCCACAGCCAGGGCACCAAGCTATCGGGCGGCGAGCAGCAGATGCTTTCCATTGCACGAATCCTGCGTACGGGCGCCAGTTTTCTGCTGCTGGACGAATGCACCGAGGGGCTGGCCCCAGTGATCGTGCAAAAGATCGGTCAGATCATCGGCCTCCTCAAGGCGCGTGGTTTCACAGTGCTGATGGTGGAGCAAAACTTTCGCTTTGCATCCAAGGTGGCGGACCGTTTCTATGTCATCGAGGAAGGCATGGTGGTGGACCATTTCCACCGGGACGACATCGCCGGGAACCTGGCGCGCATCGAAAGCCTGCTAGGACTATGAAACCCATCACCCGCTACATCACACGTTGCCGCGCATTACTTATCTGGGGGATATGCCATGGATGATCTTTTCGGAATACCGATGGCAGCTTGGATCGGCCAGCTGGTCATTGGCTTGATCAACGGCTCTTTCTACGCCCTCATGAGCCTGGGCCTTGCCATTATTTTCGGGCTGCTGCACGTCGTGAATTTCGCCCATGGCGCGCAGTACATGGTGGGTGCATTCGTGGCCTGGATTTTGCTGGAATACTTTGGCATCGGGTACTGGCCAGCGCTGCTGATCACGCCAGTGGTGGTGGGGGCCTTTGGCCTATTGATCGAGCGCCTCATGCTACGCAGGCTGTATGGCATCGACCATGTCTACGCCTTGTTATTGACTTTTGGCCTGTCGATCCTGATGGAAGGCGTGTTCCGGCTGAAGTATGGTGCCACCGGCCAGCCCTACCCCAACCCGATATCAGGCGGGCTGGATGTTGGTGTCACGTTCATTCCGGGATATCGCCTGTGGGTGATTGTTGTCTCGCTGGTTTTGTGCCTCACCACATGGTTTGTGATTGAGCGCACCAAGCTGGGTTCGTACCTGCGTGCAGCAAACGAGAACGCCGCGCTGGTTCGTACATTCGGCATCAATGTACCGCGCCTTCTAATGCTGACCTATGGACTTGGCGTGGGTCTGGCCGGATTCAGTGGGGCCATGGCCGCGCCGATCTACCAGGTCAATCCACTGATGGGCACCGGCCTGATCACGGTGGTGTTTGCCGTGGTGGTGATCGGCGGCATGGGATCCATCATTGGCGCCATCATTTCAGGGTTTGCTCTGGGCGTGGTGGAGGGGTTGACCAAGGTAATCTACCCCGAGGGCGCCTCTGTGGTCATCTTTGTCGTGATGATCATCACGTTGGTCTTCAAGCCCAATGGTCTTTTTGGTCAGGAGGCTAAATGAAATATCTTTCACCACGCACGGTGCAGGTGCTGATGCTACTTTCGGTCTGTGCTCTGCTCGCCGCACCTTTTGTCCTATACCCGAATTTTCTGATTGAGGTATTGTGCTTTTCGCTGCTAGCTGCAGCCCTGAATCTACTGGTGAGTTATGCCGGCCTGTTGTCGTTCGGGCATGCCATGTTTTTCGGTGCGGCAGGTTATGTTACGGCACATGCAATCAAGGTCTGGGGTTTCGAACCCGCGCTGGGCATTGTGGTTGGTGTAGCAGTCGCCGCAGGGGTGGGGGCTGTCACAGGCGCGTTGGCCATCCGTCGCCAGGGCATCTACTTCTCGATGATCACACTGGCGTTTGCACAATTGTGCTACTTTCTCGCACTGCGCATGCCGTTCACTGGTGGCGAGGATGGGCTGCAGGACGTACCCCGGCGCGCCCTGTTCGGCTTCATCAACATGGGCAATTCCTTGGTGGTGTATTTCGTGGTTTTGGCCATTACGGCGTTTGGCTTTTTCGCCATTTACCGCATCGTTTATTCGCCGTTTGGGCAGGTGCTGCGAGCGATCCGCGACAACGAGGCACGCGCCATCTCACTCGGTTACCGAGTCAACAACTACAAGCTGATGGTCTACATCTTGTCGGCCACCCTGGCGGGTCTGGCCGGTTCAATCAAGGCGGTGGCATTTCAGGTCGTCACGCTGTCCGATCTGAACTGGGTAACCTCGGGCGAGGCGTTGCTGATCCTTATCCTGGGGGGACTACAGACCCTGGTGGGGCCGGTGGTGGGCGCAATCCTAATTGTCTCTATGTCGCATTACCTGGCGACTTATGCCGAATGGGTGCTGATGATTCAGGGCATGGTATTCGTTCTTGTGGTACTGGTGTTTCGCAAGGGCATAGTGGGCGAATTGTATGCCTGGTTCGAACGGCGTGCGCTGCGTACTGCCGCAAGTGCGGCCGCAGTAGCGGTGAAAAAGGAGAATACATGACGACAACACGGCCATCTTCCACCGCGGTAGCCCACGACGGCCGGGGTAGCCCCTTGGCGCCTTCGCGTGATGCAGTGATGCAGGCGCTTCAGAGGGCGCGTCTGCTGCAGGGACGGCTCGCCTTGGTCACTGGTGCTGCCAGCGGAATCGGACAGGCGATCGCACTCGGATTCGGCGCGGCCGGTGCTCGTGTAGTCGTCACCGACGTTACCGCGCAGCGATGCGAGCAGACCGTGGCACTGATGCGTGCCGCCGGCGCCGAAGCCTGGGGCTTTGCGCTGGATGTGACCGATGCCAATGCATCGGCAGCACTGGCGGACGAAGTCGGACGTGTTTTCGGCGATGTGAACATCTTGGTCAACAATGCGGGGGTCATCATCCGCGAAGGCATAGACAGCCCACAGGCCCACGCCAACATCCGACGCACGATGGATGTCAACCTGTTCGGAACTTTCAACGTGATCCACGCCTGGTTGCCAGCCCTGCGCCGCACGCGCGGATGCATCCTCAATATCGCGTCCGGTGCAGCATTTATCGCACAAGCCGGCTCGCTTGGCTATTCGGCCTCCAAGGGAGCTGTGAAGATGCTCACGCAGTCGATGGCAAACGACCTGGGCGCCGATGGTATACGTGTGAACGCGCTGGCACCGGGTGTCATTGAGACGCCCATGACCGACATCACGCGCGCCAATCCGGAGCGTCTCGCGCGGTTCATGGTGCGTATCCCCGCCGGTCGGGTGGGTCAGCCGCAGGAGCTAGTCGGTGCGGCCGTCTTTCTTGCCTCGGATCTGGCGACCTATGTCAATGGCGTGACGCTGCCAGTGGACGGCGGCACGCTCGCGGTTTAAACCGGCGCCATCTGCAATTCCATAACTTCTTATCTAGGAAAAATGCCATGCGTGCTATCGTTACGGGAGCTGCCCGCGGAATTGGACGTGCTATTTGCCTGCGTCTGGCGCGTGATGCAGAGGGGGTGGGCGGTGTCAGGCTGGTGGTGTCAGACCAACATGCCGATGAACTCCGCAGCTTGGTGGCTGAGATCGAGGCTTTGGGTGGCCAGGCCACGGCCGTCATCGGGGATTTATCGGATCCGGTGCAGCCGGGCCGCATTGTCGAGGCCGCACAGGCACTGGGCGGGCTGGATGCGCTGGTCAGCAATGCGGGTATCTGCATTCCCGGCCCCCTGGCGACCTACGACATGGCCCATTGGGACAAGGTGTTTGCCGTAAATGTCCGCGCCCCCCTGATGCTCGCGCAGGCTGCCTATGCGGCCCTGAAGGAGACCCAGGGCGCTATGGTCATGACGACGTCGATTTCCGGCACCAACGCACATGAGCCCCTGGGTGCCTACAGCGCCAGCAAGGCTGCTGCGCTCATGCTGGCGCGCCAGCTTGCCAACGAGTGGGGTCCGCAGGGCATCCGCGTCAACGCCTTTTCGCCAGGCCCCACCCTCACCCCTGGTACGGCGCCCGCCTATGCCTCACCTGCGACACTGGCGCAACGCGAAGGACGGATTCCTTTGCGCCGCATTGGCGTGGTTGAAGACATGGCCGGTGTGGTGGCGTTTCTGTTGAGCAAGGATGCAGCCTATGTCCAGGGTGTGGACCTGGTGGTGGATGGTGGCTTCTCCAACACCCTGATGAGTGCGCTGGATATGAGCGGCTGGCGGGCGTAGCTTCAAGGCCGAGACTGCGCAAGCCGGCTTGGCTATTAACTAGGCTCAGCCAGCGAAAGGCGCCTGGGCTAGCAAGGTGTACCAGGCGTCCTGCGGCTTCATGGCTCCGTTCGGCACACGGGGACCGAATCGTTCGGCCTCGCTTCGCTGTTCTGCAGGCGCTTCCTTCATCCAGTCGTACACCACAGTCCGTGCAGCCACGCGCCATGTGTCACCGCGTTTTTCGAAACGGTCAACGTAGCGGCCGCACAAAAAAGTCTCGCGCGGTTGGCCTGCTGGATCGCTGTCACACTGAAATGCTTGGAAATAACTTTCCACGGCGGCTTGACTGCCCTTCAGGACGATGGAGATGTTGCTGACCTGGTGGATCATGCGCGAGCCGTTGGCGCGGGCCTTCATCGCAGCGTCCATGAACCCGGCCGCACTGCCCTGGTAAGCGCCGTGCTGGTCCGTACCGTCGGGCCAATAACTGGAGCGCAATGCCGCTTCATCGCCCCGGTCAATGCCGCGGCAGTAGGCGTACATGGCCTCGCGGATGGCTTCACGGTCCATCAGGCTTTGCAGCAGAGCGTCGCTGTTGACTTGCATCATCGGTCCTTTCGTTTCAGGCGCGCCGTGTGATCACGGCGTCAAGACACACCGCCCCCTGTTCCCGCACGACCAGAGGGTTGACATCAATGCTCTCAAGAACGTCGGCATGTGCCGCGCCAAATTCCGAGAGCCGGCAGATCGCATCCACCAGTGCCTGCTCGTCGTAACGGGGTCCGCCGCGCCATTGCCGCAGCAGGCGGGACGACGTCACCGCATCGACCAGTTCCCTGGCACGTGCTTGTGACACCGGCGCCGAGGCAAAGGCCACGTCCTTGAAAAGTTCTACGGCGGTGCCCCCGGAGCCAAACATCACCATGGGGCCGAAGGTCGGGTCTGTGTGAATCCCCAGGATAGTTTCAACCCCACCCCTGAGCATGGGCGTGACCAGCACACCGTCGATCCGCGCCGAGGGCACAGCTCGCCTGGCCCGCGCCACCAACTCGCCGAAGGCCTGGTGAACAGCCTGCGCATCCTGCAGGTTCAACATGACACCACCGACCTCGGTCTTGTGGGGAATGTCGGGCGACGAGATTTTGGCGACTACGGGAAAACCGAAGTCTGTGGCGGTTGCCACCGCCGCCTCTGCACTGGCACAGACACGCTCGGGCAACATGGGCAGTCCGGCGAGCGCCAGGACTCTTTTGGCCGCCGCCTCGGTGGACACGTCGCCGAGCGTCTGCATGGCACCTGCAGAAACAGCAGGGGTGTACAAAACCAGCCGGCGTAGCGCTAGCTGGCGCGCTCCAGCGATGGCCAGCACCGCCCGGGACGGGTCGGAAAAGGTGGGGATGCCGTGCTCGTCCAGTGCGGCCGCAACCTCTCGGGTGGCCAGCATGACCATCACCAGCGCGCGGTCGGGGTATTTCTCTTGCAGCTCCACTAGCTCATCGCTGGTGGATTGAAAGCGCGCAGGCGACAAGCCGATGAGCGAGAGGTAGGCGAACACAGTGGCACAAGACGAATGGCGTAGCAGCGCATCCAGTGTGCGGGTCACGCCACTTTTGACTGCGGTGACTTGCGCGGTGGTGTCCAGTGGGTTGGCCGCCACCGCAAAGGGGAGAACTTCCAGCACCGCTGCGCTGCCTTCAGACGATAGCTTGGGAAGGTTCAGGCCGTGGTCGCTCGCATGGTCCGCCATCAAGATGCCAACCCCCCCCGAGCCGGTCTGGATCGCAATGTCTGAGTTCTGCGGCAGCTTCCCGGTAACCGCGCAGAAATAGGCGATGTCCAGCATCTCTTCTATTGACTGGGGTCGGAAGGCACCACACTCGGCAAACACGGTGTCGTAGACCGTGTCGTTTCCTGCGAGTGAACCGGTATGGGTGGCCGCAGCGCTGGCGCCCACCTCTGTCCGTCCCGCCTTCATGATGAGCACTGGTTTTCCTGCATGGGCCGCTTTCAGCAGCGCCAGGCGTAACCGGTTGCCGTCCTTGCAGGACTCGATGGCAGCGCAAATGACGCTGGTCTCGGGGTCTTCGGCAAGGTAGTCTATGCACTCTGCGACGTCTATATCGGCTTCGTTGCCCGTGGCCGCAATCTTACTGAAGCCTAGGCCCCGCAGGGTTCCCATGGCATAGACGTGTGACCCGAAAGCGCCACTCTGGGTGGCCAGGGCGATACGGCCCTTGTACGGGCGCAGGCCGTTTAGCGCAGTTGAGAAGGTGGCTGAATACTGGTTTGACAGATTGAGCAGGCCGAGCGAGTTCGGGCCCAGCATGCGCACCTGGTGTTCCCGGCAGATGTCCACCAGCTTCTGCTGCTGCAACTTGCCAGCTTCGTCGATCTCCCCAAAACCAGCGGTAAGCACCTGCACCGACCGGATGCCCTTGCTGACCGCTTCGCGCAGTGCGGTTTCCACGCCGGCTGCCGGAACAATGATGACGGCCTGGTCCACCGTGCCTGGCACGTTAAGGATGGATGGGTAGGCTTGCAGGCCCTGCACGTTGGTCTCGCTCTTGTTGATCGGGTGGATCGTGCCTTTGAAGCCGCCCTCCAGCATGAAGCGCAGCACGCGCCCGCCAATACGTTCCGGATCGGACGACGCACCAATCAGGGCCACCGACTCGGGGAAAAAAATTGGATGAAGTGCGTGCATGGGGGCCTCCACAAGTGCGGTTCAGATTGACCGGGTGCTGACCTGAATGTCAGCCGCCATTTGCGCAGAAAGTTGATCCAGGTAGTGCAGCCGGTCGCCATGCTGTAGATTACAGATCAGCGTGTGTATGGCCAGCCGTGCAGCAGGCATCTCTACCGTCATGCCCATGCCCCCATGCAACTGAATGGTTGATTCGGCCACCATGCGGCCGACCGTAGTCAGGTAAAGTTTAGTGAGCGCGGCATCGCGATGGTGTGCATACGTTGCCATCGGTTCGCTGGACATGGCTTCGGCAACCTGTTTGACGAGCCCGCGTGCGCCCTCGAAGGCCACATACATGTCCACTGTCCGGTGACGCAGCGCCTGAAAGGTCGACAGAGCGGCGCCAAACTGAACCCGGGTAGACAGGTAAGCAATGGTCTGCTCGATCATCGCACCCAGTGCGCCTACGGTTTGAACACAGTTCATCACGGCGCCGGTCGCCTCCGCATCTTGCAGCACGGCGTGCACGGCTTCACCCTGGCGTAGTACCTGATCGGTCTCAACCACCACACCGCTGAGCGGAATGTCCGCCGTGCGCCGGCCGTCAATTCCCTTGAAGTACCGGGTGTTAGATGGCAGTTTGCTGATGGGTAACAACAGCAGCAGGGGCGTCGCATCCGGCCCAGTGACAGTGTTGAAAACCAGGTGGCTAGCAGGTTCTGTCAGGTCCGCTCCGCGCAGTTCTCCCTCGAGCACGTAACGGCCGTCACTGTTCTTGGAGGCGCGTAGCTTCTGGTCGCCGCTGACGTGAATAACCGGGCAGACCGAGGCTTGACCAGCTGAAACTCGCTCCAGCAAGCCGCGTGTGGACCCAGGTTGCGCCGCAGCCAGTAGCATGGGCGCCACCACACAGCGCGCAATCAGAGGCAGCGCCACGGCGTGACGCCCAGCCGCCTCGGCGATGGCCGCAAAATCAGCCAGCGCAGCACCCACACCGCCGGAATTTTCTTCGATCACAACACCCTGCCATCCGAGCGCAAGAATCTGCTGCCACGTCGAACTGGCCTGATCCTTCTGGTTGTCGGATCGGATGGGGGCTGCGGTGGCCGCCATGTGGTCCATGGTGTCGTACAGGTCGCCGGGGAACATGGGGGTAGCGGTAAAGGGCATGTGTTTCAGCTTCCGAAAATGTCGCGGGCTATTACGTTCTTTTGCACTTCGCTGGTTCCACCGGCGATCGAGCGAGAACGGAAGAACAGATAGGTGTGGCTTAGCTGGCGTTCGATGTCCAGATCATCGGCACCGTCCATGGCCGGCATCTCAGGCACTAGGCGTGCGGCGTACTCGGGCCCGGCAATGTCAAAGGCAATCCCCACGATGTGCTGTGACAACTCAGAGGCATAGAGTTTCAAGGCCGACGACTTCGAAGAGGCGAGCGTGCCGTGTATCTCCTCCTGGATGGCGCTCAGCAACATCTGGCGGGCCGCCATGACAGATGCCTGGGCATTAAATAAGCGCTCCTGCAGGGAATGGATGCTGGGTAACCCAGGACTGCTTGTCATTTTCTGCGCAACAAGGTCAGACACTTGCTCGAGTTGGCGCGCCAGGCGTGGCACCGTGGCCGGCGAGAGGCGTTCGCGATCCAGCAGGAACTTGGCGCATTTCCAGCCTTCTCCTTCTTCGCCAACCAAGTATTCGGCAGGCACGCGGACGTTGCTGAGAAAGACCTCGTTCACGTGGTGCCACTGGTCGATGGTGCGGATCGGGCGAATCTCGATGCCCGGCGTGTTCAGGGGGACCAACAATAACGAGATGCCCGCCTGTTTGCGACCCTCGCTCGAGGTGCGCACCAGGGTGTACATCATGTCCGCTTCATGGGCGTGTGAAGTCCATATTTTTTGCCCGTTGAGCACGTAGTCGTCGCCATCCCGCACGGCGGTCGACTTCAGAGAAGCAAGGTCGGAGCCGGCACCCGGCTCTGAATACCCCTGGCACCAATGCTCGCTGCCATCCAGGATGCGGGGCAGAAACCGGCGCTTGATGGCCTCGGTACCAAAATGCATGATGACCGGCCCGATGTGACCGATACCGTGGTGGTATTGCGGCGGGCAGTCTGCCGCTGCCGTGACTTCTTCGAACAAGTAGCGCTGTTGTAGGTCCCAGCCGGTGCCGCCATACTGAACTGGCCAGTTGGGGGCTGCCCACCCCCTGGCAAACAGGGCTTTTTGCCATTCACTGAATTCCTTACGCGACAACTTCTGGTTGCTGCGAACAATGTCCTTCAGCGGGGCCAGCGCGGGCGACTCGGTGAATTCAACCAGTTGCCGGCGGAAGTCTGCATAGGGGTCTGTCACGGCCCGGGCTTCTTCAGTGGCGCTATTGGGGGAGATCTTGGACTGGGTCATGGTTTCCATTGAGGTGATGGAGCAGGCGTGGGGTAATAAGTTGGCAAACGACTGGGGTCAGTCCAGTGTGATCTTGCGATCGCGAACCACGGTTCCCCAGCTTTCCAGGTCCCGTTTCAGATAGGCCGAGAATTCAGCCTGTGACATCAACACAGGATCGGCGCCGCTTTTATAGATGGCGTCATGAACATCCCGTGTTTCCAGGACTGCTTTTACGTCCGCATAGATTTTTTTCTGCAAGTCGATCGGTGTGGATGCGGGAAGAAACATGCCGAACCAACCGCCAGAGGCGAAATCTGCAAGCCCTGCCACGCCCGACTTAGCAATCACCGCCACCTCAGGTGCCCGTGCGATTGGTTTGGTACTGGCGACGCCCAGCAACTTCAGTTTGCCGCTAGGCACATAACTCATTGTTGCTGCGGAGTCGAACATGGCGTTCACTTGCCCGCCCACCAGGTCATTGATCGCCGGTCCGTTGCCTTTGTATGGCACGTGCAGGATCTCGATACCTGCGCGCATGGCAAGCATTTCGGCGGCAATATGCGGGCTGGAGCCGTTACCTGATGAGGCAAACGTCAGCTTGCCGGGATTGGCCTTGCCATAGGCAATCAGTTCGGCCACTGAGTTAACAGGCAGGGAGGAATGAACGTACAGAAAACTGTAGGAGTCTGCGACCAAGGCCAGAGGTGACAGCGCCTGTGGGTTGTAAGGGAGCTTGGGCAGAAGGACCTGGTTGATATTGAAGCCGGTAGCAGTCATAAACAGCGTGTATCCATCACCCGGCGCCCGGGCGGCCAGGCCTGTGCCCAGCACCGTGCCAGCCCCAGGCTTGTTGTCGACGATAACGGGCTGCTTCCATTTGTCGGCCAGTCGTGATGCAACGATGCGAGCGAGGATGTCCGTGCTGCCCCCGGCGGCATAAGGGACGATGATTTGAACTGGTTTTGTTGGGAACGCCTGCGCCGATGAGGTGATGGGAACTGCGCAAAAGGCTATTGCAGCGAGCAGCGCAGTGGTCGTGCGTCGGTTGAACATGAGTTAGCGTCCTTTATTGGTAGGCAATTCACAGCTTGCATACTGTTATGTGATTTAATTCTACCGTTCGGCAGGTAAGTTTAATCGTGGTGTTAACCCTAGTAAAGGCAACTTCTGGAAAAACCATCTTTGAGGTGAGTGCCGGAGCGGTGGTGCGACGGCACTGCGCGAGTTAGTCGGCCATGCGCGGCTGAAGGCCCTGGAAAGACATGTCCAAATATTGCTCCACCACTTCGCGGGGCGACATGGCCCCCTTAGGGTTGTGCCAGCGGCTGAGGTGGCTCAACAACGAAAGGAAAAGTCGACTGGTCATGGCGACGTTGGAGGGCCTGAACTGCCCCACTTTGATGGCGTCTGCAATACAACTGCGAAGCAGAGCCTCGTATTCATTGCGCAAGGCGATGTTGAGTGTGCGGTATTCGCTCTCACCGACTGTCCAGAAAATATTCGAGCCCGCCATCCATTGATCCCGGTCGGACTCGAGGATGTCAGCCGACACCAGCATAAATTGACGCACTTTCTCAATCGGCGTCGGCGCCGCTTCAATGGCAGCACGCACGGTTTCAATCAATGCACGCAGGGCGTCAAGAACGATGCGCTGGTACAACGCCTCCTTGTTCGGGAAGTGGTAATACAGAGCCGCCTTGGTAATCTTGGCTTCATCCGCAATGTCGCGCAGGGAGGTCCCTTCATAGCCGCGTCGGGCAAACAGCCGCGTGGCGATGCGGATGATTTGTTCAGGGCGGTTATCCACCCGAACCCTGACAGTCTCCTTTTCTGGCGCCTTGTCTTCCGTCAAGTGAGGAGTTGACATCGTGTACCTATGTTGTCTTGGTTGGGAAAAGTATAGGCCAACTGAAAATCCACCCGGGATCACGCGCGGTTACTGCCGGGTGCTGCCTTAGCGGCAATCTAGCGACCAGTGTAGACAGGCGCTCGCTTCTCAAGAAATGCGCGTTGCGCCTCCTTGGAGTCCTCGGTCTTAGAGAGCGCCACAGTGTTGCCCTGCTCGTAGCGGTAGGCATCGCGAGTTGGCATGGTTTCAGTCAGCCGAGCCGCCTCCTTGGCCAAGCGCATGGCGATTGGACTCTTCGAGGCGATATCCCGGGCAATCTCCATGCAGTAGGGCATCAACTGGTCGGCGGGGAGACAGGCTTCCACCAGTCCGAGGCGGTACAACTCCTGCCCTGACACCTTCATACCGGTGTAGAACATTCGCCTTGCGCGTGAACGGCCAAATATCTGCTGCAGAAATGTGACGCCACCGGCTAGGCCCACATTAATTTCCGGCATGGAGACAAAGGATTCTTCTGAAGCCACCCAGATGTCAGCAGCCATAACAAGACCGAAACCGGCGCCCATTGCTGGGCCATTGATCGCCGCAATGATGGGCTTGGAACATTCAACAAGGGCGTAATAAGCCTCCCTTACGCGGCGGTTATGGGCGCCGTAGGCGCCGGGCGTGTCGGCAAGATTCGGGCGCTCGCGGATATCGGCACCTGCCGAAAATATCTTGCCCGAGCCGGTGAGCACAATGCAGGCAACGTCAGTCCGGTCGGACAGCACATCAAAAACCCGTGTCATTTCATCGCGCAATTCTGCATTTTGAGCATTCACCGGGGGGCGATTCAGCGTGACAACTGCAATGCCAGCCTCAACAGCCAACGTGATAGTTTTAAATTCCATAGCATCTCCTTGATGTAAATCGAGAGGGGTGGGATCGTGATCCCCAGTTCAACTGGCAGTGTGATTTGACCTACACCAAATTTAATTTACCTGTCGAACGGTAAGCAATTAAACGTATCCTAGCGTTTCCGGACTTAAGCCGCAAGTTGCTTCGTACTTGACCCTGCCTGATCGCGTCACATAGGTGACCATCGACAAGGTGATTGGAGCTGCCCTTGCGGATCCCCATCTAGACTGTTTGCCCTGACCGCACTCGAGCCGTCAAGCTCTACATCAAGCTCGGAAAGCGCCTTGGGGCGACCATTAGGCGGTAGGGCTACCCGACCAAAATTCGCTGATCGGCTGGTATCGGGAGTACAGGCATTAGCGGGGTTTACCAGACAGTTTTAAGAATAAAACTCACAACGGTTGCCCCCTGCATCTTTAGCACGGTACATGCTTTCATCCGCTTTTTTGATGATGTCGTCTGCACTCAATTCATCGCCCATGAATAGGCTAACTTCCATACTGCCGCTGCAACAGTGCTCTACTACTGATGGCTCATTGCCATCATGTTTCACGGTCAATACATAGGGCGATTCATTAAGCTGTTGAAAATCACGCTGGACAGAGTTGCTAATCAGATCAGAAGATTGGTCTTTATCTAGAAATAAGTGTCCATTGGCATCGTTAACATGTATTTCACCTATCAAGGGAAAATGTTTCGTCACGCTTTTTATATAGCTGCGCAAGTCGTTTCTAGCTTGAGGGGCTGAAAATTTACGCTTTTGAATCTCAATGTTGGCGCCGACTGAAAACTGACCCACTGGGGGGGTGCGGACAATAACTTGGACTGGTTTATGCCGTAAATCCAATGCTCTCCCGGTATTCCAGGGGACTGAGTGAGCCAAGGGAGATTTTGATGCGCTTTTCGTTATACCAGCGGATATAGGAATCAACTACCTGGATGAATTGCTCAATAGTTGAATCCTGCCAGTTCCGAGGGTAGAACAGTTCCGTTTTCAGCCGCCCGAAGAAGCCCTCGCAGGCCGCATTGTCAGGTGAAAACCCCTTACGCGACATCGAACGAATCAGCTTTGCCTCGTGCATCCTTGATAGCCACCCAGGCCAGCGATAGTGAGCACCGCGATCAGAGTGAACGACAGGCCGGTCTTCGCTATTGCTCACCGTCTCAATAGCTGCATCAAGCATAGTGTTCACCAGGTTGGCATCTGGACGTGTGCCGATGGTCCAACTGACCACCAAGCCATCGAAACAGTCAATCATAGGCGAGAGATAGACCTTCCCAGCCGGGATCTGGAACTCCGTGATGTCGGTAAGCCATTTCTTATTCGGAGTGGCAGCCTGAAAGTCCCGGTTGATGAGGTTGTCTGGCGCTGGGCTGATTTCGCCCAGATAGGACCCATACCGACGCTTTCTGTTAGCGGCGACGACCAAACATTCCTGCTTCATCAAACGTTGTACGACCTTCTCCGAGATGAACACCTGGCGCCTGCCAAGTGCCGCGCGCATCCGCCGATAGCCGTAGCAGCGGTGATTGCAATGGAAGACTTCGGTGATGGCAAGACGCGCATCAGCATACTTGTCAGCGCCCCGGAGTTGGGCCTGATGATAAAAGTAGGAGCTGCGGGCGAGGTCAAGTTCGACAAAGAGTTCTGACAGCGCATAGGTTTGCTTCAGGGCGTCAACCAGCAGCGTCTTCTCCCGGTTGCTCAGGAGCTGCAGATCGACGCCCAGGCCTTTTTTTAACAGTTCATTTGCCTTCTTCAATAGGTCGTGCTCAAGCTGTAATCGCCGGATATCCCGTTGAAGTGATTCGACTTGCCGCTGCAGTTCCGTCTGCTCAGGAACTGGCTTTGAATCGTTCTGGCGTTTCATGGATGGGGGCGCCTCATGTCCGAGTAATTGATTCTTCCATTTGTACAACGTCGGCCTGCACACTGCAAGTTTTTGAGCAATTGCTTGTGCACTTGTCTTCCTGGTGCACAGATCAATGACTGCCGCATTCTTGAGCTCAGGGGAGTGCTGTACGTTTGCCGCTCTGCCGACAACGCGATTGCGTACTTCGGGGTGAAGTTCATCAATCCACGCAGTGAGCGTTTCACGGCAGGGATATCCCAGTGCCTTCATAGTTGAAGCAATACAGCGATCGTGGTCGAGGTAATGTTGAACCGCCGCCTGTTTCTGTTCGTCGGAATACTTCTGCCCTGAGCGCACATAGCCTACCTGCAAATCGCGACTTTGTTCATATTCGCGATACCAGGTCTTGAGTGCATTCTTTGTTGGATAGCCCAACTGCCGAATGGTCG
>CAJCCO010000046.1 GCA_903960915.1 uncultured beta proteobacterium
GACGCCGCTCAGGCCGCTGAGCGAGGCGCCCGTGGCGCTGGCCTGCGCGCTGGTCCAGCGGCGGCTGGCGTCTGACTTGGCGCTCATCAGTGCCAAGCCAAACTCCACGCCGGTCAAGGCCACTTGCGGACCGCCTGCTGCGCCGAGTTGGGCGTTGAGGTCTTTACCGCCCAGGGTGAGCAAGCTGACCTCAATGCCAGTAGTCGCTTCGTTGAGCGCCGTGCCTGCAGTGTCTGCAGCCAGCTTGACGGTGGTGCTGTCGGCCAAGAAGGCAAAGTTGCCGTTGACGCGGAAGAAGTCGCCCAGCACCAAGTTGGCTCCACTCACGCTCACCGACTTGACGCCTGCGCTCAGGCTGCCAAAGGTGTAGTCGGTGCCTGCCACGTTGATGGCACGGTTGGATGCGTCAAGGTTGGTGCTGTTCCATCGCACAGTGGCCGAGGTGGCCGACAAGGCGATGGACTCGCCCAGGGACATGTCGGCCGCGCCAGATGCCTGCACCAGCATGCCCGGGTTGCTTTGGGCCGCATCACGGATGACCAGCGCCAAGCTGGCCTGGGTGACGCCGGCGCGCATGTCGCCTACACGCACCGAGGCGCTGGCGTTGCTGGCCACGACTTCAAGGTTGCCGGTGGTGGCATCGCGCTCAAACGACAAATTGCCCGAGACCTGCAAGCTCTCGCCTATGCGCGCCTGCAAACCGGTCACGTTCAGCACCGGGTCGGCCGTGGCGCCCATGGCCGACAGGGTGTGGCTGAGGCCACTGACCTGCAAAATCTTCTCGGCCTGGGTGACGCCCGTGGTGTTCAGCCGCAGCAGCGCGCTGGTGGCGCTGACGTTGGCAAAGCCGCCGCCATTGACGTAAAAACCGCCGCTGGCTTCAAGCTGGTAGGTGTTGTTGCTGTACAAGGCCAGGCCGAAGCTGGCGCTGTCCAAGCCCAAAGACACGCCGCCCGCATTCATGCGTGCGGTGATGCCGGTGCCCGCAGCCAGCAGGCCGTTGAGCGATGAGGCAAAACCCAGGGTGCCCGACACACTGACCAGGTCCGCCACGTTGAGCGCTCCAGTGCCTGAGACGGCCGTGCGCTCGGTGGTGGTGGCGCTGTCAAAGGTGTAGGTGGTGCTGCCCACCACCACGCTGCGCGCAGCAGCCGAGAGGTCGAGCAAGGTGTTGTTGGCCGTGCCCCCCGTGGTGCCCAAGCCCTGGGCAAAGTCCAGCGTCAGCGATGACGCGGTGAGCGTCACGTTGCTGGCGCCCACCATGGACAAGCCAGCCACGGTGCCTTCGGCCCACAGCCAGCCGCCGTCGTTGGCTACGTTCTCACTGCGCAGCCAAAGCAGCCCCAAGTCGGCGTCAGTGAACTTCAAACCAGGCGCGCTGGTGCTGGTGGCGTCCAGCCCCAGGTGGCCGCTGGCGTTTTCCAGGCCCAGAGTGAAGACGTCCACCGTTTGGCCAGCGATCACCACGTTGTTGGTAAAGCCGATGGCGGCCGAGCCGCTCAGGCTAAGGCCTTCACCCAAGGCAATGCTGCCCGTGAAGCTGTAACTGCTGTTGTTGCGGAAGTAGTCAAAGTTCAGCCACTGGCCCACGCGGTCTTGCAGGGCCTGGTCGCTGGCCGGCACGGCCGAGCGCAGAGCGTTGACCAGATTGGCGGTGCTGGCGTCCAACACATGGGCCTTGAGGTTCAGGCCGTTGGAGGTGGTGAGCACCTCAAAGTACACGCCCTCGCCTGCATCAATCAGGCCGCTGCCGCTGGCGAAAGCGCCGCTGACGCTGCCATAGGTGAGCACGTTGAACACCTGGCCGTCGGTGGGCCGGTAACCGCCAAGCAAGTCGACCTGAATTTGGCCGTCCAAAGAGGCCAGTCCAGAGACGTTGATCTGGTCATAAAAATTCGCACCAGTCCCTGCTGTGGCACCGGCAATCTCGAACAAGGTGGCCGAGCCGGCGCCCAAGGTTAAGGTGCTGACGTTTTGCACGCCAGGCGAATAACCGGGACTGAGCAGGCCCTCTACAGACAAGTTGCCAGCGAAACTACCACTGCCCTTGAGTACCGCATCGGGTGCCAGCCACAAAGAATCGCTGTCCTGTAGGCCAAGCAAGGCCAGATCGTAATTTCCAGACTGCAAAACACGGGCAGTATTGGTTTGGACAGAAGGCAGGAGCGACTCAACCTGCTGACTGTCTGGCAAGGTCAACGCCCAAGATTCGGCAGCCCCCCATTGCGCAGTGCTGGCGAATTCACCAAATTCCCGTGCTACGAAGTCTTCATTGGTGTTTTGTTCTTGAAACGAATCAATGGGGAAAGTATCAAATACAGCGACGCTACCCACATCCATGACAGACACGAAAGGCACTCGCCGATCGTTGTCCAATGCGATAGATGCCGCAGTGTCGACCCCTTCATGCAAAGCCGCATAGGCATCCACAGCAGGCGATGATTGCAATCGCACCGGCACCGAAATGACCTGATTGAGCGAACCTATAAGCACCTCTGGCGAAGCCATGGTCTTGGTGCCCGTTGAAGCTAATGAAGCCTCCGCCAAACGATCGTGTATGGCTCTGTCTTCCGGCAGAAAAAAAACTTTTAAAGGAGAGAAAAGCGGATCTGCAGAAAGCAGAACCCGAGGCTCAAGTGGCTCCACCCTGAACGCATCACGAATGCGTATGAAATCAGGACGAAGCGAGCTAGAAAGTCCAACCTGTGCACTTGGGTCGGCATGACGCCTGCGAGGACCACGCAGTGCAGACTTGCCTCCACTTGAAAAAGGCCCAAAAGGTCTCATGCAAAAGGTCGGATATTTGTCAAAAGCAATACGATGACTGCTTAAAGTACCAACTTATTTTTCATCAGTATTTGAGGGCAGGCGTTCATCTTTGAGCATGATCAAACGCTCAATTTGAGCCAATGAAACCAGATGGGCGTAGATGGCTGGCAAATAGCGTTTTTCACGCAACGCAACAAATCCTTCAGTGGACAAGCTGTTCAGTCTCTCTTCATTGAGGACGTAACAACCGTTGATGTTTTTGATCTGATCCGATTGACGTACGCGCATGTTGAGGGGCGTGAACATGTTGTGACTGGACAAGTCTTTGCAAAATTCACGCGTGAATGTGTCCATCATCTGCAACTCGCCAAGGTAACGTTTGACGTTTTCCAATGACTCAGCTGGCTCGCCTTGCTCATCAAAAAGGGCCGCGCCTTCTGTATCACTGATCAGGTCACTGCCTTCATCAATACAGACAGTAAATTTGCCCTCCTCACCTGCACCTGCCAATGCAAAGGGATATCGCCGAATGATTGCTGGAACGTACGAAGCCTGCCACTTGCCGTCAGCACCAACAAACAGATTTTCACCCGCATCAAGACCCATCAACGCCACCGGCTTGAAACTGTCTTCAGTTTTATCTTCGAGGAAAACCACGGGATAAATGGAGGCGGCTCGGGCGAATTCGTGCGCCATGATGGACGCGATGTGGAAATCTTTGGCGAATTCAAAACCTTGAACTTGACGAACTTTTTTATGAGCGTGCCGCGTTTTGTTGACAGGCACTAAGCTGGTATACATGTTGAAAACCTCAAAATCTTTAATACTTTTGGATCTTATTCAAAAACTCAACTTAATACCAAAAATATCCAAATCATCAAACATCGACGGATATGCGGCAATAAGTATCGAATTTAATAAGTCGTACTGCAAAACACCCACAACCCGCATGAATGTTGGTCATCTGAATCCGGATGGTCAGAACTTTCAAATAGATGCTCAGAGCCTGTTGCGGATAGGAAATTCAACCGCACGAGCTAGCGCCGCAGCAAGCTCAAGATGGCCGAGGTTTCGGTGCTGACCAGGTCCAGCTTGCTTTGCACCTGCACTGACTGGCGGTTGCGCATGATTTCAGAGATCTTGCTGTCCGTGGTGTAGATGGCATCTGCACGCTCGAACTGGCTGCGCGTGTTGATGACGGCCAGGCGCGACAAGTGCACCTGGGTCATGACAGACAGCTGGGTGGCCATGCGGCGCTGGTCAGCCAGGGCCACCCCCGCTTCGGCCAGCTTCATATTTGCCGGGCCGGTGAACAAATTCATCAAATTGAAAGACATCTGCACGCCAGCTTCGTTCCAATTGCGGTTCAGCAGGTAGGTGTCGGTGTCGTACTTGGCCCCGTAGTTGAAGGACAAATTGGGGAACATGCGCAACAGGGTGCGGCGAGTTTCATCGCTGGCAATGCGCCCGTTGTAATGCTGCTCGCGCAAATCCGCGTTTTTGAGCAAGGCCACTTCTTCCAGCTTTTGCACGGGCACCTGCGTCACTTCATTGCCAATATTTTTCAGGTCAGTCGTGGCGATTTGGATGTTTTGGCCCAAGGGGGCATTGATCAGCTATGCCAGATCCAACTGGGCTGAAGACAACTCTTGGTCGATCGATTCGAGCAAGCGCATGTTCTCCAGCAACTGACGCTGGTAACGCAAGGGCTCCAGCGGGTTGCGCACGCGCTCGGTGGCCGCCTTGCGCGAATCGTCCAGGGCTTCCTCGGCCAGTCGGATGGTTTTTTTCACATCGGCTTTAAGCAACTGGGCACTGGCCGAGCGCCAGTACGCCGTGCGCACGTCTTGCATCAACAAATGCATGGCTTTGCGGCGCTTTTCACCGGCGATCATGAAACGGTCACCCTGCTGTTTGGCGCCGTAATAACCTATGCCAAAGTCCACCAGGCTCCAGGTCAGGCTCAGATCAGCGGTGTAGTGAGCGGCCTCACTGGATGTAGAGGTATCACTGCTTGCAAAACTGCTCGGAACAGGCTCACCAAATCTGGTGCTGCCCGTGAAACGCGGGGTATCTCGGCGCAAATAACCGGCCTGCGCCAGCACTCTGGGCAACATGTCGTATTTGTTCACATCCAACTGCCCCAGGGCCAAGGCCTCTTCCATTTGCTTGGAACGGCGGTCCAGGTTGTACTTCAAGGCGCGCGCCATGGCCTCGTCCAGCGTCAAAGGACCCGTGATAGGCTCAACGTCTTTGCGCAGGTTCACGCTGTCTTTTTGCTGCTGGGCCTGCATATCTTGTTGCGATAAGGCAACGGGCTGAACACTTGCACAGCCTGAAGCTACGACACATGCCACGGCCACCAGAGTCCAGCGCAGGGGGGAAGGGAATGCGTTGCCAGTTGATTTAGTCATCTCTTCATTTTCCGATTTGTATTCTTTAACTATTAATTAATTAAAAATAATAGTCCAACGATATTTGTCATCCTGGGAATTTGAGAAGTTAAAGCTTTAAAGTCAGGCAACCCAAAAAAATCCAAAATACAGCATGCAAACGCGACGTTCTGTTTTCTTCTTTCTTGATCGGGCATGGCTGCTGGCCTTGCTATTGGCGTGGCTGCCTCTGAGCGTTGCCGCGGCCGAAGGCAAAGACCACATCACGCAGCGGGCGTGGCTGGAGGACGCTACTGGGCAACTGACTTGGCCAGCTGTTCAGAACACAAGCCCCCTACCCTACACCGGCATGTTGAGCAAAGGCTTTGGCGCTTCGGTGATCTGGCTGCGCTTGCGCATTGACCCGCAAGCCGATCAGGTCTCCGCTAAGGAACCTGATCGGCTGGTGCTGCGCATTCGCCCGGTGTATCTGGATGACATCCAGGTGTTTGACCCTTTGGCCTCTCAGGGACTGGTGGGTAAAACAGGCGATATCCACCACCCCCGACAAGCCGAATTTGAAGGGATGGACTTTTTATTGCCCATTGCCCGCGGTGAGCAGCCGCGCGACATTTGGCTGCGGCTGGCCTCCACCAGCACCCGCCAGATTGACATCCAGGCACTGAACGTAGAAGCACTGGACCAGCGCAACCGCATTCAACAGCTGTTATTTGCCGTCTACATCGGACTGATTCTGATCATTGCGGTCTGGGCTTTGGTTTACTGGCTGTTCAGCCGTGAGCACTTGATCGGCGCCTTCTTTTTGACACAAACAACAGCGCTGTTTTACGCCCTCTGCTCGCTGGGCTTCATGCGCGCTTTTTGGCCCAGCGGCTGGCCGGCAGCATGGCTGAACATGGGCACCACCTTCTTCAGCATCAGTGCTGTAAGCACAGCCGTGTTGTTCCATTTTCTGATGCTGCGGGAATTCGACCCACCCCGCTGGGTGATCCGTTTGCTCGTGTTTATGTTGACTTTGCTGCCTATCAAGCTGCTTTTGTTGACCCAATGGCCCATAGCAGCCCTGCGTCTGAACATGAGCGAGGTGCTGATATCGCCGTTCTTTTTTCTACTTTCGGTGCTGTTGTCCCGGGGCTGGTCTAAGTCGAATGCGCTTGAAAAACCACCCTTGAGCAGACCCGTGGTCTTGGCTTTTTATACCCTTTTGGTGGTCACCTTGGCAGTGGCTTCGCTGGCCGGCTTGGGGCTTTCCAAGTCCGGGGAAATTTCACT
This sequence comes from uncultured beta proteobacterium, assembly GCA_903960915.1. GTDB lineage: Bacteria > Pseudomonadota > Gammaproteobacteria > Burkholderiales > Burkholderiaceae_C > Rhodoferax. The sequence goes on from CAJCCO010000046.1 coordinate 6,435, forward strand.
TTACCTCGTACAAATGCATGGCCTGGTAACGGCATTTTTTGTGTTGTTGATGCTGCAATACCGCGCTCACGTGATGAACCAGCAGCGCCGCGAGATCAACCTGGCGTTAGAGCGCAGTCAACTTCAAGTGCAACAAGAACGCCTCACGCGCGAAGAACAAGAAAAATTGCTGGCCATGCTGGCGCACGAACTCAAGACGCCCCTGGCCACCATGCACATGCGCCTAGACACCTCGGCCTTAGGGAGCCAAGAAATCAGGAAAGCCATTCGTGACATGGACAACGTGATTGAGCGCTGCCTGCAAATCACCCAGTTAGGAGATCGCCAACTGACCGCCCATTTGGCACCCACCGAAGTGGTGGACCTCGTACGGGATGCCGTGTCATGCTGCAAACAACCATCTCGAGTAACCATGGATTTGCCACAGCAGTCCTTGGCAAACACAGACAAGCAGTTGCTGTTCATTGTGATCAGCAACCTGCTGGAAAACGCTTGCAAATACGCGGCCACTGACACCCCGATCATGGTGCGTCTGCGGTCGATGCCCACCCAGACCTTAGGTCAGAGCGTTTTGCAACTCGAGGTCAGCAACTCACCGGGCGTTGCGGGCTGGCCCGAGGCTGACAAAGTCTTTCAGAAGTATTACCGCAGCCCCCACGCCAGGCGCCAGGCAGGCACCGGCCTGGGCTTGTTCCTAGTCCGTAGCCTGATGCACGTTCTGGGTGGCCGCATCGACTACGCACCCAACGACAGCGCGATTCGTTTCGTGGTGCAACTGCCCGGCTCAGAGCAAAGCCCCTGATTTGGTTTGCTTTGGAATGTGATCAAGGTTTTTTTTACTATTAGAAACTTTTATTTTTGTGACAACGTCCCCCCGAACCATGGCACCCACCCCATCGCTCCACATTCTGGTGGTGGAAGACAACGACAGCCTGCGCGAAGCCACGGTGCAATTTTTGCAGGCCCAGGGGCATCAAGTGTCAGGACTGGTTTGTGCAGAAGAGGTGGTCGAAACACCGTCCCGCGATTTGCCTGACCTCTACCTGATCGACGTCAATCTGCCGGGCGAAGACGGCTTCAGTCTGACTGAGCGCATCCGCAAAACCCAGCCGCTAGCAGGCATCGTGCTCATGACGGCACGGGGCCAGCTCAATGACCGGCTCGAAGGTTATTCGTCAGGGGCAGACAACTACCTTGTTAAGCCCGTCGAACAGGCTGAGTTGCTGGTGTGCATCCACAATTTGGCCTGCCGGCTCAAAGCCAGTGCCCCTGTGCCCAATGCAAAGATCGTGCTCAACAGCCAAACCCTTTCTCTGACCGGCCCCGAGGGGGAGGCCTCGCTGAGCCATGGTGAAGGAATTTTGCTGGCCGCCTTTTGTCGTGCCGCAGGCCAAAAGCTCGAACGCTGGCAAGCCATGCAACTGGTGGACACCAAGGACAAGGGCCTTTTGCCTGCCAACCTTGAAATGCGCATCAGCACACTGCGAAAAAAGCTCAGCCATTGCGGGGCGCCGGAAGATGCCATCCTGACGCTGCGCGGGTTTGGCTATGCGCTGAGCTGCAAGATCGAATTGC
>CAJCCO010000047.1 GCA_903960915.1 uncultured beta proteobacterium
CCATAACTTCCTGTGTTGACGAAGTTGGTTTGCAGTGGGGCGGGAGGTTGGGGGCGCTAGTTGGGATGCTGCTATGGGGCAGGTGCGGCCACTGGCGAATGGCAGGTATTGGGAAGCGAAAAGTGATGCAAAGAATGATGTCGAAGAGAGGGTCGGAACGACTCCGGTGCAGCGACCGCCGACTTACTGGGGACCCAGTTCTTCAAAATTGAAGACGCAAGCTAGTCCGTAATTCTTCGTATCCGTACCGGCCATAGTCAACGATTCAACTCCCCCGCCGTTTTAACTCAACCGCTTTTCCATACTGTCTCCTGATAATTTGCGTTATGGTGTTCATAAATACATTAACAAGGCAGGTAATGAATGGCGACTACAGTCAGCGAAAGTGCGATCAGCGAAGTTTCTACCCAGGTTCTACGCTATTTTCGGGAATTTCTGGACAGTGACTTCAAACGCTTACAGACTCCACGAAGGCGTATCCAGTTAAAGACCAAGGAGGGCTTTCGTACTGGCATTGATTTAAGGAAGTATTCCGCATTGTTTCGTGACGCTTGGGGACTCCTTGCCAAGCCTTCCCAAGAGATGGTGCTTAAGTTCCGTCGAAACAGCTACCGTGCGCAGATTAGCCCGATACTCAGAAATTTAGTTCAACAGTTCGTTGATCAGATGCCGGAGCAGGGTCTCGAAGATGTGCGTCAGAGCGTATTGCGACAGGCAAAGGCCAAGCGCCATGAAGGTGCCGCCAATCCAGAGGTATACATCGAAGGTATATTGGCTTTCTTCCAAGAGCGTACAGCCAAGGAGATCGTGCTGCCGATGCTCACATTACTGGAAGGACCGTTCAAGGAAAACGCCTACTCGGCTGAGGATTCCATTTTCGAAGTCGAAGCAGATCTGACCGAGATGCTTTGTGCCAACGCGTTGGTTCATATGCCTGAAGCCCTCAACACGGTGCTTCTCACAGGCAATGATGCGCCATTGAGTGGGGTGATGGCTGAGTTTTTTGCGACTCAAAGTACACGAGCCCAGGTAGTCGAGTTTTTTGAGTTGTTTGCCGCAGCAGACGCCTTTCAAGAGTTGCGTGATGTGCTGAACTATGTGGGCTCTGACGACCAGCTCACGACTTACTTCTACTTTGGTGCAATCAAGTACGGACCAAACGATTACCCCCTGTTCTATATCCCCGTGACCGTGAAGGCTGATTCTGAAGGTTCAGGCTATGTCCTATCGCTAGACCCGAGGCTGTATATCCACAAAGCGGCAATCGAGTACATCGTCGGTGAAATGCGTAGCCAGTCGGAGCGTGTCAGTGTTGCAATTATTCCCGAAAGAATCATCCATCTGAGTGAATCCGAGACTGCGCAGGCTCGGATTGAGCGAGCAATGAAGGACCTTTCACGCACATTTGATGTGGCCGCTCAACTCGATTTTCATGAGCACAAACCTCAAATTGCTCGATCTCCCCAGCTGCGAATGTCAAATGCGGCCTACTTTTCTGCCTTTGACCGAAGCGATGAGTCCTTGGTCAACGACTACGAGGCGCTCTTGTCCAGCATTGACGCTGACCACAAGGAAGCCCACGAGATGTTCAATGGCATCGTCAAATCAATGCTTTTTGAAGATCCTCTAAGCGTTACAGCTTCGGTTCGAGAGGATTGGGCGGCAATGACGCCGGCCCAGCATTTGGTCACCAGCTCACCAATACCGCTCAACGAAGAACAAATCCGTATCGACAACGCTCGCAAGAAACCGGGCTGCCAGTTCATTGCCGTTGAAGGTCCACCCGGTACAGGTAAATCCCACACCATCACCGCGTTGGCCTTTAACGCCATCATGGATCACCAAACAGTTCTCATCGTCTCCGACAAGAACGAGGCTTTGGACGTGGTTCAGGACAAGTTGACGCAAGCCCTTTTATCCATTCGGCATGGGGAAGATTTCCCAAATCCCATACTCCGTCTTGGTAAGGATGGAACCTATCGAAGCTTGATTAACGGCGCGGCTCGCGTGCGAATCCAAAACCACCATGCAGCTCAGGCCTCAAATATGCCCGCATTGGAGAAAGAGCTTACGGAAAAGACCCAGGCACTTTCCTCAAGCATTGGCAAGGTGGTCTCTGTGATGAGCAATGTCGAGATGGCCAAGGTGGCAAAGCTTCACGATCTGGAGATCAGCCTTGAAGCCGCTAGCCCTGGCTTGTGTCCAATACTTGCAAAAATCATAAAGTCAGGCGCCACTACTAGACTTTCGACCCATTTTTCAACCTGGACTTCTGATCAACGCCTGGAATTTTCAGTGATTGAAACGGATTCTCAGAGCATCAATGATCTTGTGTCACGCGCCCGACTCAGCACGTTGGCCAGCAATGTACGAAGCAAGATGACTGCCAAGGACGTTGAAGCCCTCTCGCTTTTTCAGCCTATGCCAGCCGCCAAAGTACAGGTCTTAATGAAGTACGTGACAAAAATTGAAGCGCTGAAGATGCCAATCCTTGGATTCCTATTCCGAGGTGGTGCGCTGGCTGTGATTGATTCTGCAATCACAGACGATCTTCCTGTAGCAAACCCAGTCGGTATTTCCCGAAAACTGAATGACATAAAAAGTGTGGTCAGCACTCTTGGGATGATTCGAGCAAAAGCCGCAGAAATTGAACTGGCAGAACAGTACACGACAGCCGCATACAAGTCGATTCAGGCTGGCGTGGTTTCAAAGGTTGGTCCTGATGCTTTGCCAGTGATGGTTGAACTTCAGAAGTTGCTGATGTTGGAGCC
>CAJCCO010000048.1 GCA_903960915.1 uncultured beta proteobacterium
CTTTGCGCATGCGTCAAGCCAGCACCCAACAACACCACAGCGGAAACCAGTGACAAAAGTAAACGACGATGTTTCATAGCAATCTCCTGTTAAAAAATTAAACACGTTTATCGGAAAATCGAACCAACCAATCGCCACACCACTGTGTGGCTTGAACCAAAACAAACATGATGATCACACACCAAATCATCACATTGGTTTCAAAGCGGTAATAGCCATATCGGATGGCCAAATCACCAAGACCCCCTGCACCCACAGCCCCAGCTACCGCTGAATAGGCAATAAAACCTGTTGCAGTGACGGTTAGGCTGGCCAGTAATCCAGGCATGGCCTCCGGGAGAAGAACCTTCCAAATAATTTGCCAGGGCGACGCACCGCATGATTGCGCCATATCGACCATGCCTCTGGGGACATCTCGCAAATTCTGTTCAACCAATCTTGCAAAAAAAGGTATGACAGCGATCGACAAGGCCACTGCAGCAGCCTTTGGGCCAATGCTGGTGCCGACTAAAAATCGCGAGAAGGGAATCAACAACACCAACAACATAATGAATGGGAATGAACGCAAGACATTCACAAAATAGCTTGTTAACTGATGTACAGCAGGCTTGGGATACAAGCCAAAGGGCGCTGTTAAAAATAACATGATGCCCAGCGGGGTGCCCAATACGATGGCACTCATCATGGTGGCGCCCACCATCATGAAAGTATCCAATGTGGCCTTTATCAAGTCAGGGCCAAATTGAAAAAGTGAATCAATCAAATCGTTCATGCATCCTCCTGCGGCAGCACCGTTTCATCGGTCCAACCTTTTGCTGTTTCAAAAAAGAATTTGCCCAACAAACTCACAGGTTGTGGCATTCGCATGTCGATGTTGTCAACCACATGACCTTTCTCCAAAACAATGGCGCGATCGCACAAATAACTAGCCACTTTGATGTCATGCGTGACCACCACCAGGGTCATGCCTCTTTCACGCTGCAGGGATTTGAGTAAGCGAAGAATAGAAAGTGCGGTATGCGGATCCAAGGCAGAAGTGGCTTCATCACAAAGCAAAATTCCCGGCTCCATGGCCAGCGCACGCGCAATGGCCACACGCTGTTTTTGCCCCCCCGAAAGTTGCGAGGGGTAGGCTTGTGTTTTGTCGGCCAAGCCAACCAGATGCAGCGCTTTCAGGGCTTTATCAGTGGCATCTGCCCCTGCACGGCCACTCACTTGAATGCCAAACAAAACATTTTCGAGGGCTGTTCTATTGCTCAGCAAGTTGAATTGCTGAAAAATCATGCCGATGCGTTGTCTGACAAGACGCAAATTAGACTCACTCAAATCGGTGATGTCTTTCCCTTCAACCAGAATACGCCCCCCGCTTGGCACTTCTAGTCGGTTAATAAGACGCAACAATGTGCTCTTACCCGCGCCAGAAAAACCAAGCAGTCCCACGACTTCACCTTGCTTGATTGTGAGGTCGATAGGATGCAGTGCTTGCACCTTTTTTTCGCCGTAGCCAAAGGTTTTTGAAACCTGTTTGAGTTCGATCATGTGTTGGGGTCGCCTTAGATTTTCTGAGGGGAATTCACACCATGCCAAGCATGGGCTACATCACGAAGTTGAGGCATCCATGTTTGTGGCAGCGATAGCGCATGGTCCAGCATGCGTTCAAAACTAGCAATTCTCAGGGGTGCGCCCATGACCCAAGGTCTCACAGCATGGTGGAATAAACGCGCGCTTTTAGCCGCATCAAGGGTGAGTTGGTTCAGTGCCTTGATGTAGTGATCTTCAAACATGTCCAGGTTGCACATCCGGTTGATGAGCACCGTCTGATCATCAAAATCAGCCCAAAGTGGGGTCGACAACATGCCGCCAGGGGCGTTCATGCGGTAGGGCTGTTCGTCATTAGCCCAATCTGACAGGTATTCAATGCCAAATTCACCCAAAAGTTGCGGCGTCAGGGTGGACTCGCTGTAGTCGGCGCCAAACCATCCTTGAGTTTTAAGTCCGCAGGCCTTTAAACGAGATAGCGTCTCGGCAATATAGGCGCGCTCTTCAGCCACTGACATGGCGCTGGTTTGAGGTCTAGTGATAGACAGGCCATGCGCCACAAATTCCGCCTGGTCGGCATTGAGTTGCGCTACCAATTCGGGATATTGCTCCGCCGTCATGGCATCAATAGCTACGGTGGGTTTAATGCCCCGCTTACGCAGCGCATCCAAAATTCGATAAATACCCACGCGGTGTCCGTACTCGCGCGTTGAAACTCTTGAGATGTTCGGGAAATCTCGAATCAGACCGCCGCCCACACTGTGTACCTGAGGCCAACCTGCGGGCAGTGGATCTTCGTAGGCCTCCAAAATGATCAAGGGCACCACAGCGAGTTGGTGGAGACCGGGCCAACGAAGTGGTGGACGCTTGTGAATAGGCGACCATTCAAGGTGGGGGTGGTCATAGCCTTGTTGACGCTGGGCAGGCCAGGGGCCTGGTGCGAGATGTGATGCTTTGTGAACGGGCTGTACGCTCACCTGGCATTTACGCGCTTGAGCAAGTGCATCGTCAGCGCGCTGCTGGACTTGTTCTGCATGTGCTAGCTGCGCATCGTAATGGTGTGTGAGGTAGTGATCAGCAATGTCATTGGCTGTGGCAAACCAGACGCCGTCGTGGCTTGCGATGTGATCCAGAATTTGCCGAAGGTGACCTACATGATGGGGTTGTCCAATTTGGTAGGGATGAAGTGCAATACAAAATACCTTGGCACTGTCATCGCTTTCCGCATACAGCCGATCGAAAGCATCTTTGCATGCTTGCACAAAATACTTACCGCCGTAAGGGCGACCATCCCACAAAGGGGCATCATTCAAGTCGTAGGAGTAGGGCATGGAAATCAACTTATGCCCTGGCACCAAGATAGGCACAGGCACGTCGTCATGCACCCAGTCTGCGTGGTAGACCATGCCCGATTCTGCAATGAGTGCCGGTGTACTTTCCGTGTTGGTAATGGCGGGTGTAAGGATGCCCTTCAGGTCCATGCCCGTGTGGCGCTTCAGGGAATCAATATTGTCTTGGTAGAAAGCACGTTCGTGCTCCTTGTCCATGCCATACAAAAAACGCGTGTTGTAGATGCCATGGCTCATGACATCCCATTGCCGATCTTTGATAAGTTGCGTGATTTCAGGAAAGTGATCTAGCAAGGCTAAATTCAGTGAGGCCGTAGGCCGAACCGGGTAGTCTTGAAACACCTCGTCTAGGCGCCAAATGCCCACACGATTACCGTAATCTCTGAAACCGTATTCCCGCACATCGGGGTGCTTGGGGACCCTGTCCCAAGTTTCTCGACCAATGGCAGGGGGGGGAGTGTATTCATAAAATTCGACATTGGGCACAATCCATACAGCCAGCTTTTTACCCTTCGGCCAACTGATGGGGGGGCGCCCTACGACAGGGGCATAGCGCACAAAATCACGAATTGATTTCAACTATTTTTCTCCTGGTTGCCGTGAACATCGGGCCAACTCAATTCACGAATGTCTTTGACTTGAGGTAACTTCATCCACGCTTGGTAGGTGGCGTCAGCCTGCGCGGCGCTGGGCCCAGCAAACATGACCGTATCAATGAATTTTTCACGAACTTGCGCGCTATCCATCGGCAGGTCTGCATGCCCTCGGGGCCGCCTGATGGGCGGAGATGCTGAAATACGCCCGTCTTTTTCATGGACCCACAACTGATCAAATGGGGCGGCATCGCGCCAACCCGGCTCGAAATCTTCGGTGGTCTCAATCGTCACGCAGGCCATAAGGTGTTGAACCTGGGCCGACTGAATGAAATCATCTTGAAGTTCATTCAAACCCACTCGGCCTTTCAGGAGTGCGCAGACCAAGGCAAAGGGCAGGCTGAACTTGGCTTGCAAAGCATCTTGCGGCAATGCATAGGGCATGACAGCTGCGTGCCGCTGACTGATCACAATGTGAATCTTGTCGATATTTACAGCTTGAGCCTCTGGATTTTGTTCGCGCCAACCCAACATAGCCTCAATGCCGCGCTGGGCCGAGCCCACCACGGGAAAGCGCTTAAGGTTCAGGCGATAGCGATGAATCCACCAGGCTTCCTTCTGGTGGAATGAGCTTGCCAAATCGACGCGGCCTTCAGGTGAAAAAGCGCGCAGCATGCCCCGAGGCCCCTCAATGGCTTGCTCGCTGGCTTGCATACCGCAAGCCGCCATTTCTGCCGCCATCACGCCTACACTGCTGGCGCGTCCACCATGCAGTGGCTTGGCCATAGTGCCAAAATTTTCAAATACGCCCCCCGCACAGGATGCCGCCAACGCGAGAGCATGGCAGGTTTGATCTTCACTCAAACCCATGATTACACTGGCCGCCACAGCAGAGCCCAGTGTGCCCAATATGGCCGTGGGATGCCAGCCCTTGTCGTAATACAAATCGGGTTCCCGTACAAAAGCATCCGCCCAAACTTCATAACCGAGCACATAGGCTTTGAGCGCTAGTGCGCCACTGATGGGTCTTGGAGAGGCATCGGCCGCACCCAAAATTGCGGGGCAAAGTACAGCGCTGGGATGGTTTGAAAACGCAAAGTCATCAAAATCGAGCGCGTGGGCTGCCGTGGCATTGATGAGTGCCGCCATGCTGGCGGGCAATCGCTCGGCTTGACCTACGCAGCGAGCGCGAGCGTAGCCACCTTGTAGCGCAGCCCACTGGCGCAGCGCCTGCAACACAGGTTCA
>CAJCCO010000049.1 GCA_903960915.1 uncultured beta proteobacterium
CACTCTTTCCCTACACGACGCTCTTCCGATCTGGCATACCGGGCGTTACGCAAAAAACATCTGGGCAAGTCGGACGTTTGGTACTCGCAGCAGATCGCCAAGACCCCCATTGCCCAAGACCGCAACGCCAGAACCATCAAAAAACACATGAAATCAAAAAAATAGTTGAGCGGAAAGTTTTCGCTCAACTTTTCCCTCTGAAAACGCGTCATATCGCGCTGTTTTGTTCCAGGTCACGAAGCCCTCTTTCCCTCTGAAACGCCACTCACAACACGTCGCGGCGTGGGCCTTTTATCGCCCAAATCGCCCAAACATACTTGCGTCTGAGTTCATTCCATACCTGTCAAAGAGGACCCAATATGACAACCCATATCCTGCGTATCCCTGCCGCTAGAGCCCAATCGGGTTATTCCCGCTCCACCATCTACCTGCGCATTGCCCAAGGCTTGTGGACCAAGCCCGTCAGGCTCGGGCAGCGCGCCGTCGGCTGGCCGTCCAACGAGATTGAGGCGCTGAATGCTGCGCGCATTTCGGGCAAATCAGATCCCCAAATTCGCGATTTGGTCGAAACACTGCACAAGAAGCGTCAAGAGCTGATGACAGCTTGGGGGCTGTAACCATGGAAAACACCCTTTGCGCCCTCGCCATTTGGCTGATTCAGTCCGCGCCTGATGCCGCTGCCCTCCTCATGGGTGTGGCTTTGAAAGGATTTGTATGAACGACCGTACCGAAAATCTCGCAACTCCAGACAACTCTCGCAACTGTGAAGAGCCTCCCAAACTGCCGCTGGCCTTCACGGTCATCACCAGCACCAAGCCAGACCGCCTCACCAAGATCATTGGCCTAGACGCCAAAGGCGGTATGCGAAAGGAAACTTCGGCCATGCTCAGTCGGGGCCAGGCGCAGCGCGTTGTCGTGGCTGACCTGAACGGACTCAAGACCCACCTGGAAACCCTGACCAGTGCCCAGGCTGTCACTTGGGGCGTCACCAAAGCGCATGCAGTTGAAGTTTGCACAGAAGGGAATACCGAGGCGCAGCAAACTGGTGCCATCGCCCGTACCCGTGAAAACTTCAAGTTTCGTGCCGCACCGGGTGTGATGATGTTGGACCACGATGGGCTGCCCGATGGTGAACTCACGTCACACCAGTTCCGGGACCGCTTGATTGCCGCCGCACCGGCGCTGGCCGATGCCCCCATGCTCTGGCGTCCCAGTGCCTCGGCAGGTTGTGTGGCCCCGGATGGCCGCATCTTGTCTGGCCTGACCCGCCACCGGATTTATATCCCAGTGATGGACGCCACGCTGATTCCAGAAGCGGGCAAGGCCCTGGAGGCCCTGCTGTGGGCCACGCCTGGCGCGGGTTGGTGCGAGGTGGGTGTCGCAGGCCAGCGTTTGCCACGCTGTTTGGTGGATGTATCAGTGTGGCAGCCCGAGCGGTTGGACTTTGCCGGGCCATCGGTGCTGGTGGACGGGGTTACCCGCGCCGGGGTTGAGGGTGTGATTTATGGCGACGGGGCGGCCCAGTTCAACCTGCGCGGCCTGATAGACAGTGCCACGCCCTCCATCAAGAAGCAAGCCCAGGCCGGACTCAAGGCCGCAAGTGCAGCGGTCGCAGAGAAGTGCGACGCCACCCGACGCAAGTGGGTTGCAGAAAAGGCCCCTGCCCTAGCGCAGCGCCGTGGCGTCAAGCTGTCACAGGCCACCAACGTACTGGAACGCGCAGCGGTGCATCAAGTGCTGATGGGTGACTTTGAGCTGACGTGTGCCGACAATCAGGTAGTGACCGTGGCCCAGTTGCTGGACAATCCGCACCGCTGGCACAACACCCGGTTTGCCGACCCGCTCGATCCGGATGCAGACAAGCGGGTGGCTCTGGCACGACTGCTCAATGGCACTCGCCCAGACCTGTTTTCACACCGGCACGGCGGTATGCGCTACGAACTGCGTCGCCAGTCTGCGCGGGTCCAGTTGGGACGGGGTATGCGGGTGGACTCCACCGATGCGGTATTGCAAGTCTTGCGCGACCGCAGTGAACTGTTTGACTTTGGCACCAATGCCATCGCCTTTGTTGCCGACGGTAGGGCCACACCGGTCAGCCGCGACTGGTTGGTCGACCACGCGGGCCGGGTGTCAGAGTTCTACAGCTTCAAGACCGAGCGCGATGAAGATGGCAACGTTATCTCCACGCGAGAAACGCCAGAAGACGCCCCCACCTACATTGCCAGCGCCATCATTGCCAAACACGGCAGCCGCAATTTCCGCAAGTTAACGGCAGTCATCACAGCGCCCACCGTACGACCCGATGGCAGCGTGTTGGATGAACCCGGCCATGACGCAGCGACTGGGCTGATGTACGTCACCACCGAAGCGTATCCGCTGACCGTGCCGCATGCACCGACTGTCGATCAAGCCTTGGACGCATTGGCCCAGCTGTGGCAACCGATTCGCTTGTTTCCCTTTGCTGATGAACTTGCTGTCGGTGTCACCTTGGGCGCCATGTTGTCCGCATGTCTGCGCCCAGCCTTGCCAACCTGTCCAGCCTTCGGTTTTGATGCGCCCGCAGCAGGCACCGGAAAAACCCTGCTGGCCAAGTGCATCGGCGCGCTGGCCACGGGCGGCGATGTCGCCGTGCTGCCACCCACCAATGACGAAGACGAATGCCGCAAGCGCTTGTTTGCGGCCTTGCGCGGCGGCTCCAAGGTGCTGCTGTGGGACAACGTGCGTGAACCTTTAGGCAACTCGGTGATCGACTCGTTTCTGACATCTTCCCTGTTTGCCGACCGCGTGTTGGGGGTTTCCGAGAACGTGGAGTTGCCTAACCGGTCTCTGTTTCTGGTGTCGGGTAACAACCTGGTTTTGACGGGCGACACCCACCGCCGGATATTGCTGGCGCGGCTCGATGCACAAATCGAAACGCCCTTTAAGCGCGAGTTCGAGTTTGATCCACTCACCGAAATCTGCAAAAACCGCCAGGCTTTAGTGGTGGCCGTGCTGACCATTGTGCGGGCCCATATCACTGCTGGCCGCCCCAAAGTGGGCAAAGGACGTATCGCCTCGTTTGAGGTCTGGGATGACCTGGTTCGCCAGCCCCTGTGCTGGCTTCGGGAGCGCCTGATGGAGTCAGGGCGGGACTTGGCGAACTTTCCCATGTTTGCTGACCCGGCCGATTCCATTGACCGCGCTGCATCAGAAAACCCGGAAACATCGAAGCTGGCGGCGCTGCTGAATGCCTGGATAGCGACCTTTGGCACCACGCCAACGTCACCGGCGCAGGCCATCGCCGAAGCCACAGAACAATTTGGCGCGCAGTCCGTATTGTTCGACGCGCTGGATGAGATAGCGGGGCAGAACGGTAAGCTCAACGTCCGCATCTTGGGCCGCTGGCTAGAACGCCACGCGGGTCAGCTTTGCACTGGGCTGCGCCTTGTGCTCGCCAACAAGACCAATGGGTTAAAACGCTGGACTGTAGTGCGCACGGTGGAGCGTGCCGCAACCGAGAAGGGCAGTCCGGGAGTTGCGAGAGTTGCGTCAAGTTGCGAGATTCAGGACGTTGACGACACAGCGGTCGCAAGTGATCCGGATGACGTGGAGATATTTTGATGACCACACAGGCCGTTGAAACAGTGCTTGCCCGGCTCTCAAACGCTGGTCTGAACCTCTCGCTGGCCTTCTCTGGTGGGCTGGCGGTGGGACCGACTAGGCGCTTGACCCCCTACCTGAGCGTCCTTATTCGACGCAACAAGACGCAGTTGATCGACTGGCTGACGGCGGCCAATGATGCCGCAAGACATGAACCCATCTCAACGGTGAACCCCGCGGACTGGAAGCAATTGGCCAAAGCGTACTACGCCCACCACGTCAATTGTCCAACCTGTATTGCTGCCGGTCGTGGCAGCCGATATGGACAGCGCTGTGGCGAAGGCATGGTGCTTTGGCGTGTGTACTACTACTTACGAGCAACCCCTGACAGCTCCTGATTGACAACCCAAGCTAAAGCCGTATCTTGAAACCCCACTATGTCAACCAACCCAAGAAGCACAGCAGGCCCTAGGGGGGAACAAATGTCTAGCGCTCTCGCCTTGGCTGACCGTCGGTACCCTTCGTTTTTAACGAACATGGAGATATTTCACAATGCGAAATAACAAGACCACCACTTTTCTTCAGCACAAGGCCGTCGTGGCGCTCAAGGATCAGCGGCTGCAGCCGCCGCTAGACATGCCTGATGAGCAGGCCGCTGTTTGGCGCATGACGGTGAGTAACTTGCCGCCAGATTGGTTTGCCACCGAGCAAATCCCGATCCTGACGACTTACTGCCGCCACGTGTGCAGGTCCGATCTGATTGAGCATGCGCTTACCGGTCTGGATCCGGTGCGGGACTTGGAGCAGTTCGACAAGCTGACCAAGCTCGCGGCTGGCGAGTCGGCCAAGATCGCGATGCACTCACGTGCTATGCGGCTGACACAGCAAGCTAGGTTCAAAGCGGAGACGGCTCATGGACGCGGTTGGGCTGCTGCGGGTGCGGCGCGTATTGACGATTTGGATGATGTGCATGGGTTGTTAGCGTGAGCTCGTTTACTTGCGCACGTCTCAATCAACTCAGCCCCATAAATTCGACAGGCAAAGTGGACCCCACAGGCAGGACAGACTTGATGCCAGCGTAAGTTGCACTCGACATCTCGCAGGAAGTCGGCACTGCCTCGATTTTGCATTTGGTATTGCTGGCTCGTTCTTATTACGGACTTACTTGAACGCGGACCTGTTGGAGCCCAGAGCAACTGGTAGTCCTTCTTGGGTCCGGTATTTGTCCACGATCATCACACCGCTACCGCTTGAAGTCTTGTAAACCTCTTTAGGGGGTTTGATGATCTAAGTACTGGTGCGGTCGCTCGGCGCTGTAAAAGGCAACGTAATTCGTCAAACTAATCAACAGTACACCCATCGTGGCCTAGCAGGTGAGATACACATCTTTGTTTTTGACGCTCCTCCAAGGCGGATCCACGAAGATGTTGACGTAAGCCGAACCCCGGCCGACCAAGCGCGAGTTTATTACCGCTCACCAGGAAAGGTCTTCAACCCAGCTTAATGAACAGTGATTGTGAGTACCACTTCTGATTTTCAGGCTGCAGATTTTTGAAATGCCAACACCTTGCCAGTTGCACAACTGTCCAGATAGTCCGCCCAATGCTGCATCATCTTCGCGCGTTGATTGAGATAGGTCGCGTGGTTGTAGGCCGCGCTTACTTCATTGCGCTCCTGGTGCGCCAGTTGTAATTCAATATGGGCATGGTCAAAACCCATTTCATGCATCAAGGTTGAGGCCACTCCTCGGAAGCCGTGTCCGGTCATACGGCCCTTGTAGCCCATGCGGGCAAGGGCGCCCAAAATGGTGTTGTTGCTCATGGACTTTTCGTGGTCGCGCTCTCCCGGAAACAGCAACTTGCTACGTCCTGACACCAATTGCAGTGTTTGCAGCACGTTCACCGCCTGGGTGGAAAGCGGCACGATATGTGGCGTTTTCATCTTCATTCGTGAAGCCGGAATGTCCCATCGCCGTGCTTCAAAGTCAAACTCGGCCCAGCGTGCGCCAATCAGCTCCGAGGTGCGAACAAAGGTCAGCGCCATCAACTTCATGGCTAGGCGCGTCACAGCGGCTCCCGTATAGCCTTCAATGTGCCGCAGCAATTCTGGCAGCTCCTTGGCGCTTATACGGGCATAGTTGCCAGCCTTTCGGGAGGCCAGCACGTCGCTGGGCTTGATGTCACTGGCTGGGTTACGCTGGGCTAGGCCATGCGCAACTGCGTATCGGAATACTTGCCCCGAAGTTTGCAAGGCCCGTTTGGCAATGTCCAAGGCCCCGCGCTTTGAAATCGTTTGCACCATCGCCACCAACTCATGGGCCTGTATCTCGGACACCGGGCGCGCACCAATAGCGGGGAACACGTCTGCCTTAAGGCGGCGCATAACATCATCCGCATGCCGCACACTCTTAGCACCGTGCCAGTGGTCCCACCACAGCAAGGCCACAGACTGAAAAGAATTTTCAGCGGATGCCTGCTTAGTGATCTTGTCGGTGGCCCGCTTCGCCATCGGGTCCGTTCCGCTGGCCAGCAACTTGCGCGCTTCGCCCATGCCATCGCGCGCTTTGGCGAGCGAAACGTCCGGATAAGCACCTAGCGACATCACCTTCTCTTTGCCCAAGAACCGGTATTTCCAGCGCCAGAGCTTCGATCCAACCGGGTTGACCAACAAGTACAGACCCTTGCCGTCACTCAGTTTGACGGGCTTCTCGCCTAGTTTGGCCTTTTTGATAGCAGTATCGGTCAGCGACATAGGGCACTCCAAGGTGTGATTTTTGGAAATACCCCCAATCGAATACCCCCATGCCCCCAAAGATACCCCCAACAGGTGCCAGCTGGCAATACCCCCCATTGGACGTTAGAAAACAAAAAACCCCGTAAACACAGGGCTTACGGGGCTTTTATAGGGCTTTGCTGGACAACAAAAAACCTAATTTTGGCGGAAACGGAGGGATTCGAACCCTCGATGAGGCTCTACACCCCATACTCCCTTAGCAGGGGAGCACCTTCGGCCACTCGGTCACGTTTCCTAAAATCAGCCGCGATTATGTCACGACTTGAGGGGGTAATCAGGCTGGCACTTGCTCCAAGTCAAAAGCTTTATGCAAAGCGCGTACCGCCAACTCCATGTACTTCTCGTCAATCACCACCGAGGTTTTGATTTCAGAGGTGGAAATCATCTGGATGTTGATGCCCTCCTCGCTTAGGCAGCGAAACATTTTGCTGGCAATACCCACATGGCTGCGCATGCCAATGCCCACAATGCTGACCTTGCAGATTTTGGCGTCACCCGTCACTTCATGGGCGCCGAGCTTGGGGATCACGCGTTCTTTGAGAATCTCGATGGCGCGTGCGTAGTCGCCCCGGTTGACCGTGAAGCTGAAGTCGGTTTTGCCGTCTTTGCTGACGTTCTGGATGATGACGTCAACATCAATGTTGGCATCGGCCACGGCGCCCAAAATTTGGTAGGCAATGCCTGGGGTGTCGGGCACGCCCAGCACGGAGATTTTGGCTTCATCGCGGTTGAATGCAATGCCGGAAACAATGGCTTGTTCCATGTGTTCGTCTTCCTCAAAAGTGATGAGGGTGCCAGATTTGGCTTCCTCTTTGATATCAATGTCCCAGGCGGTAAAGCTGCTCAAAACCCGCAGCGGTACTTTGTATTTGCCAGCAAATTCAACCGATCGAATTTGCAGCACTTTGGAGCCCATGGAGGCCATCTCCAGCATCTCTTCAAAGCTGATGGTGTGCAGGCGACGGGCTTCGGGTACCACGCGGGGGTCGGTGGTGTAAACACCGTCCACGTCGGTATAGATCAGGCATTCGCTGGCTTTGAGCGCGGCGGCCACGGCCACGGCCGAGGTATCCGACCCACCCCGGCCCAGCGTGGTGATGTTGCCTTCAGCGTCCACCCCTTGAAAGCCGGTAACGATAACGACCCGCCCAGCATCCAGGTCGGCACGCACGCGGGTGTCTTCAATCGACTCAATGCGGGCTTTGGTGTAAGAGTTGTCTGTACGAATGGGCACCTGCCAGCCCGCGTAGCTGACGGACGCCATGCCTTCGGCTTGCAGGGCAATGGCCAGCAAGGCGCTGGAGGCTTGCTCGCCGGTGGCGGCCAGCATGTCCAGTTCGCGGTGGTAGGCGTCGCTGGTGCGGGAGGGGGCCAACTCTTTGGCCAGTCCGAGCAGGCGGTTGGTTTCACCGCTCATGGCGGAAGGAACAACCACCATTTGGTGGCCAGCACGCGCCCATTTGGCGACGCGCTTGGCAACATTGCGTATGCGCTCTGCCGAGCCCATCGAGGTGCCGCCGTATTTGTGAACGATCAAGGCCATTGTATTGTTGAGGTGCGCAAAAGCTAGGGATTGTACCAATGCAAAACTTCGCCCTCACGCCTGACAAACCCCGTGCCCACCTTGATCTGGATGCGGTGGCCGCGTGTGGTGCATGCGGCAATTTGGTCCAGCAGCTCGGTCAATTGCGCCGTGCTGGGAACATTCTGGAAAGCGTCCAGCAGCCAGTGGCGCAGCACATTGGCCTGGCGCGCACGACTTAAAGCTTGCAAGGATTTAATGGCTGGCGGGTTACCCACCAGGGCCAAGTCCTGCAAGGCCACGTCATGAAGCACTTCTTGCGCCTGGGCTGCGTGGCTGGCACTGCGTGCAAAGGTGTCCCGAAAGTGGGGAAAGGTGGCCTCAAGCGCAGGCAGAAGGTGGGCACGAATACGGTTGCGGGTGAACTGCTGGTCCAGATTGGTGGGGTCTTCAACCCAAGCCACGCTTTGGTCGCTGAGCCAGCCACGAATTTCACTGGCCTGCACCTTCAGAAGCGGGCGGTGGTAGGTGATGCCCTTGCGTGTCCACGTGGCTGGCATTGCACTCAAGCCGGGCAAGCCCGCGCCACGGCTCAGAGCCAGCAACAGGGTTTCAACCTGGTCATCGGCGTGTTGGGCCAGGGCAATGGTTTGAACAAGCCACTCACCAGCTTGGGGCGGGGTAGCTGCTTCAAAGGCTTGGTAGCGCGCACGCCGAGCCGCGTCTTCAGGGCTTTGGCCTGGCGCATGGCGGGCATTCACGTGCCTGACCAGCAAGGGCACCTGCAAGGTGGCGCAAAAGCTGCGGCAGTGACGCTCAAAGTCGTCGGCAGCGGCCTGCAACCCGTGGTGAACATGAAGCGCCTGCACTTGGCCGGGCCATTGGCGGGCGCAAGCTAACAGCAGCGCGGTAGAGTCGGCCCCGCCGCTGTAGGCCACCGTCAGGGGCAAATCAGGATGGAAGGCGCCAATGGCGCTGGCCAGCGTTGTGCTCACGCCGGCCTTCTAGGGGCTTATTTGGCCGCGGCCTTGGTGTCGGTGAAGCGGCCGTAGCTTTGCAGACGGTCATAGCGACGATCCAGCAATTCCTTGACCTTCAGGTCTGCCACCTGGCGGAAGGCATCGTTGAGCGCACGCTTTAAAAATGCAGCCATCTGCTTGTGGTCGCGGTGCGCCCCACCCACGGGCTCATTGACGATTTTGTCCACGACGCCCAGGGCCTTCAAGCGGTGCGCAGTAATGCCCAGGGCATCAGCGGCCTCTTGCGCCTTGTCAGAGGTTTTCCAGAGGATAGAGGCACAGCCCTCTGGGCTGATGACTGAATAAATGGAGTATTGCAGCATCAGCACCTGATCGCCAATCGAAATGGCCAACGCGCCGCCTGAGCCCCCTTCACCAATGATGGTGGTGATGATGGGCACCTCCAGCTGCGCCATCTCGAAGATGTTGCGGCCAATGGCTTCGGACTGGCCACGCTCTTCCGCGTCAATGCCGGGATAGGCGCCGGGGGTGTCCACAAAAGTGAACAAGGGGAGCTTGAACTTTTCAGCTGTTTTCATGAGGCGCAGGGCCTTACGGTAGCCTTCGGGCTTGCTCATGCCAAAGTTGCGCAGGCCGCGTTCTTTGGTATCGCGCCCTTTTTGCTGACCAATAATCATGCATGGCGTTCCATTGAAGCGCGCCAGACCGCCCACAATGCTCAGGTCATCGGCAAAATGCCGGTCACCGTGCAGCTCGACAAAATGGGTGAAGATTTCATTGACGTAGTCCAGCGTATAAGGGCGCTCGGCGTGCCGTGCAATTTTGGTGATTTGCCAGGGCGTCAGGTCGCTGTAGATGTCTTTGGTGAGTTGCTGGCTTTTCTTGGCCAGTTGGTCGATCTCGCTTGAAATATCAACGGCCGACTCGGTTTGCACATAGCGCAGCTCTTCAATTTTGTTTTCAAGATCGGCAATCGGTTGCTCGAAATCCAGAAATGTCTTTTTAGCCAAGCTGATACTCCTTAATAACCATTCATTTGGGGCGCCCAGCGCTCAATACACGACGGGCAGCGGATCCAGCGAGCGCCAAATATACCAAGTTGCCACGCTGCAATAAGGCGCCCAGGCGGCGGCGACCTCACGCGCATCGCTACGGCTGACGGCATCGCCTGAAAAATAACTCTTGCTGATACCGTTGATTAGGCCTACATCGTCCAACGGCAACACGTTGGGACGCATCAGGTAAAAGATCAAAAACATCTCGGCGGTCCAGCGCCCAATGCCACGAATGCCAATCAGCTCAGCAATGATGGCTTCGTCGTCCATGGCCTCCCAGGCTTTGACGTGCACGGTGCCACTGTCGAAGTGCAAGGACAGGTCAACCAGGTACTCCACTTTTCTGGCGCTCAGGCCAGCCGCACGCATGTCGTCCACCTTGAGCTTGAGCACATTGGAGGCGGTCATTTTTTTGGGCAGCAGCGCAAACCGATCCCACACGGTTTGGGCTGCCTTGACCGATATTTGCTGGCCTACGATGCTGCGGGCCAGCGTGACAAAGGCATCACCCCGGGTTTGCAGGCAGGCATCGCCAAACTGGGGAATCAACCGCTTCATCACGCGGTCTTTTTTCATCAGGTGCTTGCAGGCCTCCTCCCAATAATCGGGGGTGGACACGACTTCTGTAGTTTTTTTAGTCACAGCCATTTCAATACCCAATCCTGACCAGGGCTAACAATGCGCTGCAGCTCATGACACCGCTTCCCAAGTGGTGCCCGTGGCCGCGTCTTTGAGCACAATGCCCTGGCGCAGCAAGTCTTGGCGAATGCGGTCGGCCTCTTGAAAATTCTTGGCCGCCTTGGCGTTGGCGCGTTCCACTATCAAAGCCTGGATGGTGACCTCGTCCAACGTGGCGCCCGCCTGAAGAAATTCAGCAGGGTTCAGCTGTAGCAATCCCAAGCACCCACCCAGCGCCTTGAGCAAGCCCGCAAGCGCCGCAGAGCGGGTGCGGTTGACTTCACCGGCCAGGTCAAACAGCACGGCAATGGCCTCGGGCGTGCCAAAGTCTTCGTCCATGGCAGCCTTGAAGCGCGCCGCGTAGGGTTGTGTCCAGTCAATCGCTACCTCTGCCGGTGGCACCAGGCTCAGCGCGGTGTAGAGGCGATTGAGCGCCTGGTTGGCGTCGTCCAGGTGCACATCGCTGTAATTCAAAGCCGTACGGTAATGGGTACGCACCAGAAAAAATCGCACCGCCTCGGCCTTGTACTTGGCCAGCACTTCCCGAATGGTGAAGAAGTTGCCCAGGCTCTTGGACATCTTCTCGTTGTCCACCCGCACAAAGCCGTTGTGAACCCAGAAGTTGGCCAGCGGTTTGCCGGTGGCGCCTTCGCTCTGGGCAATTTCGTTTTCGTGGTGGGGGAACTGCAAGTCAGCGCCGCCACCGTGGATGTCAAAGGTTTCACCCAGCGTGGCGCAACTCATGGCCGAGCACTCAATATGCCAACCGGGGCGACCCTTGCCGTAGGCGCTGTCCCATTTGGCGTCTTCGGGCTCTGCGGCCTTGGCAGACTTCCAGAGCACAAAATCCAGTGGGTCGTCTTTGCCATCAGCAACCGCCACGCGCTCGCCCGCGCGCAGGTCGTCCAGCGACTTGCCCGAGAGCTTGCCGTAGCCGGGGAATTGACGCACCGCGTAGTTCACGTCGCCGTTGCTGGACTGGTACGCCAGCCCTTTGTCTTGCAATTGGCCAATCAGGCTCAGCATCTGCGGCACGTACTCAGTGGCACGCGGCTCTAGCGTGGGCGGCTCAATACCGAGCTTGGCCACATCTTCATGCATGGCGGCAATCATTTCGTCGGTGAGGGTGCGGATGCTGATGCCCCGCTCTACCGCCCGCTTGATGATCTTGTCGTCAATATCAGTGATATTGCGCACGTAAGTCACCTGGTAACCACTGGCCTTGAGCCAGCGCTGCACCACGTCAAAAGCCATCATCATGCGGGCGTGGCCAATGTGGCAGAGGTCGTAAATGGTCATGCCGCAGACATACATGCGCACGAGTCCAGACTCAAGGGGTGTCAGGGGCTCTGTCTGGCGCGACAGCGTGTTGTAAATGCGCAGGCTCATGAATAGTGAAATAACGGCGAAATTCGGGTGATGCTAGCGGGGCGGCGCGGCAATGGCAATTGATGCATGGATAATACGAAGCTTGAGGGCTGTCCCAAGCGGGTGGGAGCCCAGTATATAGCCCTGCCAGCCCCATTCAAGCACCAAAATTAATCGTTCGCCCACCCGCTAAAGTCGCCATGAATGATGCTCGCACCTTGTTTTTAACCACCCTGCGGATGGTCTCGCTGGCCCTGGCTTTCTGGCTGCCTGCGGCCCATGCCGACGTCTACACCGATGTCATGCAAACCATGCGCTCTGGGCAGCTGGAGCAAGCAGCCAGCCAGGCAGACACCTACCTGCTGAACACGCCGGGCGACCCGCAAATGCAGTTTCTTAAAGGCCTGATTCAGCGCGACCAAGGCAAAACTGATGCAGCAATTGCCACCTTCACGGCCATGACGCAGGCCTTTCCCGAGTTGCCCGAGCCCTACAACAACCTGGCGGTCTTGCTGGCCAGCCAGAACCAGATAGACAAGGCCCGTGAGGCCTTGGAATTGGCCGTGCGTGCCAACCCAGACTACGCCACAGCCCAAGAAAACCTGGGCGACTTGTATGCCAAACTGGCCAGCCTGGCCTACGTCCGCGCCCTGCAGCTTGAGCCAGGCAACGCCGCCCTGGCGCCCAAGCTGGCGCTCATACGGCAGCTGCTCACGGGCGGGGCCAAACCGAATGCGCAGCCACTCACATCCTCCCCCAGCAACCCCAGCTTGCAGGCCCCGGCCCCAGCAACTAAGCCTTGATGAAAGCTCGCCCCTTGAAATTCACTCTTTTTTCACCCTCCCGCCTGTTTTCGTTGGCTGTCTGCGCCCTGCTGGGTGCGGTTTTGCCAGCCTCGGCCCAAGAAGCACCCCGGGTTAAATTCACCACCACAGCCGGTGAATTCGTCGTCGAGGTCTACCCCGACAAGGCGCCCAAGACCGTGGAGAATTTTTTGCAATACGTGAAAGACAAGCACTACGACGGCACGATCTTTCACCGTGTCATTGAAAACTTCATGCTGCAAGGTGGCGGCTTTGATGCCAAGTTCACCGAGAGAAAAACGCGTGCTCCGGTCGTCCATGAGGGACGTGAAGCCCTGTCCAAGGGCGGCCCGAAAAATGTAGTGGGCACGCTGGCCATGGCGCGCACCAACGACCCGCAGTCGGCCACCGCGCAGTTCTTTATCAACGTCAAGGACAACGGCTTTTTAGATCCAACCTTAATCCCGCCAGGGGATCCAGTGCCCCGGTTTGAATACCAGGGCCGGATATATGAAAATACCCCTCGTGCCAATTTGGTGAATGCACCCCAATTGTTTGGCTACACGGTTTTTGGCAAGGTGGTCAGCGGTATGGAGGTGATCCAAAAAATCAAGGTCACCCCTACCGGTGCTGGAGGCCCCTTTCCATCAGACGTGCCAAAAACCACGGTTCTTATTTTGTCCGCAACTCTTTCTAAATAAATCATGAGCAATCCGCAAGTCGAACTCCACATTGCCAAACTTGGCGTCATCACGGTTGAACTGGACTTGGAGAAAGCACCCAAGTCAACCGCCAACTTTTTGAGCTACGTAGAAAGTGGCCACTACGACAACACCATTTTTCACCGTGTGATTCCTGGATTTATGGTCCAGGGCGGTGGCTTTGAAGCTGGCATGAAACAAAAGCCCACGGGCGAGCATATTGCCAACGAAGCCAACAACGGCCTGAAAAACAAACACTACACCCTGGCCATGGCGCGTACCAGCGACCCCCACTCGGCCACTGCCCAGTTTTTCATCAACGTGGCCGATAACGACTTTCTGAACCACACCGCTATCTCAGCCCAAGGCTGGGGATATGCCGTGTTTGGCAAAGTTACAGCGGGTCAAGAAATCGTGGACAAGATGGCAGCGGTCACAACCGGTCGCCAGGGCTACCACGATGACGTGCCCGTGGAAGATGTGATGATCGAGAAGGCTGTGGTCATCTGACATGCAGCCCACCGCGCCCCGGTCGTCCGCACAGTCCGTGACGGCGACCTGGCCGGTTCTTGAGGCGCCCCCTGCCTGGCGCCACATTGATTTCATCTCCGACCTGCATTTACAGGCCAGCGAGCCCGCCACCTGGGCCGCTTGGCAGCAGTACATGCACAGCACAACGGCTGACGCCCTGTTCATTCTGGGTGACCTGTTTGAGGTGTGGGTGGGTGACGATGTGTTGAACACCAGCGATGGGTTCGAGTCGCGTTGCGTCGCTGTGCTTCAAGCTACAAGCGCACGCATGCCGGTGTTTTTTATGCGCGGTAACCGCGACTTTTTGGTGGGCTCTGACCTGGCTAAGCGCGCAGGCCTGACGCTGTTGGATGACCCCACTGTGTTGGCCTTTGCAGGCCAGCGCTGGCTGCTGTCGCACGGCGACGCGCTGTGTCTACAAGATGTGGCGTACATGAAGTTTCGAGCAGAGGTGCGCGGCCCTGCTTGGCAACAGGCTTTTTTGGCCCGCCCGCTGGCCGAGCGACAGGCCCTGGCCCGCGAGTTGCGGTCGCAAAGCGAGCAGCGCAAAACACTGAACAACACCTTTATTGATCTTGACGCGCAAGCCTGCAAAGACTGGCTGATGACCGCGCAATCGAACACGCTGATTCACGGCCACACCCACCAGATGGCCGAGCATCCGCTGGGCAACGGCATGCAACGCATTGTCCTGAGTGACTGGGAACTCGACGCCCTGCCCGCCCGGGGCGAAGTGTTGCGCTTAAGTGCAGAGGCCTCCAAAGCCTCGTGCAGCCTGAACAGGCTGCCCCTTGCTCGGGCAGCCTGAGTGCTGACAACTTAGGGCTTGAGCAAAATCTTCAGCGCGTTTTGCAGACGACGCGCCTGGCTAGCTTCAAAGCCGCTGCCCAGCACAGTGGCCACATCATGGCCCCAGGTCTGCACCGGCGCCGGGTCATGGCGCTTGGTCAACAATTGCAACTGCAACGCACGGCGAGCATTGAGGTGCTCCGCAGGTGTCGGGATTTCTGCCGCCATTTCCAGGCGCAATAGCGCCACACCGGCATCCGCTGAAGGGGCTTGCGACACGGCCTTGGCCCAAGCGCTGCGTGTTGTGGCATTGACGCGGTTGCCGAGGTCTTGCGCTGAAGGTACTTGCGCGGCGTCGTGGTGTTCCCAAGCCGCCAGCAACTCGGTCAGCGCTTCGCCATGGGCTTGAGCCGCGAGTTTGCGCAGGGTCATTTGGGCATGTTCCAAGGCATCACGCTGAGCACGGAAAGCGGCATCACCCAGGCGCGGCGCCTCTTGCCAAGCGCCGGGCGCGCCATCTCGGCCGTCCCGGCCGTCACGACGAGGAGGACGCTCATCGGTGCGGCCCCTGCCGCCATCACGGGGCGCATCACGGCCACCCTCTTTGCGTTCACCAAACTTACCGCCACGGCCCATGGGCGCAGCGGGTTCGGTCTTTTTCATGCCCGGGCGGTCATCACCGCGCACGGCCACCACCGGCCGTGGGGCCGCTTTGGGCGGCGCCACTGGTGCGGCTGGCGCAACGGCTTCTTGTGTGTCTTGTGCTTCTGCTGTTTCGTGTGTTTCTGTCGATGCGGCAGGAGCGTCCACTGAAGCGGCATCATCCGGAGTTTGCTCAGTTTCTGAGGCCGAGGGCGCATCAGTAGCCTGGGCTTGCGCCACATGCTGTGCCTGGTCTGCCGCCTGAACAGCAGCCGCCACCTCCGCTTTGGCTTGCGCCTGGCCACGCAGGGCGGCTTCAAGCGCGCTCATGGCCTGTCGAATCGCAGCGGCGTCACCGCTGGTGTTGGCGGCTTCGAGTGCTTTGGCGGCATCAAGTACCGTGCGGTCGCGTTCACCCAGCGCCATGTCGGCTTTTTCGCGGTCTGCGGTCTTGCGGTTGAAGGCTTCGTCAATGGGCTTGCGAAATGCATCCCACAACTTTTGCTCCTGACGGCGGTCCATGGGCACTCTGTGCGCTTCGGCCTGCCAGCGTTGTTGCAGGGCTTTAACAGCATCAATACGCAACACAGGGGCGGCACCCAGCACTTTGGCCTCTTCAATCATGGCCTGGCGCGCGGCCAGGCTGTTCGCCTGCAAAGCCTCCAACGGGGCTGCGGCCTCTTGAATAGCGGCCCTCCACAAAGGCTGCAGCTCGGCAAACACTTTTTCACCCACGTGCCCACCGTCACGCCAACGGTCGCCAAACTGATGCAGGATGCGGCTGAAGCCCTTCCAGTCATCGTCCTTCGCCACCGTATTGGCAGCAGCCCAGGCTTTGACCTCTTCAATCAGCGCCTGGCGCTGTGCCCGGTTCTCAGCCGTTTCGGTTTTGAGCTTTTCCAACCAGGCTTCCACGACCTTGTGGGCCTCGTTGCAGGCATCGTCAAAACGTTTCCACAGGCCATGGTTGGGTACGCCACCCTGGTCAGTCTGCTTCCATTGGTCGCGCAAGGCACGCAGGTTTTCTTGCATCTTGCGTCCGCCCATGGCTTGGCCTTCAGGACGTTTGAGCAAACCTTCAGCCTTGGCCACCAACTCTTCACGCAGTTGGTCAGCGCGCCAGCGTTGCCAGCCTTCAAGCTCGCCAGCGGCTGCGAGTGCAGCATGGGCTTGATTTTCCAGCTTGTCGTCCACAATTTTGCCGAATTCCTTGAGCGCCTGACGCAGCGCGGCTGCCGCGCCGGCACTGGCTTTGCCATGCCCTTGGGCAATTTCCTGCTCCAGCTTGGTCAGCGCATCCGTCACAGCGCTGACGGCATGGGCCTTGGTTTCGGGATCGATTTTGGGTTTCTGCGGCTTGCTGACGGCCTCTTTGGGTACGCCGCGCAACACGCGCACTTCATCGGCCCAAACCGGCACCGGGGGTAGGGCTGCGTTAGCGTCGGCTACGGCCGCCACGGCTTGGGCCAAAGCGGTCTTGAACGCCTCCCACACCACCAGCAACTGCGCCCTAGAGGCATCGAGCAGTGGGGGATATTTGGCATCAACGCTGGCCCAGTTGGCGTCACTTTGCAATGTGGCGGCCTGCGCCTGCCAGTGGTCCACATCGGCGTGCAATGCGTCCAGCACGGCCTGGGCATCACGCCAAGACTTGGTCGACAAAATTTCTATGCGCTGGGCCAGCAACACGGCCGCTTCGCGCTGCACTTGCACGCGGTGCTGAAGGTCTTCAATGACCTTGACGCGTTCACCCAGTTGCGTTTTAAGGCTGGACAAAGGCTCCTTGCTCAGGGGCGCACCCGCTTTGGCCGCGTCACGTTGCCAGGCCATGGCGTCAGCAATATTGAGTTTGGGCAGGGCCAGTAAAGATTGGGCTTTGTCGGCCCATTCGCTGGCCATGGACTCCTGAGTCCTGCTGCGCTTGATGTCGTCGATCTTTTCCCGCACCAACTTGGCGGCGCCCTTGTCTTTGCCACTGAGTTCCTTGAACACGGCCTGCAGGTGCTCGGTGCTGGGCGTACTAACCAACCAGTCACGAATTTTCGACAGCCGCTCGCCCGAGGTCTGGGCAGAAAACGCCCCACCCGTCAATGCATCAAGTGGATGAGGGTCATGGGCTTTGGCAGCAGTGGAGGTCACCTCGGTGGTGTCAACAGCTTTGGAGAAGGCAGGAAAAGGGAACATGAATCGCACAGGCAAAAAGGGAAAATCCCGATCTACGAGGAGACAGGGTTGAGGCGCTATTTTCGCCGGTAATTGGTGCGCCGGCAAAACCAGCGCCTATCTTTATGCGTCAGGCCCTTCAACGTTGCGTTTTTGCCCTGAAATACGCGGCCCGAACAGGCTGACTGGGAAAAACCAGGGAGACTGCGCGCTATGTCGGTCGCCTTACCCCTGTCAAAATAACCAGGGAGGTCCAGGCTAAATGGGCTTTCAAGGGATGGACTCGTCACAGGTACAACATTGCATGCGCATAACAAATCAATTTCATATGCTTGACTTGATATATATGCGACCTTAGAATCCGGCCTTCCCAGAGTTACTCAGGGATAACCCGAATCCGCTGCCGAACCCGGCATAGTCAAATCTCTGCACCACGAATGAAGAACCCCGCAGGATATTGATAGCGTACCAACCCAAACGAGGCGCTTGGTGTTGTTTCTGAACTCAGAACAGCAGCACGGCCCCCGCGAACGAAGGAGAAGCTATGACAGCGACAGAAAAATTGACCCAGGGCCTGCGAACATTCGCAACCGACATTGCCCAGGGCTTCTTTGAAATTACCCACAACAGTTTTGCCATACTCGGGCTGGCTGTGATGTTTGCCGTATTCACCTTGACCGCACGGCCCGAATGGCGTGAAGCGGGTGAGGTGAAACTGATCAGTTGGCTGCAAACCCGTCAGATCGCCCTGTATGGCTCTGACACCGAAATTGATGCCATTGACCGTGCTACCGCCAGCAACCCTCAAGATTTACCCAAACAGCAAGCTGCAGTGGCGTTTTGGCTCAGCAAAAAATACCGTGTGGCGCCCGAGCCGCTGAGCGCATTGGTCGCCCAAGCCTATGAAATTGGCATCCATGCCAAGTTGGACCCGACACTGATTCTGGCCGTGATGGCGATTGAGTCTGGTTTCAACCCTTTTGCGCAAAGCCCCGTGGGTGCGCAAGGACTGATGCAGGTCATGACGCAGGTACACAGCGACAAATATGAAAGCTTTGGCGGCAAACTGGCCGCTTTTGACCCCCTGACCAACCTGAAAGTGGGCGTCAAGGTGCTTCAGGAGTGCATTGCGCGCGCCGGTTCAACCGAAGGCGGTCTGCGTTATTACGTGGGCGCCGCCAATACGGATGAAGACGGCGGTTATGTGGAAAAAGTGATTGCTGAATATGCGCGCTTGCAAGAAGTCGCCAAAGGCCGCTCGGTTTCCATGACAGCCCTGGTAACGCAGCCACAGATAAACAGTGTCAATAAAGAGACTTTCCCAGAGAAAATTGCGTCACTGTTGACCCCGTGATTACCCGCCTGGGAAGCCCCTTGGGGTCAGTTAAACTCATTTGGTACGCAACTGGCGATAGGCGCTCAAAACCACCCCGGAATTGAAACGCTGACGCGGGAATACTGCGGGGAAGCGTACCGTAGGGCCTGCGTGAGGTTCTGTGTATTAGCCGTTCGCCTGGGCAACCTGGTTTCATTTCACATGACCCTCAGGCCCACTGTCTTGAAGAGACCACCATGTACAACCGAAATATCCTCATTGAGCAAACTGACCCCGAACTGTGGGCAGCCATTCAGTCTGAAAACGCCCGTCAAGAGCACCACATTGAGCTGATTGCCAGCGAAAACTACGCCTCGCCCGCCGTCATGGCCGCGCAAGGCACTCAGCTCACCAACAAATACGCCGAAGGCTACCCCGGCAAGCGCTACTACGGTGGCTGCGAGTATGTTGACGTTGCCGAGCAACTGGCCATCGACCGCGTCAAACAAATTTTTGGCGCTGACGCCGCCAATGTGCAACCGCATTGCGGTGCATCGGCCAACGAAGCCGTGTTTCTGGCTTTCTTGAAGCCTGGCGACACCATCATGGGCATGAGCCTGGCTGAAGGCGGTCACCTCACCCACGGCATGCCCCTCAATATGAGTGGCAAGTGGTTCAACGTGGTGAGCTACGGTCTGAACGCCAAAGAAGAGATCGATTACGACGCCATGGAGCGCAAAGCCCATGAATCCAAACCCAAGCTCATCATTGCCGGTGCCTCGGCTTACAGCCTTCACATTGACTTTGCCCGCTTTGCCAAAGTAGCCAAAGACGTAGGCGCCTTGTTCCTGGTCGACATGGCCCACTACGCGGGCTTGATCGCTGCAGGCCTCTACCCCAACCCCGTGCCACACGCTGACGTGGTGACCTCCACCACCCACAAAAGCCTGCGCGGCCCCCGTGGCGGCATCATTTTGATGAAGAGCGAGTTCGAAAAAGCCATCAACAGCGCCATCTTCCCCGGCCTGCAAGGCGGACCGCTCATGCACGTGATTGCAGCCAAAGCCGTGGCATTCAAGGAAGCCCTGATGCCCGAATTCAAGGTGTACCAACAGCAGGTGATCACCAACGCCCACATCGTGGCTGAAACATTGACGCAACGCGGCCTGCGCATCGTCAGCGGCGGCACCCAAAGCCACGTCATGCTGGTCGATCTGCGCTCCAAAAACATCACGGGCAAGGAAGCTGAAAGCGTGCTGGGCGCAGCCCACATGACGATCAACAAGAACGCCATCCCCAACGACCCTGAAAAACCGATGGTCACCAGCGGAGTGCGCATTGGCACACCCGCCATGACCACCCGTGGCTTCAAGGACGAAGAGGCCCGCCTCACCGCCAACATGATTGCTGATGTGCTGGACAACCCACGCGATGCTGCCAACATTGAGTCCGTTCGCGTACGGGTTAATGCCTTGACCGCCCGCTTCCCGGTTTACAAGTAATCGGCGTGTCATGAAGTGCCCGTTTTGCAGTCACGCCGACACCCAAGTGGTGGAAACGCGGATTTCTGAAGACGGGGACTCCATTCGCCGCAGGCGCCAATGTGCGTCCTGCGAAAAACGATTCACCACCTACGAACGCCCTGACGTCACTTACCCGGCCATTGTCAAAAAAGATGGTCGGCGTATTGAGTACGAGCGCAGCAAACTGCTGGCCTCCATGAACCTGGCCCTGCGCAAACGCCCGGTCAGCACCGAGCAGGTCGACAGCGCGATTGAACGCATTGAAGAAAAATTGCTCGCGCTGGGCATGCGTGAACTGCCCTCCGCCCGACTGGGTGAACTGGTGATGCGTGAACTCAAAAAGCTCGACAAAGTAGCCTACGTGCGCTTTGCCAGCGTGTACCGCAGCTTTGAAGACATCGACGAATTCAAGACCCTGGTGGACGAAGTTCGCCGCTGAACGCGTCTCTTCCAGGGTCGCGCCATCCAAGTCCGTAGCCCTGCGGACCGAAAACCAAAAAATTGCCTATTTCAAAACGATTGATTAAAAGCTAACAGCTTTTTACAATTCAGTCGGGAGGAAATACGCACATGGGCACTCAAAACAGCCTGGACAACGCACACGGTTTCACCTTCATTGAACTGATGGTGGTTCTTATGGTGCTTGCTATTTTTGCGAAAGTGGCGCTGCCCTCTTTCTATGATTTATTGCAGGGCAACCGGGTACAAGCAACGCAGGCAGAATTTCAAAACGCGCTGGCCTTAGCCCGTTTTGAAGCCATTAAACGCGGGGCCCATTCGCGCGTCACGGTTGTGGCCAACGCCTTGACAGGCACCAGCGCCAACTGGGCAAGCGGTGTTTCAGTATTTTTTGACACCACGGACAATGGCAACGGCAATGTGCCACCCGCTGACCAATCCCTGCTTGTTTTAAAAACCAATGCGGTGGATAGCCAGGTGCAGGTGGTCACCAGCAACAATGCCAACCGCATTATTTTTCAAGGTTCAGGACAAATTTACAGCGGCTACAGCACCTTCGCGTTCGGTCCCTACAACGCGACCTGGCGCTGTACCGTCATCGCCAAGTCCGGTCGCGTGCGAAGCACAACCGTTGCCAGCGCCACCTGTAGCCATGCCAGTTGCTGCGCCTGAGGCCACCGCATGCAATCCGCTCCTCCATACAGCCGCAAAGGCCAACTGGGCTTTTCCCTGATCGAAGTTCTGGTTTCATTGGCCATCATGGCCGTGGGTCTCTTGGGCATGGGTCGCTTGATGGTTGCTGCCATTCACCATGCAACAGCCACTGATGTGTCATCGCGGGCCGCCCAGTCTGCACATGGCATGGCTGAAGCCATGCGGGCCACCGCCACCGCCAATGTCAGCAGCTACAGCACCGCCTACGGCGACAGCACCTTGACGGGCACGGAGCCCCGTGCTTCAGACCTCAAATTTTGGCTGGACAGCCTGCGACGCTTGCCTGAGGGCGACGGCAAGATTGAATTTAACGGCGCCTCCTCTGAAGCCACCGTCACCGTTCGGTTCACCAATTGCCTGGGAACGCTGAGCACCCTGGAGGCCACCCATTGCAACAACAGCAGCGACCCGGACGCCAGAAAACGCAGCATCGCGTTGTGGATCAGGCTTCAATAGCGCACGCCATGCAGTCCACAACAGGCGCCAACCCAAGCCGCTGCAAGCACAGGGCTGGGCCTGGTCGTAAGGCTCGGCCAAGGGCGATGCACCTTGGATTGAGTCTGATCGAGTTGATGGTTGCTATGACGATAGGTTTATTCATGCTGGGTGCACTTTCACTGGTTTATATCCAGGCCAAATCCAGTTTTAACTACGCCAACCAGATGATTCGCATGACCGAAGACGCCACTGTGGCGCTGGAAACCATCAGCCGTCAAACGCGCATGGCTGGGTTTTCTGGATGCGCTGGAGCAACGCCTGGCGTGAAGCAGCTTCAAAGTGCAGCATCGACTGCTGAGATTCAAAAGCTCAACCCCTTCTACTCAAACAACGCTTTCCCTGAACTGCTGGACATTTACGCCCCGCACACCGCCCTCTACGGCTTTTCTGCGAACAACAGTGCCGCCCTGCAACTCATTCAAAGCGCAAGCTACAAGGCAAGCACCAGCTCGGCCATGCTCTTTTTAAGAGGCGTTTCCAGCGACAGCGTTGCAATCGGTGCCGAGGGTTATCTTGCAGACACTTCTTCGGCCTATCTCATGCTCGAAACCGATGACTTCAATTGGGCAGAAAAAGGCGCGAGTTTTTTCTTGATTGCCAATTGCACGGCCAGTGAGGTTTTTCGCGGGGAGTTTTTGGCCAGCGGATCAAGTTCTTCCCAGGGGTTTTATGCAATCGGCACCACAGACGTCAATGGGAAGAATATCAATTTATCCAACCCGTACAACCAAGGCACCATGCTGTCCCCTCTGACAAGCGATTGGTTTTTTCTGGCCACCAAAAAGGGGCAAACCCACCCCAGCCTTTACATACGAACATTTCATGGCGCCGTGAACAGTGCCAGCGTATCCGAGGTCGTCACCAACGTGGAAGCCATGACTTTTCAATACGGGGAAAACACAGAGAACCGAACGTCGCTCAGTAACCCTTGCGGGACGGGAACTGGCGAAGGGATTGGCAATGGCGATGGATTGCCCACCTACTTCACCGACCAGTACAAAAGCAATGCAGCCGAGGTGAAAGATTGGTCGCGCATCATCAGTATTCGCATCGGCCTGATCATGGTGAGTGAAGACGATCTGCTGACCAGCGGCGGCAAAACAATTGCGTGGCTGGGCGGTAGTTACACCCCACCCGTGGCGGACAAACGCTTGCGCCGGGCCTACAGCACCACGGTCATGCTGCGCAATCGATCAGGCTTGCCCTACGCCGGGTCATGTGCATCAACTGTTTCTAACAGCACGCCTTGAGACAGCTAGATAGCCGAGCCATGCATCAAAACACTGGAAATGACCCGCATGAAACAACGCTTGAAGTCTGAGGGTTTTATAGTCATTTTTGTCCTGGTGTTCATGCTGGCGCTGGGCTTGCTTGCCGCCACGGGCATGCGATCAGTGATGACAGCAGAGCGTATCGCGGCCAACGAACGTGACCGCTTGTTAGCCTTTGAAGCTGCAGAAAGTGCCGCCGCCGAGGCCGTTGTGCGTATCAACCAAGGCGGAACGTCATCGAATCAATTGGGCATTTACGCCGCCATGCACACCCTAGGCAGCTATTCAAGCTTTTGGCTGACCACATTCACTTTGCCCGTAGGCGCCCAGTGCCTGTTGGTGAATGGCGACTCACATGTTCTCTACCAGCTCACGGAGAGATTCAGCTGGGCTTTATGTGCGCGCACAGCGGAGAAAAATTATGGCAATTTGGTGAAGCCACAGTACGTCATTGAAAATATTGCTTCAGCTGTGGTTGCCAATACCAGCCCCATCCGAACCCGCTATCACTACCGCATAACGGCGCGCGCCACCGGCGGCTCCAACCAAGCTGAAGTCATCGTTCAATCCTATTACTTCAAAGATCTGAGCTGCAATCTTGATCAAAACAAATGCGATCTTTACCAAGATCCAGGTTCACAGAAAAAAGTATGGCGACAACTCCAATGACCAGCCCTTTGCAACCCTCTTGGGGTTTAGCCCATGATTAAGAAAGCAGTCAGGGGCTACTCGCTCCTCGAGCTCTCTATGGCTATTTTGATCGTCGGCCTATTGATCCGCCTCGCCTTACCGTCCTACAGAGACTATGTGCAGCGTGGTTGGCGCAGTGAAGCGCGCGTTGTATTACTCAGCAACGCCCAATTCATGGCGCGCCACTATGCAGAAAATTTTTCATTTCGTGCCAGTGACGTGGCGCCCAGCTTACCGCTCCCCACCTCGCCCGATGGCAGCCTGAGCCCCACCTACCAAATCACCCTCACCGCCCCTGACAACAACAGCTTTACATTAACCGCCACGCCATGGGGCTGGACAGACTCGACTTGCGGCAGCCTCACACTGAACCACTTGGGCTACCGGTCGGCAACGGCTGCGGTGGACGCACAAGCCATCAACCAGTGTTGGCAGCGCTAAGTTGGCAGGGCTACATGGCTAGCGTTAATAATCACAGGCTATTACTTTTTACGCGCAAAGAAACGACAGTGCTCATGAACGACACCTCATGGATGGACCGCAGCCTGGCTTTGGCCCGCCAGGCACGCTTGTTGTGCCCGCCCAACCCGGCGGTCGGCTGCGTGCTGGTATCCGCCCAGGGCGAGTTGATCGGTGAAGGGCATACCCAGGCCACGGGTCATGCCCACGCCGAGGTCATGGCCTTGCGCGATGCGCTGGCCAAAGGCCACCCAACGCAAGGCGCCACCGCCTATGTCACGCTGGAGCCGTGCGTGCACCAGGGCCGCACGGGCCCATGCTGTGATGCGTTGGTAACTGCTGGCGTGAAGCAGGTGGTGGCCAGCCTGGAAGACCCCAACCCCCAGGTGGCAGGCCAAGGCTTCGCCCGCTTGCGTGCCGCAGGGATTGAAGTGGTGGTTGGACCCGGCGCGGCCGAATCGCGTGAACTGAACCTCGGGTTTTTCAGCCGCATGGTGCGAAAAACACCCTGGGTACGGATGAAAGTGGCGGCATCGCTGGACGGAAAAACAGCCCTTCCTAACGGCGCCAGCCAGTGGATCACCTCGTCAGCAGCGCGCGCCGACGGCCATGCCTGGCGTGCCCAGGCCTGCGCCGTGTTGACCGGCATTGGCACTGTGACCTCTGACGACCCGCGGCTGGACGTGCGACTGGCCACCACCCCCGGACAACCCCAACTGGTGGTGGTCGACAGTCGGCTGGAAACGCCCCTGAATGCCCAGCTTTTTATGCCGGGTCGGGCCTTGACGATGTATGCCGCCGTACCCGACGAGGCCAAGCAAGCCGCCCTGCAAGCCCAAGGTGCCCAGGTGATCTACAAGCCCGAGACGCAAGCGGACGCGCGGCACAAGGTAGATTTAGCAGCCATGCTGCAAGACCTGGCCGCCCGAGAAATCAACGAAGTCCATGTAGAGGCTGGTCACAAGCTCAATGGCTCGCTCATCCGGGCAGGCTTGGTGGATGAATTTCTGATCTACCTGGCGCCCAAGTTGCTGGGTCAGGGCGCCGACATGGCCAGCTTTGGCCCACTGACCGCGCTGTCCCAAGCCGTCGCACTCGAGTTCAAGTCCACCCAAATGCTCGGGCCAGACCTGCGTATCCTGGCCCGGGTGCAAGGCAGAGACCTGTTTTAAGCCAATAGTTTTCGCCCCCCGGGCAGCAAGTGGGCATTTCCCTGCGAAAATACGCCCATGTTTACCGGAATCATCACCGGCGTGGGGCGCATCGCCGCAGTCCATGCCCTAGGCAGCTCTTCAACCCATGGCAAGCGCCTGACCATCGCCTGTCCGCCGCATTACCTGGACGATGTGGGCCTGGGCGACAGCATTGCGCTCAATGGCGCTTGCATGACCGCCACCACCCTGGACCTGCCCAAGCAGCAATTTACCGTCGATGTGTCGGCCGAATCGCTCGACAAAACCGCCGGTCTGACCGCGCTGGGTCCCATCAACCTTGAAAAAGCCTTGCGCGCCCATGACCGCCTGGGCGGCCATATCGTGTCCGGCCATGTCGATGGCGTGGGCCAGGTCACGTATTTTCAACAAGTGGGTGAAAGCTGGGAGCTGCGCGTGTTGGCCCCGATGGCCCTGGCCAAGTACCTGGCCTACAAAGGCTCCATCACCGTCAACGGCGCCAGCCTGACGGTCAACCGCATCCAGGACCAGGCGCAAGGCTGCGAGATCAGCATCAACCTGATACCCCACACCATTGAGAACACCGCCCTGGGCGCGCTGGCTGCTGGCAGCCGCGTCAACCTCGAAATCGACCTGATTGCGCGCTATGTCGAGCGCATGCTCGGCGCCCCAACTCCGTCAACTCCGTCTACCCCGTCTAGCCCGCCAAGTGCTGCTTGAAGCGCGCTGCCTCTCTCCATTACCTAAACTGAAAGCTCACTGAATGAACGCCCCCAGCCCTGTGGCCATCTCTCCCGTTAAAGACATCGTGGCCGACATGCGTGCCGGACGCATGGTAATTCTGGTAGACGAAGAAGACCGTGAAAACGAAGGTGACCTGGTGCTGGCTGCCGACCACGTCA
The DNA here is from genome assembly GCA_903960915.1 of uncultured beta proteobacterium. GTDB lineage: Bacteria > Pseudomonadota > Gammaproteobacteria > Burkholderiales > Burkholderiaceae_C > Rhodoferax. Next base: position 26,608 of record CAJCCO010000049.1, read on the forward strand.
CCCCTGAGGCCATCAACTTTATGGCCCGTTTTGGGCGCGGGCTGATTTGCCTGACCCTCACCCGTGAGCGCTGCGAGCTGCTGCAACTGCCCCCCATGGCCTTGCGCAATGGTGATAAAAAAGGCACCGCCTTCACCGTCTCCATCGAAGCCGCTGAAGGCGTAACCACCGGCATCTCGGCGGCTGACCGTTCTCGCACCGTTGAAGCCGCCGTTGCTAAAAACGCCAAGGTAGAAGACCTGGTTCAACCCGGCCACATCTTCCCGCTGCAAGCCGTAGCCGGCGGTGTGCTGATGCGCGCTGGCCACACCGAAGCCGGTTGCGACCTGGCCGCCATGGCCGGTTGCACACCAGCCTCGGTCATCTGCGAAATCATGAAGGACGACGGCACCATGGCGCGCCTGCCCGACTTGCAGATTTTTGCTGCCGAGCACGGCTTGAAAATTGGCACCATTGCAGACCTTATTGAGTACCGCAGCCGGGTTGAAACCCTGGTGACCAAAGTGGCTTCGCGCCCTATTGAAACGGCCTACGGCCCCTTCACCCTCAATGCCTTCAAAGACAAAACCAACCACAGCGTGCACCTCGCCTTGGTCAAGGGCGCGTGGGAGCCGGCAGACACCGTGCTGGCGCGCGTACACGAGCCTTTGTCGGTGCTAGACGCCCTCGAAGTGGGTCGCACCATGCACTCCTGGAGCCTGGACGCCAGCATGGCGCGCATCGCCAGTGAAGGCAAAGGCGTGCTGGTCTTGCTCAACTGCGGCGAGAGCGCTGAACAATTGCTGGCGCAAATTGACGGTACCGCCCGCGCCAGCCACGGCCCCGAGCGTGGCCGCATGGACTTGCGCACCTACGGCATTGGCGCGCAAATTTTGCGCGAATGCGGTGTCCACAAAATGAACCTCATGGGCAACCCCCGGCGCATGCCCAGCATGACCGGTTACGGGCTGGAAACCATGGGCTACGTCACCAACTCAACTCAAGAAAAAGCTTCCACATGATCGGTGCAGACCAAGGCGCGCTCAACGCCAGCGACCCACGACTCAACGGCAAGAAACTGCGCATTGGCATTGTGCAGGCCCGCTTCAACGCCCCCATTACCAATGCTTTGGCAAACGCCTGCACTGCCGAGCTGCTGGCGCTGGGCGTGCAGCAAAAAAACATCGACCTGGTGCTGGTGCCCGGCGCACTGGAGGTGCCTGTCGCCCTGATGGTCATGGCCGACCAGCAAAAATACGACGCCCTGGTGGCCTTGGGCTGCATCATTCGCGGCGAGACCTACCACTTCGAGCTGGTTGCCAATGAATCCGGCGCTGGTGTGAGCCGCGTTTCGCTGGACTTTCAGGTGCCCATTGCCAATGCCATTCTCACCACAGAAAACCTGGACCAAGCGGTGGCCAGACAAGTGGACAAAGGGCGCGACGCCGCCCGTGTCGCCGTTGAAATGGCCAATCTGCTGAAAGAAATTGAATGACTGATCTGCAAGCCAAACCCAGCGGCAGCCGGCCTCCCCGGCAATCGCGCACCGGGCTGACTGGCACGGGCGCCCGCAAGGCCGGCAGCAAATCGAGCCGTTCGCGCGCCCGTGAATTCGCGCTGCAAGCGCTGTATCAAAAATTGGTGGGCAAAAATGCCGTTGCCGACATTGATGTGTTCACCCGTGACCTGGCAGGCTTCTCCAAATCAGACAGCGTGCACTTTGATGCCTTGCTGCACGGCTGCACCGACCAGGCCATGGCCCTGGACGCCCTGATCGTGCCGCTCTTGGACCGCCGCCTGGAAGAAATCTCACCCGTAGAACATGGCGTGATGTGGATTGGCGCCTACGAACTCAAATACTGCTTGGACGTGCCCTGGCGCGTGGTGCTCAATGAGTGCATTGAGCTGGCCAAGGAGTTTGGCGGCACTGACGGCCACAAGTACGTCAACGCCGTTCTCAACGGCCTGGCACAGAGCCTGCGTGCCGCCGAAGTCGAGGCTGACCGGGGATGAAAATATCCGGGCGAGCTCAGCGCATAGAACCCTTCTATGTGATGGAAGTGGCCAAGGCTGCCAGCGCCCTGGCGCAGCAAGTGGCCCAGACCGACTCGCCCATGGTTTTTTTGAACATTGGCGAGCCCGACTTCACCGCCCCGCCCCTGGTCCAGGAAGCCGCCGCCCGCGCCATACGGGACGGCCGCACCCAGTACACCGCAGCCACCGGTCTGCCCGCCTTGCGAGAGCGCATCAGTGATTGGTACACCCAGCGTTTTGGCGTGGCCGTGCCCGCCAGCCGCATTGTGGTTACCGCAGGCGCCTCGGCCGCCCTGCAACTGGCTTGCCTGGCCCTGATTGAGGCCGGCGATGAAGTGCTGATGCCCGACCCCAGCTACCCTTGCAACCGCCAGTTCGTCAGCGCCGCCGACGGCAGGCCAGTACTCATTGCCACCACCGCGGCAGAGCGCTTTCAGTTAAGTGCCGACAAAGTGGCCGACCGTTGGGGCGACACAACCCGCGGGGTCCTGCTGGCCTCGCCCTCCAACCCCACCGGCACCTCCATTCATCCTGACGAATTGCGCCGCATCCACCAGACCGTCAGCCAGCGCGGCGGCATTACCCTGGTCGATGAGATTTACCTGGGCCTGAGCTTTGACGAACAGTTCGGCCAAACGGCGCTGGCCATAGACGACCAGATCATCAGCATCAACAGCTTCAGCAAATATTTCAATATGACGGGTTGGCGACTGGGCTGGCTGGTGGTGCCCGAAAAGCTGGTGCCGGTGATGGAGCGGCTGGCGCAAAACCTCTTTATCTGCCCCAGCACGTTGGCACAGCACGCTGCGCTGGCCTGTTTTGAGCAAGCCAGCCTGGCGGAGTACGAGCGCCGGCGCACCGAATTCAAGGCCCGGCGTGATTACTTCATCCCCGCCCTTCAAGCGCTCGGCCTGCAGGTGCCGGTCATGCCCGATGGCGCTTTCTATGCCTGGGCCGACTGCCGTGAGGCCTGCCAGAAGTTACAGGTCAAGGACAGTTGGGCGCTCGCCTTTGAAGTGCTGCAACGCGCCCATGTGGCGGTCACCCCCGGGCGCGACTTTGGCACGGCCGACACGGCGAATTTCATCCGCTTTTCTACCGCAAACTCCATGGCGCAACTGCAAACCGCCATAGCGCGTTTGCAGGCCCTGCTGGCATGAGCGCAGCCCTGCCCTCAACGACGCCAACCGCGGCCCCGTTCACCTGGCCAGTGCGTATTTACTGGGAAGACACCGATGCCGGCGGCATTGTGTTTTACGCCAATTACCTGAAGTTTTTTGAGCGCGCCCGCACCGAGTGGCTGCGCGCGCTAGGCCTGCAACAAAGCCTGCTGCGCGACACCCATGACGGCATGTTTGTGGTGAGCGACACCACGCTGCGCTACCACCAGCCAGCCCGGCTGGACGACCAACTGCTGGTCAGCGTCACGCCGCAAGACATTGGCCGCGCCACACTCACGCTGCAGCAAGAAGCCAAGTTGGTCACCCCGGCTGGCCAGACCCTGCTGTGTGAAGGTACTATCCGCGTCGGCTGGGTCAATTCCAGCAGTCTGAAGCCGGCAAGAATTCCCTCTCTTATTCTGGAACTCCTGAAATGAATCAAGACCTGTCTATTGTTCAACTGATACTCCACGCCAGCCTGGTGGTGCAACTGGTCATCACGCTGCTGGTTGTCATTTCGGTGTCCAGTTGGGCCGCCATATTTCGCAAACTCTTTGCACTGAATAAAGTCAAAGCCCAGAACGATACCTTTGAGCGCGAGTTCTGGTCAGGCGTCAGCCTGAACGACCTGTTTTCTGCGGCTACCCAAAATGCACGCGTGTCGGGCCCGATGGAGCGCATTTTTGCCAGCGGCATGCGGGAATACCAAAAACTGCGAGAGAAACGCATCACCGACCCCGGCACCCTGATGGACGGCGCCCGCCGCGCCATGCGCGCGAGCTTTCAACGTGAGATGGACGTGGTGGAATCCAATTTGTCGTTTCTCGCCTCGGTCGGTTCGGTGTCGCCCTACGTCGGCCTGTTTGGCACCGTATGGGGCATCATGCACGCCTTCAACGGCCTCGCCTCCTTGCAGCAAGTCACGCTGGCCACCGTGGCCCCCGGCATTGCCGAAGCGCTGGTAGCCACCGCCATTGCCCTGTTTGCGGCCATTCCGGCCGTGGTGGCCTACAACCGCTTCGCCCGCGACATTGACCGCGTGGCCATCCGACTGGAAACCTTCATGGAAGAATTCACCAACATCTTGCAGCGCAACCTGGGCGCCCAATCGGCCTCGGGCCGCTGAAAGGCAGACACCATGGCATCCTTAGTCACCCGAGGGCGCGGACGGCGCACCATCAATGAAATCAACATGGTGCCCTTCATCGATGTGATGCTGGTGCTGCTCATCGTGTTCATGGTGACCGCGCCGCTCATCACCCCTAGCGTCATTGACCTGCCCAGCGTCGGCAAGGCCGCCAAGCAGCCCGACCAAGTGATTCAGGTCATTCTGGGCAAGGACGAGGCGCTGAAACTGAAATGGCAGGACAAAACCGTGGCCGTGGGCCTCAAAGACCTGGCCGCTGAAGTGACCAAGGCGCAGACCGGCTTCAGCGACTCCGCCGTGGTCATCAGCGCTGACAAGAACATCAAATATGAAAGCGTGGTCAAGGTCATGGACACCCTGCAACGCGCTGGCGTCAAGCGCGTGGGCTTGTCCGTGCAATTGAACAGCTGACAACCCGCATGCAGACTGCGCCTGACCGACTGGAGTTGCTGCCACCGCCCGACCCCGGCTTGTGGCGCTCGCTGGGCCTGGCCTTGCTGGCCCATGCCGTGCTGTTGGTGGGCCTGAGTTTGGGCATGAGCTGGAAGCGCGAAGCCGTCATCACCACCGCCGCAGCCGAGCTGTGGTCGGCCCTGCCCCAAGAGGCGGCGCCGCCCCCAGAGGCCGCCCCGCCCCCTGAGCCTGTGGCGCCCGCACCTGAGCCCGTGCCAGCCAAGCCCGCCCCTGAGCCTGAACAGCCCGTGGCCGACATTGCGCTGAAGAAGCAGAAGCTCGATGAAAAAAAACGCAAGCTTGAAGCACTTAAACAAGACAAGTTAGAAGCCAAACAACGCGCTGACAAAGCGCTTGAAAAAGAACTCGACAAGAAGAAGATCGCGCAAGAGAAAGCGCGCAAACTGGCCGACGAGAAAAAGCGCCAAGACCTTGAGGCCAAGAAAGAAGCCCAGGCAGCCAAGGCCCTGGAGGCGCAACGGCAGGACAACATCAAACGCGCCTTGGGACTGGCCGCAGCCACCGGCAGCGCCACGTCCAGTGGCACCGCACTCAAATCCTCGGGGCCATCGGCCAGCTATGGCGGCAAGATTGTGGCGCGCATCAAGCCCAACATCGTGTTCACTGAAGAATTGAACAGCAACCCAGCGGCCGAAATTGAGGTGCGCACCTTGCCTGACGGCACCATCATTGGCCGCAAGCTGGTGAAAACCAGCGGCATCAAGGCTTGGGACGAGGCCGTGTTGAAGGCTATCGACAAAACCGAATCCCTGCCCCGCGACATCGATGGCCGCGTGCCCAGCAGCTTGACCATCAGCTTCAAACCCAAGGACTGAAGCAGGCCCTAAAAGAGCCCCTCTTCAGTCGTAAATAATGCTGGCCTTGCCCTGGTCAGCCTGCACGCGCCAGGCGGCTAGCGCGGCTTGGGTCGGGAAAAATTTGGCGCTCTCGTCCAGCACGATGTCCGCCGTGGCGGCGCCGCTGTCGTCCTGGCAGGCCACCGCCAACCGCACGGCCAGGCCGCGCAGCAACTCCCCGTGTTCCGACATTTCGCGCACCGGCGGAAACTCTCTGAGCATGCGCGCCACATCAGGCGTTTTGCCGCCGGTGGCCAGGTTCACATCCACCCGCAGGTACTTGCCAAAACGGCAGCGCGCCTGCTCCAGGTCCCAGATCTGGGTCACGGTCAATTGCATGCCGCCCGAAAAGCGGTCAGGCTGTTGCTTGCCCATGACGATCACCAACTCATCGTCCTTGAGCAGGTTGCGGTGGGCGTTGATCATGGCCTCGTCGGCGCGCGCTTCAATCATGCCGGACTTGTCATCGAGCTTGAACAGCGCCAGCTTGCCGCGCTGGCCGTTGATGACCCTGAAATCTGTGATGATGCCGGCCAGCAGTTGGGGCTCGCGGGTGTCTATCAAATCTTCAATCTGGCGCTTGGCAAAGCGGCGCACCTCGAGGGCCACCTCGTCAAACAAATGGCCTGACAGGTAAAAGCCCACCGCCGTTTTCTCATGCGTCAGGCGCTCTTTCACACCCCAGGGCAGGGCATCCACCAGATCAGGTTCCTGGGTGCTGGAGCCGTGGTCGTCATCGCCCCCCATGTCAAACAGGCCGCCCTGATTGGCGTTGGCCAGAGCGGCTGCGCCAAAGTCAAACGCCCGGTCCACCGAGGCCAGCAAAGCCGCACGGTTGAGCTGGATGTTGTCAAAGGCGCCGGCCTTGATCAAGGCCTCCACGGTGCGCTTGTTGATGCGGGCACGGTCCACGCGCACGCAAAAATCGAACAGGCTTTTGAACGGGCCGCTGATGTCGCCCGAAGGCCCCACCCCGCGTCCTTCACGCGCCGCCACAATCGCTTCAATCGCTTGCTGGCCCGTGCCTTTGATGGCCGACAGGCCGTAGCGAATCATCTTGTCGGAGATCGGCTCGAAGCGGCTTACGCCGCGGTTCACATCGGGCGGCTCAAAGCTCAGGCCCATCCTGAGCGCATCCTCGTACAAGACCTTGAGCTTGTCGGTGTCGTCCATCTCCACCGTCATGTTGGCGCAGAAAAACTCGGCGGTGTAATGCACCTTGAGCCAGGCCGTGTGGTAGGCCAGCAGCGAATAAGCGGCTGCGTGCGACTTGTTGAAGCCGTAGCCCGCAAACTTCTCCATCAAGTCGAATATCTCGTCGGCCTTGGCCTCGTTGATGCTGTTCTTGGCGGCACCGTCGCGGAAGATCTGGCGGTGCTTGGCCATCTCGTCAGCGTCTTTTTTACCCATGGCGCGACGCAGCATGTCGGCGCCTCCGAGCGAGTAGCCGCCCAGAATCTGCGCCGTCTGCATCACCTGCTCCTGGTAGACCATGATGCCGTAGGTTTCGCTCAGCATATTGGCCACCAGCGGGTGCGGGTACTCCACCACCTCGCGCCCATGTTTGCGCGCCACAAAGCTCGGAATCAGGTCCATGGGGCCGGGCCGGTACAAGGCGTTCAGGGCAATCAGGTCTTCCAGGCGGGTGGGCTTGGCGTCCTTCAGCATGCCTTGCATGCCCCGGCTTTCAAACTGGAACACGGCCTCGGTTTTGCCGTCCGAGAACAGCTTGTAAACGCGTGCGTCGTCCAGCGGCAGGTTTTCAAAGGCAAAGTCTTCCTGACCCTTGTGGCGCTTCATGATGAGGGTGCGCGCAATTTCCAGAATGGTCAGTGTGGCCAGCCCCAAGAAGTCGAACTTCACCAGGCCAATGGCCTCTACGTCGTTCTTGTCGTACTGGCTCACCGCCGAGTCACTGCCAGGTTGCTGGTAGAGCGGGCAAAAGTCGGTCAGCTTGCCCGGGGCAATCAGCACGCCGCCGGCGTGCATGCCGACGTTGCGGGTCATGCCCTCCAACTTGCGCGCCAGCTCCAACAGGGTTTTAACGTCTTCTTCTTTCGCTTCGCGCTCGGCCAGAATGGGCTCGTCGGTGGCGTAGACGGTCTTGTCGTCTTTCTTGCGGTCCGCAGGCGGCAATTGCAGGCTGACCGACACGCCGGGTTTGTTGGGGATGAGTTTGCTGATGCCGTCGCAAAAGGTGTAACTCATGTCAAGCACGCGGCCCACATCGCGCACCGCAGCGCGGGCGGCCATGGTGCCAAAGGTCACAATCTGGCTGACTGCCTCCTTGCCGTACTTGAGTTTGACGTAGTCAATCACGCGGTCGCGATTGCCCTGGCAAAAGTCAATATCGAAGTCGGGCATGGAGACCCGCTCGGGGTTCAAAAAGCGCTCAAACAGCAGGTTGTACTGCAAGGGGTCGAGGTCGGTAATCTTCAGCGCATAGGCCACCAGCGAGCCGGCACCAGAACCGCGGCCTGGCCCCACCGGGCAGCCGTTGTTCTTGGCCCAGTTGATGAAGTCGCCCACGATCAAGAAATAGCCGGGGAAACCCATCTTCAAAATGGTGTTGATCTCAAACTCCAGCCGCTCCACGTAGCGCGGCATTTCCTTCTCGCGCTGAACGGCATCGGGGTACAGATGGGCCATGCGCTGCGTCAGGCCTTCGTGCGAGGCGTGACGAAAATACTCGTCGGGTGACAGTTTTTGGCCGTTGACTTCGGGCGTGGGAAAGTCGGGCAACTGGGGCTTGCCCAGAATCAAGGTCAGGTTGCAGCGCCTGGCAATTTCCAGCGTATTGGCCAAGGCCGAGGGCACATCGGCAAACAGCGCCTGCATTTGCGCTGACGACTTGAAATATTGCTCGCGTGTGAACTTGCGCACACGGCGCTGGTTGCCCAGGATTTCGCCTTCGGCAATGCAGACGCGGGCTTCATGCGCCTCGTAATCATCGGGGCCGTTGAACTGCACCGGGTGCGTGGCCACCACCGGCAAACCCATGCGGGCCGCCAGTTGCACCGCCGCCGTCACATGGGCGTCGTCGTCTGGCCGGCCGGCGCGCTGCAGCTCCAGGTAAAAACGGTGCACAAAGATGCCCCCAAGTTGCAGGGCCGCATCGAGGGCACGCTTTTCGTCGCCCTGGATCAGGGCCTGCCCTACCGGCCCGGCCTGGGCGCCAGACAGGGCAATCAAACCCTCGTTCAACTCCGCCAGCCAGGCCCACTTGACGCTGGCTTGCGCCTTGCCGGCGTTCTGTGTCCAGGCCCGCGCCAGCAGCTCCGACAGGTTCAAATAACCCTGCTGGTTTTGCACCAGCAGCACCATGCGCGACAGGTTGGTTTCGTCCAGGCCCAGCCCTTCGAGCCAGATTTCAGCGCCAATCACGGGTTTGACGCCCCGTTTGCGCGCTTCCTTGTAAAACTTGATAGCCCCGAAGAGATTGCTTAAATCGGTGATGGCCAGCGCGGGTTGGGCATCAGCGGCGGTCGACTTAACAACCTCGTCTATGCGGTTGGTGCCGTCAACGACGGAGAATTCAGTGTGAAGGCGCAGGTGAACAAACATAGCCTCTATTGTAAGAAGTGCAGGTGCCCGCCGGGCTGTCGCAACTCCGCTTGACAGGCGCAAAATGCGCATCTTCTAAAATGATGGCTGTGAATACACCGCTCAACACCCTCAATATCTCCGCCTACAAATTTGTCACCCTGGAAGATGCCGCCGATCTTCGAGATCTACGCGATCTATTGCGGGAGCGAGCGGTAGCCCTGCAGATCAAGGGCACCATTTTGCTGGCGACCGAGGGCATCAACCTGTTTCTGGCGGGTCCGCCAGAGGCCATCAACCACTTTGTCAGCCAGCTCAAAGAAGACGCCCGCTTTGCCGACCTGGCGCCCAAGGAAAGCTGGTCTGAGGCGCAGCCGTTCAAGAAAATGCTGGTCAAGGTCAAGGGCGAGATCATTCGCATGAACCACCCGGCCATTCAACCCGCCTCAGGCCGCGCCCCGGCGGTGGATGCGCACACCGTCAAGCGCTGGCTGGACGCCGGAGTGGACGACGCCGGGCGCCCCGTTGTGACGCTGGACACCCGCAATGACTTTGAAGTGGACAACGGCACCTTTGTAGGCGCCATCGACTGGCGGCTGACCAAGTTTTCTGAATTCCCGCAAGCCGTGCTTGACCACCAGGCCAGCCTGCAAGGCAAAACCGTGGTGAGCTTTTGTACCGGCGGCATCCGCTGCGAGAAAGCCGCCATTTTCATGCGCGAAAGCGGGCTCGAGCATGTGTACCAGCTGGAGGGCGGCATTCTCAAATACTTTGAAGAAGTGGGCGGCGCGCATTACACCGGCGGCTGCTTTGTGTTTGATGAACGGCGGGCGCTCAGCTCGGACCTGCACGTGAGCCCGTTGACCAGCGGCACTTGATCGCCACGCTTACTTTTACTTCGACCAAAAAAAACCCGCCCCAGCTGACGCCGAGGCGGGGTTTTTTATGCCCTTAAGCGTGCAATTTAGCCGCCATGGCTGCCACGCGCTCGCCGTAGGCCTTGGCTGTGTCCAAATCGCCCTGGGGAATGTCTTCTGCGGGGCTGGTAGGACCCACTTGCGCCATCACGCCCGAATTGGAGCCAATGCGGTTGGTGGTGCCGTCGTTCATGGCGGGTTGTCCCACCCAAATCATGCCTTGCTGCATGGCCAGGGTGATGAAGTACTGGAGGGTGGAGAGTTTGTCGCCGCTGGGGCTGGCCGAGATGGTGAAACCACCAGCGACTTTGTCTTTCCAGCCACCGGTGAACCAGCGCTTGGAGGACGCATCAGCAAATTTTTTGAACTGCCAGGAAGCCATGCCCATGTAAGTGGGTGAGCCAAAGACGATGGCGTCTGCGGCGTCCAGGGCTTCCCAGTCTGCCTCTGTTATGTTGCCATCCGCATCGATGGCGATGAGCTGGGCTTTGGCACCGTCAGCCACAAACTGGGCGACGCGCTGGGTATGACCATATCCAGAGTGGTAAACCACGGCTACTTTTGACATTTTTTATTCCTTGAGTGAGTTAAAGGTTGGCGAAAAGGGAGGGCTTGCCATGCAAGCCCGGTGAAAAAAATTAAATTCAGGGCGCGAGGTCAAACACCAGCACTTCAACGTCCTGGGCGTGGTCCAGCACCAGTTGGCTCTCGCCTTCCAGCAAAGCCGCATCGCCGCCTTCAAGCGGTGTGCCATTGACTTGTAAAGCACCGCGAATCAGGTGCACATAGAGCTTGCGTTTTGGGTCGGTTGCGAGTTGCACGCTTTGGGCGCCATCCATCAGCCCGGCGTACAAGCGCGCATCTGCATGAATCAGCACCGAGCCCTGCGCCGCATCAGGCGAGGCCACCAGGCGCAACACACCGCTCTTTTCAGCCTCGACAAAGGTTTTTTGCTCGTAGCTGGGGGCAATGCCCTGCACATTGGGCTCAATCCAGATCTGCAGGAAATGGGTGGTTTGTTGGGGCGCGTGGTTGAACTCGCTGTGCTGCACGCCGCTGCCGGCGCTCATGCGCTGCACGTCGCCCGGCGGAATACCGCGCACGTTGCCCATGGTGTCCTTGTGCGCCAGCTCGCCCGACATCACGTAGCTGATGATTTCCATGTCGCGGTGGCCGTGCGTGCCAAAGCCGGTGCCTGGCGCAATGCGGTCTTCGTTGATCACGCGCAAATTGCCCCAGCCCATGTGCAAGGGGTCAAAGTAACCGGCAAACGAAAAGCTGTGGAACGACTTGAGCCAGCCGTGGTCGGCGTAGCCTCGTGCATTCGATTTGCGGACAGTCAACATGGCAGTTCTCCTGGGTAGGGGTGTACTTTAGGCGCGGAACCGGTTCAAGGCTTGCAGGTCGTTTGATGGCATCATTCAATTATTTTGAAACTAAAGGAGCCTGCCGTGCCCTCACCCCGCGATGTGCTGACCCCCGATGCGCTGGCCATGTTGCAAGTCATTGCGGCCACCGGCAGCTTTGCCGCCGCAGCGCGTTCACTGGGCGTGGTGCCCAGCGCCCTGACCTACCGGGTGCGCCAGATTGAGGACGCGCTGGATGTGCTGCTGTACGACCGCAGCTCGCGCCAGGCCCGTCTGACCGAGGCCGGGGCCGAGCTGCTCAAGGAAGCCGCACGTTTGCTGGAAGAAATTGACGCTGTGGCCAACCGGGTCAAGCGCGTGTCCACTGGGTGGGAGCCGCAGTTCACGATTGCAGTGGACAGCATCATCTCTAAAACCATCGTCATGGAACTGTGCGAGAGCTTTTTGGCCCAGCAACCGCCCACACGCATCAAGCTGCGCGATGAAACCTTGTCCGGCACGCTTGAAGCGTTGACCTCGGGCCAGGCAGACCTGGCCCTGGGGGTTGCCGATGTGGTCAACCACGCCGGCATCCACAGCAAAGCCCTGGGCGATGTGCGCTTTGTCTACGCCGTGGCGCCGCACCACCCACTGGCCGCTGCGCCCGAGCCGCTGAAGGACGAACTGGTGCGCCAGTACCGGGCCGTGGCGGTGGCCGACACCATCTCCCGCGGCAACGGCATGACCATCGGGCTTTTGGGCGGGCAAGACGTTTTCACCGTGGCCAATATGCAGGCCAAGCTGGAGGCGCAGCTGCGCGGCATGGGCAGCGGCTTTGTGCCCGAGTGCATGGCCCGTGTTTACATCGAGGCCGGGCAACTGGTGGTGAAGAAAATGGAGCGCGTCCAGCGCGTGGTGCGCATCAATTACGCCTGGCGCAGCACGCCCAAGGCCGGCCCGGGACGCGCTCTGGCCTGGTGGCTGCAGCAACTCGAAAGCCCCACCACACGCCTCGCTTTACTCGAACGCCACCGGGGCGTGTAAAGTGCACAGACCTACAACAACAAATGGAGCACCTTTCATGAGCACAAGCCCATCCAAACATTTCGCGGTCATAGGCGCTGGCATGGCGGGTACGGCCTGCGCGCGCACCCTGCTGCAAGCGGGTCACCGGGTCACCGTGTTCGAAAAAAGTGCCGGCCTGGGCGGGCGCATGGCAACCCGGCAAAGCGCCTTTGGCAGCTTTGACCACGGCGCTCAGTATTTCACCGTGCGCGACCCGCGCTTCGCGCTGGCCCTGCAAAATGCCACCCAAATTTGCCGCCCCTGGAGCGCCAACACCGTGCGTGTGCTGGACGAGCTTGGTCGTGTTACCGCTGCGGGCCTGCCCGCGCGCGAGTCCCACTGGGTGCCCTCGCCCGGTATGAACGCGCTGGTGCAGCACTGGGCGCACCCGCTGGCTCAACAAGACATGGTCGAGCGCGAAACCAAAGTCACGCGCATGGAACGCGACGCCCTGCACCGCCACCAATGGCAACTGCACACCGAAAGCCCGGACGGTGCCCAGCATGTGTTTTCCGGCTTTGATGGCGTCTTGCTGGCCATACCGGCGGCGCAGGCGCAGGCTTTGCTGCATGCGTCTGCCCAGGCAACGGCCTGGGTGAAACAGATCAGCCAGGTCAAAGTGGCGCCCTGCTGGACGCTGATGCTGGCCTTTCCACAAGCCATGCAGCCCGGCATGTCCAGCCTGGGGCCGCAGTGGAACGCCGCCCGCAGCACCCACCACCGCATTGCTTGGCTGGCACGCGAGTCCAGCAAACCCGGGCGCCAGGCCATTGAGCGCTGGACCGTACAGGCCAGCGCGGCCTGGTCGCAAGAGCACCTGAACGATGACGCCCCCCGCGTGCAGGCCAAGCTGATCAAGGCGTTTTCTGAGGTCACCGGCATCCGCGCCGAACCGTCGCACGTGGACACCCAGCGCTGGATGTACGCGCAAACCCTCACGCCACTGGGCAAAACCCACCTGTGGGACGCCAAAAAAGGCCTGGGCGTGTGCGGCGACTGGTGCCTGGGACACCGGGTGGAAAACGCCTTTATCTCGGGTCTGGAACTGGCACTGGCCGCCCTCTGAACCCATGGGGCAGGGGGGCATCCCTTACATCGGCCGCTTTGCGCCCTCGCCTACCGGGCCGCTGCACGCCGGCTCGCTGGTGGCGGCCCTGGCCAGTTGGCTCGATGCCCAAGCGCACGGCGGCCACTGGCTAGTGCGCATTGAAGACGTGGACACGCCACGCGGTGTGCCGGGCGCCGACCACCTCATCCTGCAACAACTGCACGCCTGTGGCCTGCAGCCTGATGCGCCACCGGTCTGGCAATCACAGCGCAGCGCCCTGTACCAACAAGCGCTCGTGCAACTGATTGAGCAGCACCAGGCCTACGCCTGCCTTTGCTCGCGCAAAGCCATTGCCACTGCGCTGGCAGCCCTGGGCCAGCAACGCCACCGGCACGGCGAACTCGTCTACCCCGGCACCTGCCGCAACGCCGGTCACACCGGCGCCAGCCTCGCCTGGCGGTTGCGCACCGAGGCCGGTACTGAGGCAAGTTCCGAGGCATGCACGGTGCACTGGCAAGATCGGCGCTTGGGCGCACAGCAGCAAGACGTGGGTGAGGAAGTGGGCGACTTTGTGCTCAAGCGCGCCGATGGTTGCTTTAGCTACCAATTGGCTGTGGTGGTGGACGACGCCGCTCAGGGCATCAGCCATGTGGTGCGCGGGGAAGACCTGGCCGACAACACCGCGCGTCAAATCGTGCTGCAAGGCGCACTGGGCCTGCCCACGCCTTATTACCTGCACACCCCCCTGGTGCGAAATGCGCAGGGCGAAAAGCTGTCCAAACAAAGCGGCGCGAAGGCCTTGGACACCCGTGAGCCCCTGGCCGCCCTCAACGCCGCTGCCCGTTGTCTGGGCCTGCAGCCACACAGCGGGCACATGGGCAGCGCGCTGGCAGCCTGGGTGCTGCAATGGCGGGCTCTTTACAATCCGGTCCCGTGAACGATACAAAACCTGCACCCCCTTCCCCTTCCACTTCGCTTGCCTCATCGCCTGCCGCCGAGTTGACTTCGCCCAGCCCCAGCGCCAGTACCAGCGCTGCTGAGCACGGCACATCTGAACCCGCCAAGACGCGCCGCATCCGTCCCAGCCATGCAGCACCCGACGACGTGGCCTACCCCAAGGCCATTAAAAGTTTTGTGCGCCGCGCCGGCCGCACCACCACCGGGCAGGCCAAGGCGTTTGAAGACCTGGGGCCCAAGTTTCTGCAACCCTACCAAGCCAGCCTGCTCGATTACGCCACCTGTTTTTCAGCGCCAGGCGCCACCGCGACCACAAGCGCCCGCCCCACCATTCTGGAAATCGGCTTTGGCATGGGCGAGGCCACCGCCCATATTGCGGGCTTGATGCCGGAGAAAAACTTCCTCTGCTGTGAAGTTCATGAGCCCGGCGTGGGCGCCCTGCTCAAGCGCATAGGCGAGCAAGACCTGCACAACATCCGCATCGTCGCGCACGACGCCGTGGAGGTCATCGACCACATGCTGGCGCCAAGCAGCCTGGACGGTGTGCACATTTTTTTCCCAGATCCCTGGCATAAGAAAAAACACAACAAGCGCCGCCTGATTCAGCCCGGTTTGATTGCCAAACTGGCCGCGCGCCTGAAGCCCGGCGGCTACCTGCACTGCGCCACCGACTGGCAACCCTACGCCGAGCAAATTCTGGAGGTGCTCAGCGCCGAGCCGCTCCTGCGCAACCCGGCAGCACAAACCCACCCGGAACTGAGTGGTTACGCCCCCAAGCCGCATTACCGCCCGCTGACCAAGTTTGAAAACCGGGGCATCAAACTCGGCCACGGCGTGTGGGACCTGGTGTTTGAACGCGTCTAACCGGCGCCAGACCGGGTTGAACCCGCCCACGCCCAAACCTACACCAACACCAAGCGCCTTCAAACCTGCGGCACTGCACGGCGTAGGTCCCAGCCAGGTGGTGCTGCCCCCAGGCACCTGGCCCAGCGTGCTGGCATTTTTAATGGAACGCTTTGCCGCCATTGGCGCCGCCACCTGGCAGCAGCGCGTGGCCTTGGGCGAGGTGATTGATGAACACGGCCTGCCCATCACAGCCCAACGCCCTTACCAAGCCGGCTTGCGCGTGTACTACTACCGCGCCGTGGCGCAAGAACCGCGCATTCCGTTTGAAGCCCAGGTCTTGTTTCAAAACGAGCACCTGCTGGTGGTGGACAAACCGCACTTTTTACCGGTCATGCCCTCGGGGCGCTACCTGCAGGAAACCTTGCTGGTGCGTCTGAAACGCCAATTGGGGCTGGACGACCTGGTGCCACTTCACCGACTGGACCGCGACACCGCCGGGCTGGTGCTGTTTTCTATTCAACCGGCCACGCGCAATGCCTACAGCGCCCTGTTTCGCGAGCGCTTGGTGCACAAAACCTATGAAGCCATTGCGCCCTGGCGCGCCGAGCTGGCGCTGCCGCTCACGCGCCAAAGTCGTATTGAGGAGGCTGGGCACTTCATGCTGCAGCACGAGGTCAGTGGCCCGGTCAACGCCACCACGCACATTGCACTGATGGAGCGACAAGGCGAGCAGGCCCGCTACCAGCTCACCCCCGTGTCCGGCCAGCGCCACCAATTGCGGGTGCACATGGCGGCGCTGGGCGTGCCCATTGCCGGTGACGGTCTGTACCCGGTGCTCACGCCCGAGGGCGAGGTGAACTACGCCCTGCCCTTGCAGCTGCTGGCTCGCCAACTCCGGTTCACCGACCCCGTGAGCGGTGCGCCGCAGTGCTTTGAAAGCCAGCGGAACCTGCTCTGGCCACCGCTGGGTGCCGATCTATAAATCAGGCCTTGATTTCCTTGGCGCTGATCTGGTACTTGAAGTCATCTGGCGCGTAAGAGTCCAGACGGCCGCTGGCGTTTTCTGCCACCGGGTACATAAAAAATCCCAGTTTGGCACCCTGGCTTTTGGGCAACACCAGATCGTGCGCGGTGTTGTAGCCCATCCAGTTGCCTTCCCAGCTGCCAAACAAGGCCTTGTTGACCGGCGCCACCACGGCGTGCTGCGGGCTCTTGATCCAATCGGGCGTTTCCTGACGCATCACTTTGGTGACGTCGGCCGGGTCCATCGCCACCCAGCCCTGGCCAGACAGGTACACCTCGGCCCGGCAATGTTGCGCGCCCTTGAGGCTGGCCGAATTGCCGCCCAGCTCCTTGTAGCCAAAGGCTGAGGGCGCCACGCGCAAGCCATACACATCGCGTGCCGGCAGGCCGACGGCGCGGCACAGGCCCACAAACAGGGCGTTCAAGT
The DNA here is from genome assembly GCA_903960915.1 of uncultured beta proteobacterium. GTDB lineage: Bacteria > Pseudomonadota > Gammaproteobacteria > Burkholderiales > Burkholderiaceae_C > Rhodoferax. Next base: position 43,410 of record CAJCCO010000049.1, read on the forward strand.
CAGCGCACTTGCCGCTCAGGTTGCCGGTTTCCAGCATGGTCTTGATATCGCCTTCACCACAGCCGCGCACCTTGGGTTCGCGGAAGGTGTTGGCCACGATCCAGTCAAACAGCTTTTGCGCTTTGTCAGCCTCGGTGCTGGCGCCCTTGATGGCCGCTTGTGCAGTGCTGCGCACAATGCCGTCCGTGGGCAACAGTTGGGTCGGCTGGGTCCAGGCCTTGAGCGTGGCGGCGTCTTCTGTCGGGGTGGACTTTTGCGTCCAGTTGACGGCGCGGTTTTGCGTTTGAATGCGGCTGGTGAGTTCAACAAAAGGCTGCGCTTCAGTGCCGGCAAACTCGGCGTACAGCAGGTGAAAGCCTTGTTTGGCGTCTTTCACCAGCTCGGTCTTGCCGTTGCTGGTAAAGCTGCTGTCCTGCGACTTTTGCCAGTCGGTGTTGACCGAAGGTATGGGCAACCAAACGCGGGTTGCGCCCTGTGGCTTGACCAGGTCAACCCGGGTGGTGACCTCAAAGGTGCGCCAGTTGCCTGGCTGCGGGTTGAACTGGCGCTCCACGGGGGTTTGGGCGAAAGACAACGCGGGCACGGCGCAAGCTGCGGCAGCGGCGGTTGTTTGTTGAAGAAAAATGCGGCGGCCCAAGGGGCGAGCGGTGGTCATAAAGAGAACTCCGGAATAGTGAGAAAACAGGCGCAGTCGGCGTAGGTCAAGGTACGCCGAAACTGGCACGGGCAGACCGGGACGCGCCCGGTGCTGCGGCGCGATTATCGCTGCACGATAGGGGCCAGCAAGCGAGCCGCCTCTGGCGTGCTCCAGTCCAGGCCGCCGCGCACCACGCGGTGCACCCGGCCATCGGCGCCTACCAGCACCGTGCTGGGAAACACCGTCACGCCCCACTGGCGCGCCAACTGCCCTTGCGGGTCGGGCAACACCGGCAAGCGCAAATTTTCGCGCTGGGCAAAACGCAGCGCCACAGCGGGTGACTCCTTGAAATTGACCGCCAGCACCACCAGCCGCTGCGGGGCATAGGTGGACGTCAAACCCTGCAGCGAGGGCATTTCAGCGCGGCACGGTTCGCACCAAGAGGCCCAGAAGTTGATGAGTACCACTTGGCCGCGCAGGTCGGCGAGGCGCCAAACCTGGCCATCGAGGTCGGCGGCCACCAGCGCCGGCACCGCTTTTTTAGCCGGCCAGGGCAGCGCCTCGTACCCTTGAGACCAGGCGGAGGTGAGACACGCGGCCAGCAGGGCCATGGCCAGGGCGGCCTGGCAGTGACGCTTCAAAGTTTGCCAGTGACCCAGGCTTGCACGCTGGCCAGGGCCGCGTCAAGCTTGGCAGGCTCGGTGCCGCCGGCCATGGCCATGTCGGGTTTGCCGCCGCCTTTGCCACCCACCTGGGCGGCAATGAAGTTGACCAACTCGCCGGCCTTGACCTGGCCCATACAGTCGGGCGTTACGCCCGCAGCAATCTGTACTTTGTCGCCGTCCACAGCGCCCAGCACGATCACGGCAGACTTCAATTTGTCCTTGAGCTTGTCCATGGTGTCGCGCAGGGTTTTGGTGTCGGCGGCTTCCAGGCGGGCCACCAACAACTTGATGCCCTTGATCTCGACTGCCTGCGTCAGCAGCTCGTCACCTGCGGCCGAGGCCAGCTTGCCTTTGAGCGCGGCAATTTCTTTTTCCAGCGCCTTCACGTGGTCCAGCACCTGGCCGACGCGCTCGGTCACCTCGGCCACCGGGGCTTTGAGCGCATGGGCCACTTGCTCCACCGTGTGTTCCAGGTGCTGCATATAGGCCAGCGCGTTGTCGCCGGTCACCGCTTCAATTCGGCGCACGCCAGAGGCCACGCCGCTCTCGGCCACGACCTTGAACAGGCCAATGTCGCCGGTGCGCTGCACGTGGGTGCCGCCGCACAGTTCGGTGGTGCTGCCAATGTCCAGCACGCGCACGATCTCGCCGTATTTCTCGCCAAACAGCATCATGGCGCCCGTTTGCTTGGCCTCCTCAATACCCATCAAACGCGCTTGGGTGGCCGCGTTGCTCAGAATCTCGGCATTCACCAGTTGCTCGATTTCAACGATCTGTGCCTCGGTCACCGGGGCGTTGTGCGAGAAGTCAAAGCGGGTGCGCTCGGGCGTCACCAAGCTGCCCTTTTGCATGACATGGCCGCCCAGTACCTGGTGCAGCGCATGGTGCATCAAGTGGGTCACGCTGTGGTTGCGCATGGTGGCCGCGCGCCTGGCGGTGTCCACCTGGGCCGCGACGGCGTCGCCCACCTTCAGGGTGCCAGTGCTCAGTACGCCATGGTGGCCAAACACATCGGCCTTGATCTTTTGGGTATCGGCCACCGCAAAACTGGCGCCGGCGCCGAGCAGCACACCCTGGTCGCCCACCTGGCCACCGCTTTCGCTGTAGAACGGGGTGGTGTCGAGCACCACCACACCGGCTTGGCCGGCGCTCAGGCTGCTGACAGCCACGCCGTCTGCATACAGGCCCAGCACGCGGCTCTGGGCGTCCAGGCGCTCGTAGCCGACAAAGTCGTTGCCCTCGCCGCTGTACTCCAGCGCGCGGTCTTGCTTGAACTTGCCAGCGGCGCGGCCCTGGGCTTTTTGTTTTTCCATGGCGGCGTGAAAGCCAGCGTCGTCCACACTCAGGCCACGCTCCCGGCACACGTCAGCAGAGAGATCCAGCGGGAAACCAAAGGTGTCGTGCAGCTTGAAGGCCACTTCACCGGGTAGCACCTGAACGCCACCGTCCAACGCGGCATCCAGAATTTGCATGCCATTGGCCAGGGTCTCGAAGAAGCGCTCTTCTTCGGCCTTGAGCACCTCGGTGATGCGTTGCTGGTCGGCCGCCAGTTTGGGGTAGGCCGCACCCATCAGCGCCACCAGGTCGGGCACCATTTTGTGGAAGAACGGCGTGCCTTTGCCCAGCTTGTAACCGTGGCGAATGGCGCGGCGCACAATGCGCCGCTGCACGTAGCCGCGGCCTTCGTTGGACGGCGTCACGCCATCGCTGACCAAAAAGGCAGTGGCGCGAATGTGGTCGGCAATCACCCTGAGCGAGTTGTTTTTCAGGTCGGTGCAGCCGGTTTCGCGCGCAGCGGCCTTGATGAGCGCGTCAAAAATGTCAATCTCGTAGTTGCTGTGCACGTGCTGCAAAATAGCCGCCAGGCGCTCCAGCCCCATGCCGGTGTCCACGCACGGAGCGGGCAGTTTGACCAGGCTGCCGTCAGGCTGCATGTCGAACTGCATGAACACGTGGTTCCAGATTTCAATGAAGCGGTCGCCGTCTTCACCCGGGCTACCGGGGGGGCCGCCAGGAATGTGGTCGCCGTGGTCGTAAAAAATCTCCGAACAGGGACCGCACGGGCCGGTGTCGGCCATCATCCAGAAGTTGTCGGAGGCGTATTTTTTGCCCTTGTTGTCGCCAATGCGCACAATGCGGTCAGCCGGCAGTCCAATTTCTTGGTGCCAGATGTCGTAGGCCTCCTGGTCGTCAATGTAGACCGTCACCAGCAGCTTCTCGGGCGGCAGTTTGTAAACCTGCGTCAGCAGCTCCCAGCCCCACTTGAGCGAATCGCGCTTGAAGTAATCGCCAAAGCTCCAGTTGCCCAGCATCTCGAAAAAGGTGTGGTGGCGCGCGGTGTAGCCCACGTTTTCCAGGTCGTTGTGCTTGCCACCAGCGCGCAGGCAGGCTTGCACCGAAGCGGCGCGCACGTAGGAGCGCTTGTCGCTACCCAGAAACACGTCCTTGAACTGCACCATGCCGGAGTTGGTGAACATCAGCGTGGGGTCGTTGCCCGGTACCAGCGGGCTCGACGCTACCGTGGTGTGGCCTTTGGACTCGAAGAAGTCGAGAAATATCTTGCGGATATCGGCAACGGAAACGGGAGCAGCAGTTGAAGTCATGGCGAAGGGGGTGTTGAAGGGTTCACAGGCCGGGGGAAAGATGCCCACCCGGCGAAGCGTTGGATTTTAAGGCATCCAAAGGCCCTGCCAGGTGCTAGCAAGTCACGCCAAAGGCGGGCACTGCGCGCGCAGGTAGTCAAAGATGGCGGGTTCTTCACAGAAGGCCACATTGAACCGCATCCAGGGGCTGGGCTGCATCTCCGGGCCAAACAAATGGCCGGGCCCCAGCAAAATGTCCTGCTCGGTGGCCTTGTAGGCCAACTCGCCTGAATTGGCCATGTTCGGATGCCGCGCCCACAGAAAAATACCGGCCTTGGGCTCGGCAAATAGCTCAAACCCCACCTTGAGCAACTGGGCGGCTGCGATGGCATGGGCCTTGGCCAGGCGTTCACGCAGCACTTTGAGGTGTTTGCGCCAGCGCCCGTCCATCAAGGCGCCATAGGCCAGACGCTCGCTGAACTCCGAGGAGGTCAGGCCGGAGATCATCTTGAGCTGGGCCAGGTCTTCGAGCAAATCCGGGCTGGCCGCCAGGTAACCCACGCGGATGTTGGGGGAAATGGTCTTGGAAAAACTGCTGATGTAGATCACCCGGTTCAACTGGTCCAGGCTGGCCAGCGAGGGACGCGGTTCGGGGTCCAGGTCGGCGTAGATGTCGTTTTCCACCACCAAAAAATCGTACTTGTCGGCCAGTTGCATGACGCGGTGCAGGTGCGCCAGCTGCGCCACCGAGCCGGTTGGGCTTTGCAGCCGGGGTTGGGTAAAAAACACCTTGGGCTGGTGCGCAATCACCAGCTGCTCCAGCGCGTCCAGGTCGTAGCCGGCCGGGGTTCTGGGCACGCCCAACAACCGGGCGCCCAAAAAACGCAGCGAGAACAACAGATTGGGATAGCCCGGTGAATCGACCAGCACCGCATCGCCCGGGCGCACCAGGCGACGGGCCGCCAGGTCCATGGCCTGGCTGGAGCCCTGCGTCAGCAGCACCTGCTCGGAGGTGACCGCTATTTCCTGCTCGGCCAGCACATCGCGCACCAGTTGGCGCAACGGCAAATAGCCTTTGGGTTCACCGTAGCCGCCCAGGTCCACCGAATCGTTCGCCAGGCTGCGCAAACTGCGGCGCACCCCGTCTTCAAACAGCCAGTCCCCGGGCAGCCAGCCACAGCCCGGCTTCATGCGCAGCGCCCGATTCTCAAAAATGCTGCGCAGGTACCACATGGAGTCAAAGCTGAAATGCGGCCCGTGGCCCGACACCCCGGGCTCTGCCTCCGACTTGGGGCGGTGCTTGACGAAAAAGCCCGAATGAGGCCGGGACGCCAGAAAACCCTGCGCCACCAAGCGGTCATACGCGTCCACCACGGTGAACACGCTCACGCCATGGGCATGGGCGAGTTGTCGAATGGAGGGGGCTTTGGAGCCCGCACGCAGCGAACCGTCCTGAATCAGCTTGCGAAAGCCATCCACGATCTGCAAAACCAGCGGGGTCGAACTCTGAGGGTCAATCGTGAACATGCGCACCTTCCAGGGGGTTGATCTGTACTGGCCCAGACAGCTACACAGTACCCCTTGTGAAACCGGGTGCGTGTACTTGGTCTGCGCTAGAACAAGTCTCTAAACTGGCCCAAGTTTACAAATACCTGTTCAACACCCCACCGCACACTGGAGTCCTATGCACCGCGAACCCCAACTCAAAAATGCCGCCCTGATGGCCCGTCGCCAAGCTGCCATTCCACGCGGCGTGGGCCAGAGCCATGAAATTTTCATCGCCCGGGGCGAAAACGCCGAAGTCTGGGACGTCGAAGGCAAGCGTTACGTCGACTTTGCCGGCGGCATTGCCGTGCTCAACACCGGGCATTGCCACCCTGCCGTGGTGGCCGCGGTCAAGGCGCAAATTGACCTCTACACCCACACCTGCTTTCAGGTGCTGGCTTATGAGCCTTATGTTGAGTTGGCTGAGCGCATCAATGCCAAGGCGCCCGGTGACTTTGCCAAGAAAACCCTGTTTTTGACCACCGGCGCCGAAGCCGTTGAAAACGCTATCAAGATTGCCCGCGCCCACACCAAGCGCTCGGCGGTGATTGCCTTTACCAGCGGCTACCACGGCCGCACCCTGCTCACGCTGGGCCTGACGGGCAAAGTGGCGCCCTACAAAACCGGTTTTGGCCCGTTCCCGGCTGAAATTTTTCATGCCCAGTTTCCCAATGCGCTGCACGGCGTGAGCGTGGACGATTCCATCGCCTCCATCGAATCCATTTTCAAGAACGATGTAGAAGCCAGCCGGGTGGCGGCCATCATCGTGGAGCCGGTCCAAGGCGAAGGCGGCTTCAACGTGGCCCCTTTTGATTTTCTGCAACGCCTGCGCGCCTTGTGCGACCAGCACGGCATTCTGCTGATTGCCGATGAAATTCAAACCGGGGCTGGCCGCACCGGCACCTGGTTTGCCATTGAGCAAAGCGGCGTGGCCCCCGACATGATCACCATGGCCAAGTCCATGGCCGGGGGTTATCCCATTTCTGCGGTGGTGGGGCGTGCCGAGGTGATGGACGCACCGGCTGCGGGCGGTCTAGGCGGCACCTATGCCGGCAGCCCCCTGGCCTGCGCCGCCGCCTTGGCCGTGCTGGATGTTTTTGAGCAAGAAAACCTGCTGGCACGCAGCCGCGAGTTGGGCCAGCGCCTGGTGTCTCAACTCCAGGCCATGGCCGCCCACAACCCCTGCATGGCCGAAGTGCGCGGCCTGGGCGCCATGGTGGCCGTCGAGCTTTGCAAAAACGGCGATATTCACCAGCCCGATGCCGACCTGACCAAGCGCCTGTGCCTTGAGGCGGGCAAGCGCGGCCTGATCCTGCTGTCCTGCGGCACCTACGGCAACGTGATCCGCATTCTGGTGCCGCTGACCGCCAGCAACGCGGTGGTGGATGAAGGCCTGGCCATCATCCAGGCCAGCTTGGCAGCGGTTCAAACGGCTTAACCCCTGCGTGAGGGGCGCCCGGCCTGCGCTGGGAGCCCCTGCACCGGTTAACGGGTCAGCGAGTCATTACACTTGCGGTTTTCGCAAGCTGCTCTGCCCCACGCCATTCCGAACCACCCCCTACACACTGACCCATCGCACCATGGACATGAAAACCTCCCCCCTTTCCCTGCTCAAAGACCCCAGTCTGCTCAAGACCGATGCGCTGATCAATGGCCAATGGGTCACAGGGGCCAGCCGTTTTGAGGTGCAAGACCCGTCCAACGGTCACCACCTGGCCGATGTCGCCAACCTGGGTGCCGCCGAGGCACACACCGCCATTGCCGCAGCCAACGCGGCCTGGCCGGCCTGGCGCAGCAAAACCGCCAAAGAGCGCAGCATCATTCTGCGTAAATGGTTCGACCTGCTGATGGCCAACCAAGAAGATTTGGGCCGCATCATGACCGCCGAGCAGGGCAAGCCGTTTGCCGAAGCCAAGGGCGAAGTGGCCTATGGCGCCAGCTTTGTGGAGTGGTTTGCCGAGGAGGCCAAGCGCGTCAACGGCGAGACCCTGCCCCAGTTTGACAACAACCGCCGCCTGCTGGTCTTGAAGCAGCCGATTGGCGTGTGCGCCGCCATCACCCCGTGGAACTTCCCGCTGGCCATGATCACCCGCAAGGTGGCCCCAGCCCTGGCGGCGGGTTGCACCGTCATTATCAAACCCGCTGAACTCACCCCCCTGACCGCCCTGGCGGCAGCCGAACTGGCGGTGCGTGCAGGCATTCCGGCCGGCGTACTCAACATGATCGTGGCCGACGCTGACAACTCCATCGCCGTGGGCAAGGTGCTGTGCGAAAGCGACGTGGTGCGCCACATCAGCTTCACCGGTTCCACCGAAGTGGGCCGCATTTTGATGGCGCAAAGCGCGCCCACCGTGAAGAAGCTCTCGCTTGAACTCGGCGGCAACGCGCCCTTCCTGGTGTTTGACGATGCCGACATCGACTCCGCCGTAGAAGGCGCCATGCTCAGCAAATACCGCAACGCCGGCCAAACCTGCGTATGCGCCAACCGCTTTTACGTGCAAGACGGCGTGTATGACGAATTCGTCAGCAAGTTCACCGCCAAGGTCAAAGCACTCAAAGTGGGCAACGGCTTTGAAGACGGCGTGATGCAAGGCCCCTTGATTGAAGACGCCGCCGTAGACAAAGTCAGCCGCCATGTGGCCGACGCCTTGGCCAAAGGCGGCCGCATCACCGCCGGGGGCCACAAACTGCCCGGTCAGTTTTTCGAACCCACCGTGATGGCAGACGCCTCGGCAGACATGCTGTGCGCCAAAGAAGAAACCTTTGGCCCGTTTGCGCCTGTGTTCCGCTTCACAACCGAGCAGGAGGCCATTGACGCCGCCAACAACACCGAGTTTGGGTTGGCCAGCTACTTTTACAGCCGCGACGTGGGCCGCATTTTCCGCGTCAGCGAAGCGCTGGAGTACGGCATGGTGGGCATCAACGTGGGCATTCTGGCCACCGAGCACGTGCCCTTTGGCGGCGTGAAGCAGTCCGGCCTAGGACGCGAAGGCTCGCACCACGGCATGGATGATTACGTGGAGATCAAGTACCTGTGTATTGGTGACATCTTGCGCTAATTTGACAGGCCATGACTACCCAGTTCCCCCCCTCCAGCCCTCACAACCAGCCCCAAAGAAACCAGCCGCCCGAAAGCATCGAGTGGCCTACCTGGCTGCTCATTGCCACCATTTACGGCGGTTGGGCCGCCACGGTGCTGGCGTACCGGCAAATGCCGCCCTGGCTTGGCCAGACCTTGCTGGTGCTGCTGAGTGCCTGGCACCTGAGCCTGCAGCATGAGCTGCTGCACGGGCACCCGACGCGCAACAAAGCCATCAACCGCCTGCTGGCTTTGTGGCCGGTCAGCGTCTGGTTTCCGTTTGACATTTACCGCGACAGCCACTTAAGCCACCACCGCGACAAGCTGTTGACTACACCCGGGGTGGACCCCGAGTCCAACTACCTGGCGCCGGCCCACTACCAGCAAATAAGCCGCGTGCACCAGGCGCTGCAGTTGGCCTTGCGCACCTCGCTGGGCCGCTGGCTGCTGGGGCCCGCCGTGGCCATTTACGGGCTGACCAAAAACACCCTCCAAGAGTTCTTGCGTGGCGACTGGCGCTACCTGGGCACCTGGGCGCTGCATTTGCCCTTGCTGGCGCTCATGCTGTGGTGGATGCAAGCACAGGCGGGTATCAACCCCCTGCACTACCTGGCCGGTGTGGCCTACCCGGCCTTGGGCTTGGCCATGCTGCGCTCGTTTTATGAGCACCGGCCTGTGCCAGAGGCTGCGCACCGCACCGTCATCAACGAGGCGGGCCTACCCTGGCGCCTGCTCTACCTGAACAACAACTACCACGCCGTGCACCACGACCTGCCCAGCCTGGCCTGGTACCGCATACCGGCGGCCTACCGGGCCGATGCTGCAGGTTTTGCGCAGCGCAACCAGGGCTTTGTTCTGCCCGGATACACCGCCTTTTTACTCAAGCACGCGGTCAAACCGGTGGACTCCCCCGAACACCCCGGGTTTCATTAATCTTTGTCATTAATTTTTTCATTAACCGGTTGCCATTGGCCGGTTGTCATTCACCCCAAGCCCTCCGAATTTCATGCTCGCCTCCTTGCCCATGTACGACATTCACCCCACAGCGGTGCAAGCCTGGTGGGCGCCATTGGCACAGCGCCTGCAAGCCGCAGGAATAGATGCGCCAGACAGCCTGACCTGGCCTGAGAGCATTCACCCCCATTGGCACAACCCGGCCCTGCTGCTGAGCCAAGCCTGCGGTTTTCCGCTGGTCACCGAACTGGCCGGCCGGGTGCAAGTACTGGGCACCTTCAGCTACGGGGTGCCCGGCGCCCAGGGCTACCTGTGCCGCAGCCAGTTGGTGGCCCGTGCGGAAGACCAAGACAAAACGCTGGCAGATTTCAGAGGCCGGGTGCTGGCCTACAACAGCACCGACTCGCAGTCGGGCTACAACTGCTTGCGGGCGCTGGTGGCACCTTTGGCGGTGAACGGCGCCTTCTTCAGCGCCAGCCAGGCATCAGGCGGTCATCGCCAATCGGTCGACCTGGTACGCCAGGGGCTGGCCGACCTGGCCAGCGTGGACTGCGTCACCTGGGCCGGCTTGCAAAAGTATTCACCCCAAACCTGCGAAGGGCTGGTGGTGGTGGGGCAAACCGAGGCCTACCCCGGCCTGCCCTTGATCACATCGCTGCAAACCCCTGCAGCAACCGTGGCGGTCATGCGGCAGGTGTTCACGCAAGCCGTGCAAGACCCAGCTCTGCGGGCCTTGCGACAAGCGCTGTTCATTGAAGATTTTGTGGCGCTGGAGCCTGCGCACTACCAAGTCTGCCTGGCCATGCGTGAGCAGGCCCAGGCCTTGGGTTGTACAAGCCTTTGAAAGGGCGTTGAACGCCCGATAGCCCGATAGCCCGATTTCCCGATGGCCCGCCAGCCGCCGTGTCAGTGCAGTGGCACGCCGGTTTTGGACTGCAACTCTTCGCGTGTTACCCCGGGTGCCATCTCCACCACCTTGAGGCCATGGGGCGTCACGTCCAGCACCGCCAAGTCAGTGATGATGCGGTCCACCACGCCCACGCCGGTCAAAGGCAGCGTGCAATTGGGCAAAATTTTCAGGTCGATGGTGCCGTCCTTCTTTTTCGCCACGTGCTCCATCAGCACCACCACGCTTTTGACACCGGCCACCAAATCCATGGCGCCGCCCATGCCCTTGACCATCTTGCCTGGGATCATCCA